>CAZTTH010000012.1:0-88232 GCA_964615975.1 uncultured Lentisphaerales bacterium | reverse complement strand
ACCACGGATTACCAGGATATACGCGGATATTATTTCAGGTGTATTTAACCACGAAGGACACGAACCACACGAAAAATCATCCTGAGGTCAGCGCGGTTGTTCATACGATTCAGTATGAACAACTTGTCACCGGCGGCGAAGAGGGTTCGAAAATTTAGGTTTTCGCAACCCTCACCGGCGCTGGTGAACCATTCTCAATTAGTATCACGGTCGAGAATGGCGCGCTGACAACCGCAGTGGACACTTACAGTCATCGACTTACTTCTTTGACTTATCCGCGTTAATCCGTGTGATCCGCGGTCATTTTCTTCATCTTCTTTTACCACTGATAGCGCGGATGGACACGGATAAGATTTAGAAATCGTGGACATAAAGTCAGCGCCGACGGCCACAAATTGACCATTCTGTCAGGCGTTTAATGACGACATATATAATAGATTTTCTTGGTCATCTACCCTTTCAATGTCACTAAGCCAGGGATTTCCCATAACATCATACTTTCCTGCCATCGTTCGGTCGGCGACATTAGCGCCTATTCGAATTCTTCCCCGTTCAGGTAAGAAATTCATAATCAAGGAGATCATCCGCCCTTAAATCAGTTATTACCCGCTTCCCCAGTACATTATCAAGCTGTTCGGGGGGGATGCCGAGGCCGGGTCTTTTGCTTGCCAGGTGATGTCGTTGCAGAATTGTTCCCACCGGCAGATCTCTGGCTGCGACCAGGCTCTTGGTACACAACCGGCGCATCGGTTCGAGTTTTTCTGCCATGGTATTTTTATCCACCGGATGGGATAAGATCTTTTCGATATAACGAACTCCCGTGACCAATTGCCTGAGTTCCGCTGTGGTTATCGACGCGCTCATATCGGGGCTGAACATTTCCCGGCTCAGGGTTACATGAATTTCTAAAATTTGAATGCCCAGTGACACCGCCGCAAGACCGGGATATATGGTCCCGGAATGATCCGACAAACCAACCTCACAGCCATAGCGGTTGCGGATTTCCGAAATCAGATTCAGCCCGACATGCTCCGGCGGGCAGGGGGATTCGCTGGTGCATTGTAAAATAGCGATTTGATTGCCATGAGGTTGAATCGCGGCAACCGCACGATCCAATTCGGCAATGGTGCTCATTCCACTGGAAAGGATAATCGGCAGGCGGGTTTGAATCACCGCTTCAAGCAACTGCATATTGCCAACTTCCTCTGACGGAATTTTCCAGACATTGATGCCCAGACTCATAAGCAGCTCCACTGCCTTCAGAGAGTATGGCGAACTTAAAAAAATCAATCCCCGGTCCTCGGCGTGCTGCTTAAGTCCGCGCCATTGTTCGGGGCTGAATTCCATCCGCTGCCAATAATCGTAGCGGCATTTATCCTGATAACCAAACTTGATTTGCCAGGGTTCGGTTGGGGTACTTTCGGCAGCCGCGATGTGGGTCTGAAATTTTACCGCGTTGGCGCCGGAAATGGCGATGGCATCGATAAACGCGTGTGCCATGCCCAGACTGCCGTCATAACCTTGACCAACCTCGGCGATAATCAACGCATGATCTCGATTGTACTCTTTTTTGCCAATCTTCATGTGCTCACTGACCTCTGGATAAAAGGGATAAAGTGATTGGGATCAGCATACCATACCAACGCGGCGGAACTGCCACCAATTTTTCGCTTTCTGTTTTTAGATTTTGCCAATGCAAACGAATGCCAGATCACCGAGAATTGCTTGTTATTTTTCACGGAAGTGGTTAGTCAAGTGACTGGATCAAACGGTATCCATGAAGGTGCGTTCAACCCGATTGAAGATCACCAGGCCGATCATCACGATCACCAGAGTTACTCCAACACTATAGAGTAGATGCAGACTATTGATGCTTCCAGCGCCCAAATAGGCATAACGAAAGGTTTCGATGATCGGAGTCATGGGATTCGCCATAATGAAAATTTTATATTTATCCGGAATACTGGAAAGGGGATATATCACCGGGGTGGCGTACATCAATAATTGCACCCCGAAATTCACCAATTGGCGCAGATCCCGATAACGCGTCGTCAGGGATGAAACAATAATCCCGAATCCCAATCCCAGCGCGGCCATGATCACGAGCAGGATCGGAGTTAAAAGAATACAGATATTGGGATTGAAGGCCGCGCCACGCCACCAAAAAAATGCCATGAAAAAGAGAAATAATGCAAACTGGACCGAAAAGGAGATCAGATTGGTGATCAGGATCGCCACCGGAACACTGAGGCGCGGGAAATACACCTTGCCAAAGACTCCGGCATTGGCGATAAAGGTGGCGGAGGTGCTGGTCAGGCAATGGGAAAAATAACTCCAGGTGATTGATCCGGACATATAAAAAAGGAATTGCGGCAGCCCATCGGTTGACAGTTGAGCGATCTTGCCGAAGACGAAGGTGAAGGTCAGGGTCGTCAGTAGGGGTTGAATCAGATGCCAGGCTGGCCCGAGGATGGTTTGTTTGTACTGCGCGACGAAATCGCGATGAACAAAGAGAGCGATCAGATCACGGTACAGCCACAATTCGCGCAGGCGCAGATCGAACCAGGACGACACGGGACGAATGATCATCGTCCATTCGGAATCGTCTCCGTCCGTTGTTTTAATGTCTGGTGGGTTCACAGTATGCCTGGCAAAGCTTCTTGATGCAGCAGAGCATCAAACCAAGAAGTTAATTTCATAAACAACACCCTATTCATTTTGCTTGCGGATATCTTTGGGCAACACCCCGCATTGATAGATCTACTGAACCCCATCAGATTGCAGTCTAGGTTATAGTACCGTCCCGCAATGCGGGACTGCTTCCGATGACAGCCGCAGAGCAGAGCAGGCTGAAGCCTGTACTCCAACCCGATATCCGCGATATCCCGCGGCTCAACGTATTGGCCGAAGAGCGGAGCAGACTGAATCCTGAACTCCAACCGACGCTTAACACCTCCAGGTCTCCCGACCTGAGCTGCTTCGTAATCCCCGGTTAGAAAAGCTGTCATAACAGTAGAAGGATATGACTGTTTGCTGTCAAATTCATATTCTCCAGTACCCGCATCAGTGAACGTTGATTCCATATCCGGGCAAAAGCGGTGTCAGAACCGCCGCGAATTCGCTGGCGTGGTGTTTGGCTGTTTCGAGATCCTGATTGCCGTCAACAATGATGGTAATCAAATATTGCGATCCACGATTGATGACCGGATTATTCCATGATGTCAAAAGGGTGGTTAATTTGTCGCCGATCGCGTCGCCAAGGTCTTTGGAAAAACGGCTTTTGTAACAGAACAATACCAGCGATTTCTTCCCCTCTTTCTCAAAAAGACTCATCACCGTCCGCGGTCCCAGGGGAGAAGACTGAAGCCTGAATTCCTCCACTTTGCGATACCCCCATGAAGGAAAACATTTTTCCGGATTGTGACCGGCGACATATCCTTGACCGCGCCAGTCATCGGCGAATAACAAGGCATCCCAAAAGAGTAATCTCAGTTCGACCAGGTGACCATCGCGCGCGAAGGTTCGAATCAGATATTCAGTCGGGTTTAACATTTCCAATTGCCCGGGACTGATGTAACTGTCCGCAACCTTTTGAAACTTTCCAAGTCGTTCAGGGAATTCGCTTAGGGATCTCCGCTCGATTATATGAGTATCCTCATTCGGATGATAATGCCCGAGGATCATTTGGTTGGCAAAAATACCCGAACCAAGCAAGGGGATGCAACAAAGCGCGAACCGATGAATCTTTACCGGAGGGGAGAAAATACCTGCTCCGGATCCTAAATCGCGGGTCGGTTTATTTATTCCTTTCCCTGACAACTGCTGGTCAGGAGAAATCAGGTTCGCCAGCAGAATCAGTACCACCAACCCGCCAATGAAGGTGCACCAACCACTGAGTTCATGCCGCCAGCCGGAAGCAAATTCCGGGGACACACGTACCACCATCACCGCGGTAAACACCACCCGCAGGGAATTCATCGCGATTGAGATTGGCAGGGTGCATAACCATAGGAACAGAGACCGCTTCCATGGCAATTGCAACAACCATCCCAAGGCAACCGCTCCAGCCAATAACATCCAAAACGACCGAATTCCACTGCAGGCGTCTTCCACCCCCAAGGTGCTATTGGCCAGATGCAGGACATTCCCTTCGCGATAAACCGTCAATCCGATCAGGCGAATCATCCTTTCGCCAATTGCGGAAACCAACTCCCGCAGCCACAGGGTAAACGGTTGGGTCAATGATTGGGGAAAGGGAATCGCAAAAATCAGGTAAACAAGAGGAAATGAATAGGATTTGATCGCACGCAATCCGCCGCCGATCGCGGTACAACCAATCACCATCGCGCCAATGCCAACGGCTCCCAAAAAGCCGACCCCCATGCCTTCAGGCAACAGGGCAATCTGATACCACATGCCCATGATAATCATCAAAATACCCATCGCCAGGCAGATTAATCCAAGCGCCAGATGTGGCAGTCCGGTTAATTTATCGCGGGGATTGTCCTGTGAAATCTGCCAGGCGGCGTAGGCGGAAACGAGCGGGACCATGAACCCATGAGAGTAATCGGGTTCCACCGAATATATGGCGGCGAGAATATGTAATATCGGCCAGGAAAAAACCAGAAAAAGGAGGCCGCAAACTGCCACTTCCAAGCGCGAGATGTTGATCGCTGACACCATCAGTTTATTCCGGTCATGCTCAATCAACGATGCAATATCAGTTGGAACATCCCATCCTGATACACAAAATCAGGTTCAACTTTGCCCGCGGCAATGGCCCCATCGATGATCTGCAAGGTGCCGCTGCCCCAATTTTCAAACAGCCCCATCAGGTAAAATATTTTAGCAATCAGTTTATTACCCGGACGAGAGGGATGTCGTCGTTTTAAGGTTTCCGGTGTAATTGTGGGACCAAACAAAGTCGCGGGATTAAAAAAGCTAATGGCGGAGGGACGGATCTCGATGGTACTTTTGATGCCCTGCCGATAATCGCGATGCACCAGCATATTCACAATCGACTCCCGGATAACCAGAGGTGAATACTCCAATTTTTCTGCACCTTGGCCGCCGTTTTTGCGGTATTGTTTATGCAAGGCTTGCAAGAGATAACCCTGGGTCAATTTCACCGCCTGAATCAGACCGGTATTAAACTCATTTTCATCCATGATTTCAGCATATCCATGATCCTCATTGAAGCGACCGCATTTTACTTCATAATGACCGGCAAAGTATTTTTCCGGCGATTTTCCAAAAAGTAATATTGCCGCATTCGTCAGAGCGTTGTCCCTGATCAATCCCAACTTTTGCAAAATCATGTCAGTCGATAAAAACATGCTTTCATTGAGATTGCGCACCGCATTGGCGGTCTCAAGAAATTCATGCACGGATGATTCATCGATGTCATCCATGCGCGCATCGCGATTGATTTGGTCATCAAATTCATAACCATTTTTTTGCTGCCGGATCAATAACTCATATTGATCCCGATTCAGTACCTGGTTCGTGGGCCCTAGACGTAAAAAAGCCCGTCCCAATGCCAGATGGGGTTTCAATGGACTTTCTTCAATGGTTACCACAATACATTCCTTTCCTTCGATCATGAGTTTTTTGATTGACGGGTAAAGCTTGGGATCAGTATTTAGCTTGATGGCGTTGGCCAGGTTTTTCAGGGTATCATCGGAGACCTGTTGACCAATAACAGTGCCATCATCCGCGATGCCAAAAATTACCTGCCCTCCCCTTTGATTGGCAAAAGCAACCAGGGATTCAATCCCTTCACGAATCAAGGAAGTTGAGCGTTTAAACTCCAAAGTTTCCGATTCGCCAGCTTTAATTAACTCTTCAATGTTGTCCATCTTATTTGCTGGTTTATTTTTACTAAATTGGTTTTGCGGGATTTTTTTACCACGGATGACTTGGATATTCGCGGATAATTTTACACCATGTGAGGTTTAAGTATCCTTCAATTGAAGGATATGCTATCAGGCTAATTGGTCAGGTACAAACTACGCCTGTCCCTAGCCAATTCTCCGATGGCAATATTCTCCACTGAGAATCTCCAACCTCACGATGATCTCTCTACTCCACATCCGCGTTAATCCGTGAAATCCGTGGTTAATAATATCAGAGCATGAGCATCCTGGAAATTCTTAAGCAAGAGAAGCTTTTGCATGCCAATTCCACGCGGTGCGGACGATGGTATCGAGATCACTGTAAACCGGTCGCCAGTTCCACAGGTGATATGCCTTTTGTGTATTGGCGACTAATTCCGGAGGATCTCCGGCTCGCCGTCCCTTCTCCTTGAATGGCACGGGTTGTCCGCTGACCCTTTCGACAGCGGCAATCACCTCACGCACGGAACAGCCGGTGCCGGTGCCGAGATTACAGACAAAATTCCCCTTCTCATCGAGGAGATTCCGCACCGCCAGCTCATGAGCGGCAGCCAGATCGAGGACGTGAATATAATCGCGAATGGCGGTGCCATCGGGAGTGGGATAATCGGTGCCAAATAACTGTAAAAATGGAATCTTCTGCTGTATCGCGAAAATGCATAACGGGATCAGGTGTGATTCCGGATCATGGTCTTCGCCGATTTCGCCAGCGGGATCGGCGCCGGCGGCATTGAAATAACGCAGGGAGATCCAGCGCAATCCATACGCCTGGGAATAGGCATGCAACATTCTTTCGATGAATAACTTGCTGTCGCCATAGGGATTGATCGGCCGGGTGGGATGACTCTCTGGAATGGGAATGATTTCAGGCTCGCCATAAACCGCACAGGTCGAGGAGAACACAATATTGTCGACGCCGCAATCACTCATGGCATCCAGCAAATGGAGGGTGTTAACCGCGTTATTATGGAAGTACTTGCGCGGCGCGGTAACGGATTCTCCGACATAGGAAAAACCGGCAAAATGAATTACCGCCTTGACCTTATGCTGCCGCAGGGTTTCGCGCAGCAGCCGGGCATCAGCCAGATCACCCTCAATCAATGGTCCCCAGCGCACCGCGGCGCGATGGCCCAGGCTGAGATTATCATACACAATCGGTTGAAAACCATTTTGTGCCAGCACCTTCGCGGTATGACTGCCAATATATCCGGCGCCGCCGGTGACGAGAATGGGGATCATGGGAAGAGAGAAGTTAGTAGTGAGAATGGAGAAGTGAGAAGATAGAATTTAGAAGATAGAAGTAAGAAGTATGATTCAGATTAGTGATTATAGATTTGAAATTATAGAATCGATGATGGTAGCATGATGCCAATCGTCATCAGGATGCCTGTTCAATCAATTGCATTCTCGGGATATGGCAATTGAAAATAACCGGCAACAACCCCTGGAACGGTTATATCTTCATCCAATTCCTCCCAACGGAGCGCAAAGCCATTTAATTCCAATGAGACATTTTGAAGCTGTTCATTACTGGCTCTTCTCAAAATTCGAAATCGATCAGCAGGAAAACCGACAATCCGACCATCAAATAGTTCTAAAAATACAATCCGTTTTTCCACCCAAACGCGAATAGCAACTGGTTCAGTCTCAATATTCGAATCAATAATTGTGGTACTCATAATACTTCTCTGTTAATAAATCATGATGCCGGTAAATCATTCGTTCAATCTCTCTCAATTCATGCGAGGCTAACCCTCGATTTTTCGCCAAGAGAATAGGCTTCAACCAAAACTTACATTCTCCTTCAGTTGATCGCACATGAATATGTGCCGGCTCATTTCCTTCATCCGAGTAAAAATGAAATCGAAAACGACCAATTATCAAGACAGTGGGCATACCTATTCAATTTTACAAATTGATGATCCCCCCAGTATTGCTGAAGATCCAATAGCCGATCACCGGCATCAACTGTTCGTTGGCGAGAACCGCCTGATACCGATTCGCTTTCCAGCGCCAGATCGTGCCCGTGACATTGTTTGTCGGTTTGGGTTGAGTCCGGCTGGTCGCCAGCAAGTGCCACTGGTTGGCGATGAGGGTGACCAGCGGATCGGGTTTTTGACCGGTTAGTGAGAATGTAGTGCCGGCAAAATTTTCCGGCAGGTAATACCAGTAGGCTTTCTGCGCCGACAGCGTCTGATCATCAGCAAGTTGGATATATTGATCTCCGTTCCACTCCCAGACTTTGCCGATCTTGGGCACGGGCTGGCCGCCAGCGGAGGAAAAAATCTCGCCTATGGTCTGGGTTGATATAACCGGCATGGGGAGCAGATTCCAGCCGCCTGATACTGGTATGCCAGAAACATTTGTGATTCCCCGCACTGTTACCTTTACAGTATCGACGTGATCACCATCGCCATCGGTCACCGTCAGTTTGAATTCCAGAACAATTGCATCGGATACCACGGATGGCGCGGTAAATGAAGCCATCTTCTGATCCGCATTACTCAAGGTCACAGTGGCGCCGGATGTTTGCGTCCATGAATACGTAATGCCTCCACCCTCATAGGAGTTACTCCCATCGAGAGTGACCTGGCTGCTTTCATTGACCGATTGGTCCGGCCCGGCATTGGCGACTTTGGTGCCATAGAGTTTCAGCGACCACGATTCCCAGGTCCCCACTGTGCCGGCAGCCATATCCTTCACCGTCAAAATCCAATCGCCGCTGGCTTTTTCCTTATAATGACGGACACTGCCAAAAGTCCAGTGATCGTAGGTTCTGGTGTCATTGGTTTCGGTATTCATATCCGGATCATGGTGCGATTGATCGGTGGCGTCAATTTTTTCCGCCAGTATACTTGAAGTCGCGACCGTCGCCCCCTGCGGGAAATGATGCAATTCAATGGATAGTTCATGGAAATGCGAATGATCTGGGGCATGAAATACGACTTCGACATATTCGATGGCCGCGATGTCATTGTCACCATTAATGGTAATGGTATCGCTGACCCCCGTTGAATTATCATCGGGAATGTTCTTGGCAGGAGAAAAGGCACGATCGTAATTATCGCTGGCTTCCGGTTTTAATCTTACCCAGCCCGGTGCTTGGTTCACTGCCGCCGCCGCGTCAACGCGCCCAAAACCATAACCATGATTGACATGAAAACCCGCACCATTCGTTGCCCAATCGATATCATCGGGATCATTTTTTATCGCGGTTTCCATGAGAATCGCCATGACATCGCGTGATGTCAACAGGTTATTCGCCTCCAACATCAAGGCAACCACTCCGGAAACCATCGGGGTCGCCGCCGACGTGCCACCAAATTCACAGGTATAATCGCCTAATTCAAAGCCATTGCTCCCTTGCCGATCCGTGGTCGCGATTCTCATGCTTCCGCCGCCACTCGGGGCATTGATAAAAATATTCGCGCCTTTTTCCGATAACGAAAATTTCTTCCCTAAATTCGTGCTGGCAGCCACCGCAATGGTGTAACGGGAATTGGCAAAACCATCGAGGTTGGAATTGTCCTTATTGCCACCGTTGCCACCCGCCCAAACAATAATATTACCCAATCCGCCCCGCCCCTGATAAAACCCATGACGCAAGGCATCTTTTACCAACGTGGGTGGGTCGCTAAGGTAGGCGGAAGCATCGGGAGGACCAAAGCTGTTGTTATAAATCTCAATCTCTGCGGAATCTCGACTCAGGGCATTGGCAAGATCGACATCGGTAAAATTGCCATTCACATCCTGGACCCGATAGGCGGTCAGTTTGGCAGCGGGAGCGATACCACGAACGCCGATTTGATTGGCGCCCCTGGCCGCGATGATGCCCGCGACCGCGGTGCCATGATCCCCATTCCCGACGATTCCAGTGGAAGCGAGGGGATCATTGTCATCATCGACAAAATCACGACTCAGGTTCGGTTGAATATTCGGCGCCAAATCGGGATGAGTTAATTCCACACCATTATCAATCACCGCGATCACCTGGCCGGCGCCTGTATAGGAATCGTTGGTGGCACCGAGATGGAGATCTTCTCCGATGGCGCCGAATTCCTGGCCGGTATTCGCCAGGTGCCACTGGAATTGGGACAACGGATCGGGGACATCCATCTGCCAATTCAAGGAAAAACAACCAATGGCATTGGTAACCATTCTGGTTTCAGTATCTCCATCCTGATCGATATCAAGATTGAATTCCAATTTGACGCTATCGACCGCGATATGATAGGTTGTGCCGGCTTGGGCAGGAAAAGTCAAACTGCCAAAACACTCACCGTTATTGCCCGATATCGAGGTAAAATCGGGATGGGTGAAATTGGTGCCGGTATATACATGAATGAGAAAGGGAATGATAAAACTTACTGTTCGACTTACCGAATTCTCGGTAAATACCGCGGTCTGCACTCCAGAATCAAACGCGTTAAACGTTGCCACGCCGGTTGTGGGCGCTATCCATTTGAACCAAACCGATGATCCCACTTCGTCCGGAGAATGGGATGGTTCATTATTTTGTCGATCGGAATTATCATTAAACCAAACCAATGGTTCACTTTGAATCCCCGGCAAAGTTGTTTCAATATTGCTGAAATCATTGCGCGCATTATTTACATTGGTATAGAACCAACTTAAAAACACGGTGCCGGTTAATGCCGTGATATCCGCAACATCAATTGCGATATAATAAAAACTTGCCGCCGTGGCATTAAACGTAATCCGGCTGGAAAGTGTGCCGGAACGATCATCATTGACATCAACCAGAGTCAGGTCATCCTCGTAAATTGCCATGATCGTATCCATTTCAACAATCGTGTTGCCAAAAAGCACCTTACTGCCCTTGGTGGCAAAGCGGACTGTTCCAGTTTGTGGCGCCTGCCATCGATACCATATCGTTAACCCGTTGATATAATGATCCGACAAATCCTCATCGGGTTCCTCAGTCGCGCCGATATTACTGCCCTTGACGCATCCCTGATTGCCGGCAATATCCTCGGCATCAGCAATATTGTCATTGCTGGGCGGAGAGGGCGCCGTTCGCGTTCTCCCTGCTTTGATCCAATTGGGATAGGCGGATTGAATCAGGGGATGGCGCCGGCATTGATTCGCGATCGCCAGACTATTCGCTCCCGGCCGACTGCGAAAAAGATAGGTCGATGGTGAGAAGCTATACTTTTCGACCAGCATAAGATCATTTGTTCGGGCATATTCAAGCGCCTTCTGCTCTGTAACCTCAGGGCGAAAATGGACCACGATCTCGCCGGTTAACAGCATGCGATTGCGCCGCTCCGGACTGCCATAATACACCGGGCTGGCCTCCTCTATTCCCGGAATAGTGGTTATTCTGGTCAATAATGAATTCAATTCTTCTTCGCCGGGGCGGGTCATTGCGTCGCGCAGGCGGACGCAGATAATCCGCTCTTCAAGATGGCTCGACTCGCAGGTTATGCCAACTTTCGCCAAAGCTTCGGATAGCCCGGCTGCAGCGAAAGCGTAGTCCTTACCGGGAAACAGAGCCAGTTCATCTTTGCTCATCCAGACATTCTGGATTCGAGTGCCATCATGGTATGTAACTGATTCAAGCAAAACAGGATTGGTATTTACTGCTGTTCCGCTGAGGGATTCATTCCCATTCGCGGCAGGGATTACCACCAATTGCGGGATCAATTGCAGCAACAGAATAAACGTGGCCGACCAACGGATCAGCGTTAGAGAATTGATGCTTGGGATAGAGTTATTCATAGATTCGATCCTTGAGATTTATGGGTTACTGATTGCAAATGATGCTGAAAATTCAATTTCCTGTCAGGTTAACTTTTACAATGATTCAAATCATTCTGTAAAGATTAATTATCATTACAGTTTTTCAATGTGCCGCAATTTATCTTCCGGAATCACCCGACGCATGCGCTCATCGGCGATTTCCGCTCCGGCGCCATCCCCCATCCCGCGCCGCAGCGCCGCCAGGTTATTCCACAAGCGCCAATCGGTGGGATTGTAATCCGCGGCCTGTGATAGACAAAATTCATTAAACCTTATCCCCTCGCTGGTCCCCAGTATGAAGCCATATTTGCCCAGTTGATCCCAGGTTTCCCAACTTGTGGGAGCGCTGATCAGAATCTGACATAATTGGGCGGGATTGGCGTCCTGGAGATAAGAGGATCGATCATATTGGTCCATCTCATGATGAAACAGAACACCAATATAAATAGTTAACCCCACTCCTGCCATTCCCCAGATCAGGAGGGGTTTTGAAAACGATGACCTGCGCGGCTTCGTGACGCGCGGATTGGGCGTCTTAACACCTTGATCTGGATGGGGGAATTTGCCTGAGAATTCCTGATTTCTAGCGGTTTGAGCAGTTAATCCCACCCCCAGACCCGCCAGAGTAAAGGTGACAAACGCGTACAATGGGATGGTCAATGCCACATCGAATGCAGCATGAACCAGCACACATAACAACCCGGTCAATATCCCTGCCGCCATCATAAAATATTTTGTTAATTGCGCGCGATAGTGAAATAACCGTTGCGTGAACCATCCTCCCCCCACCAATAACATAAGCAGTCCAATCAATCCACTATTGGCCAATAACTGCAGATATTGGCTCTCCGCATGGTCAACACTGGCAATAGTAACCAGGGAGCGATAGGCGGGAAATACCACTTTCATGCCATTTCCTCCTACTCCGATAACCGGATAATCCTGCCATAAGCGAAACACATCCCGCCAGATCATGACCCGGCTTTGACTTTCAACATTATCAAACACTCTCCGGATGGTGTGCAAGCGAAACTTTAAATCACCACTAATCGTGGTCACTGTGGCGATAATGCCAATCAATCCCAACCCGCAGACAATCAAACCAATGGTTCTTTGACGATGAAAAATCGAACCCAATGCCGTCAACATGACACTGAACAAATAAAGGAAAAATGCCCCACGGGAATAACAGGTTACAATCGCAATACTCATCAGCGCGAAACAGATTATTCCCCATAACGACATCCCCCACCTTTCTCTTTCAAACGCGTAAGCGGAGACCATCAAGGCTGATGGACACATCAGCGCGATGAAGCTGCCAAAATGACTGCGATTGACAAAACAGGCAACCGGCTCACCAAAGCGCACCGGGATCATCCACCAGAGTGTTTTTCCCTGAGGGATGACATGCTGGCCGATATATCCCAGGATGGCAATGAGCGCCGTTAAACTGACGAGAAAAATTAGATATCGCCGCCCCCACACCGGCGCCAATGTTACCGCCAGGCCCCAGGCTCCCCCAACCATGATTAAATACAGGAGTGTTTTTAGGGTGCCGCTCCGATTTCGCGAGAGCGCAAATTCCGCTTCAGACGCTTCTATGAATCCAAGATTTTCCGCCTTTTCCAGGGCGATTACGACCCGATGATTTTGCTGCTGCCGCTGCTGATCAACCAGGAATTCTAACGCCAATGGGAGCGGAGCAAGGGTGACGGCGGTATATCCCAGGATGAACAACCAATATAGCGCCGGAAATTGAGAAGGAATTTTGCGGTGAAATTCACGCGCTTTTATTAACAATCCGCTGGCGACAAGCCCCGCGGCAATGACATCGGCATGAGCGGTAAATCCGGCGCCGCAGATTGTCAATACTAAAACGGTGAAAACCAGAATGAGAAAGGAGATCACGCAAAAATCAACACAGATTCAGGATTGCTCACACTTCCTTTTTCACGATGGCATCCCCGCTGTAGGATTTATAATAGGTATTATACTGATGATAAGTCGAATAGTAGGAATAGCCATAATTGTAATAACCATATTTCCGTGAGGCGGCATCGATATTATTCAGGATATACCCGACGATATTCGCCATGCCCAACCGACTGTAACAATACCGGAGAGAATGGGTTTTTGTCTTACCGGCTCTGGCTACCAGAATGACGTTCTGCACATGCTTGGCAAGAATAATGGTATCCACGACCCGATTGACTGGCGCCGAATCCAGGATCACAATGTCATACTCCTGCCCAATTTCTTTTAAGATTAATGATAACTTAGGCAGGGTTAATAACTCAGTAATATGTTTGTTGATATTGCCTGCCGGTAAATAATCGATATTCGGGAGATCAGATTTAACGACGCAGGATTTCCACGCGAGATTCTCGGCTGTCAGACAATCGCTTAATCCATTCTGAGTCGAATTTTTGAAGAATTTGCGCAAGGTCATGCGGCGAAAATCACCATCGATCAGCAATACTTTTTTATGATTCCATGAAAACACCACCCCGAGATTGATGACGGTAAAGGTTTTCCCTTCACCCGGATCCGGACTGGTAACCAATATCAGATTCTGGCCAGGACGTAAATTCTGTTCGATATTGGTTCTCAGACTGCGATAGCACTCACTGGCAAAGTCATTTTTGTCTTTTAGAACGATGGTCGAATCGACCGGATTCTTTTTATCAACCTTGCTTTTCTTGAAATTCGGAACACCCGCCAAACAGGGTAGATCCAAATTTTCCTCGAGGGAATGATAATCGTATAATTTGGCTTTGACAAAATAACTTAACAGGATGAGGGCGGCGCCAAACGAGACAAACCCGAAAATCGACATGGTAATGATTTTCCAGCGCACCGGCCAAATCGGCTCTTCAAAAGCCAACGGTCCATCGACAAATCGCGAATAATAATAATCCGTGGTCGTGGCAGAACTATCGATTATCCTGGTGAATACCTGATCGTGATTTTTTTTCAGTCGATCTTCACGGGATTTCAATTTTTCATATTCAGCTCGTTCAGATGCCGTCAAATCAATATCGACCTTGAATTCTTCCGCGGTTTTCAGGAGCGCCTGTTCCTGCATGCGCAACGCGTCACGAATGGATTGCAAACGCTTCAATGATATTTCAGCGGAGATCTGCAGTTCTTTTTTGGCGGCAGCGATTTGATCGGATAATTTCCGCATCCTGATATGATTGGGTTTATAAATTGATAACAGGTTTTCGTATTCCGCGCTCAAGCGGATGATCAACGCTTCGTTTTTACTCCATTCAGGAATTTCCGACCACCCCTGCAGATTCACCTTTTTACCTTCGGTGTTCATCTGGGGTATTTCCTTGGCGGATTCTTCAGAAAACATGTCCAGACGATTCAGTTGATTAGTTAAATCCAGGACATTCCGCAGGGTGGCGGCATTTTCATCTTTTAAAAAGGGGAACTGCGACTCAAGGATTGCCAATTGCGAGCGCATCTGGCTTTGCCGATTCATTAAGGTGGTCAGGACGGTTTTGTCCGACTTGGTTTTTTCATTAATGAAATAGATATGATGTTGGGCTTCAAACTGGGCGACATCGCTTTGCGCCGCGTCCAGCTTTTTGGATAATTCACTTAATTCAGTGCGCAGATTGGTGAGGTTGCTGCTATTCAATAAATCGATTTCTTCCAAACGGACTTTTTGATAATTCTCGATGATCTTATTCAGATAGGAGAGGGAATATTTTTTACTGAAGGAATCGATGGTAATATCGATCATCTTGGAATCGGTATCCTTGACCGGTGTGATGTTCACTTTATACCGATCAAAATTTTGCGGAATTTCCCTGGCAAATTCTTGATTCAACTCCTGGCGTATTTTTCGATTCATCTGGCTGCTTTGCATCACCAATATGTGACGCATGATCACCGAATTATCATAAGAACGCGAACGGGAACGCATATCATCGAGAATGGGAGAACTGCTCTGAATGATTTCGAAGCGGCAATACGAGCGATAAACAGGCAGAGAATATACCCAAATGGCACTGCCGACTGCCGCCCCCAGCACCAGCAGAGGAGCCAATATCCACCAATAAGACAACAGCACTCGGAGACAAAGGAGAAGATCAAAGTCATCACCAGAATGCGACATGGCGGAAGCCTTGCCACTTTTCCCGCGACCTTCCGGCGTCGAAGCGGTGTCATTCCAACCCAAGTTATCTTTGTTGGGATTTTCCATGATTAAAAATTGATCAATTTCTCATCGACAATGATCATGTCACCAGGCAACAATTCAAAATCCAAATCAAGAAACCCTTGATCGATCATTTTTTCCGCATCCACGACTTTTACTTCCCGGTTTTTATTATCGTTGGTATAGCGAATGACCCGAACCGATTTTTTTTTGGCAAAAGTGGTGAAATTACCCGCCTTGAATATGGCGCGCATGAAGGAGCGCAATTCCCCCGGAGCAAATGAAATGATCCCAGGACGATTCACCTGGCCGACAATCACAACCTCATACGGCTCGTTGCTCAGAACCTGCGATAATTCCGCATTCGCGGAGGGCACAAATACCACATCGTTGGCGATCAGGGGAATATCATCAACGCCACCGATTTCACGAAACGCGGCGATAAGATCAACTTTCAATTTTTCCCGTTCCCCCGTGATCGGGTTTTGACGGGTAACCTGGCATTCTTTCGGTGACGCCCAGGACGTAATCCCCTTGACATGTGATATTGCCTGCAAGATGGTCAACTGCCCCAATTCAGGCAGATGGATCGCGCCGGGCTCTTTGACCGCGCCATAAATGTAGACATTGCCTGGCGCTCTTTTGATGACACGCACAAAAACCGTCGCTTTTTGATAATAATCATCCTCCAACAGCTTTTGTAAATACTTGCCACAATCGGATTCAGTCAGCCCAATGATTTTTATTTCCCCAAGATAAGGAAGAGAAATGAAGCCGGAGGCGTCAACAATCCCATTGTAAACGACATCGGAATCCTCGCTCATGTTGATACTGATAAGATCACCAGGACGAATGGGAATTTCCTGGATGATCGCCAGATCACTACCCAATACCCCCGCATTGACGGTTGCCATGACCAAAAATACCAGTAAAATTCGACTCATGATCAGAGGATAATAATATGTCGTAGTGATGGGCAAAATTTAACCGGAATGGATGACTGCATAGAATTAAGAAGAATGTATTTAACGCGTGATGGGGTTTGGGAATAAGTTAACGATACCGGTGATATGAACTGAATTCACATTCTGGTTAACTTAGAAGTCGTAATTGAATTGCATGGTAAGTTCATTCCGTTCATAATCACGGTTGAACTGATCGGAAAATTTCTCCGCGCGGCGATATCCCCATGCGACATTACTTTTCTTGGAGATGAGATAATTCATTCCCAAAGTTTGGGTAAAGACTTCGCCAATTTCACCCGCAGCGCCGCTTTCATTGGTTTTCAGCCAGGTTAATTGACCAAGCAGCGACCATTTTTCAGCGAAGCGCCAGTTTAGCCCATAAGTAGCCAGCAGATCTTCACTAAAGTTAATGGAGGTGGCTGTTCCCAGATTTTTGCGAAAAGTCAGGCCGATATTTTGACTTAACAGATCGGATATAATGGTGACCAGATTCAGACCCGCGACCACACCATCTTCTTCATCAGTTGCCGCCGGATTATTCTTGGTGTCAAAATTGAACATCTGATAACCCAAAGTCAAATTGACAACGGAACGTGCTGTCGCCTGATAACGAACCGTCGAACCCACTTCAGTTTCTTCACTGTCATTATGCTTGATTCCCGCTGCGTCGGCATTCAGATAGTTGGTGGTTTCATAACGCACATAAGGACCTATGGATAAGCGAGTGTTAGTCACCCAAAGCACCAGGGCATCATAGGCATAGGCCTCAGTGTCACGATATTCAAATCGTTTCTCCTGCGACCAGACATCTTTTCGGGATAGCTTTAGAGCGGTATTAATATGCTGGGTTAACTGATTCTGGTATTGCATTGATAGAGTGTTATTCCACAAGGCAAACTTTTCCGCATTATCAATGCGATCAACATCAATGGTATCAATACTGCGCGACAGCGTATCCTGCACAGTTATCAGTCCGGTGTCACCGACATGCATGTCGAATCCCAGATCACCCGCAACATTGCCATCAACTCCTGTCAACATGAACCCCTCCGTGCCGGTGCCGGAAATATAGGACACATAGGCAACATTCACTGTGGAACCGATATGAAATTTCGGATTCAAGGGCCAATCAACTCTGATGACCAGAGCATTGGCGATTTTAGTGCCATCTTCCTGTTGACCATGAGCAGTCGCACGATTGGTATTGTCATCATAAGCCAATGCCAGTGAATAACCCAAATCCAGGGTCAAGCTGCCGATTTTCAAATTATACTCAGTTGACGGCGCGGCGAAATCACGATTACGAAATTGAATCTGCGTCGCAAAAGCTTCAACCGAAACCAAAAATACCAATATTAGAGCAATTCTGTTTAGAGTACTTTCGCAATTCATCCTTACCTCAAAATTATGTGCATGATTAATTTAGATGATGATAAATGGGTACAATTTCATGTAAGATTCAATCATCACGTAAAATTTCAACCTGAGAAAATACTATTATCAAAGATTATGGTTGATTCGGACTGATTGGCTTGCTCGATGGAGTACATGATCCCGTGTGATCACCATGTCCCAAATGCTCATTCAACTTTGATGGCAGGATTGTGGTTGATACTCCTTGATTTGACCGCTCATCCACAGTATTGGGATCAATCGGGAAATGGCAGATGACAGTACATGGCCCCTGTTCGTCTCCATGGGCCAGGTGCGCTTGCAACGCGGGACGACCAATTTCAATAGTAATTGGATTGTTGGGATTTCCGGGTGGAATATGACAGATGGTAACCCTTTGACATTGACCCGTTTCAAACCTGCGATTCGCGCTTCTGAGTTGGTTTTGTCGCGCTTCCACATTGGTTGACACGATCGATTCCTCGACAAACTGCTCGCTGCCCGCAGCGGTCTCAACACAAAGAGTGACATACTGGGTAGTATTAGTAGTGGTTCCGCCCCCCTGGGTGCCGGTGCCATCTCCGGATGATGATTTTTTCCCTTTGCCGCGGTCGGTGTTATCATCATTGTTTTGCTGATCAATCGTCTTGGTTTGCCCCAGGATATTGGTTTCAATCTGGTTTTTTGTCGAGTTCGTATTTTGCTTGCTGTTATTAACCTTATTTTGTTGATTCTGAATCGATTCATTTGATGCCCCACTGTTCTTTAAATCAACCAGAACCGAATACTCACCGGCTTCTGCGCCAGCGTTGTTGATAAACGTTTCGGCATCAGCGCCGCCTGGAACAATTTCGGCTTTCTCACCCGCCTTGGGCTTTCGGGTCGGCACCAGCACCGCGCCATCAGCAGTGGAAATATTAGCCGAGGCTCCGGTGCCGCCAAAAAAGATAAAGTTAGCGTCACCCGACAACATTTTGATAGCAACAAAAGTAAGACCATCCTTATCCTTGGTCAACGCCGCGGTAAAACGCGGTGGTTCCGAACCTTCCCTGGCTTCCACATCAAAAGTCACCCCTTCATCACCGCCATAATTGAACCGCAATCGTCCGCGATTAACCGTGACATCGGTGTAGGCATTGTCCGACCCTTCCTCAATCTGGGCCACCATTTCGCTGCCGGCAGTCAACCCTTCAACCGAGAATGACTGGCCAATCACCACCTCGTCATTCACCGTGAAACGACTGGCCAGGCTGACTTCCCCTTCCTCAACCGCGACAAAGTGCGATCTGCTCGAGTTTCCTTTATCAAAATTCCCTGGTATGGATTCGTCTTCAAAGCTTACCTTGAAAGTGGTGCCCACCGCGCCGCATATCGCCGTCGGCGTTTCAACCTGCAATTTGTGATCCGCGGGGAAGTTATCCAATTTCAGGTCAACTGTACCCTTGCTCAGTTGAATGACTTTCAGTTTGGGATCTTTGGTGTCTTCGGTAATGGTGACAGACGATCTAGCCAAAAGACGGAAGGTATTCCCGGCGGTGAACTGCAAATCAATAAAGGAATTACGCCCGGTTTTCACCACATTACCGAAGGGATATAATCTGCCAATATTAACCGGAACAAACCCATTGCCCACATTAATCGTGCAATCACCATCCTGAGTGATTGGCGTGAATCCCTTGATCGCTTCCGAACGGACAGATAGCGCCAGAAAAAATAAGATACAGAAACAACATTGCAATAGTTTGGTTTTCATTGGGATCATACCTTCACATTATAAGTTAGGTTAATAAATTGATCTTCTTAAATTAAAACAGTTTGTCAAATAGTAATTGATTGGCACTAAATATCAATAGAAAGGTGCAAGAATTTAACGTTAAAATATCTTTACAGACGCCACCATCCACGACCCCCAACAGCGCCTTCTCAATGACTATTTTTAATCCAGTAATTTTTTCAGATAGGTTATTCCGGCATTAACTTCATCACCCGACAAGCCGGGATGAGGTTCAACGACAGCGATCATCGCCCTGCCGATGATTCCGATCAACGGCTCAAAGTCAACCATTCCTCCGGGGGGCATCTGGTGATCACTTGCGGGAGGTCGGACATCATGAAGATGCATCCCCCCGATCATATCCGTCATTCGGAACAACTCCTTATGGTGGTTGATAAACCCCAGATTTTCGCGAATTTGGCCATGTCCAACATCATGCCAATAACAGAGATGGTCATTGCCATAAAGTGCAATCAACTGCATGCATTCAATTTCAGTGGGGAGAGCTTCCCAACTGGGCAAATTCTCCAATCCCAGACGGATCCCGGTTTCCTTCAACACCGGCAGCAACTGCTCGATTCCGGCGCGCAACCAAATCAAATGTCGGGTGACTTTCTTTTCTCTTTCCAACACCAGTTTCAATTTGATTTTCTCATAGTAGTTGGTCAGCTGCTGATTCTTTTCGCACAAGCGGATCAGCTCTGCCGTGGTAGTTTTGGTGTCGACATAACCACAGTGAATAACAACTGCCGCGGCGCCGATTTCAGCCGCAAACCGGATGGTGTTGATGGTGTGCTCCACCGCTTGACGACGCTCCCCGCCATCACTGCTGGCCATGGTAAACAATTCCGGATGTCCATGCAATATGGGAGTGGGAACCGGACAGAAATTATGGACGCTGGTGACATGAACCGAACCATTGGAGATCATTTTTTTGACCCCGGAAACCAATTCCGGCCGCAGATCATATCCCAGTTCAACCTGGTCGACACCCAGACCAAGGATCTCCTCGATCATCATTTCTCCATCCCGATGACGGGCGGCATTCCAATGGGTTGAAAGACTAAATCTCACAATCCAGGCAGGCTACCGCCATTATGGCGATCTCATAAATGACTGCCAAATTTATCATAATCAGTTAAATACAAATACGTTATACACCAAGAACAATCTCGTCACCAAAGCTATGGATTTCTACTATATGTAATACATCCAATTATTACAATGCCGAATCTCTCAGGGTGAAAACGACTGATAACACCGCCGGACTGGCGCTGGTTGGAATCTCCAAAGCATGATGTCACAGTGACCTTTTTAAGAGTGAAAATATGGTTGGTCTTTTTGCCAAATCGACCTTTTGGGATCGCCAAATTTTTACCGGATGAGTCTGAATGAATTCCGTCGGGAGGGTGAGATCGCAGGCGATTCCGATTTCAGTCAACTCATGACAGTGCGCAAGGATATCAGCGAATAATGAATTATTGCGATATGGCGTTTCCATGAAAATCTGGGTCTGTTTTTCCTGCCAGGAACGCCGTTCATATTTAAGCAGACTTTGGCGCCGCTGATCGCGGGCAATCGGAAGGTAACCAATGAAAGCGAAATTCTGACCTGAAAATCCCGAAGCCATCAAGGCCAATATGATTGAGCATGGTCCCGCCAAAGGGATGACCCGCAGCCCCTGCCGATGCGCGAGGGTGATCACAATCGATCCCGGATCCGCGATTGCCGGACACCCCGCGTCACTGATCATCCCGATATCCCGGCCCTTTACCAAGACCGGCATGATTTCTTCGTAAAATATGGTGGTTTCATTATCGCGCAGCGGGATCACTGTGAGCCCTTGAAGATCGCGAGTGGTATTGATCGTCTTCAAATATCTCAGAGCCGCTTTGCGACTTTCCACTACAAAGACATCAATGGCAGTGATGATGCTTCTGACCTGATCAGAGATGACACGTGTATCCGCTGTGGCAGACAACAAATTTGGAATCAAATAGAGGGCTCCCATTTTGGGCTTATTTAACATGACATTCCCCCAATCCGTGAGTAAAAAAATGACGATAATACATGGTTAATCATCCGTGACTGTCAGGACTTTGGCGCCATGGGATTTACCCTCACGACAATGGCGCACCGCTTCGTTAACCGCAGCCAGTTGAAACTCATCCACAGCCACCTGAATGCGAATGCGACCAGCCAAAGCAAGAAATGTCTCGCCATCCCGACGGGTCAAATTAGCGACCGACATCAATGAGCGTTCTCCCCAAAGCATTTCATAAGCCATGGGCGGTATTGCGCTCATGTGGATGCCCGCGCATACCACCCGTCCCCCTTTGACGACCGCGGCCAGGGCCTTGAGAACCAATTCCCCCACAGGAGCAAAAATAATCGCGGCATCCAGGCCTTCCGGCGGTTTTTGGTTCACGTCACCCGCCCAAACCGCCCCCAAAGAACGCGCAAAAGACTGCCCGCCAAGGTCGTTTTCCCGGGTAAAGGCATACACTTGCGCCCCCGAAAAAGACACGACCTGGGTGAGGATATGGGCGGCGGCGCCAAAACCATAAAAACCGATGCGTCTGGCCGCGCCACACATACTCAACGCCCGGAAGCCGATCATACCGGCACAAAGCAATGGCGCCGCCTGCGCGTGAGCATAGCCCTCCGGCAAATGAAAACAAAAGCGCTCGTCCGCCACCGCGTACTCGGCAAAACCTCCGTGGATATGGTAACCGGTAAAACCAGCGTTATCACAAAGATTTTCCCGTTGGGAATCACAATAATGGCAGTGACCGCACGTTGATCCCAGCCAGGGAATTCCAATTCGGTCGCCCCGCTTGCACTGATGTGTTGCTTTCCCGACCTCGACGACGGTACCCACAATTTGGTGACCAAGAATAAGCGGTAAATTGGGAGTGGGAAGATCACCATCGATTATGTGCAGATCGGTGCGGCAAATTCCACATGCATGGACCTTGATCAGCACCTGATGAGATCGTACCTGGGGCATGGGCAGCTCATGAAGTTGCAATGGACTTCCGATTTTTTCCAATACGAATGCTTTCATAGCCAATTAATACGCAGAAATCCAATAAAATTTACTCATATTGATTGATTATCCCCTTTAATTCACTAAGTTAGCAGCCATTTGTAATTCCAGTAGGAGACCAAACAAAAACTATCTCCCTTCATGATGCATCAGTCAACGTAAATTTTTAAACCCCGACCACTCCTGACATTACTTATTTTATGGATAAGTACACATATCTGAATAACGCTAATGGTAATTTTATTGATGGTCTTCATGAGCGTTATCTTCATGATCCGCAATCCATTGAAAAATCATGGCAACGATTTTTCGAAGGCTATGAGTTTGCCGCCCAACATCCGGAACTCGGCGCGCATCGCGATAAAGAAGCCCATGCGATGAAGCTAATCAATGCCTATCGCGATCGTGGTCATCTCATTGCTGCCATCAATCCGGTTCGTCCTCGCACCAAAGTCAAAGCCGATTTGGATCTCAGCCACTTCAAACTTTCCGAAGCTGATTTGGATAGCGAATTCGAGGTCGGCACCCAGGTCAAGATCGGGCGAAAAACCCTGCGTGAAATTATTGCCCACCTGGAAGAAACCTATTGTTCCTCGATCGGAATGGAATATCGCTATATCCCGGATTCCCGGATTCGCATGTGGCTGCACGATCATCTCGAAGCGCCGGCGTACAAGCCCCAATTCACCAATGCCGAAAAAAAACATATTCTCAATAAACTCGCCCAAGCTTATGGCTTTGAAGATTTCCTGCATCGCAAGTTCATCGGGCAGAAGCGGTTTTCACTGGAGGGCTGCGAAGCCATCATTCCTTCTCTTGACGCCTTGATCGAATATGGCGAAACGTTGGGGGTCAAGGAATTAGTCATTGGCATGGCCCATCGTGGACGCCTTAATGTGCTGGTCAACATCTTTAAGAAAAGTTACCAAAAAATCTTTTCAGAATTCGAGGACGTGGTCATGCCGGAACACAATCACGGCGATGGCGATGTCAAATACCATAAGGGACATTCCGCCGATATCGTAACCGCAACCGGCCAGCAAGTCCACCTCAGCTTATTACCCAATCCTTCCCACCTTGAAGCAGTTGACCCGGTCGTACAGGGATCGGTCTGGGCAAAAGGGATGGAAATGTTCGATGGCGATTTCAATAAAATTGTGCCGGTACTGATCCATGGCGACGCGGCAATTGCCGGCCAGGGAATTGTCTATGAAGTCGCCAATCTTTCCCGACTCGAAGGTTATTCCACCGGCGGCACCATTCATATCATTATTAATAATCAAGTGGGCTTTACCGCCAACCAACGGGAAACCCGTTCCAGTTTGTATTGCACCGATATCGCCAAGACATTCGATTGCCCGGTTTTTCATGTCAATGCCGATGATGTGGAAGCGGTGGTGCATGTCACCAAACTGGCAATCAAAATGCGCCAGAAATTCAACATCGATGTTTTTATCGACCTGGTCGGTTATCGGCGCTATGGCCATAACGAGGGCGATGATCCCCGCTTTACTCAACCCCTGCTTTATAAATCCATTGAAACGCACCCTCCAGCTTTGGATTCTTACACCAAAAAGCTTACCGATGAACAGGTCATCACGGCGGATGAAGCCGCGCAAATGAAGCAGGATTTGCAAACCAAATTACAGGAAAGCCTAGTCAATGCGCGGGGAATGAATGGCAATTTCGAGGTTAATTTTCTCAAACGTCAATGGGAAGGATTCCATACCGCCACCAAACGGGATTTCGATGTCTCGGTTCCCACCGGCATCGGACTGGCAACTCTGGAAAAAATCGCCGCCAGCCTGGTGACAGTACCGGATGGCTTTAATATTTATCCCAAAATGAAAAAGTTGCTCGACAACCGCAAGGCCATGTTTTTTGATGAAAAACGTGTCGATTGGGGGATGGCCGAACTCCTGGCGTTTGGTTCATTAATCAATGAAAACATTCCGGTTCGACTCTCCGGACAAGACAGTCGACGCGGCACATTCGCTCACCGCCATGCGGTCTGGGTGGATATCAATGATGAAACCAAATATAATCCATTAAATCATGATGTGAGTAAAAAAGCCCGCTTTTATGTCTATAATTCACATTTATCTGAGTATGGCGTACTCGGATTCGAATATGGCTATGCGCTTTCCATGCCACATGCGCTGGCCATTTGGGAAGCGCAGTTCGGGGACTTTGCCAATGGCGCGCAAATCATCATTGATCAGTTTATCAGTTCATCCGAATCCAAATGGCAGCGCATGAATGGGATTGTGATGCTCTTGCCGCATGGCTATGAAGGCCAGGGACCGGAGCACTCCAGCGCCAGAATCGGACGCTATCTGGATTTATGCGCGGAAAATAATATCATCGTCGTCTACCCCACTACTCCCGCCAATATGTTTCATTTGCTGCGGCGGCAACTCTATGCCCCTTATCGAAAACCGCTGATTGTCATGACACCAAAAAGTTTGTTGCGACATGAAGCGGTCATCTCCTCGACCATGGAATTGGCCGAGGGACGATTCCATGAAATCATCGATGATCCCCTGGCGGTACCCAAAAAGGTTAAACGCCTGTTGCTCTGCGCGGGAAAAATCTATTATGAGTTAATCCAAAAACGGGAAGAATTAAATGCCCGGGATGTCGCGATTGTGCGGATCGAACAATTTTATCCAACTCCCAGAATTCAGGACGAAAAATTAATGGAGAAGTACGCCACGGTTCCTGAATGGGTTTGGGTGCAAGAAGAACCCAGCAATATGGGCGCCGCTAATTTTATGATCCGCAGATTTCACAATCGCCACAATATTCACATCATTTCTCGTCCAGAAAGCGCCAGCCCGGCCACGGGATCGTTATCGATCCACAAGAATACACAAGGTAAATTAATCGATAAAGCCTTTAATCCGTTATGAATCTCAATACATTGATGATAATCCAGTTTATTACTTATTAAGGATGGTTCACATGAAAGTTGACGTCATTGTACCTGCTTCCGGAGAGTCGATCAAGGAAGGAGAAATTAAACAATGGTATAAGAATACCGGGGATTGGATAAAAATGGACGAGCCTTTGCTTTCCCTCGAGACTGATAAGGCGACCCTGGAAATCCCTGCGTCAGTATCGGGCAGATTAACCACTTCCGCCTCAGCGGGTGAAACCGTCAAAGTAGGCGCCGTCATTGGGTATATTGAAACCGAAACAACGGAAGCGAAATCCGCCAGCGTTACTCCGGCAGCACCCAAAAAACCGAGCCCGGAAAAGACTAAAAAATCGACCGCCACCACATCGTCCGCGGAAATCCGAAAATCTGGCGATTCCGATAAGCAGATCAATCACCCTTCTCCAGCCGCAAGAAAAATGCTGGCGGAAAGTGACATTCCCGCCAGCGCCATTATCGGCACCGCCCGGGATGGGCGGATTACCAAAGGGGATGTGATCAAATACCAGGAAGATCGCCAGAAACCGCAGCCAGAACCCCATGCCAACTCCGGGAAATCGAAAGCCTACGATTCATTTAAATTTTATGAAAGCGACTCTCCAGTCGTTTCACCCGACGAAACCATTGTGCTCTACCGGCAGCCACGAGAAGATGAACTGCCAAGTGATCGACTCAGATCGGAAGTTTCATCTCCAATTGACGGGGACACTGATGACGATCATTCCGCGAACTCCTCAGCCGCATCCTCGATGAATAACGCGGAAAGCGCCTACCCCGGCAATCGCAACACCCAGCGCGTGAAGATGAGCCGCCTCCGCCGGACCATTGCCAACAGACTGCTGGATGCGCAACAATCGGCAGCGCTTTTGACCACCTTCAATGAGGTCGATATGAACGCGATCATTGAGATCCGCGCGAAACATCGTGAAGAGTTTAAAAAAACATTCGACATCGATCTTTCATTCATGTCATTCTTCACCAAAGCAGTATGTTTGGCATTGAAATCTCATCCGATCATCAATGCCCATATCGATAAGAATGAAATCATTTATCATGATTATTGTGATATTGGCATCGCAGTCTCGACTGATAAAGGGCTGGTGGTACCCATAATCCGCAACGCCGAAACATTGTCATTTGCCGATATCGAAAAGACCATTGCCCGATTGGCGAACAAAGCCAGGAAAGGAGAGATATCACTTGATGATCTGACCGGCGGGACATTTACTATCACCAATGGCGGAGTCTTCGGATCGATGTTATCAACCCCGATCATCAACCCGCCACAAAGCGCGATTCTCGGGATGCATACGATCATAAAGCGGCCGATCGCCAAGGACGATCAAGTCATCATCCGCCCCATGATGTACCTGGCGCTAACTTATGATCATCGCTTGATCGATGGCGCCGATGCGGTTAAATTTTTGGTTAACATCAAACAGCTCTGTGAAACTCCATTGAAGCTGCTGCTGCACTTTTAGTTTATTATATTTTCGTGTTTCATAAGCGACATGGTTACCCGCGCAAATCAAACCACCCTGTCAGATTCCCGGAGTAACGCGGCAGGTAGTAATAGTTTATCAACAACACAGGAATTTTATCATGGCCAATCAATTTGATTTAGTCGTTATCGGCGGTGGACCGGGAGGTTATGTCGCCGCTATTCGCGCCGCTCAGTTAGGATTAAAAACAGGCATCGTCGACAAGCGCAGCTCCCTGGGCGGCACTTGCTTGAATATTGGTTGTATCCCCTCGAAGGCACTGCTTGACTCATCCGAACATTATTATCAGGCCAAACATAAACTGTCTGAGCATGGCATTGAAATCGGCGCCATTAAATTAAATTTTGCGAAAATGATGGAACGCAAAAATGACGTCATCAAACAATCGATTCAGGGAATTGATTTTTTAATGACCAAAAATAATATCACCCGCTTCGAAGGCGTGGCATCCTTCAAGGACTCGACACATATTACAATCACCAAAGACAAAGATACCAAAACGGTTCACAGCAAACACTTCATTATCGCCACAGGTTCTGAACCCATTGGCTTGCCTTTTGCCCCCTTTGATGGCAAGCGGATTATTTCCTCTACTGAAGCATTGGAATTAAAATCCGTGCCCCAACATATGATTATTGTTGGCGCGGGTGTCATCGGTTTGGAAATCGGCTCGGTCTATGCCCGCCTGGGAACCACCATCACGGTGATCGAATTTATGGATACGATCACTCCCTCAATGGATCGGGAATTAAGCCAGGCCTTACAAAAGATCCTGGAAAAAAGCAACTTTCACTTTCATTTGAAATCCAAGGTCAGCGCCATCAAAGTGGTTAAGGACTCGGTGCAGATATCGGCATCCTTGCACTCCGGAGAGATGATGCAATTTCAGGGCGACTATGCCCTGGTTGCAATCGGGAGGCGGCCCTACACCCAGGATTTAAACCTGGATGCGGCAGGCGTCAAAACCGACAAGGGAGGGCGAATCCAAACCAATTCCCATTTGCAAACCGACTGCGAGACCATTTATGCCATCGGCGATGTCATTGCCGGCGCCATGCTGGCACATAAGGCCGAAGAAGAAGGAATGGTTGCCGCCGAAATCATTGCCGGGCAAAAGTCGGAAATCAATTATAATACCATTCCCGGAGTGATTTATACCTGGCCTGAAGTGGCGTGCGTGGGACAGACCGAAGAACAATTGAAGGCCGCCACGATCAAATATAATACCGGCAAATTTTACTTTCGTGCCAGTGGACGCGCTCGTGCCGCCGGAGATTTCGATGGATTTGTAAAAATGCTTGCGGATGCTAAAACTGATGAAATTCTGGGCGTTCACATGATCGGACCGCGTTGTTCCGACCTGATCGCAGAAGCCGTTGTCGCGATGGAATACAAAGCCTCTGCCGAAGATATCGGCAGGATCAGCCATGCTCATCCCACCTTTAGTGAACCGATCAAGGAAGCCGCATTGATGGCGACCGCCAATCGTGCCATTCATTGTTAATTTTTTTTCTTCAAAAAAATTAACGCTCAAAATTCGTCCGAATTTTTAGTGAAATACATGAACAATAAAATTTTCTCAATCGAAGTAAATAATCTCAGTTACACTTATTCAACCCGTCAGGCACTTGATCGGGTTACATTCACGTGTCCGAATTCCCCCGCGATGATCGGCATACTCGGACCGAACGGCAGTGGCAAGTCCACCCTTTTCAAACTGCTCTCGACTTTGATCATCCCCCAAACCGGCGCAGGTAAAATCATGGGATTTGACTTAAAAAGCCAATCCGCTGAAATTCGCAAGGTCATTGGTGTCGCGTTCCAGTCTCCCAGTCTTGACCCACGCTTGACGATCCGGGAAAATCTCCGTCATCAGGGATATTTATATGGCTACCATGGCCATGGACTGGCCAGACGGATAGATGATATAACTGAAATAGCTCGTTTGCAGCACCGTCTCGATGAGAGAATCGAAACCCTCTCCGGAGGTTATAAACGGCGCGCCGATCTGGCTCGCTGTCTGTTGCATCAACCCTCATTATTGCTGCTGGATGAACCTACTGCCGGACTCGACCCTGCGGCGCGTCAGGAGTTCTGGCAATTTATCCGTCAGATTCATCAGGATTGTCAAACCACTATTCTCTTTACCACTCATTACTTCGATGAGGCGACCGGATGCGATTTGATCGGGATCATGGATGACGGGAAAATGGTGGCTTTTGACTCTCCAGCGACCCTCAGCCAACATCTGAATTATGAGGTCATTTCGATCAGCGCCACGAATCAAACCGAACTCTATGAAAAGCTCAAGGATCAATTTCCCGTCAGTATCACCGACAACCATCATGGCCTGCGCCTGGAAACCAGTGATCCCACCCGTCTGGCGCCACGTTTATGGAGTGAATATCAATCCGAAATTATTTCTCTCACGGTTTCAAAAGCCACTCTCGAAGATGTCTATTTCAAAATCACCGGCAAAGTTTTCGTCATGCCGGCATGACCATGTTGGAGAGATTTCGATTTGTATTGTTTTCAGAGTTAATTATTATCTAGGCGAACGTGATCACGCATTCACCCCCTAATTTCAAACCGGTTAAGTTTATCCAATGTTTAATCAATAACTTAATTTTTTTTATCGCATTAAAATATTATGGGAAAATCATTATTGGACAAAGTATGGGAAAAGCATAAAGTCAGGGATCTGCCTGGAGGACAATCACAACTCTTCATCGGCCTGCATTTGATCCATGAAGTGACCAGTCCGCAGGCCTTTGCCATGTTGCGGGAATTGGGATTAAAAGTAAAATTTCCCGAGCGCACTTATGCCACCATCGACCATATCGTCCCTACCGAATCGCAAGCCCGGCCATTTCGTGACAGCCTCGCTGAGGAGATGACCCAATATTTGACCCAGGCATGCACCGAATTTGGCATTACCTTTTATGATTTGAAAAGTGGCCAACAAGGCATCGTTCATGTCATCGGTCCGGAAAAAGGACTGACCCAACCGGGTATGACCATCGCTTGCGGGGACAGTCATACCTCCACCCATGGCGCTTTTGGAACCATCGCCTTCGGCATTGGCACCAGCCAGATCCGCGATGTTCTCGCGACTCAATGCCTGGCCATCGGCAAACCCAAAATCCGTCAAATCAACGTCCAGGGGAAGTTGTCCCGCGGCGTCTATGCCAAGGATGTGATTTTAGCCATCATCCACAAACTGGGCGTCAATGGCGGAATCGGCTACGCCTATGAATATGCCGGGTCCGTGATCGAAGCGATGACGATGGAAGAACGCTTGACAGTGTGCAACATGAGCATTGAAGGCGGCGCCCGTTGTGGTTATATCAATCCCGACGAGACTACCTATGACTTTTTGCATGGCCGCGAAAAGGCGCCAACCAATTCCGCTTTTGCCGCTGCCAAAAAATATTGGCAGAGTTGCGCCAGTGATGCCGATGCGGTTTACGATGATGTGGTTGACCTGGAAGGCAATACTTTGGAACCAATGGTAACCTGGGGAATCAATCCCGGGCAGTCGACGCCGGTAAGTCAAGCCATACCCAAAATCGCATCCATGCCGCCGGATCAACGGGCAGCAGCCGAAGAAGCCCTGAAATTCATGTCCCTTAACGATGGTCAACATATCCGCGATACCCCCATAAATGTGGCCTTCATCGGTTCCTGCACCAATGGTCGGATATCCGATTTGCGCATCGCCGCTTCGGTTGTCAAGGGTCATAAGATATCCAGGGGCGTAAAGGGTCTGGTAGTGCCCGGTTCGATGGCGGTCGCCAAAATGGCAAAAGAAGAAGGTTTGGATGAAATATTTCGCGAATCGGGTTTCGAATGGCGTCATGCCGGTTGTTCGATGTGCCTGGCGATGAATCCGGATAAACTGACTGATCGGGAAATTTGCGCCTCATCCAGCAATCGAAATTTCAAGGGGCGCCAGGGAAGTCCCACCGGCCGCACCTTGTTAATGAGTCCCGCCATGGTGGCAGCAGCAGCGATTACCGGTGCGGTAACCGATGTCCGGGATTTCCTCAATTAAAAAAATTTCAGGATAAAATTTTTATGCATGAATCAATCAAGAAATTAATAACCGGCACCGCCATCCCCCTGCGTGGTGACGAAATCGATACTGACCGGATTGTTCCGGCACGTTATTTGCGTTGCATCACCTTTGATGGCCTGGGTGAACACGTCTTCGAAGATGACCGCAAACAAGATCCCAATCATCCCTTTGACAATCCCAAATATCAAGGAGCAAGCATCCTGATATGCGGCAAGAATTTCGGCTGCGGCTCCTCCCGCGAACATGCGCCACAAGCATTGAACAAATGGGGCATCAAAGGAATCATCGGCCGCTCGTTCGCGGAAATATTCCTTTCCAACTGCCAGGCGATGGGAATTCCCTGCCTGAGTGTTAACCCGGATCAATGCCAACAATTATTCACTCAGATTGAAGTCCACCCGGATCAATCGTTGACGATCGATATCGAAAAAGCCGCGATCCACATGGATGGCAAGGTCATCCCGGCAACCATCCCGATTGGCGCCCAACAAGCTCTGGTTACCGGATCGTGGAATGCCACTTCGGTGCTTCTCACGGCTGAGAGTGACATCCTAAGAATCACCAACTCCCTGCCCTATTTGCATGGCTTTAAGATTTGATCTGTTTTCTCAGTGAATTTAATCGGGGCAAAGTCCTGTGGTCGATGGAAATCATAGGCGCCCAATGGGGACCAGGATGCCCAATGAGGATGAGAAGTCGCGTTGCCGCATTTATAGAAATTCCCCTTCCATACCTGACCGGGAGCCGTCACCGCCGGGCCACAAAATGAGGCAAAAAATGAAAACGGCACACTCAACTCGATCCGCCATTCTTGGGATTCTGTAATTTCCGGATCAATAACCGCCGGCAGGGAATGAAATATGCTAATCTGTCGGGCTAGTTCCATGGGAATCTTCTGGTATTTTTTCAAGCGTCGCTGGGTATCCCGGGCAGGATCTTCAATGTAATAAACCAGCAAGGCGCCGCCGCAATTGATTTCAATGTTGAAATAACCCGCATCCGGATGGGGCTGAATAAACCACTCGACGCAACTATCGAGATAAACCGGGTCGAGGTATTGCGTATGTTGACAGCGGATGTAGCGGTCGCGAACCCGAAAAATCACATAAATTCCCCAGTCATCATAGAACAGTTTTACATGGGTTTCAGGGCGGTGGTCGCTGCTCTCAGGACGGAATTGATCAATACTTAAAATCGCCGCCTGGCGCCAGATATCATCATCCCAACCCCCCGTGATCAGGGGTGGGACGAGTGATTTATTGACAGTATAGCCAAGGCTCATAAGTCCTTGCGTTCATGATTCCTGCACCTGGTCTACCTCCTGTTCCTGACGGAGAAAACAGAAATTGTGACAGAGATTACAATTGGCAATATCGTGCATGCAATGAACATCGCATAAATGCAATTCCGCGAGAAACTCCTTCGCGGTTTGAGTATTCGATGCAGCGTAATTGATAAACGCCGCCAACTTCATGGTCGTTTCCATACTCAGCAGGTGCTCTACCTTACAGGCATCGATTTTGGCCTGCTCCGGTGAAATCTTGAGGATATCACGGAAAAATGTTTCCAACAATTCATCATTGCGTTCGACCAGCGCCGCCAGGCGATGACCTTCTTTGGACAAGTGCAGGAAGCGATTCTTATCCTCAAGCACCAACCCCCGATTTTTCAGCGTCTTGATACTTATCGAACAACTGCCACGGGTGATATTCAGGCGTTCTGCTATGTCGGTGATGCGAGCATATCCCTGACGATTTAATAACTCCTTGATCGTCATCAAATAATGGGCGGCGCTGTGGGTGAGGATGTTTTCCTCAAAGCATTTCCAAACGGTATTATCCATAATCTAATTCTCCTGCTTATTTTTTATCGGAACGATATACACACACGTATCTTAACTGCCTCATTTCACTCAGAATTACCAGATTAATGATGATCCTCCCGGGGATGATTAACCGGGGAATCACGCATCATTTTCGGCAATAAAAAAATTCCCAAGCCACTGAGTGAAATCAGAATAATGCAGATTGCGATCAGATCAGTCACCCATACCCCCAACGATTTGAAGATTCGGCCGCTGTGGAAATCCAGGAGAATGCGCTCCAAGGAAAATCCCTCGCCACCATACGCGATCTTCAACTGTCCCTCCAGCGCTTCCGGTAGGCTGTGGGGAGTTGACCAGACGATATTTCCCTCAGCTACTGTGTGCCAATCCAGATGATCGGGATCCGCACGATACCAGGTGTCGTCCACCTGGATGACACAGTCCGAGGATAATGTCCCCAAGCGTTTAATCTCACCCGGCAATCCCAACTCCTGACCGACACGTTCGTTTACCAAGCCACGGCGATCAAGATGAAACAGATACTCTCCAGTCGCCACCCAATAATTGTCTGCCAAGACAATCGCACCGACAACCGCAGATGAAGCTTCAGTGACGTATTGATGGTCAAAAAAGATGCGCTTTTCATGATAGCTGATCCAGTGATCACCCACACGAAATCCCTCATGGGGCGCTGAAGCTTTTACACCATAAAGATTCAGAATAAGAGAATTCCGGATCATGATGGTGTCCAACCCCAGCGAATGACTGTGATTGAGGAGAATCCCGGTGACTGCCAGATACACCGCAAAAATCATCACTGACACCCCCATCACCCGATGCCAGCGCCTGAGGATGCCCATCAGGCGCATTTTGATTTTCTTTCTACGTCCCATCATCAGTCTTCGCGATTCCGCTTAATAACAATGCCAGTCGTGATAAGCGAATGGCCGCATTGACTGATAGCGTCGCGCCAGATATTCCGTCCACCGACCGGCTTAATTTAAGATCGTTTTGCAAACTGGCATCGCGAAATTGATCCGTAAAATTAGGATAACGAATTTCCCAGCCCCGGCTCTCGCGAAAGATCAATACCTTGACCATCCCGATTTGCGATCCTTTCACCACAATCCCCAAAGTAATCGGTTCTTCCTTGCCGATCTCTTCCAGAATAAAGGCGGTTACCTCACCCTGCCGCCAGTATTTAACGCGTTTTGCCGGGTACTTATGCTCCAAGATCTTGATTATCTCTGACTGTAAAGAATCGACCAGCCAGATGGTTTCAGGTTTTGGCACCTGGTGATCAAAAACCTCATCCAGGAAAGCCGCCGGTTCCTGATAGACTCCGGCGGCTCCGCGGGCCACAAATTGCCACCCCATGGACACGAAAACCGCCACTGCGATTCCCATTATTTTCATCAGCCATCGAGCAGAATTTGCGCGCTTTGTTAGCACGAATATCATGAAACAATCGATCATAACGCTTGCATTAAAAATAATAGCCAACTCCAAGATTGAAACCATCCAATTCGGTAATCTTGCCACGCGGCGCCTGTTGATCCTGGTAATCCACCTTCAATACCACCCGTTCATGCGGCCACCAATTGACCCCATAATCAATCTGCTGCATGCGGCTGTTTCTATTGTCACCGGCATTGGTATCCCATTCATTGAAGCGCACAAAAACTCCGACTGAATCATTTAACTTCAAGGAGGGTTCAATATACCACCCATATTGTTCATCACGACCATTAGCCGTGGCACTATTGACTTTGCCCAAATCCCATTGCGCGTACAAAGCTTTCAATCCAAACGCTCCGCGATTAAGAACCATATGGGTTTCGGTCAATAATCCATCGCTATTAAACATCGCACCCCGGTTTTTATCCTGAGTCAAATCTTCTTCATAATGCAAGGTAGCTGCCAGTTCAAATCCCGGGATTTTCCATTTTAAACGTCCAGTAACAGCGCCATCTTCCGCGGGTGCACTGGCAGATTTTCGTCGACCATCACGGATCGAATAGGTATTGTTGACTGCCAGTCCGGAAGTATAAGCCAGATTATAATTAACCCCCTTAAATAACTCGCCCTGCAAACCAACGCCGCTTTCCCACCAGGTAGAAGGAATTATGTTCGATTCTACGGGATTGCGTTCAACCCCATAAAAAGTGGTCGGTTCATGGGTTTCATTGAGTATGCCAACCGGGATCAAAAACAATCCCGCTCTTGCCCGATGATTATCGTTCAAGGTGAATTCCAAATACGCCTGTTCGATTTCCACTTCACCCGGTTTACTTTCACCTGCCAGTGAGTGTTCAACTTCCAATTCCGAGAAGAAACGAATCTTGTCATTGAATTGATGACCGACATAGAGCACAAAACGATGAAAATCAATCTCATCCTTGTCAGCTCCATGGGGCACGGCATTTTGTAAATTATTATAATGCAATTCCCCATAGCCACTTAGTTTTGTTTTCGACTCATACGCCGATAAAACTGCGGTATCGCTTTCTTCCGTTCGATCCGCGACCATATCAATCTTTTCTTCCGTCTTCGTCACCTTCCCTTCCATCATCTCAAGCCGTTTCTTCAACGCATCGATTTCCTGCTGTTGCTTTTGGATAATCGACCACAATTCCTGACTGTTTGGCATTGTGCCTTGAGCTGAAAGAGAGGGTAAATTAAGCGAACCACCCATACCACCGAACCATACCAACAAACCAACGATTCCATAAACCATTCTTGATTTTTTCATCTCCATTCTCCTTGAATGTTACTGAATAAGATTAAGTGAAATACGATTGATGAATTCCATTCCGCAATTAGAGTAATTGCGGCTCTTGCAATTCAATCGAAATTATCCCTGATGCCCAGAGATAGACTTGATCACGAACATTTCGTGATCAATGATGGGTTGCGAGAGCCTTAATCGTTATGAATTGTCATCTCATCCCACCTCCTTTCCATCCCCAATTTTTTTGATTGAACAATTGATCACAGCCTGCCATGTAATCCCTGATTTCATCCGTTGTTGTTTCACCAGCCAATTTACTGCGTAAAAACAATTACATCGAACATTTGATTTATTATGCTGCTATTTGTTTTATATATAAATCAAAGGAATGCTAAATAAATCGTAAGGTTGCATTAAATACAAACCCATTTTCATTAATTTTTTTCTTATGCTGGAGAGGACTGTCAATGGCTGAATCAGATGAAATGCCCATGATCAAGAGTAATTCGTTATCAGTTTTCAGTGATTGAAATTCCGCATTCCATCACGCCTTTTTCTCTGATGGTGGTTATTCAACTCGGGCTTCCCATCAATTGAAAATATCGTTTCGATCCCGCTTTTTATATATTTGCTATCAATCTTTTATATATTGTGTCCAAAGTTATATTCGCAACGATATTAACGGTAAAATCTCAAATGGACCCCCATTGTAAACAAAATAAATCGCCAATCAGCATACGATTAAAGATTTTGACTGCCTGCTTTCTTGGTTGCAGCATCGCTGGAGTGCTTGGAATAATCTGGAACACCCGCATGACGCAACAATGGGAACAGGAATCTCGGGCGTTACAGATTGCGGAAATGCAATGCCGGATACTTTCCGAATTTCGCAGCATTTACAGCTCGGAAGTTATTGCCAGGCTGCAACCATTGAACATCAATGTCAGCCATGATTATTATCGCCATCCCCATGCCATCCCCTTACCGGCAACCATGACCATGCGGCTTGGCAACTTCATTACCCGGACCATGAATGAAGGCCCCATCCGAATTTACAGCCACTACCCCTTTCCCTGGCGACATGAGGAGGGAGGACCTCAGGATGAATTCGAGCAGAACGCCCTGAATCATATAAACGCAAACCCGGATTCTTCCTACTATCAAATCGAAAAAATCGATGGGAATTCCTTTGTTCGTTACGCCCTCGCTGATATCATGAAAAGCCAATGTCTCGATTGCCATAACACTCATCCACAATCTCCCAAAAAAGATTGGAAGGTGGGTGATGTGGGCGGAGTTATCACCGTCAGTCGTTCATTGTCTCCGAAAATGGCAGCCAATACCACCAGGCATGAGAATTCCAATCTGCTCTCAGCCGCCATGATCGTATTGGGTTTGATGGGATTGGGAATGGTTGCTTTTCGCCTCAGGACGATTGCCGATCAGGCACATGAACGGGAAATGGCACAGGAGCGTACGAAGCATACCCTTGAGGATGATCTCCAGGTGCTGCAACAATCAACTGAAGCTTTGACGCGAACTGAAAGTCAGTCCCGCTTGATCATCGATGGCGCCTTCGACGCGGTGATCACGGTGAACGCTGAAGGGGTGATTTGCGGCTGGAATACCGCAGCGCAAGCGATTTTTGGCTGGTCCAAGGATGAAGCCATGGGCAAACGATTCAGTTTGTTTGTTGACCTGCCGAGCTGGGCTAATGAATCTAAAATTCATTTAACCAATGTGGAGTCCGAAGTTCCCGGTCAAACCAACAAAAACCGCATGGAAACGACCGCAACCAATTCCCACGGCAAACAGTTCCCTGTGGAAGTGATTATTATTCCTTTGGGGAATGATCATGCTCTCATGTTCTGCGCTTATGTTCGTGATATCACCGTTAAAAGACAGACCGATGCAACCTTGAAATTAAATGAACAACGAACCCGGTTCCTCATCAACAATGCCCTTGACGCGGTCATCAGTATCGATGCGGATGATTTGATCATCGACTGGAATCGCAAAGCTGAAATTATTTTCGGATGGCGCGCGGACGAAGTGATTGGCAAACCATTGGTAAGGTTCATCATACCTGAGCGCTTTCGCGATGCGCATCTTACCGGTTTGGATTATTACCTTAAAACCGGCATCGGATCGGTTTTGGATAAACAGATCGAAATGCAGGCAATGCATGCCAGCGGTCATGAAATCACCGTCGAATTGTCAATAACCCCGTTAAAAACCGGGGACAAATCTATCTTCAGCGCTTTTATCCGCGATATTACCACTCGCAAAACGACGGAAGCAGCATTGAAACGATCCCAGGAACAAGCAGAAATCGCGAACAAAACCAAAAGCGCCTTTATTGCCCATATGAGCCATGAATTGCGGACACCACTCAATGCGATCATCGGATTTTCATCCCTGATGGCACGCGATACCTCGCTGACCAGTGCCCACAAGGATAACCTGAAAGTCATCAATCGGAGCGGCGAGCATTTACTCACCCTGATCAACGGAGTATTGGAGATGTCTAAAATCGAAGCCGGACAAATGGAGTTGAAATATGAGAACTTCGACTTGTACCGATTGATCGACACGATTGAGAACATGTTCGCACAACGTCTGGCAGAAAAGGGTCTCGAACTGGTGATCAAACGAGAACCAACCGTGCCGCGGCAGGTGCGCGCTGATGCCATTAAACTCCGTCAAGTATTGGTTAATCTTATCGATAACGCCTTGAAATTTACTGAAAATGGGGAAATTCATGTTGCCATCAGCGCCCTTACCAGTATGATAGCCACAAAATATCATCTGGTTTTTGAAATCAGAGATACTGGATCTGGTATTGCTCCCAACGATTTGAAAACCTTATTTCAACCGTTCGCGCAGATGGAGATCAGTAATAAATCAACCCTGGGTTCCGGCTTGGGACTTCCCATTTGCCGGGAATATGTGAATTTGATGGGAGGGGATATTAGCGTACAGAGCAAAATGAACGAAGGAACCAAAATCCGATTTGATATAATTGTCGAATCGGTCGCTCAGCTCACCCCCCAATCTCCTCTGTCAAACTATCGCGTGATTGGCCTGGCGGAAGGACAAAAGCCGGCAAAGATCCTGGTCGCAGAAGATCGCGCTGAAAATCGCAAATTACTCACTCTGATGTTAAATAATGTGGGCTTCATCGTCAAAGAAGCGATTCATGGAGAAGAAGCCATAGAAATTGTCAATGAATGGTTGCCCGATTTGATCTTCATGGACATGCGAATGCCAATCATGGATGGATTCACCGCCACCAAGATCATAAAAAAATCACCGCGAAGCGCCAGTATCCTGATCATTGCCCTTACTGCGGGCGCCTTCGATGACAATCGTGATTATATCCTTTCCTGCGGATGCGACGACGTGCTTGCCAAACCCTTTCAGGAAGAGCAAATTTTCACCATGCTGGCAACCCATCTGGATATCTCCTATGAGTATGAAAAAGAGTTCTCCAGCACACTCAGCGGCATACGCCAGGAATCGACTACCATCATTTCACCAAAAGCATTGACCGTTCTATCGGCCCAATGGTTGGCGGATATGCGCACCGCCTCGGACTACGCGGACACCGACTGGGTCATGCAGCTTATCGATAAGATAACTCCCGATCATCCCCACATCGCCGGCAGCTTGAGACATTTGGCTGCCAAGTATGATTATAAAAAAATATCCTCATTAGTTACCAAGGTAAAAAATGATTGAGACCCCTAAAAGAACCAAAACCTGGGATATTATGATTGTCGATGACACCATCGATAATTTAAAGTTGTTATCAGACATACTAAAACAGCAAGGATTTAAAGTCCGCAGTGTTCAGGATGGTAATACCGCTATCCGCGCCGCATGCCAGAAGCCTCCCGATCTCATTCTCCTCGATATCAACATGCCGGAAATGAGTGGCTATGATGTCTGCCAACGGATCAAGGAAAATGACAGCACCCGCCATATCCCAATCATCTTTCTCACCGCCCTTACTGAGGCCGAAGATAAAGTAAAAGCATTCACCTCGGGCGGGGTTGATTATATCACCAAACCCTTTCAACTCTCTGAAGTTCTGGCCCGAGTCAACACCCACTTGAACCTCCGCCACCTCTATCTGGAATTGCAGGCGGAAAAGAAGCACCTTGAGGATCGGGTTGCCAAACGCACCGCGGATTTAACCAATACCACCAATTTATTGCGTCAGGAAATCGAAGCCCATCATAATGCCAATAAACGCATTCGCCAACAGGCATTGCTGCTGGATATTTCCCGCGATTCCATCATGGTTGTAAATCATGACAATCAACTCATTTATTGGAACAAAGGCGCAGAACTCATGTATGAGTGGGATGAAAATCATCCCGCTCCTGATTCCATCCTGAATCTCGTTGACAAAGCTGATAATGACCGTTTTGAAGAAGCACAACGCGCGGTCAAGTCGCACCGCGAATGGTTTGGTGAATTGCATCAAATAACCGCCACCGGAAAAGTCCTGGTTGTCGACAGCCGCTGGACACTGATGGGCGATGATATGCCATTCATCGATGCGATCCTGATGGTGAACACCGATATCACCAAAAAGAAAGCATTCGAATTGCAATTGCACCGCTCACAACGGCTGGATATTCTGGGAACCCTGGCCGGCGGGATCGCTCATGATCTCAACAACATGTTATTACCCATAACCTTGAGCTGCGATTTAATGAAAACCGATATTGACGCGGAAACCCGCGCCCGACTGGTCGAAATGATCGGAAAAAATGCGCTCCATGGCAGCGAGCTGGTCAAACAAATCCTGACCTTCGTCCGGGGGATTAAAGGAAATAATCGCCAGATCATCCAGCTTAAACTGCTCATTCAGGATGTCGTCACCATGACGAGAAATACCTTTCCAGAGAACATTGAAGTGGAATTGGTTATCAAGGACAAACTCTGGCCGATCAAAGGCGATACCACACAAATTCATCAAACCCTCATGAATCTATGCATCAATGCCCGGGATGCCATGCCCACAGGCGGTCAGTTAACCATCGCCGCGGAAAACACTGTGATTGATGCCAATTACGCGGAACTCCATTCGGGCATTAAACCCGGAAATTATGTCTTCACCTCGATTGCCGATACCGGCACCGGAATTCCCCAGGAAATTCTTGATAAAATTTTTGATCCCTTTTTCACCACCAAAGCCGAGGGACATGGAACCGGGTTGGGTCTTTCCGTGGTTACTGATATAATCAAAAACCATCGCGGCTTTATCGAATGCAAAAGCAAAGTCGGCGAAGGGACGGTATTTCACATTATTTTGCCTGCTGTCAATGAAGAAGAAACCACGTCCCAGATGGATGCCTACAAAGTGCTGCCACGGGGAAATGGTGAACTTATTTTGGTGGTTGACAATGAGTCAACCGTCTGTCAGATCGTCAAGGAGACATTGGAATCGAGTGGGTATAAGGTCATCATCGGCGTCAATGGCGCCGACGGACTCGCGCTCTACGCGCAACAAATGAAAGAGATTGCACTCGTCCTGATTGATTTATCGATGCCAATTATGGATGGCGCCAGCGCCATTGTCGTCATTCGCCGGATAAATCCCCAGGCAAGAATCATCGCCATGTCCGGCAATGCTCCCAACCGAACTTCCAGTGAAATCATCCAAGCTCACAAAATACCCCTGATTGAGAAACCCTTTACAACCGAAAAGGTGATTCTCGCGATTCAGGAATTATTGCCGCCAGAATAGCGTATAATCCACAATCATCATCCCCATGTCCTTATTGATGATGAAATAATTTGAGCATTGCTTCAGTTCAAGCCGGATCAGGAATTCCAGTTTGTCTGCTCTGATTTCTACTTGAACTTGGCGAACTTGCAGTTATCTAATTATAGCAAATTTATTTAACCAACCCTTATCCTTTCAACCCCTATCCAAAAGAGGAGTAAATCCCATGTTTACACGCAAAAAACTGTGTCTCATCGCAACCTTATGCCTGTTGGCCGGATGGCAGGGACTGGCGGATGAAACCTATGTCATCGATAAATCCCATGCGGAAATCGGATTCGCGGTGCAACATTTGGTCATCAGCAAGGTAAAAGGCAAATTCAATGATTTCAATGGCACCCTGGTCCTGGACGATCAAGGCAAATTCAAATCAGCGGATGCTGAAGTCAAAGTCAGCAGTATTGATACCGGTAACAGCAAACGCGACGACCATTTGCGCTCTGCTGATTTTTTCGACATTGAGAAATACCCGGTCATCACTTATAAGATTGAAAAAGTTGAAAAACGCGATGGGAAAGATGTGATGATCGGCCCCTTCACCATGCATGGGGTTACCAAAGAATTAGTGCTGCCTTTCACGTTGAATGGACCGATTACTGATCCCTGGGGCAAAAAACGCCTCGGCATTGAAGCCGGAACCATCATCAACCGCACCGAGTATGGCCTGACCTGGAATAAGGTCATCGAAGCCGGCGGGGTGATGGTCGGCGAGGAAGTGGAAATATCCGTGAACTGTGAAGCCGTGGCAAAATAATCAATTCCAACCTTAAAATTATCGCTAATATATCATGAGCAAAATCTTATATCTCCAAGCATCACCGCGCGATCGTTCACATGCCCGCGCTGTCGCCAATGCCTTTCTGGAAAGCTACGCGAAAACCCATCCCCAGGACACCATCGAAACTCTCGATATCTTCACTGCCGATCTGCCCAGCTTCGATGGCTTGAAGGTTCAAGCCAAATACGTCATTTTGAATGGCCTGACCCACTCGCCTGAAGAGCGGCAGGCATGGGACGCGGTGGAAAAAATAATCCATCATTTTCTGGCTGCCGATAAATATGTATTTTCTGTGCCGATGTGGAATTTTGGCATCCCCTACCGGCTCAAGCAATATTTCGATATTATCGTCCAGCCCGGATATACCTTCTCCTTCAGTCCTGAAACCGGCTATACCGGATTAGTCACTGGCAAACCGGTGGCGGTGATAAACGCCCGCGGCGGTGAATACCATGATAACGCCAGTTCCGCTGCCTTTGACATGCAGAAGGCCTATATGGAATTGATTCTCAGATTCATCGGGTTTACCGCCATCCACTCCATCCTGGTTCAACCGACCCTGGCCGGCGGACCGGATGGCGCCATCGCGGCACGCAATACCGCCATCGACAAAGCGCGCCAACTGGCTCTGAAATTCTGACATGAAACTGGCGACCGCGGTCATCCACATCGGACAGGATCCGGAGGCTAATACCGGGGCGGTTATCCCGCCCATTTATGCCACCTCGACATTCGAGCAGATCGAACCGGGAGTCACGCGCGGTTATGATTATACCCGTTCAGGCAATCCTAATTTTACCAATCTGGCAGCGACCATCGCCTATATTGAAAATGCCCGCTTCGCCACGGTGTTTGCCAGCGGCATGGCAGCAATTACCGCCGTCGTATCCAGCTTGAAACAAGGAGAATTGATTGTCGCGGAAGAAAACATTTATGGCAGCGCCTATCGGCTCTTCGATAAGGTCTTCACCAAGTTTGGATTATTTGTCGATTACTATGATTTCAGCAATCCGGACAACTATGACATCATCAGAGATCGACGCCCCACCATGGTATGGCTCGAATCACCGACCAATCCCCTGCTGAAAATCATTGATATTGACGCCATCTCGGCAGTTGCCAAATCAGTTGGCGCCATCGTGCTTGTTGATAATACCTTCGCGACACCGGTATTCCAGAAACCGCTTGACCTGGGAGCTGACCTCTCCTTATCCAGCACCACAAAATACATTAATGGACATTCAGACTGCCTGGGCGGTGTGGTTGCGACCAATGCCGATGATTGGAATCAGAAAATGATTTTCGCGCAAAAAGCACTGGGACTGAATCCCTCGCCCTTCGATTCCTGGTTGATATCAAAGGGGATCAAGACCCTGCCATTGAGAATGAAAAAGCACCATGATAATGCCATGACCTTCGCCAGTATCATCGAATCACACCCGCTGGTCGAGTCCGTGCGGTATCCCCATCTCCCCTCCCATCCTCAATACCCCCTGGCAATGAAACAAATGAGCGGCGGCTCCGGGATCGTCACTGTCAATTTTCGCCTCACCCTTGAAGAAACCAAAAGGCTGGTATCGAAGTTTGGGATATTCAGCCTGGCGGAAAGCCTGGGCGCCGTGGAATCACTGGTATCGCATCCCGCTTCCATGACTCACGCCTCGATCCCGCGCGCGCAGAGGGAAAAGGTGGGGATCAATGACGGATTGGTGCGTTTTTCAATTGGCATTGAAGATATTCAAGATTTAATCCTTGACTTTAACGAAACCATCGATAAAATCCATCCCGGTCATTAACTCCAGCCCCTCTTATATCATACCCCTAACCGAAATGCCAAGCAAAACCGCCTCCATCACTATCACCATTCATCTGGATAATAACAACGCCCCCGAACGCATTGAATGGCAGGCCGACGGCGATCATACCAAAGAGATGAAAGCGACTAAATCCGTCATGATTTCGTTGTGGGATGACACCAGGAAAAACACCGTTCGCTTCGATCTTTGGACCCGGGAGATGATGCAGCATGAAATGGCGATCCATGTCTTTCAATCCCTGCTGTTAATGGCCGAATCCTACCAACGCGCCACCGGCAACCGGGAGTTGGGAGAATTCCTCCATCAAAACGCCGAAGAGTTCGGCATCAAAGCCAATATCATCAAACGGGCCCCAAGCGAAGATAATCAGACTGCCAACCATTCTGACGACGATGACAACAGCCCCATCACTCCATTCAACCTGAATCTTTGATGGGGGTTCGATTCATCAATCGCATACTGCGATTTTCGTTTATTTTCGCCGATAAACCTGACTGCCGGCAATGGTGTCATACCAGGTATAATTAGCCGCCAGCCAATCGGAGAACGGCGGGAGTATAGGGTTGAGCAGGACGCAGATTTCCGGCGGCGCCGCTCGCAACGATGCAAAGACCTCATCCCAGGACACGATCTGCATCCCGACATAATAGATGGCAACAAAGAAACGGGTTGTCGGCCTATTTCGGGCATAGACATAGATGCCGGGATGAGTGCCATCGACGAACATGGTGCGATTGCCCAAATCCCGCGCCCTGAGTTCTTCGCCAATCACCTTATCCCGAATAAACCAGTTTGAGCCATACTTGGCGAAACTGATTTCATGGGGATGCCGGGAGAGATAGTCCTTGTAAGTTGCACTTCCCAGATAAGTCAGGGTCAGAAGATGGAGAATGATTGCCACCCGTTTTGTGGTCAGTTCCGGCAACAGAGAAAAACCCAGAACGAGAAAAGGCAGGAGCAAAATATAATAATGCGGCTGGTTGCTGCCGGGCAAGGCAATGGCAAACAAGGCGGCAGTAAAGAAACCTAACAGCAGTAATGGATACCTTGGGTTTTTCGCGCCACGAAGAACTGACCCTATCACCGCGAGAAGAGCAACGATCAAGACCGGGGCAAATGGCCTTGCCGCAGGATTGAATGGAATACCGATCAATCTGGAGATAAAGCTGGTTTGGGTTTGTTCCGCGGTAATCATCACATGCCGTCTATTTTCCAGCCATTGGGTGATCAGGATTTCTGCGGGATATCCACATAACGCATAGACGATTACAGGGATGCCAACCATGAGGATGATCACCCCGACGATCCGGGTGAGGAGGGGCCTCACCCCTTGATTCCCTTCCCTGCGGGGGAGTATGATCAGGGGCACGAGAAAAAATGGCAGAACCACCGGTTTGATCAGTATCCCGCAAATCAAACAGCCATATGCCCCCCAGAAATCAACTTCACGGCCATTTTCGATGAAACGATCACAAAGCACAAACGCTCCCAGCATAAAAGGCAGGAGGAAAACTTCCATGTTCGCGCCATTGGCGTAACATCCGACCTGGACACTTAACATGAGCCAGATCAAAAGCAATAAAGCAGACATGATGACCGGAATCCCGCTCCGATACAACCCATATCCTATCAGCAGGGTGGTGGCGATTATCGCGCAAGTGGCCGCCAGCTTCGGAGCGATCTCAAGATAGCCGAACAAGTGAATGGCGAGTCGATAAATCAGGAAGGTACCGATCGGTTTGTTATCCCAGAGTGTCACATAAGGCTTGCCGCCGTCGATCCAGTCTTTGGCAATCAACATGTAAATGTTTTCATCGCATTCCAAGGGTTCAGTATAGGTATGACTACGCAGGATAATTGCCAGGGGGAGAATAGTCAAGAGCAGGATCGCCCAATGCCGTTTTATTTTCCCCATTGGGGTGGTGATTTTTATCGTTGCATCATTCATAAGACCGCAGCAAAAAAACATCGAAAGGTTGTTCGCGAATCGTCGCCTTGATCCAGCCGGATTCAGGCGGCTGGGTGTGGTCGTAATCAATGACAATATACTTGAGGCTCGGAGCGGGATTGATCGCCGGTTGATTTTCAGCAGTTGCCTCCACGATCCGTCGCAAAAGCTCAAAGGTATGGGGAAAATGGCGATAATTCCGCACTTTTAGCGCAATGCTGCTGTAATGATAATTCGCTGCCACAACCTGGCGCATGACCTGCAGTTGATTGCCCAAGGTTGCTCCATACTGAATGCTCCGATCGCCACCGTTGACATGGATATATCCAATCAGGTTAACCATTGATGCGACCAGGCACAAAAAATACCCCTGATAAATGATTCGGATCGGCCGCAGATTCCATAATTGGTTGACGCACCGCCATAAAAAGTAATAATACACCAACCAGGCACTCAGATAATAATGCGGGAGCTGTTGATGACGGGTAATAAGATAAAATGCCAGGTTGATCCCCATGGTTATGAGACAGAATCCGGTAAATTTATCTTCACATGTCAATGACAAATGCGATGCAATCGCGTTTCGCCAGATCGATCTTATCCCCAACCAGACCCCGCCAAGGAATAATCCAAAACTCAAGTATGTGCCGAATCGCAGAATGGCGCCAAGATTGCTCATCAGAGCAAGGTCAGGGTATAAATTTGTTACCAGATCGTAGGCTCCCCAACCATGGAAACTAAGAAACTGTATGCCCATCAGCCCCCCCACCATACTCATTCCCAACGAGTCCTTTAACTGATCGGGGAAATGGACGTGGCCGATCACAACCGAGCAATAAGGCCAGGAAACCATGATCGCCAGTCCGGATGTGATTATAATCCATAAACGATTGGCCCACAACCACCGCCATTGGCAAACCATTACCGTCAGGCTCCACCCGATAATCACAAAAAGTGACTTGAGTTGAATATGAATCATTACCACAATTAACAGTAATGAGGTCATGAACAAACGGCGTGAAGGGGCGCGCAGAAAACGTATTAACAAAGGAGCGGTAATCACACTCAGACCGACCATGAATCCATCATCCCACAGTTTACGGTGCAATATGTATATGTAAGGAGAAGCCAGGGTCAGCAAAATGGGATGGCGGCAATAATTCAATTCACGCGCCCACCACAGAAGCGCAAACAAGAGAATCATTATGCTTATCCCGTTCTTGATCATACTGATGGCCACCAGATTCTTGGTACACATCAGGCAGGCTTGGTAAAACCAGGTAGGCAATGGGCCATAAGGGACCCCAACGGTGCCGGTAAGCCCATAGGGTGCGAGACGATGTTCATCATTAAATTGCCACGCTCTGGCAATGAGCCCGGCTTCATCATTGATAAAGGAAATATCTGCCGGCCACAAGAGTGCCAAAGCAATCAATGTCAGGGCTTGCAGACCCCAGCAAAGGTTATCGCATCTGCCCATACCCACATCAGATTTTCGGGAACATTTCAATGGTTTACTTCTTCCCGATAAGTGCGATTCGAATACACTTGTTTGCGCTGTAATGACGAATCTTGCAAGTCATTTTTTTCGTTGTCAGTAATTACCACACATTGATCTGAGAAAATTAAAAAATCATTTCATTTTTGTTACTCAGCCCCAAACCACCCCCGCCGAATACCCCATTTTCCCAATTCCAATACCGGCATGACACTAAAGGATAGCACGATCAGAATGATCCAATCATTGAGTGACAAAGGACAGGTGCCGAAGGCTTTTTCAAGAAACGGAACATAGATGATAAATGCCAGCAGAATCAACTCCCACACAATGGCTATATTCAACCACTTATTCGCAAATGGCTGATTGAGAACCGATAGCCGGTCTGAACGAAAATTATACGCTTTGAAGAATTGTATGAGAACCAGGCACATGAAAGTCATGGTCATGGCTTCAGTGAGACTCCGGCCGGTTTGTAACATCCAGACAAACACTCCGAGATTGGTAAGCGCCGACCAGACACCACCGATCGTCATCAAAGTGACTACCGGACGGGTGAAAATTCCGGTGCGGGGATTGCGCGGCGGGCGTGACATCAAATCCTTTTCGGGGGGATCGACCGCCAATGCCAGCGCCGGCAAACCATCGGTGGCCAGATTGACATAAAGAATCTGCACCGCGGACAAAGGCATCGGCAGCCCCAACAGTGTCGCGCCTGCCATCAACCCGATTTCACCGAGATTCGATGACAGCAGATACATCAGATACTTTTTGATATTGCTGAAGATCCCCCTGCCCTCTTCGACCGCTGCGACAATTGAGGCAAAATTATCATCCGTCAAAGTCATGGCTGCCGCTTCCTTGGTGACATCAGTGCCGGTAATTCCCATCGCCACCCCAATATCCGCTTTTTTGAGCGCTGGAGCATCATTGACTCCATCACCGGTCATGGCAACAATTTGTCCCTGCCGTTGGAAGGATTCCACAAGCCGGAGCTTATGAGCTGGACTGACCCGGGCAAAGATATCGATGGAATGGATTTGGTTGCTTAACTCATCCTCCGACATTTTTTCCAGTTCCACCCCGGTGACTACCCGGCCATGCTTCAACAATCCAAGTTCCTTCCCGACTGCCTGCGCGGTCAACGGATGATCACCGGTGATCATGACCACGTTGACACCCGCCTCAACACAGGTGGCAATTGCTTCCCGCGCCTCAGGCCGGGGCGGATCCATCATCCCAATCAACCCCAGAAAAGTAAGATCATCAACGGAATGAATGTTGTCCGTGTCAGTTTTTTCCGCGATCGCCAACACCCGCAGTGATTGTTTTGCCATCACCTGAGCTTGATCTAAAATGCCTTGTCGCTCAGCCTCACCGATGGCAATCACTTGATCGTTTTGTCGCTGCCGGGTACATAAGGGCAAGATCATTTCCGGCGCTCCCTTGGTAAAGGACACGGTTTTTTCACCGGATTGATGCATGGTGGTCATACGCTTGGTTTCCGAAGCGAAGGGAATTTCATGAACCCGAGGAAAGCGGGATTCAAGCTCGGTTTTATGCAAATTTGCTTTCTTACCGACAACCAATAGAGCAGCCTCCGTGGGATCTCCCTTGATCGGCTCGCTTTCCGCGGGCGGATTGTCGATTAATACCGCATCATTGCACAGCACAGCTGCCTGTAACAAGGCAACCAGGTCCGGAAACGCGGAGATCGTGTTGCCCTGGGAATCACAAAAAGAACCTTGAGGATCGTATCCGGTGCCAGTCACGGAGATAATTCGATCAGCGACCACACATTGCCTTACGGTCATTTCATCCTTGGTCAAGGTTCCGGTTTTATCGGAACAAATGACCGAGGTGCATCCTAGGGTTTCGACAGCCTGAAGTTTTCTCACCAAGGCATGACGACGCACCATCTTCTGCACCCCGATTGCCAAAGAAATTGTGACCACCGCCGGTAACGCCTCAGGGACAACCGCCACAGCCAGAGCAATGCTAAAAATCAAGATTTCAACAAAGGGTTGACCCCGCATCAACCCAATAATCATGATGATGGTGACAATGACAAAGGCAATACGCGCTAACACATGACCAACCCGATCAAGATTTTCCTGCAAGGGGGTGCGCGTGGATTCAATCGATTCCAGCATTGTCGCGATTTTTCCAAATTCCGTCTTCATTCCGGTGGCATAAACAATCCCCCGTCCCCGACCATAGGTAACAATTGTACCCGAGAATGCACAGTTTTTTTTCTCTGCCAATGGCACTTCAGATTTATCGATTGCGGCGCATTGTTTTTCGACCGGAACCGATTCGCCGGTAAGCATGGCTTCTTCGATTTGTAAATTAATCGCTTCGGTCAGTCTCAAATCAGCAGGAATTTTATCGCCGGCAGTGAGGATCACCAGATCACCGGGGACAAGTTCACGCACCGGGATTTCGCTTTCGACGCCATCGCGAACCACGGTCGCCGTCAAAGCCGCCATATCCCGCAACGCCTCCAACGCTCTTTCGGCCCGGTATTCCTGGATAAAGCCAAGGGTGACCGAAAAAATGACGATGACAGCGATTACTCCGGCTTCCAAACCATGTCCTAAAAATCCGGATAACACGGTGGCAAACAATAGGATGATCACCAGCACATTCTTGAATTGCTCGGCAAACATCATCCACGGTGAAGTTCGTTTACCCGCTTGTAATTCATTAGGACCGTGAGTTTTCAACCGGGCCGCGGCATCAACAGGGGACAAACCGGCGGGGGTGGTATTCAACTTGGAAACCGTTTCCTGAATGGTTAGGTTATGCCATGAAGTTTGTGCTTTTGATGTGTCCATAGAGTCACTTATCTCCTCGATAAATTATGATGACTAAAGAAATGTTTGAAATTCCTGAAAGGCAGTCTGATTTCTGGGCAGAGATTGCTGGTGTCGAAATTTCCGCGTCAATTTACTTCCAACCTCATGATTTGCCAGAAGTCACCGTCATCGAAGATGACACTTGTATGGTATTGAATGCTGATCCAGAATTCATTGAACCCAGAGAAAGTTTATGGAATATAAGGACGAAAATTTCCCGTTCGCCCCCCTACCCTGTTGGATCACTAGTAACCATCGCCAATAATCCGCTGCGCCTGGCAGCACTGGTTTATGATTTAAATCAATCTCCAATCTGCACCCTGGATGGGATCACGAGTGCCCTGAAACAGATTCTCCATTTCATCGATGAACGGCAATTGAAGTCCATGGTCATGCCGGTTTTAGGCGCGAAATACGGGAACATTTCTTTTTATCAATTTATCGCGATGCTAACCAGCGAACTCACCAACAATCGTCCAACCAAACTCAGTTACATCGCGTTGAAGTTGCATTGATATCATCGTCTACCAATGTCCGACCGAAGTCGCATAACTGGTAATTAACAATGCCTTATTCCCGCCTCATCCCCGGGTAAACCTTGATTTGATTTTCTGCGAATGGATGAAAATAAAATATTATTCCAGTGTAATTGCTTGAAATAAAACCCAATTTAAAATTGCAAAAAGAGAGGCTAATTGTTAGAATCATACACTATCTTTATGAATATGAATACCAACATTAACCTTAATAATACCGCGATCTTCGACTATCGTCCGTTAACCCATTTGGTTTATGGCAATGATTCCATCAGACGATTGAATGAATTTGTTAATGAATACGACGGTAAACATATATTGATAATTTCCGAACCAAGCGTGAAAGCTGCCGGTCATATTGATCGGGTTTTGAAAATATTAGCAGAAGAAAACCATAGCGTAACCATTTATGATGATGCCAAGGAAACGCCCACCATCCAGGATGTTAACCAATGCTATCAATCCGTCGTAAATGCCCAGATTGATCTGATTATCGGATTAGGAAGCGGGGGTTGCCTTGACACCGCCAAAGCCTGTAACTTTCTCCTGACCAATGGCGGCGTTTTAGAAGATTACCAGAATCCTGATCAAACCATTGATTCGATGTTGCCGGTCATTGCCATTCCGACTACCGCCGGTACTGGAAGTGAATGCCTTTCTTATGCGCAGATAACCAATGCAAAAACCAATAAACTCTTGCTTTGCCGACACCCGAATGCAGCGCCGGTCGTTGCAATTATTGATCCTATATTTACCTTGTCTCTACCGATGAAAGAAACCATCGAATCGGGAATGGGTGTCCTGGCCCTGGCCATTGAAAGCGCAGTCAGCTCCAAACGCAATCGCGCCTCTGCCATGTTCTCACGCGAAGCATTCAAGTTGATTGGCACCAGCTTTACCACAGTCATGGCTGAACCAGAAAACCTGAAGGCCCGCGCCGGGATGTTGCTGGGCTCAGCGTATGCCGGTATCGCGGTGGAAAACAGCATGTTGGGAGCCGCCCACGCGGCCGCCCAGCCACTCACCATTCATTATGGGTTACCGCGTGGCCACGCGGTATGTCTGATGCTGCCGCATGTGATTTCTCACAATGGCAGAGATCCTCAACTGCAAAAGATCTATGCCGAACTGGCCGCAACCGCTGCTCGCTTAGTTGCCCCCAGGGATTCGGATACTCAGGCCATGAATAACCTGATCGCCTGGTTATTCAAAATATTAAATTCAATCGGCTTTTCTCCCCATCTTAAGACTTATGGCATTGCCAGTTCCGATCTGCCGCAACTGGCAAACGAGGCAGTAAACGAATGGACTGCGATGTATAATCCGATTCCTTTGCAGACTAAAGACTATCTCGAACTCTATCAGAAGGCGTTATAGGCAAAGTCTGATCAGCCCTTGGTGGATGTGGTTAGCGCAGCGTTGGTGTCCAGTCTTTAGCCTGACGCAGAGCAATGAACGACTAAACACCAGTCCCGCAATTGGGGACTGGACTCTAACCTTGATTACCCTCAAAAACCACGCTAAACACTTACCCCGGGCGGAGTCTGCTCACGACACTCCTGCAACCGATCGCGAATTTCATCGTTTAGCTCAAGTTGATCAACCAGTTTTCGTCCGACTTCAGACATTTTCCGCCAGCTTTTGCTCACCACATCCCGCAATTTTTCCCGACCATGTTTCGCCTGAAATTCATACGCGTAATAGGTTAAAAAAACCAGACAGGCGACATCCTCCAGGGTTTGCGTTTCCGGATCCGTTTTCAAGCTCACCTTGCGCACCAATTGTTGCACCCGCGCAATCATGTGGGGATCATAACCAAGCCGGGAGAGAATCACTCCCGCATCTTCGGCGTGTTTTTCCGCCAAATGACGACGCCATCGATGATAACCAATTCGACCTTCTGGAAAATCTGATCTGGGCACAAGCCAGCGTTGCAAATGCTGGCAGCGCACCGCCAATTGCAGCGCTTCCGATGACACCGGGAAAAACCGCTGCAGCATGGCGCTCATTCGTTGTGCGTAAAGCAACTCCCTGGGAACGCTGATTCCCGCATCCATTTCCCGATTCGGATCTTGCGCATTGGCCTCATCGAACTGATGTATGGCCTCAGCCAGGAGTTTATTTTGCTTATTCATTCATCCAGTCCAGAAGTATCCGCGCTGAATATTTCATCTTGCATACACAATTACTCTGCTGGTCTGATATACTGCCAGATCGAACGCCCAATAAAGAAGGGCCCAAGCCGGGAAATGAACTCAGAGGTTTGTCGGGTGCGACGCATGGTTTCAACCACCGCCGATAGCGGATGCAATTCCTTGCCAATCAGTCCGATGATAAAATCATTGTCATTGCGATCTAACCCATAACACGCGAGTCGAACATCATGTGCCAATTCGGCCCGGCCAAATGCGTGGCCTATGGCGCCATGCTCCATCAGTATTTCACGCTCTTCCTCAGCGGATATTTTGGTGAAATCCCCGGAGCGCCGCAACGGATACCAAATCGCCCAGGGCCATAGCGGATTGGTTACGGTTTGACGAGGTTTGTGCAACAACCAGCGTTCCAGATCAAGTTCATGACCACGGGCATAGGTCCGCCCAAACATACTCATTTCGGGTTGGATGATCAGTGATTTAAATGCGTTATTTTTACACAATTGTCGTAATTCAGTGGTAAAAAAAGCAGGATCTTCATTAAAGGTGAGCAGGCCAATACCAAAAGGATTGCTGAGATCTTCATAGAGTACGCCCTCGATGCCGGACTGCACCAGTGCGAGTACCAGATTTTGGGAACTGAGGCAATTGCTAAAAACCTGTAATTGCATGAATAAGCGCCGGTTGATGGTGATGGGATTGCCATCCTTATCCTTACCTTTTTCGCTGATATCCGTGACATGGTTAAATTTATTATTCATCATCATTTCCTTGTTACACTATTTAATTATGGGCAACGGTTGCGCTGAATGTATAATCCAATGATCATCGATTTGTTCAAGATTGTATTGGTAATAAATATTCGTTGTTGGAACATGGAGCAACCCATGGGTGATGATAACCTGCAACTGAGCATGATGATCATCGATTACAGTATATGAATGGAGTTGATGCCGATAAATCAATCCTGGTTGCCCCATCAACGACGATAGGGTCGATGCATAATTGGGATCATTGACTGTTTCCAGCATTGATACACGATCACTTGCCACCATCGCTCGATCCAGTTTATCAATAATTTCTTTTAATGCCAGGGGAATGGGAATCATCCCGGCGATGCTCAAATTCACATTCTCTTCATTACTGGGGGTGATATCAGAAGTAACCGGGGCATCCGGGAGATCATTACTTTGCGGGTCTTGGGCTGGATCAGCCAATGCAGGGATTTTATCCCGTACCGACAGCCAATCCTGATCATGAGGATAAAGAGCTAAATTTTTTTCAATGATCTTGCGACTCAATTCCCAATCCCCCGATTTTAACGTTTGATGAACCCAAATCAACTGCTGTGTAGATTCATCGAGGTTGGGCAGCATATTTTTCACCATGGGATGATCAGGAATCAGACAAATGACACGAAGCATATGCTGGCGCGCTGAGGTCAGGTCGGCTTGCGCGAGTGATAAATGCGTCTGAGTCAAAAAATATTGCCCTTCAGTGGCATTTAACTGATCAAGAAGTTCTCTCCATTCGTGATCACTAGCAGATGCGGCAAGATGTTTTACGATTAATTGCCGGCTTTCATCAAATTTGTTGGCTTTGAGAAATTCTCGGGCCTGGGTCAATGCCTGTCGACGTTGTTCTAATCGGGCAAATAATTCCCTGGCTTCGGGATGATCAGGCGACAACACGAGAATTTTGTTGACATTTTTGATGGCGCTGTCATAATCATGTTCAGACATGGCCTGAAGTGCTAAACTTAAAAGGATGGTAACTTCCCGACGGTTCAATTCCATCAGTTCTGCTGTCGCTTCGGGATCATTGGGCCAATCCCTGAATATTTCATTAAGGAGATCGCGACAGCGGTCAAATTGCTTTTCAGCGAGCGCAACTCGCGCTTTTTCGAGCGTGGTCTTCCGGTGAGCAATCAGGGTGTTTAATTGAACGGCCTCATTATGGTTTGGCAGTAGCGTCAGGGCGTATTGTAAGAGGATGGCAGCTTCAGAATACCCAAAGATTGCCAGCTTTTCCCGAGCTTGGGCCAATAGTATCGTGACTTCAGCATGGTTTAATCTGGAGAGTAGATCAATCCATTCCGGATCAGATTCCCAATCACGTAAATTCACCGCGATTAATTTCCGGCAAGCGGAAAAATTACCCTCGGTTAGGAACTCATTGCCCTGGCGCAATTCCCGCTCGCGATTAGCAATCGCCGCGATGATTTTTTTGGCCTCTTGATTATTGGGCATGAGCTCGATCACCCGGCCTAAATCAGAAGCGGCGCCGACATAATCGAATTTGGACAATTTGCCGTGGGCATCAAGAAATAAACTATTCCCTTCCGCCTGATTCACCGCCAACATCAATCGACTCCATTCCAAATCATTTTCCCAACGGAGTTGTTGCGCTGTTATTTCTTGACGCGCCTGGAAAAATTTAGCCGCAGATATGTCCTGATTGATTTGAGAAATAGCGGCATCGCGCTCATTCAAGCGAGCACTCAGGTTAATCGCGGGGGAATAATCTGGTTGATATTTTAACGCTTGAGTCAGCTGAATCATGGCTTCATCGTAATTCTGACGATTGAATTCTTTTTTCGCCATCTCAAAGAGGGCTTGAGCCTCCCGGCGATTGAGTTCAAGGAGAATATTGCTCAACTCAACATCATCAGGAGATTCGTGTAAATTCCGCGTGACAAAAGTTCGACATTCCCCATAGTTTCCTTCGTATAATAAGAGGGTTGATGTATCAATGACCTGATCTCGTTGCTTGAGTTTCGCCGCCATCTCGGTGCCCCTGACATGATCAGGACTCAATTTCAACAGCCGCGCCAATAACAATTTGGTTTCCGGATAGCGGCGGAGATCGTACGCAGATTCAGCTTTCTGGAAACAATATTCCGATTCCGCCGCGTTCAATGACTCGATAAATTGTTTCCAGGTAGAATCATAATTCCAAATCAGTAATTGCTCCTCTGCTATCGTGCGGGCTGATTGAAAATTTTTGTTTGTCAGATATTCTCGCGCCCGATTCAATGTGCTGTCGCGCTCATTCAACCATGATAGCAGTTCTTTACCCCCTGAATTTCCCGGGATGATTTTATTCGCCCGAATGATGGTCGCGCGTGCCGCACTGTAATGGTGACGATCGAACTGCGCCCGCGCCAGGTGGATAAAATAGCCTGCTTCTTCGGCATTGAGCTGTCTACGGATATTGAACCATTGCTGATCATATGGGGAAATGGCGATATTAGCTTCAACAATTTCTCGACATTGAATATATTTGCCTTCCTGTAACAGGAGTCTTGCCTGATCCGGCGATAAAGGCAGGGTTTGAGTGCGAACCAATAAAATTCCGAGAACCACCGTGATTACTAACAAAAGCAGTAATAACGACCATAATACCGGTTTGATTGATGAGGAAGTCGCTTGGTTAATGACTAGGGGAGATTCTGCAACCGTGACGGGTGGTGGAATCTCATTGACGGTTTGATTAAAATAAAAAGTCGGAGGTCCCCTAAAACGATGCAACAGACGATCGAGACTGCTCAATAATTCACCGGCATCAAAATAACGCTCTTCGACTTTCTTGGCCATACATTTCAGGATGACAGCTTCAACTTCTTCGTGAAGATCGGGAACCAGAGATCTCGGCGGTATGGGATTTTCAAAATTATGCTGATAGATCACCGCGGCGGGATTATTTCCAATAAACGGCAGTCGTTTGGTGACGAGGCGATAAAAAACCACGCCGAGAGCATAAATATCGGTGCGTTGATCGCATAATTCGCCCCTCCCCTGTTCAGGGCTGAAATAACTGACCGTGCCCATTTTAGTGCCCGCCTGGGTTATATCAGTGATGTCACCGCTCAATATCTTAACCAATCCAAAATCCATGAGCTTGATCAATCCCTTTTTTGTCATCATCATGTTACCGGGTTTGATATCCCGATGAATGATATGCAATTCATTGGCAGCCGCCAGACCACGAGCGGCTTGTTGGATAATTTCCATAGACTCACGCAAAGACGGCGTGTATCCAGAATTCAACCTCTGCGAAAGATCCTGCCCTTCGACATATTCCATGGCAAAATAATGCTTCCCTTCATGTTTACCGGCCGCATAAACCTGCACGACATGAGGAGACGATATTTTGGCGATCGCCTTGGCTTCCAACTCAAAGCGACGGATAAAATTGGGATTATCAGCCAAATCCGCGGGAAGCACCTTGATGGCAACAACCCGATCCAGACTGATTTGCCGGCCTTTATACACCGCTCCCATTCCCCCTTCACCAAGAAGTTCATGGATTTCAAAATCTCCCCAGACTCGATAACTATTTGCCGGCTGATTCACCACGGTATCAGCAAAGAGTGCATCGCCATCAAGTTCGGATTTCGGTGAATGGGGGATAGAATCGGCAGTTAAACCATCCTGGCTGATGGCGGGTTCAGATACTGGCGCTTTAGATGAATCTGGATTGGGATTGCTATTCATATTCAGGAGATTTCGGGATCTGGTACTGAATCGTAAATTATTTCTCGCACTTTTTAACTCGTTATTAGCCACTTGTAGACTTATAGGCTAAAGTCTGTCATCATTGCCGTAGTATCTTTTTACCTTCAAAATAGCTTATCTGACCGGGGATTTCACAGTAGCTCTGGTCTCCATATCTGAGTTTAGACGCAGGTCTCGATACCGGCGCCACAATTTCCCGCCAACGGTCATTTGGATTTCCTAAAAGAAACACAAGTCATTAAAGTTTTTTTCGCGGTCATCCTGGGTTTTGAGCTTCAGACAACGGTAAACAGTTACCTTCCCTAAGTAAGGCAGGATGAAATTGGGTTGCGGGCAAAACCCGCATTGGAAATAGAATTATGACATCCATGAGTATTTACCAACCAACCCAACAGACTGCCATGATTATGTCATTTATAACAATTACATTCACACTTCCGCTAAATTCTAGTGCTGTGCCAATTCAGCAAGGCTTTGATCAATGATTGCCCCCTATCGCCGCATACGATTACCACCCCTGAATAATATTGTATACAATCGCCTATACATTATCGCATCAAACCAATTCTCTCAATTCATCTTAGATTCACCCCTTCCACGCTTATGTATCGATGCCTTCCCTTGGACGTGGGCTATTCGATTGCACGCAGTCGAATTTTCGCACCCTGCGGTTTCAAGCTGGCGATTCATCGCGCAATCTTTTTCTAAAACCTGATCCTGTTCAATTGAGGTCTGAATTTGTCGATTTCCACATGATCAGAACATTCCTTTTGATAAATTCGCCACTACAGATATTTGTGAATAAATCCGGTTAGTACTATTCATTATTGAAATTAGAGTAACGATATTTCCCTGAAAGTATGTGTTCAGTGTAATCATAGAGGGAAACCAATATCGCTAAACACATACCCAAGAAAACAAGGAAATGTTGTTGCGCTGTTTAATGATCGCCCCGGAGGAAAAATCAACCCCATAACCAAGCAAGGAATTCATGCGATGAAAGGTATCATATTGGCTGGTGGCCTGGGGACCCGCCTGTATCCATTAACCCTGACACTCAGCAAACAAATCCTCCCGGTCTACGACAAACCGATGATTTATTATCCGCTTTCGATACTGATGTTGGCCGGCATTCGAGAAGTCTTGATTATCTCCACCCCCAGAGACCTCCCACACTACCAACAACTGCTGGGCGATGGCAACAGCCTCGGCATCTCGCTCTCTTATCTGGAACAAGCAGAACCTCGGGGAATCGCTCAAGCCTTTATCGTGGGCAGGAATTTTATTGCGGATCAACCGGTATGCCTTATTCTCGGTGATAACATCTTTTATGGCGATGGATTCAGTAAAATGTTGCAGAAACATTCCCGTTTGACCCAGGGCGCGACAGTCTTCGCTTATTACGTCCGCGACCCTGAACGTTATGGGGTGGTGGAATTTGATAATGAAAAGAATGCCATCAGCATCGAAGAAAAGCCGCAGCATCCGCGCTCTCATTATGCGGTCACCGGTCTGTATTTTTATGACCGTCAAGTGGTCGATATCGCCGCCAATCTTAAACCTTCAGCCAGAGGGGAACTAGAGATCACCGACGTCAATCGGTATTATCTCAGGAATAAACAATTGCGGGTGGAAATTTTAATGCGCGGATTTGCCTGGTTGGACACCGGGACTCACAGTGCTCTGCAACAAGCATCCAGCTTCATTGAAGCTGTGGAAAAACGCCAGGGGTTAAAAATCTCCTGTATCGAAGAAGTTGCCTATCGCATGGGATATATCAATGCCGATGAATTAGCCCGGCTAGCCAATCGATTGGCAGGAAGTGAATACGGTCAATATTTATTGGAAATCATTAATCAGGAACTGCCATGACCATAACGCCAACCCGATTTCCCGAAATTATGATCATTGAAACGCCAATCCATACCGATGCCCGGGGCTACTTCGTGGAAAGCTATCACGCGAAAAAATTTGCGGCTCATGGCATCGACGCCTTATTCGTTCAGGATAACTTGTCCGTTTCGACGCGGGGAACCCTGCGCGGCCTGCATTTCCAGCATCCCCATGATCAAGGCAAACTGGTTAACGTTCTCGAGGGTGAAGTCTTCGACGTTGCGGTGGATATCCGCTATGGTTCTGCAACTTTTGGCCAATGGATCGGCGAAGTCCTGTCGGCGAAAAATCAACGTCGATTATGGATCCCCGCAGGATTTGCGCATGGCTTCCTGGTATTATCCGACCAGGCTATTTTTTCCTACAAATGCACGGATTACTACTTTCCCCAAGCGGAACATACCCTGTTATGGAATGATCCCGAGATCGGCATAGACTGGCCGCTTGCAGTCACCCCACTGATTTCCCCCAAGGATGCCGTTGGTTGTACTTTGTCTGTATTTCCGCTCGAAATGCTGCCCAATTATCACACTTGAAGATTAATTCCTAATCATTGATCTGACGTACTGGTTTCCTGCTTAATTAAAGTCCACGCAGATCCTGAATCAATATTTTTACTGCACTAAATTCCATCTCTTTAATATGGCCAAAGACGGTTTGAACTCCTATTTCTTTTATCGAATAAAACCATCGTATTATTCGCTTGGGTTATTTGTTCCCGCCAATCGACCGGAGTGTGAGTCCGTTGATTAATCACTAACCGCCGGCAAGCGCACAGTTGAGCGGATTTGATTGAGGAAGCCGTCAAATATTATTACCTTATCCTCAGGAGTTTTGCACGTGATCAAGTCCGCTTCCTCAGTAATTTCCAAGGGGGTCATCTCTGAGATTTTGCCCTCGTGATCATCCCGGCAATGATGGACAATCAACTTCTTGTCAGCCGCATAGAATTTTGGCGTACGCTCGGTGGTGAACACACGATCCAAATTAATATGTTGATGAGCGTATTCAACAAATTCGTTAAACAGCGCGAAATTGGGGATATAAAAATTCTCCTTATCACAAATTCGCAACAGATTAAAATCGAATAAATGGGTCACAATCATCATCACTCTTTCTTTAGCGATCGAAAGATTCAAGGCAATTTCATGAATCACATTATTGGTATTTATCGCCCCGATGAGGGAATTCGTTTTGGGGTCGGGGTGGGGGTCGCTCCAATAACAATATATCAATCGCAGTTGATTCAATACATGATAATTGCAATCGGCGGTTGAGAGGGGGTGCATATTGGCATTGGCAACCCGGAGACGCTCCGCCAAAGAATCAATGACTTTTCCCATCCAGGGCGGCAACTGCCCCAACCCCTGCTTCATGGTATCATCGGTGATCAGCACCACTTCGGTATACTCGGTCGCTTTAACGGTGGCAGTACGCGGGGCTTGTAAAATCAGAGCCATTTCACCGATAACATCGCCCTTGGTCAAATCAATGAGTTTTAGTTGTTTACCCCGGACCATTGTGGTTACTTCAACTCTTCCAGTCAGAATCACATAGGCTTCATGACCTTCTTCACCTTCGCGCATCAAATATTCACCGGCAGAGAAAATTTTCTTGATTGAACCAATATTTCCCGACATGAGATCATCGAGATCGTGGGATAATTCTTCGACCGTTTGATAACGATCTTCCTTCTCATAAGCCATCGCCTTTTCGATAATCCGGCATAACTCGAGGGGGATTTCAAGCTCAGGCGCCCGGCGTGCCGGCGGTATAAAATTACCGTTTTCAGCATTGGCTAAAATTTCATAAATATCATTGCCCACAAACGGGACATTCAAGGTGGCAATCGCATAGAGCGTCGCTCCCAATAGATAAATGTCACTGCGATGATCTATTTCTACCACCAAGCCCTTGGCTTGTTCGGGCGACATATAAGCAGGCGTCCCTTTGACGACTCCATACCTGGTTTTCATGATGTCATCGCCATCCACATCGCCTTCATAATTATTGCTCTCACCGGATTCATCATCATCCGTATGATCCTCATCATTTTTATCCACGCTTCGGGCTAAACCCCAGTCCATCAACAATGCCTCTCCATACGGCCCCACCATAATATTATCTGGTTTGATATCGCGATGAATGAAATTTTTAGAATGGGCGAAGGCAATGGCATCGCAGACTTTGCGAAAGATGGTCAATAACCGGAAACGATTGTATTCAACCAGGTATTTTTCCCGACGATCACGGATTTTTTTGAGGATGGAACTCAAAGATTCACCTTCCACGAACTTCATCGAAAAAAACAAGCGATTATCTTCAAGTATACCTAAATCATGAACCGGAATGATATTGGGATGTTCAAGCTTGCCGGTGATCCGGGCTTCTTCGATAAACCGGCGAAAAAGAAACGTATCTGCCAGCACTCCAGGCAAGACGATTTTTAACACGCTGATGCGCTTCAGATCTTGATCAAAAACCTTGTAAATAGCGCCCATGCCGCCTTGAGCAACCTTGCCGATGATGATGTATTTATCACTGTCATGCTCGCGTTTAAGCAGCTTGGTTATGACTTTTTCAGGGATTAATTCAATGCTTTCCTCCGGCGATTGATACACCTCCTCAGTAATATCATCGTTCATCCGCTCGGTAGGTCTTTCTTCTGACTGGTTATTTCCCACAATGTCCTCTCACTTTAATTGGTCGAGAATGATTTGGATCAGTTTGGTTAGGCGAATTTGCCGCAGTTCTCTTGATTTCCGAGTCGCAACAATTCACTAATAATACTGTATATGTGTATTTAGAAAAGAGGTGATTGGATATTAATTTGCAGTAAATGAACGGGTTCACGGGGAAAAAGTAGGCGCTATTGTTTTCGCGGCTCTCAGTGCAATTTATCACGCCCTTCCCAATGACACTCCCTTAGGGTTTATTTTCTTCGCTGACATCCGATGGCGGAGATTCCTTAATTGCTTTTATTTCCGGAGCTTTTTTACCCGGATGAATATATTTACCAACCCGCTTGGCATCATAGAAAGTTACATAGAGCATGAATCCAATAATCAATATGGAAAAGGCATATGACAAAGCAATCGTGATCTTGGATGGAATTCGCCGTTTAATGATCATTTCAAAAACACCCATGGCAATATGTCCGCCATCCAATATCGGCAACGGCAGAAGATTAATAAAGGCGAGACTGAAATTGATGATGATGATCAAATTCAAGGCGGCCATAAAACCCGTCTTCGAAACAATAACATAGAGCATGTGGAATATCCCGACTGGACCACTCATGTGTTTGGCTTCGATCGGATTATCCTTGTCAATCAAGCGATCAATGGTATTGGTCGTACGATCAACCACATCAATAAATTGTTGCCAGGGAGTCGGATAATAAAGCACACGTTGGCCTGAATCCGCTTCGATATGAATGCCAATAAAATACTTGGACTGAGTTTCGATTTCCCGCTTGTTTGCAACGATACCATGAATCTCCACTTCCTGAGTTGCCCGTCTCACTGTCAGGGCGAAAGGTGTCATTCCTGTATCTTGAATCAATGTGACCAAATGATCAGGATTCATCACTTTTTCATCATTGAATTTCTCAACAATATCTCCAGACTTTAAACCAGCTGTCATGGCGGGAGAATCCTTGACCACCATACTGATCCTGGCAGGCAACAAAGGACTCATGAATGGATACCCCAGGCCTTCAAAATCGGGATTGGGCACCAGATGATAACTAATGGTGATCGAGCGATCTGCGCGAATCACCGTTAAATCAACCAACCCTTCCGGCGAGTAGACAATCATTTCAGCAGCTTCATGCCATCCCTTGACAAAGGATTTTCCATTCACAGCCACGACTCGATCGCCCGCCCGCAATCCGGCCGCGTATTCAGGATTCAAGTATGATTGCGCCGCCGCATCCTGATAGGTTTCCGGGACTTCACCGACAACAAACGAATTCGCAGGTGGAGGTCCTTCGATCCCCACCTGCCAAATGATACAGGCCAGCATGAATCCGAAAATGACATTAAACAAGGGACCGGCAAATGCGGTCAAAATGCGATCGATGGGACGTACTTGCGGCAGGGGCTCACCATCACTGGTTTTCGCTTGATCAGAGGGGTCAAGCTGGGGCAACGCTACGTAACCTCCAAAGGGAAGCCAGCTCAAAACGTATTCGATATTATTCTTTTTCCATTTAAAGATCGGCTTTCCGAATCCGATCGAAAATCGTTCAATATGTAGCTTGCGCCACATTGCCACCAGTAAATGCCCGAATTCATGAATAAAGACACAAAAACCGAAAAAGAAAAAAATAAAGGCAATTTTAACAACTAAAATCATCGTATCAGTTAGAGCGACCATAGATATTTGACAGTCTCCGGGTAATAAGTTGAATAAGCGGATATGGGATGGTTGTGAGCAATCAGGGTAAGTTGAAATCAAGAAACATTAATCTGAAAAGTTGTTCTCCATATCTCATGACCATGACGGATAAAAATGTTGCGTATGCAAATTATCCAATTTTCCAATCATGGCGATAAGCAACCGTAATGTATGGCAATAATCTTCCAGATTCAAAATGGAATTATGAGTATGGATATAGCGTGCGGGTACACCAATGACAATGGATGGCACTCCTGATCGAGTTAATTGAACCGCCTTGGCATCCGTACCGCCTGATCTTCGGACTGCGAGCTGATGGGGAATTTTCAACTGCGTGGCGAGTTCAAGCGCAAATTCCACCAAGGATCGATTCATGATCGCACTGGGGTCCATTACCCGAATCTGTGGCCCCTTACCTAATCCCCCCTGTTGTCCGGCGCGATTTTGACCGTTATAATCATCCGCAGGGGGGCCCTCGAGAATGATTGCCACATCCGGAGCAATCGAATAACCCGCGGTCGTCGCGCCGCGTACACCAACTTCTTCCTGAACCGTACCCGCAAAACAAAGGGTATTCGGATGTGGGCGATCTTGAAAATATTGCAGTGCCTGTATCGCCAAAGCCACTCCAACCCGATTATCAAAAGCCTTGCTCAAAACCCAATCTGGTTTATGCATGACAGTGAATGAACTCTCTGGAACAATGGGATCTCCTGGCATGATGCCAAAATCGGTTTTCAATTCCACCCCGCTATTGGCGCCAACATCGATCAGCATTTCCTCGATTGACCATAACTTTTTCCGCTCATCTTCTTTAAGCAAATGCGGAGAAGTGGCGCTGATCACCCCTAAGATTTCCCCGTGAGATCGGGTCAATATACGCACTCTTTGGGCAAGCAGGGTTTGATCCCACCATCCTCCCAATGGCACAAAGCGGATAAATCCATCATCGGTCACGGATTGGACCATAAAACCAACTTCATCCAAATGAGCGGCAATCATGATTTTCGGCGTGGCGCACGTTCCGTCAAGGACGCCAATCACTGACCCAAGCCGGTCGCGTTCCAAGGTCATATTCAATTCATTCTTGATTATTTTGGCGACCGCCTGTTCACTGCCAGGCGCCCCATGAGCTTGTGTCAGTTTTTCCAATAACGCTTTGCCCTGGCGTTTCATCTCTTCGTTTTTTTTCATGGTGCCGCTCATTGTTAGATTAAGTGAAAGATCAGACGCTGATAACCTGATCATCAATGTTGATTGCCAGCGATAAAATTTAAATTAAATTACACCACTTATGTTTAATAGTTCATTACCGAGTTTATCTTTGTCCCAATTTTCACTTTCAGCGGTACATTTCAATTTAATCATCTACTGAGGAGACAACTTCCATGATCGATGCAATTTTCAAATTCAATTTTTGTTGGGTGACAATTGGTTTCCGTCATAATGCGATGAAGACAGTTATAATGCTCTTTGTTCTAATCATCGGGACGACACACCCTCATGTCCGGGCTGCGGATATAGCCAATAAAATAGCTGAAAAAACGGCGAAAATTGAAACCACGGAACTCACCCTCAAAGAGCTGAAAATCGAACTCGAAAAACTGCGGATAGACTATGCCAATGCGCTCGAGAAAAAAACCACCCTCTTTTTGGAGACCTTGAAACCAGATAATCCGCAAGCCGCCGAAGCAGAACTCAAAAAGAGTAAAATCCTTGTCCGCACCCTCGAGAAACGACTCAACAAGCTGGAACATTCGGTGATAAAAAACGAGAAAAAAATCGCCGCGATGAAAACCGGATTGGAAAAATTACTCGTGAAAGCTTCACAAGATCTTCCGCCCGCAATTCCCGAAACCGAAGCAATACGGCAGACGCCGCCCCAACCGGATAAAGCCCCCGTACAGGCAGCCACTTCATCACCCCAAAAAGCGGCATCAGAAACTGACAAATCCCCAGAAGATGCGGTGGCAAATAAATTAATCAAAGAACAAGAGAAATTAGAAAAAGAGCAAAGAAAACTCGCGCTTAAGGAAGCAAAAGCCGAAGAAAAATTAGAAAAAAAACGACAGAAAGAACAGGAAAATGCACAAAAAGTGGCGGCAAAGCTCGCCGCCCAGCAAACGAAAATAAACGCAGCTCCAGAACCACCAAAAACTGACCTGATTGAACAAAAAAACCTGGCGGAAAAAGAGAGAAAATTACAAGAAAAATTAGATAAAGAGCAAAGAAAACTCGCGCTCAAGGAAGCAAAAGCCAGAGAAAAATTAGAAAAAAAACGACAGAAAGAACAGGAAAATGCGCGAAAAATAGCAGCAAAGGAAGCAGCAAAACTTGCTAAATTAATGGACACACCATCCACAATGACAGCCAGTCAGCCTGCCAGGCCGGCGGATACATCATCGCCAAGCAGTAAAATGAATGAAAAAGCCAAAACTACTGCCGTTCCTTCTCAACCTCCGGGGTCGATGCGCTATACCGATAAAATTTTAGTAATTGACGATTTCAATTCAGCAATTACCGCCAATAATTTCAACAATAAAACGAATACTTATGAACGAGATCCTTCAACCGCATATATAAATTTCGTTACTGATAACGTCAGCGGCAATGATTCTGGAGTATTGAAATTGACTTTTGACAAAAAGAATGAAGGCGGCCCTAATGGTCAGGGAGGATGGTGCGGATACTACTCAATTTTACGAGATCCGAATACCAATGATTACCTCGATGTTTCCGAGCTCAAGTATATCTCATTTTCACTCAAAGGCGCCAATGGCGCGGAGAATTTCGTTATCGGACTGGCTGACCAACATTGGGAAAAATTAGAGGATTCAATAAAATCCAATCAAATCATCAGTTATCTGAATCAGGATCAGTTGGGAACCAAGTGGCAGAAGGTGCGAATTCCCTTATCTGAATTTAAACTTGATTTGACCAAGGTGGCATCGATAGCAATATGTTTTGAATCCTATTGCTTTCCCAATGGCGCCGGTCAAGGAACGGTTTTTATTGATGATCTGGCATTCGAGAAATAAATCCCGGTGATCCCTTTTCTTCATCACATGTATTCTTAATTAAAAGGAGATATGGACAATGGCGACTTCGTTGTCAGAAATTGGCTTGATCGGATTAGCAGTGATGGGAGAAAATCTGGTACTCAATATGGAAAGCAAGGGGTTTAAAGTTTCAGTTTATAACCGAACCACCGCAAAAGTGCATGATTTTCTCGCTTCCCGCGCCCAAGGAAAGAACATTATCGGGACCTGCTCCATAGAGGAATTCTGTCAATCGCTTGAACGTCCGCGAAAAATCATGATGATGGTCAAGGCAGGAAAAGCCATTGATGAGTTAATCGCCCAACTGATGCCGGAATTGACTGATGGGGATATTCTAATCGATGGCGGTAATAGTCATTACGAAGACACCATCAGACGTACAAAAGAGCTTAAGGACAAGGGAATATTCTTCATCGGCGCCGGCATTTCAGGCGGTGAGGAAGGCGCGTTGCATGGACCATCGATCATGCCGGGCGGACAAGCGGAGGCATGGCCATCCATCAAACCGATCTTTCAGGCGGTTGCCGCCAAGGTTGCCGATGGCACTCCCTGTTGTGATTGGGTAGGCAGTGACGGCGCCGGCCATTTTGTCAAAATGGTACACAACGGCATTGAATACAGCGACATGCAACTCATTTGCGAAGCGTATCATCTGCTGTCAACTGGCCTGAGTCTGAATAACGATGCCATCCATGATATTTTAGAGACGTGGAATCAGGGCCACCTGAATTCCTATCTGATTCAAATCACCCGGGACATCATGCTGGTCAAAGATGAATCCAGCGGCAAACCAATTCTCGATCTCATACTCGATTCGGCGGGACAAAAAGGAACCGGGAAATGGACCAGCGTCTCGGCACTTGATATGGGCATTCCCGTTCCGCAAATAGCCGAGGCGGTTTTCGCACGGTGTATGTCTGCGCTCAAGGAAGAACGGGTAAAAGCGGCAAAAATATTGTCTGGTCCTTCAAATGTCTATATTGGCGATAAACACCAATTCGTTTCCCAGCTTCATGATGCGTTGCTGGCATCTAAAATCTGTTCCTATGCTCAGGGATTTCAATTGCTGTCCATGTCCGCGGCGGAATTCAAGTGGGAGCTTAATCTGGGGAGTATTGCCTTGATGTGGCGTGAAGGATGTATTATCCGCGCCGGATTTCTCGAAAAAATCAAGGATGCTTACACTCTCAATCCCAAACTTCCCAATCTCCTTATCGATCCTTATTTCACTCAATTGCTGAATGAAGCACAAAACGGCTGGCGCCAGGTTATCAATACTGCTGTCACCATCGGTATTCCCCTGCCATCCATGAGTTCCGCGCTAAGCTATTACGATTCATATCGTTCTTCACGCCTTGCCGCCAATCTCCTGCAGGCACAACGAGATTATTTCGGTGCTCACACCTATGAGCGCATTGATCGCCCTCGGGGGCAATTCTTCCATACCGATTGGACCGGGCACGGTGGTAAAACCGCATCAACGACATACAATGTGTAAGGATCTGGAAGTCCCATTATCCTGATTTGCTGTCTGGCACATACTATTCCAGCAAGCAACAGAGAGATTACCTGTCCCTCATCATATCAGAACGTTCTTCGGTGTCAATCCGGTAATTTTCACCTGCATCGCATTATAGAAAGATCACGCATATATGTTTGCGCTAGAATCAGAAAAGATTTGGTCCGTAAGTGAAATCACCTTGGTGATCAAGGATTTGTTGGAGCAGAGCCTGTATCCATTTTGGCTTTCGGGCGAAATCGGCAATTTAACCATTCATCGCTCCGGCCATGTCTATTTTTCGTTGAAAGATCAATTCAGCCAAATCAACGCCGTGCATTTCAATGGCGCCGAGTCTGCTCGGGAGATGAAATTGGTTGCAGGAATGGAGGTTGAAATCCACGGCCGGATTTCAGTATATGAACCGCGAGGAAATTATCAGCTCAATGTCAAAAAAATTCGTCCCAAGGGAGTTGGCTTGTTACAGCTTCAGTTTGAAATGTTGAAAAAAAAACTCCAAGCTGAAGGATTATTCGCGGAAACTCGTAAAAAAAAGTTGCCCTATTTGCCCAACTGCGTAGGCGTGATCACCTCACCGGACGGGGCCGCACTGCATGACTTTCTCCACATCATCAATCGTCGCTTCTCTAACATGCATGTTCGCGTTTATCCCGCATCGGTGCAGGGCGTGTCCGCCGTCCCCGAATTGGTGGCGGGAATTGAATTCCTTAACCGTAAACAGGCCTGTGATATTATCGTTATAACCCGCGGCGGCGGCAGCATCGAAGACCTTTGGGCTTTCAATGACGAAAAATTAGCCTACGCGATGGCGAATTCCAAGATTCCCATCATCAGTGCTGTCGGCCATGAAGTTGACTATACCATTTGTGACTTTATCGCGGATTTACGAGCGCCCACACCTTCAGCCGCGGCCGAACTGGTGGTGGGGAAAAGAACCGACATTCTCGATGCCATCACCCACCATCGCCGGCGAATTAATCAAAGCATATGCAGTCTTTTGAGTTTATTAAATGCCCGCGTCGACCGCGTCCGCAATCATTATATCCTCCATGAACCTGTCAATATGATTCATCGCGCGCAACAACAAATTGATGAGATTATATTGAAAATAACTCAGTCCCTGCGCCTGCACTTATATTCCCGACAGGAAAAAGTGGATAGACTCTCCGCCCAATTGCGCACCCTCGATCCTCATCATATCCTGGCACGGGGCTATGCCATCCTGATTCGCGAGAATGACCAGATTCCCATCGTCAATGCGGATGCCGTCAAAGTTGGTGATTCACTGATTGGAATCCTTGCCGAAGGTAAGCTCAAATTAACCGTGACAGATCATGGAGGAAATTGATCCGACGAACTCGTGACGCTTCCGGGAGTGTAAAAAAACTTACTCTTCCACTCAAGGCCAGGAACGAGTATACTGGATGAGGTCGATTTTAATTTTCCAATCAGGAGAAAGCGGGCAAACCTACCCCATTCTCCGTTTGAAGTCCAACATCAAGTCAGTCAATGCCCGCACCCCATCGATGGTCATGGCATTATAGAGGCTGGCACGAAATCCACCGACCGATCGATGTCCGGGCAAACCAATCATCCCTGCCTTTACGGCTTCAAGAGCGAACTGATTCTCCAATTCCTCATTGGGCAAACGGAAACAGACATTCATTAGTGAACGACTTTCCACCTGGGCGGGACAGCGGTAAAAATCATCGGCATCGATGGTGGCATAAAGCAATGCGGCTTTATCTTGATTCAGTTTTTCAATGGCCTTTAAACCACCTATACCCAGTATCCAATCCGTCACCAACCGCAACATATAAATTGAAAAGGTTGGCGGGGTATTGTAAAGCGACGCGTGATTGATATAGGTGGAATACTTCATCATGGTGGGTAATTTTCCCGTTGCGCTAGCGGCAAAATTTTTATGAACAATAACCAAGGTTACCCCGCTTGGGCCCAGGTTCTTCTGCGCCCCTGCGTAGATCATGGCATAATTATTGATCGCAATTTGACGTGACATGATATCACTCGACATATCCGCAACCAATGGAATACCTGAAGATTTTGGAAATACATGATACTGGGTGCCATAAATGGTGTTATTGCTGGTGATATGCAAATATCGGGCTTCAGCATCATAGGCCCATTGATCCGGAGCTGGAATTCGATCATAGTGGGAATCCCTGCTGGTGGCAATGACCCGGGTTTTGCCATAGAGCTTTGCTTCCGCCAGCGCTTTTTCGCTCCAGGTTCCGGTCAAGGAATAATCCGCAGAAGTTTCAGAAGTAAGAAAATTCATGGGGATCATGCTGAATTGGGTACTTGCGCCCCCCTGCAGGAACAATACGGCATAATCATCCGGAATGGCCATCAACTGACGGATATTGCTTTCAGCCTGGTTTATGATTTCTTCAAATTCTGGAGCGCGATGACTGGCTTCCATGATACCGTAGCCCAAATCATGGTAATTGGTAAATTCGGCCATGGCCTGCCGCATCACCGCGGAAGGTAACCCGGCCGGTCCGGGATTGAAATTATATCTAGCTGCCATGAAAAATACCTCTTGTGGTCTTCTCGTGTTTATGAATTAATTATGGTGGTGGAGAGCCCATACCCTGGAGATTTGAACCACTATCATGACTCAACTCATCGGCCCTCAAAAGTGACGATAATGTATATATTGCCGCACCGATACAAATGGCGCTATCCGCGATGTTGAATGCCGGCCATTCCCAGCGCTGATAATAAAAACTGAAAAAATCAATGACATACTGTCGAAACACGCGGTCGATCAGATTTCCCGCGATTCCGCCCATGATCAGACTTACAGCCAATCCCCGTTCCCAATATCCGCTGGCAACCTTTTGAAAATGATACAGCAGAAAAATAAATGCCAGAAATGAGATAAGTGCCAGCACGCCGGTCGCATCAGGAAGAATACCGAAGGCGGCGCCGGTATTCGTTACATAGATTATACTGAAAAACCCGGGAATGATTTGGTAATGACCACCCAACATCAGAAAGTCTGAGTTCAGTGCCATATATTTCGTAACTTGATCCAAGCAAATCACGAAAATGATGATGAAAATCGGCCTCCCCGTGATCTTATGCCACATTGGCGCCATTATAATACTAATCTTGAGCAACAAATGATCGTTCAGAATCTGGAGCTCGATCAAGTGCGCTCTTCTCGGCCTTGGATTTGCAGGAGATACATAATTTCGCGTAGGGGATGGCTTCTAACCGTCCTTCCAGTATTTTTTTGCCACATTCGATGCAGGTGCCAAAACTACCCGACTTCAAGCGCTCAATAGCTTCTAAAATTGCTTGTAGTTTTCGCCCTTCCTCCGTAAGCAGTGAGAGCTCCATTTCGCGAATAAAGTTGTCACTGCCTATGTCTGCAAGTTCTTCCCCTGCCTGTTTGTTGGTGCTCAGGGAATATCCCGAAAGAATCCGCATTTCATCAATCATTTGATCGCGCAACTCAATCAAAATTTCGTAATATTTTTTCTTTTTGCCGGTATAGACAGGCTCATGCGGAACAAGCTTACTATTGTTGGTCCCGCTCTTAATCTTTTTTGGTTTTGCCATATTGAACCCTCCCAAAAATTAATGATTAAATTTATTACCTCAATTCAATCCGCTAAATCAACGCAGATTACTTATGATCGATAACTGTAAAGGGTAGGTATTATATGGAAGGTTTATTTTAAATCAACTTGCTCATTGAAATATTGACTTTACCGACCTTTCATGGGGATTCCGATTTATCAAGTCTTCAGTCGTGCGCTCAACCACAAATTTCGACTTTTTCATTCCGGTGTCGGCGGCGCGAGGAGCAAGGGTAAAAATTCATTGACAAAAATCTTGCCCTTGTTATGCAGATAGTGATCGAACCCATGGTCTTCTCCACTAAAATCAATGCGGCTCAATTTTCCCTTCATCATTTTTTCCAGCTCCCGACACTCTGACAATACACATCCAAGTTGGGTGGAGCCAAAAAATCCTGGTGGCGGATTCATAAACTTCCGGTTGAACTCATCTTCAGGATTGAAACCAATAATTACGGACCATGTCGATTTGCAGGCATCTGGTTTGATCGCCTGCGGTACCATGGCAGGCGCGAGCATCCCTATAACCATACGATTGAACTGAAACGTAATCGGTTGTTGTGCCCGTTGGTTTCTGGCCGATGAATAATCCCATAGGGCTGAAGCGATGACCGCCCCCCCCCGACCATGACTCAGGATCACCACCGGCAAATCGGCAAGGGTGTCATTATAGAGGTAATTAAGGAAACGTCTTACACCATAAGCGCCAACCGCCACAGATTGATGACAGACATTCAACCACTGATCTGTCAATCCACTCTCTCCGCCAAATAAAGTGGAACACAGCCCATCCCAATATAGGCGCACATACACATTTTTTTTATCTCCTCCAGCTCCGTCAATCAGGCGTTGACAATCTTCATAATTCTTCCGTGCTTCTGCATAAGGGACGTTGAATCCATGGATCAAAAGTATTAATCGTGTGTGATCAGGTTGGGATAATGCCGAGCGGATGGTTTCAGTATAAGACTTTAATGTTTCCGGTTCTATGTCCGCGTAATTTTTGGAAATCCGCCCCTTCTGAAAATAGTCTTCAACCCTGCCGGCATAAAAATCATCAAACATCCGCTGATGACGAGGAATTACCAGATACTCTCCCTGGGGTTCGGGGTATACCGCGCCCGAACGGTCAAAACACAATTCGAAGACATTGTCATAACCGGTTTTGACGCCCAGGAAATCCCGGTTGAATGTGACCGCTTTGTATCCAAAGCCAAGACTGATCGCGGCGCTGACAAACACCATCAGTAGAGTCAGGTATTTATTCATAAAGTTAAAGCCCTGCAAAAATCGTTATTTAGTCCTCTCGGGATTCCGAGAGGAAAATGGTTGAAATGATAAAATAATGACCTAACTGGCAATCTCTATAGCGCGGCCAAAGTTTTCAATCATGATTGCATGTTTATAGTATGACTTCCATTTTACCCATGCAAAGATTAATCCACGATAGCATAGCAGTTAATACTGCGGAAGTTTTATCGATATTTCAACTCTCATTTTCGCTTAACCTATCATGAAAAAACTGGGCATAATCGGCGCCGGAAAAATGGCAACCGCGATCACCCAAGGGATAATCGCAAAAAAACTTTATCCCCCCAATGAACTGATCGCTGCCGACATCAGCGCTTCCATCCGCCAGCACTACACCGCCCAAACCCAGGTGGAGTGCATTGATGACAATCGAATGTTGTTGAATATTGCGGAGACAATCATGCTCGCGGTTAAACCGCAACAGGCCCGGGAAGTATTGTTTACTCTGCTGCCGGATCTATCCCATAAATTATTAATTTCTATTGCCGCGGGAATTTCTCTCGCCAAACTGAAGGATTGGACTCATAGCCCGCGGCTGATTCGGGTGATGCCGAATACCCCGGCAACCGTCGGGTTGGGGGCGACCGTGTTCGCCGCGGCCCAAGGAGCAACCGCTGATGATCGGCAAATGGTTCAGCAGATCTTTGGCGCCGTCGGCATCTGCAAGGAAATGCACGAAGAGGCGCTCGATGCTGTCACGGGGTTAAGCGGCAGTGGTCCCGCCTATGTATTCGAGTTCATTCAAGCCCTGGTTGACGGAGGAGTTAAAATGGGTCTGCCCGCGGAAGATGCCCTGGACTTGGTGGTGCAAACGGTCGCGGGCGCGGCCGAAATGCTGCGTCAAAAGCAGGGAACCCCGGATGAATTACGCATTGCGGTCACTTCCCCCGGGGGAACAACTGCTGCCGGTCTCTCCGTATTAAACGAAGCGGATTTTCGCGATTTAATGAGCCGGGTCGTCGAAAAAGCCACTACCCGCTCCCGAGAATTGGGAAACATGTAAACAGAGCATAACCATGAACAAAACCATTTTGATTACAGGCGGAGGCGGATTCTTAGGATCTCACTTGTGTGAACGGTTGCTGGAGAACGGCAATGACATCATTTGCCTGGATAATTTCTTCACCGGTCGCAAGGAAAATATCCGCCATCTGCTCGACAATAAAAGATTCGAACTGATTCGCCATGATATCACGGTTCCCATTTTCCTTGAAGTCCATGAGGTTTATAACCTTGCCTGCCCCGCGTCACCGATACATTATCAATACAATCCCGTCCATACGGTAAAAACCAATGTGTTGGGTGCGATAAATATGCTGGGATTGGCCAAGCGATTGAGCGCTCCCATCCTGCAGGCGTCAACTTCCGAGGTGTATGGAGACCCCGAGGTTCATCCCCAAAAGGAAGAGTACTGGGGCAATGTGAATCCCATCGGCCCCCGATCCTGTTATGATGAAGGCAAACGCTGTGCTGAAACACTCTTCTTTGATTATCATCGTCAAATCGGCTCCCGCATCAAAGTCGTTCGCATCTTCAATACCTACGGTCCGCGAATGCATCCTCGTGATGGCCGGGTGGTGAGTAATTTTATTGTCCAGGCATTGACGGACAAGGATATCACCATCTATGGGAACGGTTCACAAACCCGGTCATTCTGTTATGTTGATGATCTCATCGATGGGTTGATTCGCATGATGGCCACTCCTGACGAGATTACCGGTCCGATCAATATCGGCAATCCCAATGAATTCACCATTAGCGATCTCGCCCAACAGGTTTTGAAGCTCACCAATTCATCCGCTAAAATCATCTATAAGAAACTTCCTGATGACGATCCCAAACGCCGGAAACCCGACATCAATAAAGCCCGGGAAATTCTTCAATGGCAGCCCCATACTGCACTGGAAGCGGGATTAAAGCAAACCATCGCCTATTTCGCGTCCGAATTGTCGGCAGGTCGATTATCCATGGCTTGACAAACCCATCATATATTACATATATTACCTCCCTTATTTAATGTAATCGGGCAGCTCTAACTGGGAAATTACCATAAATGTTTATCTCGCTTAATCATGAATGAACGAAAACCCAGCCATCCTTTTCCGCACATTAAAATCACAGACAGATACGCCTACAAATCCATATATCATGTTAACCCCATTGAGGAGTAAGAATCATGGCAGTTAGATTAAGACTCAGAAGAACCGGGACCATCAACAAACCTTGCTATCGCATTGTCGCGACTGACTCCCGCAGTCCCCGGGACGGTCGTTTTATTGAAATCATCGGCTATTACGATCCCAGGCATAAAGATGAAAAGATCAATCTCGAGCGCGCCGATTATTGGGTTCGTAACGGCGCTCAACCCTCCGAGGTCGTCGGTCATATTATCACACGCGCGAAAAAGGCTCTCGCCAGCACAGCAGCAAAGCCTTCTCATCAACCCGACATCGCCCCGACCTCAAATACCAGAGAAACGGCCGCAGTCACCAGCTGAAGCGGTATGAGATTCATCCAGGGCATAACCACAATGAAACATGACCGCGGCAATCAATTATTGATTTATCCGCGCTGCCGAACATTCATCATCCTGTTCAACCAATAAATTAACTCACAATGTATCGGGGATAGCGGTGTCAGGGAATTGCAATTCACATTGAATCGGATCTGATCCCCCAACCTTAAACCTAAAACAATAGCAAAGAAAGATGTCAATATTATGGCGTTATTAGATCGCTTTATCAGTTGCTTAAAGGGAGAATCATCCAACGGGAATTCGGAAGCTAAAAAATCCGAAGCCAAGAAATCAGACTCTTCTTTCACCCCCTCCACGAAATCAACCACATCAACCACCACTGAAGATTCTGTCGATGTCGTCGAATTTGTCAATTTTGTCGTGAAATCGATGGTCGATCATCCAGAAGAGGTCGTCATAAATTCTGAAACCGACGACCGCGGCCTCTTGATAAAGATCTCATGTAAAAAAGAAGAAATTCGCAAGATCATCGGCCGCAATGGGAAAACAATCAACGCCATTCGTTCGCTGGCCAAGGGCGCCGCGCGACGGATCGACCAAAACGTCAGTATCATCGTATTGGATTAATGAAGATTGATGTCCTAACCATATTTCCTCAGATGTTCGCCGCGGTTCTGGGCGCCTCCATAATCAAGCGAGCCCAGGACCAGGAAAAGGTCTCTTTTAATCTCGTTGATGTCCGCGATTTCACTGTCGATAAACATCGCTCGGTCGATGACCGCCCATATGGTGGCGGCGCGGGCATGGTCATGAAACCGGAACCCATTTTCAAGGCATTGGAGTCCTTGCATCGGCCCAATCCGCATGTGATTTTATTATCACCTCAAGGTCAGTCATTTAATCAAACGAAGGCGGTCGAACTTGCCGGCAGAGAAAATCTAGTCCTGATCTGCGGACATTACGAAGGGATCGATGAACGGGTGCGTATGAAACTGGCACATGAGGAATTGTCAATCGGCGATTATATCCTGACCAATGGCAATCTCGCGGCCATGATCATCATCGATGCGGTGGTGCGTCTGCTTCCCGGTGTTTTGGGATGTGAACAATCCACGTTAGAAGAATCGTTTGCCAATGGGCTGCTCGAATATCCTCAGTATACCCGGCCGGAAGAATTCCAGGGGGTACGAGTTCCCGAAGTGTTGTTATCCGGCAATCATGCGCAAATCAAACAATGGCGTCAATCGCAGGCGCTTGAGCGCACCCGGAAATCACGTCCGGATTTGATGTTTCAATAAACCATTCCATCTTAATCATAAAATGTACTGAACATCTTCAGGTATTATAAAAAGATTGCGCGATTACCAGCCTGATTGAAACGGCGATGTTCGAAAATTCGACTGCTTGCAGTCCAAAGTCAACTCCATCAACCACAACCCTGTAATTAGGAATTCCTTATGAACGTCCTTGATAAGATCAATAAAGAACAACTCAAAAAAGATCTCCCGGATTTTAAGCCTGGGGACACCTTGCGTTTGCATGTGCTGATCGTCGAAGGTGAAGGCAAAGACAAGAAAGAACGAGTGCAAATTTTTACGGGAACGGTCATCGCCCGCGATCATGCCGATATCGCCGAGACCATAACCGTCCGCCGGGTCACCAATGGTTATGGAGTGGAAAGAGTTTTCCCCATCCATAGTCCACGAATCGCTAAAATCGAAGTTGTCACTCGCGGCAAAGTGCGACGCGCCAAACTCTATTATCTTCGCGATCGCATTGGCAAGGCGGCGCGCATTCGGGAAGAGCTTCGCACCCGGCCGACGAAGACCGAACCATCTGACGACAGCAACGCGGAATGATCTGATTCGGTTGAGAATGTTCATCCCCAATCATTCGGATAACTTTTATCAATACGAATGTTTGGCCCGGCAAGCCGGCCATCAAACAATTGCGGGAATCGATGAGGTCGGTCGTGGTCCATTGGCTGGACCGGTTGTCGCGGCAGCCGTCATTCTCCCGTCTGACACTGTAATCAGCGGCCTGAATGATTCCAAAAAATTGACTCCGGCACAACGTGACGACCTATTTACCCGCATAACCAATCTCCCGGGAGTGGTCTATGCGTTGGCGGAGGTTTCGGCGGCTGATATTGATCGCCTGAATATTCTCCAAGCCACTCATTTAACCATGCGTCTGGCTGCGCAACAATTGCCCTCATCAACCAACTTTATATTTGTCGATGGACTACCGGTTCCGGGTCTGCCATTTCCCAGTCAAAACATCATCAAGGGCGATGCCAAATGTGCCTGCATCGCGGCTGCCAGTATCATCGCTAAAGTTTATCGGGACCGGTTAATGACGAAATTCGACGATCTCTATCCCGGATATGGCTTTGCTCGTCACAAAGGTTATGCGACCCGCCATCATTTGACCGCGTTATCCCGGAATGGACCGTGCCCGATTCACCGACGATCCTTTTCACCGGTGGCACGTCATCAACTTTTACCCAAGACCGGCCTGGCCGAACAACTTTTGGAATTATGATGAATGCCTGGCTGATTTTTATCATAAGTGTAATCCTGATATCATTTCTCCTCGATATTGTTGTCGATTATCTCAACCTCACAAATTTTCAACGTGAATTGCCGGCTGAATTTGCCGGAATTTATGATCCGGAGCGTTATCAAACCTCACAACAATATCAGCGTGAAAATACCTGTTTTTCATTGATTCAACATTCCATCGGCACCCCGTTGACATTGGCATTTCTTCTGCTCGGCGGGTTTAATTATGTCGATCTCTGGGCTCGTCATTGGGGATGCGGCCCAATAATCACCGGCATAATTTTCGCATTTTCTCTGGGATTTATCAGCCAGCTTTTATCACTCCCCTTTTCCCTTTATCACACCTTCGTCATCGAAGAGAAGTATGGGTTCAATAAAACCACCATTAAAACCTATGGTGTCGACCTCCTCAAAGGGTGGTTGCTCTCACTCATGATCGGCGCCCCGGTTTTTGCCTTGATCATTCTCTTCTTTTCGAGCGCGGGATCCTGGTCATGGGTCTATGTCTGGCTGTTTATTACTGTTGTCCAGTTAATCTTGACTTTCCTGGCGCCCGTCCTGATTATGCCGATCTTCAATAAGTTTACGCCCTTGCCAGAGGGTGAACTGAAGGACGCCATCGAATCTTATGCCCGCGGGGAAAATTTCAAATTACAGGGAATTTACACCATGGATGGCTCCAAACGTTCCACCAAATCCAATGCCTTCTTCACTGGATTCGGGAAGTATCGCCGAATTGTCCTTTTCGACACTTTGATAGCCAACCATAGTGTCGACCAACTGGTCGCCATTCTGGCTCATGAGATGGGGCATTTTAAACTCAAACATATCCATAAGTTGATCTTCATCTCCATCCTCACGATGGGGTTGACATTGTATCTGTTATCCCTGATGCTCAACAACCCCGGCGTCTTTGCCGCATTCAAGATGGAACACATCTCGGTATATGCCAGCATTGTCTTTTTCGGCTTTCTCTATGCTCCGGTTTCGCTGCTTCTTTCGATTCTGATCAATCACCTCTCCCGAAAATTTGAATACCAAGCGGATGCTTATGCGGCGTGTACCCATGGCCAGCCTGATGCCATGATCAACGCGTTGAAAAAACTCAGTGTCGACAACCTCACCAATCTCACCCCCCATCCCCTCAAGGTCTTCCTGGAATACAGTCATCCCCCTGTCCTCGCCCGTATTCAGGCGATACGCGCCATTGCCCCCTACATCCCTACGCCCCGAATCAACTAAGTTTTAGTGAATCCAGATCGTAGGTTTCTGTTTCCATCAATGTTGCGAAACTATCTCATGCCGGTGAATGGTGCGATTCTGGCGAATGACGGTGATCGTGAAGGTATAATCCGGATTGATGCCTTTATCCCCCACGGTTTTAACGCTTTCAATTTGGATGATATCGTTGGGAATCAGATCGATGGGGGGCATCGCGAAGTAGACTGCGCCCCAATTGCTCTTGCTTAGTGAATTTACCCTTTCGCCAGGGGCAATATACAAGTCGATCCACAACGCCAATCCCGCCAATTCAGCAGCATCATCGACGGTGAATAATAGAGGAGAATTGATCGTGTCAGACAATTCCGGATTAAATCGGAGTTCCTCGAAACACAAGGGATGTCCGATAAAATGTGAGATGGGGAAGTTAAAGATTTCATAACGCGTAATTTTGATATCATCTGCCGTGGCAGCTTCCATCGCTTCGCGTTGTTGCTTGAAGATCGCGTCCAATATCGGATCCCGGTAGATATTATCAGGCATGTGTATTGGCGCGATCCAAGTCAGGCAACTGTCGGGGATGAATTTTCCCGCTGGTTTAAGGAAACGTCTGGCATCGCGGAGAATTGCGCTTACTCCCTCCGAGCTTCCGATGCTCCCAATGACTTCGGATAAGACCAGATCCACAGGTTCCGGAAGCATGGTAGCAAACGAAGAGCCCGAAATCAACTGGATGCGGTTTTCCCAGCCCTGATCCCGAATCAACTGCCGGGCACGCTGACACGAGGATTCATTAATTTCAATGGCGTATATCCGACGCGCTCCCGCGTTCAGACACATCTGGGTGAGCAGCAAATCCGCCCCGCATCCAATTTCAGCGATAATTTGATCTTCCGCCATCCGATCAATCACGCGCTGGAAGGCATGATTCCGGATCTTATCCTTTTCCAGCAGGGAATACATCAAGTCGTTCCAGATCAGATAATCCCCCCAACATGGCATTACAAAGGTGTGATTCGACGCGTAGATCAAGTGCGTGAGATGTTCGCGAACAGATGGATCATTGATATTCATGATAATAGACCTGGCATAATGTTGAATTAATCTTAGCGGGACATCATTAAAACTGAATACTCAATCATCTCAAACCGTCAGTGAGATAGGAAGCTGTCGAATATTCGCATGGTGCCGTTCCAATCAAACTGGTGATCGTGAAATCTTTATCCCCAACCAGAACCTGTTCAGTATTCGGATAAAATCATTCCCGCTCAGACCTGAATGTGAATGACTGCAAACACAATTCCCAACTAGCTTTAATTACAGGCGAGATCCTGTTTCCTGACAGTCTTGAGCGAAACCTTTTGAATCGGAATACATTCCACCGGGCAGACATCGACGCAGGCGCCGCAGCGGATGCATTCGTTTTGATCGATGTAGAGCAGATTGTAATCCAGCGAACTGGTCGAGCGATGGTAGCCTATGATCTGTCCGTCATCGCTGTAAATCATCGAACTGACTTTGACGATGCAGTTTTCCACCGGTTTCACCCGCAGGCAGCCATCGCAATAAATACAGATGTCATTATCAATCTCATATTTAAAGTGGCAGAGATAACACCGGTGAGCCTCCTCTTTTGCCGCGGTTTTGGTATAACCGCTCTCAACTTCCGCGGTCAGAGTTCGTTCACCAAGAGGAATGGTGGGGATTTCATGGCGGGGTATCCGGTTCGCGTCCATTTTTCGCGAATTGACCTGATCGGATTCGATGTACGCGACATCGACCAATCGTTCCTTCCCCAGCAAAAATGTATCGACATAACGGGCGCATTCCTTGGCATGGCCAATAGCGTCGATCAAGGTTGTGGCGCCGAGTGCGAAATCGCCGGCGATAAAGACATTTTTTAATGACGTTTGTTGTGATTTGCCGCTCAACAACCAGCGCTCTGGACCAACCAACCGGGATTGGTTCGAAGTATCGATCCAATCCGTGTCCGGAAACTGGCCGGTCGCCAGCAGCACCGTATCAGCCGCGACGCTGAATTCACTGTCCGAAATCTGAATCGGGCGTCGCCGACCGGTTGCATCCGGTTCCCCCAGCCTGGTCTTCGCGAAGCGAACCGCGGCAACACCCCCTTCCGCATTGCCGCTATAACCAATTGGCGTCACCATATAGTTGATCGGGATGCCTTCATGATCCAATTCCTTCAATTCATCCTCCGTCACCAGCATCTCGGCACGCGAACGACGGTAAAACACTTTCACAGAATCCACCTTCAGGCGCAACGCGGTGCGGGCGCAATCCATGGCGGTAAAGCCGCCGCCAATGACCACAACCTGTCCGGTTATACCCGATGCGCCCGTGTCGTTCGTTTCCAGCAGAAAATCCAATCCATGTCGTATGCCCCGCAGTTGGCTGCCGGGCAGGGAGAGAATATTGGGCCGCAGGGTGCCGGCAGCCAGAATTACCGCATCATAATTCGTTCTTAATTCCTCCAGACTGATTTGCCTGCCGACCTCGACATTGCAGGCGATTTCCACTCCGGTCATGCGCACCTGTTCGATTTCACGGTCAATGATCGGCCGGGGCAGGCGAAATTCAGGAATTCCCTGATTCAACATCCCTCCAGGATAACCGTGTTTCTCAAACACTTTGACCTTATGGCCATACAACGCCAGATTGCGGGCCGCCGCCAAGCCGGCCACCCCGGCGCCGATCACCGCCACCGTCTTGCCGGAAGTTTTGAATAACGGGGGCAACTGAACCGGTTTTTGCTGCATGAAATCAGCGGCGGAGCGTTTGGAAAAACAGATCGCCACCGGTTCACCCAACCCTTCCCACCCATGCCGGCACACCGGCTCACAGGGACGGGAGCAGACGCGTCCCAACACCGCGGGAAAGACATTATCATTGAGATTGATGACATAAGCTTGCGCGAACTCTCCTCGGGCAATCGCTGCCAGATATGCCGGGATATCCGTCCCGGCCGGACAAGCTGCCTGGCATGGAATGTTTTTTTTCAGCCAGGAGAAATCTTTGGGGTGTTTGGCGTAACCTTCAGCTTGCGATAAGGCGCTGTGCTTGGGAAATATTTTTTTCTTGGTTCCGATCATATAATGCGCGATCACCATCAAGTGGAATTATGATTTCGGCAGGAGATAAGGGGAATTGTAAACTGCCAAAATGAATATATAACTTGCGAATTAATCTACAACATTTATCATCGTTGAAGACTGATATTCTCGACTTGCGGGCAAGACTTTCCTTATCAACCCGACAGGGATGTCAGATGTTAACCCAGCGCTTAATCGCCGGGTTTTGATACATCTCCTTACCCACCAATAAATTGGCAGGTTACTATTCCCGCCGCGGCGGCGGGATCCCTGAGGGAATTGTATATTCTTGTTTTTAATCCAGATGTTCATGAATAAGTGGCGAAAACAGCATACTCATTTTGACAGATTCCCGTTCATAGTTAGATTAGTCTCCCCATAACTCTTTATAGTACAAAATCTACCCAACCCATTTCCCCAATGATCCCCAATAAAAAATACTATCTCTGGACCATCGGCTGCCAGATGAATGAGGCCGACTCACGCCATCTCGCGTCGCAATTGGAGACCATCGGCTATCGGCCCACTCCGGAAGCCGAGCATGCCGACCTGGTGGTATTAAATACCTGTGTGGTCCGACAGCAAGCTGAAAATCGGATTTATGGCCGATTGGGATCAATCAAAACCCTCAAGGAACAACGCCCTGATCTCATCGTCGGCCTGATGGGGTGCATGGTTGGAGTGAAGGAAGCGCCTTCCTTGAAAAAGAAATACCCCTTTGTCGATGTCTTTATGCCACCATCCGATTCAGCGCCACTACTGGATTTTCTTGATGACCAGCACCACCGCGAAAAAATGGTGCAAAACCAGGAACAAGATGAACGGCGCTTACGCGATGAATTGCAGGATGCCATCCATCTCTTGCCGGTGGAACAACGCGGCAAGGCGGTTACCGCCTTTGTCCCGATCGTTCTCGGCTGTTCACATGCCTGTACCTTCTGTATCATCCCCTACCGCCGCGGCATCGAGCGCAGCCGGAGCCAACAAGAAATTGTGGCCGAAGTAAACGCCCTGGTGGCTCAGGGAATAAGGGAGGTGATGTTGCTCGGACAAATCGTCGACCGTTATGGCCTGGACTTGCCTGAACCGTCATCCCTGTCAGCGCTGCTGCGCGAAATCAATGGCATCGAAGGTCTGACCCGCATCCGCTTTCTCACCAGCCATCCCAATTGGATGACTGACGACCTGCTCGACGCGGTGCGCGATTTGGAGAAGGTTTGTCCGCATCTGGAAATCCCGGTTCAGGCGGGCAACGATGAAGTGCTGGGCAATATGCGGCGCGGTTACACCATCAGTGATTATTATCGGTTGATTGACCGGGTTCGTTCACGCATACCCAATGCCGCGATAAATACCGATATCATTGTCGGATTCCCCGGTGAGACTGACGCCCAATTCAACGACACGGTCAAGCTGATCGAATCGGTCAAATTCGACAAGGTCCATATCTCCAAATATTCCACCCGGCCGAAAACCGTGGCGGCACGCAAGATGACCGACGATGTCAGTGAGTCGGAGAAAAAGCGCCGTCACAGCGCCATTGACACCCTGCAAAAACAGATTCTTACCGCGAAAAACCAGGCGCTCATCGGCAGTACCATGCCGGTGTTGGTAGAGGAGAAACATAAGGATTCCTGGCGCGGCAGAACTCCGCACAACAAGATCGTCTTTTTCCCGGATGATCGCGATCTCATGGGCAAGGTGGTTGATGTCCAGATCGATCGCAGCGGTCCCTTTTCCCTGATCGGCAAAGCCCTGACGACTGCTTGATTGTCCTTACAAGTGTCAAATGGGAATTATTGAGTTTATGCCATTGGTTTGGATCAGAGTTGCGACTAGCCGCTGCGGCAAAGTGGTAGGAGGGTGGTACAATCAGCCAGGGCTGTGCTGCTGATATTGCCGGCTGTTATTTTGGGTCATTGATAATTGATATATATTCTGTCACCTGAATTTCATCCGCGTCCATCCGTGAAATCCGCGGTAAAATATCTTTGGGATCTACCAGATCTTTTTAATCAAAGGTTATAAAGAGGAAAATCAGCTCATGCCCGCCAACATTCCCCAACACTTCATGTTCCCGATTCTCCTGATCGACACTGTCGGCTTCACCTCTATCTATAACAACGAAGACCAACGTGCCGTCGTCACTCAAAAATTGACTGACATGCTCGATCAGGCGGGAGAATCGATCTCGCCGGTCATCCCGCTCACCGAGTTATTCACCCTGCACGGCACCGGCGATGGCTTTTACCTGATCATGGACAAGCTGACTGCCGCCAAGCTGCCGCTCATCCGCGCACTGGAACTCGCTCAACGACTGCGCAAACAGGTAAAGGAGTATAATCAAACATCGGGATTGGATCTGCCACTGGCAGTACGCCTGGTGCTTGATTATGGCGAGGTGAAAATGGTTGGTAAACAATACGCGGGCGCGGTTCTATCCCAAGCCAATCGCCTCATCGATGACAAGGGGTTCAAGAAGTATCAGAAAGCCTCGGACGAGCCTTCGGCGTTGTTTGCCAGCATGTTGTTCAATCAGGCATTGCAGGACGAACTCAAGACCCGGTCACCCGAGTTCCCGGAACTGGCGGCGCTGGCCTGGCAGCGGGTTGAGATCAAGGACAAGCATAAAGATAAATATACCGGATTTGTTCAGGGCGAGGCAACGCTGGTTGAAGCGGTTTTCGTGATGAAAAAGCCGCCGGATGCGGCTAAACCGGACGGAACCGGAATCAAGCAACCCTCCCGAACCGGCAAACGAACGAATGACAACAACGATAAGCTACTGAGCAATCATCGGGAAGCGATTCTACGGGAACACAGCCGAATTCGGTTATTGGGTTATATCTCAGTAATGAATATCCATGTCAATCTGTTAGAAGTTTTTGTACACTTGCGACTAACCCCAACCGAAGCATTGCCGACTGGACTCACCAGTATCAAAATGAGAGAAAACGATAGTGATATATTGACGCCGACTGACCTTTTACCCCGGGTACAAGGCAAGCAAGAAATTCTCCTTATTCTCGGTGGTCCGGGATCCGGTAAAACCACAATGTTGCAGTATTTCGCAGTCAATTGCTGTGATGCTGAAGGTCGGCAGCGGATTCATCTCGAACACCCCTTGATTCCATTATTCATTCCGTTGCGGGAAATTGTCAAGGGATTCCAACCGGATTCTCCATTTATCCTAACCTTGGCCGCCTGGCTGCAACAACACAATCTGATGATCACGCCAGAGATAGTGGAGGGCTGGTTGCGCGATCCGGGCTGTCTCGTTCTGCTCGATGGGCTCGACGAAGTCGGTGACCAGGGTATGCGGCAGGAAATATGCAATTGGATCGACAGCGCTTTTACGTCTTATGCGCAATCACTATTTATGGTCACTTGTCGATTTACCGGTTATCGGGTGGGTGATGGGGTGGCGCTGCAATCGCCGGTCATTCAGGTGGAAGTTCGCGATTTTCACCCTGAGCAGCAGCAGACATTTTTACAGCAATGGTTTCAGGCGGTCGAGATCGCCGGTGCAGATCGTGACCGGAATCATTCACCGACGGATCGGCATCAGGTGTCGACGGAAGCCGGGAAACAGGCGATTGCAGTCATGAATTATCTGAATGAAGAGAAAAACCGGTCGCTCCGGGAATTGGCGGGAACGCCGATGTTGCTACAGATCATGGCAATCATCTGGAAAGAACGCCATAGCCTATCCGGTCATCGTGTGCCCCTTTACGACGAATGCATGAAATACCTGCTGGAATACCGTGATAAATACAAGAATATCCAACCGTTACTCACCGCCGATCAGGCATGTTCGGTGTTGCAACCATTGGCCTTATGGTTGCAGCGCGACAAAAAAAGCGATCAGGCGACGAAAACCGAAGTGGAGCACCACCTTGCCGAACGTATTTTTCAGGTTAAACCAACACTCAAACCAGCGGACTTCCTCGACAATATCCGCGAGCGCGCCGGGGTGCTGGTCGGCGCCATCGGCGCCGATGCCTATACCTTTCAGCATAAAACCTTTCGCGAATATCTGGCCGCCATCGAATTGGCCCGGGATAAGAGTGGGGTTGACCTGTTGGTTCGTAATTTCAACGACGACTGGTGGCGGGAAACCCTGCTCTTTTCCGCCGGTATGACACGACCGGAAATCTTTCCGGCATTTATCGGGCGGTTTTTAGGCGATAAACAAAACGATGGATCGACCCCTCCCTTACTTCTGGAGATGCTGCGGGAAGCGGTGGCCAAGCCGCTGGATTCGATTATCGCGGCGATCAGGAATCAGGATCTCACCTGGCAACAGCGTTATAACGCCTTGCGTTGCCTGCAGTCCTGTGATCTGGGTGAATCGGCGAGAGCGAAGTATCCGGAGCTAATCACTGATCTCAGCGCGGAATCCGCTCACGAATTACGCCCGGTGATTGCTGAGTTGCTGCGTTCCTGGGAGGTGAAACTGTCATCCGATAATATTGCTGCATCAAATGTGTTCATTGTCCCGTTTGAAGATCGCGCCGAGTATATCCTCATTCCCGGTGGCAGTTATGAGTATTCAGTGACAAAAAAACGGGTGAACATGCCGGATCTGTATGTCGCCAGGTATCCGGTGACGAACAAACGCTATGAGCTGTTTTTGCAGTCACTGCAAACTCAACAGGCAATTACACATCGTTCACGATTAGCTGATGACCACCGTTTCAATGGTCCCGATCAACCGGTGGTCGGGATCAACTGGTATAGCGCCATAGCCTATTGCGAGTGGGTGACAAACGAATGGCACAGGATCAAGGGCAATACGAAACAAACGATTTTTCATCTGCCCACTGAAATCGAGTGGGAATGGGCTGCCAGCGGCGACAATCGTGAATATCCCTGGGGAAAGGAAGCGCCGGATAAAAGCCGGGCAAATTATGGAAGCATGGTCGGGCAGACAACGCCGGTGGGTTCTTATCCCTCCGGTGCTACACCTGAAGGCTTGATGGATATGGCCGGCAATGTCTGGGAATGGTGCTCGAATAAATACGCAGAACCGATGTTTGAATTTGCTGGATCGATGGCGAAATGGCGGAAGTTTACGCAG
>CAZTTH010000011.1:31955-92412 GCA_964615975.1 uncultured Lentisphaerales bacterium | reverse complement strand
AAAAGTAGACGTCATCCCCGGCGCCGCCGCTCAGGCTGTCGTTCCCGCCGCCGCCATAGAGGTAATCGCTGTCCGCCCCGCCATTCAGGGTGTCGGCGCCGTCATTCGCGCCGGGAACAAAACCGATCCCCACTCTCACATCATTGGCATCGCGAAACATCCGTCCACCATCCCCCATCAACACATCATTGCCGTTGTCGCCCGCGATCATATCGTTACTGGCGCCGCCGATAATCATATCGTTCCCGTCCCCGCCGCTGATGGTATCAGCACCGCCAATATCCGGATCAATGGTGAAGATATCATTCGCATCGGCACTTCCATCCGCCCGCACCATCACCCCATTGTCACCCAACAGGATATCATTGCCCTGGTTACCATTGATGGTATCGCCCCCCATACCGCCAACAATAATATCGTCATCCTCATCGCCTGAAAGCTGATCATCATTCCCCAGATTGGTTGATATGGATGAGATCCGTGACAATACCCCGACGGAATAGGTCAACATCGCATGATCTCCGAAAATAATATCATTATCGTCGCCGCCGGTGATTGTATCACTACCGGTGCCGCCAATCAGGATGTCACTGCCGGCTTGCCCATTGATCGTATCGTTACCGCCCAACTCTGGATCGAGAGTGGCAATCATGGACAAGATCCCGGCGCTATAAAGCAGATGGCCGTTGTCGCCCAAGACAATGTCGTTATCGTCATTGCCATTGAGGATATCGGCGCCAAAACCGCCAATAAGAATATCATCACCATCATTTCCGGTCAGTGTGTCTTCAGCGCCCCAAGCCGGATCGATGGTAGTGATTTCAAGTAACGCCCCCGTAGTCGTCAGTGAGATGGCACCATGATCACCGATAAGGATGTCATCCCCATTCAATCCGCTGATGACATCGCTGCCGGCGCCGCCAATCAGGATGTCATTGCCGTGGTCGCCGGTGATGATATCCTCAGCCCCATCAGCAGGATCAGTCGTCGTAACCAACGTCAACGTGCCAGCGCTAAAATCAAGGCGGCCATTATCGCCGAGGATGATATCGTTTCCATCATTGCCGGTGAGCATATCGCTGCCAAAACCACCGAGCAGGACATCGGAACCGGCCCCGCCAACGATCACGTCATTGCCGCCATGATCGGCATTCGTCGTTTTTATTTGAATTGGGGATGACACGCCCTGAACCGCGAAGGTCGCGGTGCCATTGTCACCCAACACAATATTGCGTGAGTCATCGCCCCGCACATCGATAGAATCATTGCCATAACCACCCAAAACAATGTCAGCGCCTTTGCCGGTGATGATCGTGTCATTGCCGCCGCTGCCGGGGATGGCTGTGCCGATTTCCCGCACCGCTCCGCCGCCGATATTAAGCCATTCGAGTCCGCCGAAATCCGGCATGGCGGTATCGATCACCCGGATTAGGTTAGCGACTGATAAGCGCAAATAGCCATCATCACCAATGACAATATCCTGAGCGCCATCATCGGCATTGCCATCGCGGCTGCCATTATCCCGGGCATTAATATTATCCGCTCCGGGACCGCCAAAAACGATATCAGCGCCAGTGCCGGCAAATAGTGTGTCATTGCCACTGCCGCCCAAGATCAGATCGGCGCCCGCGCCAGTGTATATTGTCAGGGGCAGACTCGAACGAGTAGCATTCACCGCATCGTCATCGCCATTAACCGGCGCCTGATAATAAGGGCCTTCGGTATCCAGGATGAATGCGCCATCGGTAAGCGCGTCAAGCTCGACCTGAACATTATCGTTGCCATATCCGGTGAATAAGGTAGTCAAGGTTTCCAGTCCCGCCCGTTTATGCGTGCCATCGATGCGTATCGTATCAGCACCGCTGCCGCTGGAGAAGATAATCCCATCGGTAAAATTCCCGGTCGCCCGATCCGTCTCAAATGAGATTGCAGCAGGCGCCAATCCGGTAATGGCGATCTCGGCGGTGGCGGAAACGTTAGCGTCTATCGACGCCACTACAAACGACACCTGGTCGGTGATGAGAACACTAGCATCCCCGATCGTCGCGGCTTCATCACTGATCATCAGACGATGAATTCCGGCGCCACCATCAAGGTTTAACACTCCATAAATGCGATCCAGATTGCCCGTCAGGAGAGTGACGATGTCACCGACATCATAATGGGCGGTTGATGACACATAAAAACGCTCATTGCCGTTATTCCCATAGATATTCGTCACCGCGCTCGTTCCCTGAACATTAATCACATCGTTGCCTGAACCAAGTTCGAGGTTGAGGGCCTCGATATCATAGTAGTTGATGCCATTAAGGCGGGTGGCAAAGGACACCGGAGTCAATGCGCCGGGAACCAAACCGGTGAGCAATGTGGTATCAATGTCTGCCACGGTAATGCGGACACCACGGTGTTCACCCTGAAACGCGAGATGAAACACATTACCATGTTTGCTCAGGACAAAATTGTCGGTGAACGGCAGGGATGGATCGTCATTGTTGGGATTAAGGATGGGATCGAGGATGGCGCGCAATTGCTCCACCGTCACATTAAAGGGAATTGCCCCGGTGGATTGCTCCAGGATCGAAATCGAGAACGTACCGCCCGTGGCGTTAATCTGCAAAGTCTGGATGGTGTTGACTACCGGGGTGATGGTACCCTGCCGGAGTGTCGCGACCCTTAAATCGACCGATGCATTTTCATTGGCAATCAATCCCGTCAGAGGCAAATCACCACCCGCCTGGCGCGCCTCCGCCCATTCAATTACCGGCAATTGCGGTGAGGTCAGACCTGCCAACGCACGGATGAATGTGATGTCATAGGTGACATTTTGTGCGGTACGATTCTCGACGACGATCAAACCGCTTTCTGCTACCCCCATCAAGGAAGCAAGCGCAGCGCGTACCACCGCGGCGCTGTCCGTATAATTGAGGGTAGTAGTGTTGACTCCGTTCTCCAGACGCAGCTTATAGGTGCCGCCGGCAGCCTGGATAAAAATGTTTCGCACCTCCGAGATGGTCGGCATATCCAGACCGGTCAGAGTCGAATCGGTTAACAACAGCACGTTATCATTAGTGTCCGCGGCATCATTCAGATTGACCACATCATTACCGGCGCCGCCAGCGATGGTCAACAACGCGCCAATGGCATCGAGAAGCTGCTCGTTATTGGCTACCAAAACCTGGTCGTTGCCAGCGCCGGTATGAATATCGGTATGACCGATTATAGTCTTGATAATGATCTGGTCAGCGCCCGCACCGCTGTCAATCCTGGTAGCGCCGGCATGAGTGGATTCAATGGTGAAGGTATCGTTACCGCTGCCAAGATATATATTCAACACTTCCATATTCAGGTAGTTGATGCCGCCGACAATGATCCGACCGGCAATCACGGTATCACCCCCCATCCCCAAGCCGCTGAGATGGTCGCCAGTCAGAACCCCAGCATCATTCGATGGGCTGTTGCCATGGAAGATATTAACGATGTCCACCTGATCATCTTCAATAACACGGTAATTCGGATTTAACGGCGCGTAAAAATATTCGTCACCCGGATTGGGGGTAATGATCCAATCGGTCGTGAAAGTGACCCGAGTGCCTGAAACCACCGGCAGATAGGTCGATGAAATCAAATCCGCCAATTCCAGCAGCACCGCGCCGGTTGAATCAACGCCACTCACAGGATCACTGCTGACCGTCACTCCGTCAAGTGAAACCGACCACACTTCGCCCTGATTTACCCCGGTGGCGGCCACAAACGCCGCGGCCTGCCAGGGGATATTGCCGAGACTGGAGAGATTGGTGACGGCGCCGAGATAGACCCCGCCACTCAACTTGATGCTGCCATTGGTAGGATTATTTCCGGGGACAATGGTAAACTTGTCAACCGCCAACGGCACTCCATTGGTCCGGTTGATGATCATCCGCGCATCCCCTAACAACCCAATCCGCACTTCGGCATGATAATTGGTATTGGCATTAATGACATCACGCATTCCATTGGCCACCCGGCTAAGCACATTTTGCCCGTCTCCCACGGTAAACGCGAATTCCAGACCATCCAGGGTCACCTTCCAGATCTCCCCTACCCTGGCAATACCATCGAACTCTATCATTGTCCAATTCCACCTCAGGCTGGAAGCGACAGTAAACTCTTCATTCCCGGACTGGGTTGTGATGTGCGTCACTTGCGGAGCGCCGATAAACCCAATGCGATCGGCCAGCGGCGACAACGTCCCTCCCGTTGAAATCGTGAAGCCGAGGCTGAATGGGGTTGTCCGCGCCACTGAAAGTATATCCTGCGACACCGACGCGACATCGAGTATGGTCGACTGTGCCGCGCCATTCAAAAAGGTGAAGGTATAAGGAAAGTTGTTCATACGCGGATCAAACCCAGGGCGTTCGCCAGTCAGCGCATTGGCATGGATGGCAGTGACATCCGTCAGGATGGCATGGTTTTCTATGGTATTATCCACCGTGACAGGCACCGTGCCGACCGTAGAAATTGTGCCATCCGCCAATGGGTAATTGCTCTCACCCTGAAGGAGGACCGGATTATTCAGGAACGGCTCCGAATTCACCTTGATGCCGCCATCCACGATCACCGGACCGCGAATCGCGTTGACACGTTCCTCAAGTGCCGGGAAGACCAATGCATCGCTGCCGTCGATGACCTCGTCATCAATTGCCATGACCGTTACCGTTTGAGGAATAGACCAATTGGTGTTGGTAAAAACCAGGAAGGGCTTGATTGCCGCGCCGCCTTGCCGGTCGGGCGCAATCACAAAATCAAAATTCAGATCGGTATTCGATTTACTGGCAATCGTAATCACCCGGCCAAACGACTTGATCGAATAGGCGCTGGCAGCGCTGGGATTGGCGAGAACCTGAGCCACCAGACCCCGGGCAATGTCAGCAAGTCCATCGCGGAAGGCTACTTCATGCCGGAATTGGATCCCCCCCAGATTGAGCTGCCAGTACTCGCGATCGCTCACCTCGTCTCTGAAGGTGGGTTCACCGGTTAACTTGATTTCAGCCTGTCTGAGGTGCAGCGCCGCGGTGGCATCCGGCGGTGTGGTGACATTCAGTGAAGCGGTGAAGGTTCCGGCATGGGTAATCTTAAACAAGATCTCGCCCTGGGCTGATTCGACCACCTGGGCGGCATAATCATTGAGTTGATCGACCAGCAGCACCAATCCCTGGCGAATCGTGGCCAGGGTATCGCCATTCTGGACTACATAAGTGACGGTTGAATTCACCCCGGACACCGTGTCGGTCAGGGTCAATACCCATTGTTGCGCGGTTACCATTTGTGTGCCGTTGAGAACAAAGGTGCTGCCAACTTCAATGCCGCCGCGAGAATCCAGATCAATCCGGAAGTCAGTGAAGAACGCCGCGTCCGGATCAACCGTCGAAATCACGATGGCATTGCCGTCAGGGACAGCCGTATAGGTCGCATTGGAGTCGATATTGATTTTATTTGCCAGCCGGGCCGCAATATCAACCAAACTGTCCGCCGCCCCGACTGGAACTGAATAATCCTGAGTCGGCTCCGGCCGGCCATGGCTGTCCACAGTCGCCAGACTCAGTATCCAGTTCTCGTTGTCAGCAGCGCTGCCAGTGAGTTCGACACGAACATGGTTGGTGGCGACCTTAACCTGAAGTGCCTTATTCTGTCCGAAGTTGGCATCAGGATTGAAGGCCAGATCTGAATTGTAGGTGCGGGTCAATTGCGGCACCACATAAAGGGTGACCGGTTTGCCGACCGCGGGGCTGCCGGTCAGACGTACCTGATAAGTATCGACCACCGGACTGTAATCGGCAAAGGATTCGCCGGTTGGATCGCCATCGAATTCAACAAATGGATCAAAGGAAATTTCAAATTTGCTGGTGACATCCGGTAAAACCGACCAGAGATCGGTATCCGCCACCGCAGTGAGCGCTGCGTTTAAGAGATACTCGCGATGTTCAGCGTTGTAAGCTGAGATCACCGCCGTTTGTCCTTTGCCGGTGCCGGAAACAATGGTTAGTTGTTTGTCCACCAGGCTGATGGCATTGGGATTGGTGCCATGTCCACGAATCGAGATATTCAGATCATAACTCATATCAGGGACGACACCCGCAAATGCCTGATCAGGAAAATTGGTATTCGCCACCCCAAAGAAGTTGCTGAAATCAGCGTAATCAATCTGGGCGCCAACCCGCAGGACATACACCCCCGGTCCCGTGCCTTGTTCCAGATCAAAAACGTATTCGAAGAACGGATCAGCGGTCGATGTGGAACCGGAATCAATGAAATCAGAACCTAATTTCCGCGTCAATAAATTGCCGGCGCCATCATATAATTCCAACACCGGCACGGCGGTGTAACTGTAAGAATCCTGGAAAGTAAAGGAAAACCCTTCCCCGAAATTAAAAACCAGGGGGAATGTGCTCTGGCCTGTAAAGACTCCCGGACTATCGATATCAAACAAGGCTTTTACCTTGCCGCCGCCGACCTGGAATTTTTCCAAGGTGAATGGGTCGTCACTGATTTGCGGACTGATCGCGGCGGCCACAGTCTTGTCCTGCACCGTGATCGTCGCGCCGACTAAACCCAGAGTGGCATTGAAGCGTTGTATCCCGCCGGGTTTGTAGCCATTGATCGCGTTCGCCAAGCCCTGCGCAATTGAGCGCAGCGAGCGCTCCGGCGTGTCGACCACCACAAAACTAAACAAATGACCGTCAAGAACCACGGACCATTCGGAGCCGGGGATAAAATCTCCGGTGACAGTGAGTTCAGCTTTAAATTGATGCGTGCGATTGTCCACTGTCGTGGTTTGCAAATTATATGCCTGGGCACGGAATTGCTCGACGCGCCCGACACGCACCGGGATCTCCGCCGTCGATTTGATGGTGATGGTGCGATTCCCGGAATCGGATGTCGTCATGAGGACTACTGGATTGCCATTAAGGTTCACACTGGCCGGCACACTGGCCGCCAGACCGCCGACGACACCAGCAAAGGTGGCCGCGCCGCTGGTACCTGCTATATAAGGCGTCAACACGGAGTTGTTCAGTGTCAGTTTCCAAATATCATTCTGTGCCACTTCCTGACCCGCCGGCGCCGAGGAAACCAATTGCACCGTCTGCGACCAGTCAATATCCCCGGTACCGCGGGTATGGGCGAGCATTTGGAAGGCCGCACTAGTATTCGCGAATACGGGAGTAAAATCAGCGCCGTCCACCCGCGTCAGATAGATGAAGGCGCCTTCCGCGACGGCGGTGAAACCAGCCAAAGGATCGGTTGCTCCCGTGGTTTGCACTGCATCCAATTGTTTAGCCAGATTCAGGGCAATGGCAATAAGAGTGTCACCGTCATTAACATTATGAGTGGCGGTTGCACTGCCGACAGTCAATGCCCAGCGATCGCCAGGATTCAAGGGACCAAAAAGTCCAAACGCCTTCGTCAAAGGCACGGTCGCCGATAAGGTTAGCTTGCGGCCGCTACTCACCGAAACCGAGGGCACGGTAAAAGCAGTGCCAAGGGTGTTGATGACCACCACTTTGGTTTCCCTGGGTTGTGACAAAAAACCGGTGCCGGCCAGAGCCGTGCCAATGGCGCCCGATAAGCCAATCGCAACCGCCCCCAGGTTTGCATCCCCTGACGCTACTGGATAAGTGACGAGATGATTACTGGTGGTGTTGAATGTTACATTCCAATTATCCGCGGTACGCACCGCGTTGGACAGTGAAAGCACGGCATATCCGGTGTTCGCCACTCCGGAAAGACGATTAATCTCAAGCGCCAGGGTGAATGAAGTCACTCCGGTGCCGTCCGTTTTACTGATGGCAATGGTATTGCCTTCAAAGGTGCCAACATACCCGGCAAAGGGGCCGCCGCCATTGATATCGGCCAGCAACCCAGTGATGATATCAGAGAAACTCGCCGTGGCAATCGCATCCGCGGTCAATGTGCTGGTGGTGCCGCTGATGGTGATGCTGAGCCGCAGGTTCCAGCGATCACTGGCGCTGTTGTAACTGGAGAAACTCCCCAAAGCGGCTATCCGGGTAACTGAAGGTGATGCCGCGGTAACTGAGGCGCCGCCGGTCGCACGGACCACATTGCTGATCGTAAATGCCGTGTTATCAAGACGAACAATGGTCAGTACCGCCCCATTGGTATATGCCGTGTAGCTGTCATTCACAAGATTGATCTGATTGCGCAACCCGACCGCAACATCAGTGGGGTTATCACTGCCGGTAACGGTATAGGTGAAATTGGTGTTGACGGCATTTGCAGTCAACGTAATCGTCCAGACATTGGTATTCCCATTCCCCGTATTATTGGCACCCTGTGCAGTAACGGTTAATTGTTGTGCCGAGCCCGTAACGGTTGCGAAGCCAGCGGGAGTCTGATTAATTTCGGCGCTAAAGCCGATGCCGTCGATTTTGACCAGTATGATGGCCGTGCCGTTCTTGAAGACCGCGAAATCCGCCATGCCGGGATCACCTTTCAAGGCGTCAACCAACCGCGACGCGACACCATTCAGATCGGTTTCGCCGCCATTCACGGTCTCGGTTTTGGTGATGATGGTAGCCGGCCCTGAACCATAGGTCACCGTCACGGTCCAACTGTCATTGGTATTTACCGGACCGGTCAGCGTTAATACTTTGGCATCACTGCCGGTGGTTTTTGTCAAAACCCCAATGGGTATCGCGCTCACTGAAGCAGTAAAATCGGTGGCGTTCAAGCGGGTAATAACCAGACTGTTGTTTTCCACCGCGGCGACAAAATCGGAGAGTGGCGATGAAATGTTGAGCGCCCGGGCCAGACTCAGAGCGACACTGGCAAGGGTATCTCCATTAACCAGGACATGTGACACACTACCAATCGCGCCACCGCCGGTTTCATTCAACGACAGCGTCCAGGTGTCACCGGTTACCAAAGGTCCACTCAGGGTGTAGGTGTGGGATACCGCTGCCTGAGTGGATACGACCCGGCCATCACCCACCATGATGCGGGCGGTAAAGGGCACGGCTCGCTCCAGCCGAAGGATTCCGGTGCTCGAGGCGGTGATGGTATACCCCAGTATACCGGGGACAGCCGACCGCAAACCAGCCGCAACTGTATCCAGATCGGGTGTCGGTCCACCCGATTCCGGCACGATATAACGGTAACTGACACCATCCAGAACGATATGCCAGGTGTCGGTTCGATTGACTGCCCCGTTCAAGGTGAAGGTGACATCTGTCCATTTGATGTTCTGAACCTGATTTTGTACCGGGGTCCCGGCAATCGAGACATAACCATCCGGACTGGGACCAATGACGGAAACGGCAATGGTGTAAGGCTTGGCGCGCGAGATGATCAAAACTCCTGAGTTGTTATTGACAACGTATTCATCAGACGGATCAGTCGGATCGGTCTCATCGATGATGCTTTTCAGACCTGCCGCAATATCATGCAGACTGGTGGTGACCGCCGTAAACGGATAAACCACCCCATTCAGAATCACTTGCCAGACATCGCCAATGGCAACGGCACCGTCAAGTGTAATGGCGGTTTCAGTGAATTGAATCGCGGTGGCGCCATCAGCTTGCAACGCGCTGGTTGAACGGGTGACACTGCCCGCCGATTGCACCTGCTGAGTAATTCCGGTAGTGGCAACCCCACGGAGATTGAACCCACCGCCGCCATCAGCAACCGAGACGATGCGCAAGGTGTCATTTCCCACCACGGACAACACATATCGGCCGGTCTGGGCGGTATCGGCTGCTATCAAATCCTGTAATCCCTGCGCTACGATCTGCAAACTGGGCGTGGCGGAAGTGACGATATAGGGGTAATCACGATAGCGTAAACCGAGGGTAAAAACATCCCCGGTTTTTACCGTGCCATTGAGCTTCAGTTCCGCCACAGTGTAATATTGACTGCCGCTAGTATCCGGGCTGGCGTTAATCACTCCCGGCGTGGCTTCAAAGAGTGTCGAAGCCAGGGTAAACTGATAATAATCCGAACTCCCATCACCTGATCCCTGAATCCGCACCCAGGGGGTGAGAAAATCAATGCGATCCGACGGATCTAGACCAGGCTTCTGGAGATTACCGATATTGGGATCGAAAAAGGTGGAGAAGTAAGTATTATTGCCCACTTCCTGGGCACTATCATGGGTATTATTGCCGGTTTCATTTTCCTGAATCGCGATTGGGCCAAAGATAAAGCCGTCCACCCGATGATTTTCGATCGACACCTGCAGTTCGTAATCAATTCCCGCTGGAAGACCGCCAAAAGACAGCGCGTCAGCGACTTCAATGAAATACACTCCAGCAGTCAGAAATGTATGGATCAGATAATCATCAGCAAAGGTTGAACTGCCACCCGCTCCGGTCGTGGCGGGATCCGACTGGCCCGGTCCCTGATTGATGAGAATTCCCGCTTCATTGTAGAGCCGGAGTTTGCTGCTCCAGACAATCAGATCACCCAGTTCATATCCCCGATCAATATCGAAAACCGCCTGTACCCCTGGGACACCGTCATTGCCGGCATTGGCCAACATTTCACTGGTGATGGTGAATTTATAATAATCCGTTTCTCCGTCTCCAGTTGCATTGATGGTCACATGCGGACGGGTTGTCGAGTCTGCGATATCGGGATTGCTGTTCTGATTCCAGCGCCCCAGATCAATGTCTTGAGCGGTAAATCGTGAATCATGCGGCAGATCGGTTTCTCCCAGGACAGAGGTGCCAAAATCACCTTCGAAACGGATCAGGGTTTCCAGCGCGGCGCCATAACCATTGCCGGCAATTTGAGACCGCAGCGCCGCGGCAACATCATGCAGAGTTAAAGGATTACCCGATCCCGGCTGATGAACGGTATAACTGAGTATCGATTCCACCCCAGTGATATTAACCAGGGTAACCTTCCAGATACTGTTATCAGTGACCTCACCAGATAAGACAATGGTCGCGGTGGTAAAGCTGTCAGATTTCTGACCAGGCGGAGTTTGAATCCCAATCCGGCCAGAGGGTGAACCGGTAACCAAGGTGGTGATGCGGGTGGAGGATGCTGCGGTAATTTGTATCGCCGGTCGGACTTCGGTCAAAAAGCCGCTCCCGAGAATGATCCGCGCTGTGGCTTCGGTCACCGAAGTCGAACCGCCGGATTGAGAGATCAAAGCACCAGGCGCGTCATCATCGGTAATGCGCACATCGATAGACGCGGGGATGGTGGATTCGCGATTCGCGCCGGCGACATAACTGTATTTGACCGGTTGAACTGATCCGGCCGGGGTAAGATTCAACTCCCAGCGTTGACCCGCAACGAAACTGGTTTCGGGATTCGACTGATTCAGCGTCACTTGCGCCACGGCAAAATGGGTGGCGCTCAGGGTACCGGCAAACGAACCATTCCGACGAGTATAGGAGGCATCAAAGATCAGACCATCATCACGGACAATGGTCAGGACAGCGCCGGAATGCGACGCGGTGAAGAGAGCGCCGATAGTGGTATTGATCAGGGATTCCAGGGCGGCAACAACCGATTCGGCGCTTTCCCCGCCCACGGCTTTGAAGCTGAATTCGGAACCATCGAGATTCACCGTCCAAATATCACTTACCGCCGCACTGCCAGTGACGGTTAGATCCACACTGTTGACATCATTATATAAGGTGGTTCCATTTAATCGCGTGACATAAGGCACCTGATTCCCTGCGACTGGAGTTACCGTCAAACTGCCGCCGCCCACAGTTGCCTGGTATTGGGTGTAGGTAAAGATCGCGTTGCCGCTTGAACCGCTGAAGCTCGCTTCAGCGAATGGGGCGCCAATATGTTGACGAATCTGCAGGCCATTCCCTGAAGCTGCCGCGGTATAAGGATTACCGGATACGTTATTGAGAATTGCCGCCAAACCGATGGCGACCGAGCTCAGAGTGTCATTGGATACGGCAGTGTAGGTATAATTGACGCCGTTGATTCGCAAGCTCCAGGTGGTTCCTGTATCAGCCCGACCGATAAAATCAACCTTGACCACATTGATATCCGCCGCCAATCCAGCTACGACATCATTGAGGTCGTCCCCCAAAATCGCGGTATATCCAAAGGTGGCGCCATTCAGAATTAATGACCACTTGTTCCCGGCTGATACCGAACCGGACGGAGTCACGGTAATGGCATTCTCAAAAGCAAAAGTTCCGGTGATGGTATTCCCTCCGAACGGTGCCTGCAATGCCGCTGAAAACGCGACCGGATTGCTGATGGTAATCGTGTTATTGGCAATGGTGGCATCGAAGTCCGCGACGAGATCGCCATTCACCGCCGCCGTCAGTCCACGGGAAACATCGTTGAGCCGCAAACCAAAAAAGTTATTCAGCGTGCCGGTGGCGATGGTGTGGGCAAGGCGTGAAAAATGAATGCTTTCGAGGAGAGCATCATCGATCGCCTGGACAGTGATCGTTTGTGGTTTGTTCCAGGCACTGGCGCTGGCGCCATCAGCAACAAAAGTCAAAGTCGATATCGAGGTTGATACCTGGCCTTCCGGGTTCACCACATTGATGGTGACATCACCGGTCGGCTGTTTACTGAGAAATACCACATAAGTATCCTGAGCCGGTGTGGCGCCAGTGCCTTCCGCCACCAGGGTTTCACCCTTATCCGCGATGATAATCACAGCAGCGGCATCATCATCGATCACATCCACGATTACACCGGGAATGATCAAGCCATCGTATTCACCGCCATCCGTCGCGCTGGCGCCCTGCACCACCTTGTGTTGTATATTGATCGATCGCAGCCCTTCGGCCAGGTCATCAGGCAGCGCTGCCACTGTAATTATCTGAGGGATGAACCAATTTGTCCGGTCAAACAACAACGTGGCGCCCAGCTCACTGCCATTGATGGTAATCCCCTTGCCCCCCGCGAGCCGGTCGCGTTCGCTGCCCGGGACGGGCGAAGCAGTGATGCGGACATTTTCCTCGGGTGAACGCGTCAACACGATGGCATAATGGATTAACTCATAGTTCTGACGAATATCGGCAATATTTTGCTCCTCAAATACCCGCAAACGACCGGTAAATGCCTGATTGTTCTGATCAAGGAGTGTGACCACCGCGCCAGCTTCATCATTATCCGCGACACTGGTGGAAATATCCTGGACATAGACGGCGTTAAAGCGGCCGTCCAGACTGGAAATAGTGTGTTGAATCAATCCGCTGTGTCCCGCCAGGCTGTTGCTGACCACAGTCAGTTCCTGACCATTATTTCCACCCGCGAAGTTAAACGTGTCGCTGCCGCGCCCCCCAACCAGTTCCAAGACCACATTTTCACTGCTGCTGGCAATGAAGAAACGGTCATTGCCTTCCTGCGCGTCAACCACAATTTTTTCGACACCGCCAAAGGTGATGTAAAGACCGCCGCCAAATACACCGCGATCGGTAATGACAAAATCGTCTCCAAACTCGGTGCCAATCACGGTGAGAGTATCGAATCCGTCTCCGCCTTCAATCCGCACCGGCGCGTTGACCGTGTAACTGATGAAGTCAGCGCCTTGGCCGCCATTGATATTGGTGAACGGCGCTTTCGGATCATTGGGATCGACTTTGACAAACGCACGAATGCGGAAGGTGTCGTCGTCTTCATCACCAAAGAGGAAAAGTTCCGCCTTGTTGCGATACACGGTGAAGGTATCATTGCCGATACCACCCGACAAAGTGGTGTTCTCACTAATGCCATTGCTCAGATAACCGCGAGTGGTCAGAGTGGTTTCGAAAAAGTCGATGGGATCGAGCCCATTATTCGGGTTGGCGCTATCGCGCGGTGATTTGAAAACCTGACCGATCTGGAAGATGTCGTTGCCGCCTTCGCCAAAGATGACGGTGGGCGAGAGGTTATCATCGAGAACAAAGGTATCATTGCCATCGCGTCCGAAAATTTGCAGGCTGCCATTGATATCGCTGTTGTAATTGACCCGTTCGATAAATCCGTTGGGTACCGGCAATAAATTCGCATCAACCTCGTAAGCAGCCACCACCCCAACGCCAGCGGCGCGATTGGCGCGCAACAAAAAGAGATCGGGTTCATTGGTGCCGAATATAATCAAACGGTTGACCGCCAGATCATCGACTGGTGACTGATCAAAAACATTGATGACAGCAGTGGCATTCCCAGCCAATCCCACCAGATAAGTGTCACTGCCGCGCTGACCATGCAGAATTAACTCACTTGCCACCCCGCTACGGAAGGTTTGTAAGCCATTAATATCGTAATTCACCCGGATGATATCGTCGCCATTACCGGTTTCGATGGTCGTCGGTCCGAAAAGACGATCGATATTGATCTCATCATTGGCGATGCCGGTATTGATTAAATTCATCCCTTCATTGGTGCTTTCGACAAAAAACAGATTTCTGCCCTGACTCAATAACAAACGGAGATCTTCCACATTCTGATATTTGATCCCCAGAGTCATGCCCAGCCCGGTAATTTCGGTCGCCGTGAGTTTACCGGAGTTAGCGTTTGTATCCCCGCTGTCATAGGCAATGAGTGTATCATTGTCGCTGCCGGCATCCAGTACCAAGGCCACATTCAGAATCTGATCAAGGATGCTGTTCGGCACCGGATCAATTGCCCCGGTATCACTGCCGACCTGGATCGTATCCTGCCCTGAACCGGTGGTGACCGTGGTCGGACCGGAAATGGTTTCGATGTTCGCCACGTCCGCGCCTGGACCGGTATTGACGGCGGTGATCGCGGTCGGACCATGGGTACTCTTGATGGTGAAGACATCATTGCCGCTGCCGAGATTGACGGTCACGCTTTCCAGGGTTTCATAAAGGATTCTTCCGCCGCCGAAGATCCCGGTAATAGTGGTGCTCGTCAGAGCGCCGATATTCCCGGTCGTGTCGGCAGTGTCATCAACGGTAAGAATATCGCCGCTAACCGTGGCATTGGCGCCGCCGGTTATGGCGACTATACCTAAAATATTATTGGCATGTCCGCCAGTCGCCGCGGGCGCCAGAGTACCGACATGAAAGGCGTCATCACCAGCATTGGCGGTAATCGTGGTGCTGCCGGCATGGGCGCCCATAAGGTTGAGAACATCAGCGAAATTAGTCAGATTAATATTAAGGATGTCAGTACTGTAAGTAATCGTGATTCCGGCATCCATTCCCAAACCGGTGATGGTCGTTGTAGTCATATTGCCAGTGGTACCTGAGGTTCTGCCGATCACATTGATATTCAATGTATCGTTGCCGGTATCGCCATTAACCGTCACATTCGCTTTGATATCAGCCAGGGTATTGGAATTATTAAAGAGGTTAAAAAGGTCGTCGCCGCCGCCGCCATTGATGGTAATCGGGTTATTCAATGTACTGGTTTTGATATGGATGACATCCCCATCATCACCGCCATAGATTTGAATCGACGAACCGATAATCGTGCCCTGCAGTTCGATGGTGGCGCCCACACCACTGTCGGCATTGTTGTAATCCGCGCGGATGATCACCCCGGCAGCGCCATTCACCTCGGCGCCGGTAGGTATGATGACATTATCACCGCTCTGCAGGGTTACTGAACCACCGGTTGATTTCACTTTGGCATTGGGGGTGATGGCCAGATTGTCACCGGAGACGGGCACACCACTAGTGGGCAAAGCAGATGAATCACCCGTGGTAATCGTGATATTGCCGCCAAAAACCACGTCCTCACGGATTTCCAATGGGCTGGAAGTCGTGAGCGCCAAAGCGCCGCTGCCGCTGAGGCCAACCTGGGATGAAATTCCGCCAACTACCAGTAAACCAGAGTTATTGATTGTCGCGCTCCCATTCGGGGTTGCAATTTCCAGATTGTCGACATCGATATCCAGTGGATCGTTGGTCGCGCCAATATTCAATCCCGGCAGGAGAATCAGGGTTTTGGCGGTAATATTGGTCCCAGTCCCCACGTTGCCATCGAGAATCGAACCATTGGCGGACGTCGTGATAATCGCCGCGCCGGTCGGGGTGACAGCGGTAGCGAAACTGAGATTTCCATTGGTTTCATTGAGGAAGATATTACCGGTGGCAGACAGGCTCACAGACCCCGCCGCCGCGCTTGCCGAATCGATATCGAAGGGATTGACAGCGGAACCAATCGCGCCATTGAGGGCGGTCAGGGTAATATTATTGCCAACCACATCCGCGGCCGCATCATTGGCGATATCGACAAACCCGCCGGAGCTGATCAAACCGACATCTCCGTTGGTGGCAGTTATCAAACCAATATTGAAATTGCCATTCAGTTCCTTGAGGTAAATCGACTGGCTCGCCGTCGCTCTGATGCTATCCGCGTCAGCCGTCACCGCGTCGATTTCAATCGGATTATTGACAGCGCCGATACTGCCGCCATTCGCCGTCAAGCTGATGTGATCGGCCTTGATGAATGACTCGCCATCGGGAGTGCCATCCAGAATCGAGCCAGCGGCAGTGGTCAGAAAGACGTCTTCATCAGATAGGACGAAATCGATGTTCATGGCGCCATTTACTTCGACCAGATAAATGGTTTGACCCGCGCGCGCGGTCAATGTCGCGGTGGGAGAAAGATCGATACGCAATGGGGTATCCGCTGTGCCGATCGTGCCGTTGGAGGCTTCAATAATGAGATCGCTGCCGCTGACATTGGTGTCGATCGTCGGCTGGAGCGCCACATTGTAGATACTTCCCGATCCCTTGATGCGAATCTGACCGCCGGTCGTCAGAGAGATGATATTGATATCCTCTTCCGCCCCGATGAATACCCGGCCCACGGCAGTCACCGTCCAAGTTCCGCTGGCATCGACATCAACATCTTCACGGGGTAAAATACGAAAGAGCGTGGGGCTGAGGCGGGTTACATCATCGCGTTCCGCGGCCGCAATGATGCGCTTTTCCTCATCGCTAAGATTGATGATGCCATTGGCTAGATCGATGGTGACTTCATTGAGATCTTCACCGATGCCACCGCCAGCGATCAGGATCACATTCCGTCCAATGATATTGGCTTCCTCGATTCTGGTTTCAGTATCGGAAGAGATGGCGAACAACCCCTTGCCAATGCGGTATTTCAATTCATCCACCTGCCAGACTATCCCGTCGGTGATTAGATCGTATTCATCAAACACATTGGGGTTATTCTCGATCACCCATACGAAATTGGGATCGAAACTGGTGACAACATTGCGTGCCGCCAATTCAATGTGGGTATTATGAAATTGTGTCGTCTTTTCGGCTTCCATTCCGAGTAGTTGCGGGGTGGTAAATCCTTGATCGATGAGTTGCTGCCGTTCGGCAACCGTGAATTGAAAGGCAAAGGCGGGATCGTATGCCGCATTATTTATCGTGATACTGCTAAAGATATGCCGGTTTCCCGTGGTTCCGCTCAACGACAAAGCCAATGTCACCGGAGTCGGAGCCGTGGCATTCGCGTGACTATTCGCGAGTTTGACCGTCGTCGTATTCACAACTACCACATAATACACGCCATCATCTGCTAGGCCGTTGATCGGATTGCCGCCATTGCTGTCATAGATTAAAAGCTGCCCAGTGCTTAAGCCATGGGCACGACCGAAGTTGATGGTCGAGTTCGCGGCGCTGACCGTGCTGCTGGTGGGAGTAATGGTAAAGAGATTGCGCGTCTGCCAATAGGTTTGATAATTTTGTTCTTTCTGGCGTTGATAAGATTCGAGAGCGCGTTGGAGTTTATTGGCCGCTTCGGTCCCGGTTAACCCGATGCTTGACCACAGGTTTTCCAATTCCTCGATGGCGCGGTCATCCCGGGCCTGATTGGGGTTATTATCGAATATCGAACCGGCAGCCTGAATGAAGACGTCGCCCGCGGCGGAATTCACCACCACCAATCTCAGATTGCCGTTGATTTCAACTATATTGATATTGCCTGCCGCCTGAGCATCCAAGCCGCCATTAAGCACATCCATGGTATCGACGCGAATGGGCAATGCCAGAGTGCCGATATCGCCATTACCGGCAAATAGGGTTATTTTGCGGCCGCTGATCAGCGTGTTGGCGCCGAGACCAGCGACGAAGCCATTATCGGTCTTCAGGCTGATATTCCCACCGCCGGTAGAGATAATCTGCCCGATGATCATGTCCCCGCTGATTTCTTCCAGCTCGATGTCACCGACTGCCGTCAGATTGATGGGAGAACCAATCTGTGAATCGACCTGCACGAAAGACCCCTTGATGCTGCCGCCGACAGTGATCTGCGCCGCCCCTTCAATCCGGGCGGTAGTCGCGGTCTGATTAAAATCTCCCTGGGTTGAAATCGTGATCGCGCCTTTGGGATTCTGGATCGTCCCCATGAGATGTATCGATCCAACCGAACTGATGTTGATGGCGCCGGTGTCATACCCGATGAAATTGATGGCGACGGGATAATCGGCGTTCACACTGTGAGTATGGAAGTCCTTGAAGCCCTGCTGTGTGGTTATCTTCAGATGATGGGTCACGGTCTTGAAAATCCACCAGCCGCTCGATGTTTCCCAGGTGCGGCGGGTGACAATTGCCGTCCCGATATTGATCTGACTGAAACCGTATTCATAATCACTGATGCCGCCGGAAAAATCGAGGTAATCTCCCTCAGGCAACGGAGTGCGGTCCTTAAAGGTGGTCACCGAACTGTGGATATCATCCGGGTCGGGCGCCAGCCAATCGATCCCCCAGAAGGATGACTTGCGATATTCGCTTTCATTGACCTCGGTTCCTTCCTGACCGGTAACCCAGCGGAAACGCTGATCGAGCACGGGCTGATAACTGGAAGCTCGTCCGGCAACTGATGAATTCAATCCGGCGTTGTTGGTGACCGTGACCGTGTTGCCGATCCGTTTATACACAGTGCGCAACGGTCCCCCATCAAACGCGGTCTTGGCAGTATCGATAATGATGATTTCACCTTCGATGCCCTGTTGGTTTACACCCAGCCGACCGGCGTCAACATTATTCAATACCAGGTCATACGCGGTGTTGTTGACGATATTGATATTGCCAAAACCATCAACCGCCTGGAGATTGCCGCCGCCCGTGCTGAAGACATGACCAAACAATTCAAGATGACCGCCTTCAACCACAACATTGGTCACCAGGATGTTATTCTCCAGGGCATCATAACGCACATCGATGCCGGTTCCCTTGCCATCATCTGATTGTAATGTCAGGAATTGGTATGGCGATTCACCCCGCGCCACAGCCCGGTCATAATTGGTTTTGAAATTGGTGATTGCCTGACTCAAGGGAATGGTGGCCGGCACGTTATAGGAATAGCTGAAACCGGGGAAGATGCCGGAAAGAGAAGCAAGAAAGGCTTGGAAGGGATCATAATCGGGATTGGCAAATGGCTGGTTGGTATTGATGGTTACAGAACGATCGGGTCGGCCGCTGCGCACCAACCCATTGATATTCAGTAATTGCGCGGTGATAAAGATATTACGCCCGGCAATGGTCGCCCCCGTGCCGCCCGGGGTTGAGTCGCTGGCGCTCCCGCTGGTAGCCAAACCAGCTGTTCCCAAGGTTTGAAACGTGCTTGCTGTTGGTCCCCATTGATCCGGCCCGTTGGGATGACCGGCAATATGATAGAAGCCGGGAAGTCCAAGGACGAAGTCTCGCCCGGCGGTGATATTCAAAGTACCGGCAGTGATTTCACCCCGCACAATGATACTGCCCTTATTATTATTTAAATTCACCGTTCCCAATAAATTGTTGACTTGCCCGCCGGGCGCGACGTCGATATCCGGCGGCGGCGCGGAACGAATCGCTTGAACAATGGCGAATGCCGGATCAAAATTGGTGCTCACCGTAATATCCGGAGGATTGGAGGTTGCGCTCGTCACCACAGCGCCAAAATTGGCGCTCTGATTTGCCGGTGTATTCCGATTCCGGCTTTGGATGGCGGTATTGATCGCCCCGGTGGCGCCGGTGATGACGGAGGTATTGAATACCAATTGACCGCCGCCATCGTCATCGGGGATGGTCAGATTATTGACACGCAGATAGAATGGGCTGTTGTTCTGGATATTGATTTTGGTATCACCCGGCGCGTTCATCGTTCCGGTGCCCACCAGATAGTTGCCCGTGACAAAAATACTGGCGGAACGAGCAACGATGTCGGGCAGATTGATAATGGTGATCGGGAAATCAATTTTGATCGAATTGGTGATGTTATTGGTCGTGTCCATCAATCCCAGTGCCTGGGCTTGCAGAAACAGGACATTGATTTGTTGTTGATATCCGGCGATGGCGGTGGGATTGCCCTGGTGTTGGTCGATCAGATTTTGCAGACGTTGAATTTCCTGCGATATGGTTACCGCGAAGTTTTCAACGACGACAATGGGATTGCCGACACCATCGCTCTTGGTAAAGGTGATCGCCGTGGGATTATTGGGATTGATAACCGTAGGTTCATGAACCGTCAGGGTCTGGAGGTTTTGGATGCCAACCTGCACCGTGCCATCGAGTCGCACGCCGGTCGTCGAATTATCGGTTTGTCCCTTATCCAAATCTTCTTCCGCTGTCCCCTGCTCACCCAACCAGCTTACTTTCAGCCCTTTTCCTGCCAGAATGATATGCGGAGCGAACTTGGCGGTCAGAAGATCCGCATGGCCGACACTGCGGGCCACAGCGCCTGCTTTGATCCACACTAGATTCTCGCCATTTAATGTGCTTTCGAATTCAGCCGAGCCGGCGGGAATAGCGCTGCGCTCATACAGCTCCGTGTTGGCCTCAAGGAAAAAGAAATTGGTTTCATCATTGGCATTCCGCCCCGCCAATAACCGGAGATCACCGCCGGCCCGCAGCGATGCGCCCGCATTCAGAATCACTCGCTGGTTTGCCGTCAGTTTAGCGCGTGAATTGCCATCCAGATCGCTGCCAAGTCCGCCGATGCTGCCCAACGCTTCAGCTTCGATATGAGCATTGGTGCGTGAAGTCAAATTCAAGTCACCGGCAGTCACGAGATTTGAACTGCCAATGACCACTTCGGCATTGGCAACACTATCGATTATGGATACGGTGTTGCCAATGGGCACCAGGGAATAAATCTCGACTTCAGAACGATCATAGGCTTCAATAATATTCTCCGCGGCAATCACGAATAAACCGGGGTTGTTGTGTTGGCCGGTAACGACGATGCTCGAACCATTGCCGACATTGATCAGGGTATTGGCGGTGGTACTGGTTTCGCCGCCTGGTTTGGCGATGCTGGTAATCAGACCGCCTCCGACCCCGATGACATTTTCACTGCCGTTAACATCGACATCGGTCTCAATGCGTGGCTTGAGGATACGATTCGTGGCATTCACAAGCAATTGACCGGTTAGAATATTCACTGAATCCCCGACTGTCGCGTTTACACTGGCATTAAGATTGTTATGTCCGGCAGGATAACTGCCGGAACCAAAGAGCGCGATGGCCAAGCCATCGGCATGATGATTGAAGGTGCCAAGGTGATCGGAAGTCAGAGTTAAACTGTTCACTCGCAGGGTACTGCCGTTGCCAATGGTGACGGTGGTGGCGCTGTTCGTTGTGGTATCGGCGGTGGCTGCTGATTGGCTGCCGACCAAACTGAATCCCTGTCCCGCCACCGCGTTGGCGCGATTGGCTTCGTCGCCGGTGGCAGCGATAATCAACGCGCCGGGCGCCACCTGCGCCGGATTGTTGGTAGCCGTGGCCGTCAAACGATGTTGCGAGCCCAATGCCACACTGGGATCCAAATCAACCGCGGCGATCAGGGAATGGGAAACTTTAGCCTGCACCAGTGGATCATCACTGCCACTGGTATTGGGTATCGCGGTCAGCGGTAATGCCGCCCCATTCGGACTGGCGGCGAGCTTCACAGAGTTATCGCTTACCTTGATGATATAATATGTGCCGCCATTGGTTAATCCAGCAAGTGTGCTGACCTCCGATGGACGATAAACCACCGCCTCGTTGGTCTCCAAACCATGTGACGGCAAGGTTATGGTATTGGCAGCGATCGTCGAGGCATCAAAAAACAATTGTTCTTTGAGTTTTAATTGAGTCGGACCAAGATTGGAAGTTGAGGCAATATAGGTAAACCCATTGCGTAACCCTCCAATACTGGTGCCACTGCCATTGTTGTAGAGCAATTCCTGCCCGTCCTGAAGATCGTGATTGAATCCGAAATCAATGACGTCAGTGCTGCCATTGACGACTGCCGGCAGGGTCGGATCGAAGATCAACCCGCCCTGAGCCGCAGTCGTCGGGCTGATCCGATGATCAGAACCGGAAGCAATGCTTGCATCGATATCAATGATGATCGGGACTGTGCCGATTGCATCGGTTCGTGATATGGCCAGTTGAATGGTTGTGGCATCGATTACTCGCACAAAGTAGGTGCGGCCATTCAACAATCCGCCGATTTCAGTGCCGCCGCCTTTATCGTAAAGAACTGGCTGGCCGTTCACCCAGCCATGAGTCCGCCCCAGATTTATGGTGTTTGCCGCGCTGTTTACCGCGGCTGAAGGGTTGAAGAGAAAGCCGCCACGGACAGTCACGTTGTTCCCCAAATACGCGTTGGTGGTTGAGGTCGATGTGCTGTTGGAATTGGCCGTGCCGATTGCCGCGACGCCGCCAAAAAATGTTTTGCCGCTGCTGTCAGTAAACTGCTTGAGGTTGTTGGCGGCGCTGACCGAAGTGATATTCAATACATTAATGACACTGTTATTACCGATATAGGCGCTGATATTGGCGGTGTTGGTTGCCGTGCTCGTTCCACCATTATCTCCGCCCAATCCGGCTCCACCCGAGGCATTGGCTTCCACCCTGCCGGAATGATCATTGGCCGGTTTTGATTGCGCCGCGGAGACTGAAAGATTTTTCGCGGTTAAATTCGCGGCGGTGATATGGGTGGTGACCGTGGGTGTCGCGCTGGTTGACGCTGACGATCGGCCTACACCGACCAAACCGGCGCCATTTGCTCCAAAAGCCCGGGCATAGAGATTCGGAGTCATCGCCGCGCCAACCGCCATGTTGCCGGCAATGTCAATGGAGGCGATACCGGATACAAAAGAGGTGGTCGTGGAAACACTGGTGGTATGAGCATCCGCCTTGCCGACCGCGACCCCGATGGCGCCGCCCGCCGACTCGGCACTGGTGTCGGCGATTTCGCTATGATTGCTGACAACCGTAAAGTTTACTGCCTGGATTCTGACTCCGGCATCAGCTTTGGTGGTAACCGTGCCGCCGGTGTTGGCGGTCGCCGCGATGATGCCGACACCGGCAACCCCGCCTGCAGCGACTCCCGAGGATGAAACATTGGCATCCACCCTGGATTGAGTTTGGACGAGCAGATCGCCGCTGATAACCAGATCCAATGTCGAACTGCCCAGCGACGTGGAGATGGTGGGCTTGGCCTCCAGGGTGGCATAAGAACCCGCCCCGCCAAACAGAATTCCACCGCCCACCGCCAGAGATCGTGCCTGCGATTTTACCGCGTTTTGATTACTCAAAGTCTCAACGGTCACATTGCGCGCGCGAATGGTTGTGCCGCCCATTCTGGTGGTGATGGTGTGATTCGCGATAGTGTTGGCATTGGTTTCACCGGCGCCGCCGCCAAGAGCAATCGCCACCCCGGGAGCATACGCATCAGCAGTCACATTCACGATAGAACGAATGAAAATATCACGGGTAATATTGATGTTGGAATTATTGGCGACCGTCACTTCAGTGGCTGGCGAAGCGGTCGCGTCGGCATCGGCGCCGACTCCGGCCCCTAATAATCCACCGGCATTGGCGATGGCATCGGTATCAGCAAGACTGGAAGTTTCGGCTGAGACTCGCACATCGCGGCCACCGGTAATATTCCCGTCCATGTGAGTGCGATTGCTGCCGTTGGCAAATGACTTGGCAATGCTTTGTCCCACCGCCAGACCTCCCGCGCCGTTGTTGGTATGGGTTTCCGCCCTGGCATTATTATAAGAAAGAGATTCAATCACGATATCGCCGCTGCCGCCGTTCAAAGTGGTGGAACTGCCGACATAAGTTTCCACATCGGCGGCGGCGGTCGCATTGACATTGGTGCCGGTGCCGGATCCTATCAATGCCCCGCCGGATGCCGTGCCGTCAGCGGTGGCGCCTTTATTCAATTTTGCTCCGGTACTAGCGTAATTATGCTCAGCGCGTACCGCAATGCCTTGTCCGGCAGTAACTGTAGCGCCACTGCCAATATAGGTGTCAATATTCGGACTGGCGGTGGCATCAGACAAGGATACGCCCACATTCAAACCCGCTGACCCACCCGCGCCCAAGGCATCGGCATTCGCGTCTACTTCAGTATGAGTTTTAATGGTGACCGCGCCGCTGACATTCACCTGTGAAGTGCTACCGATATACCCCTTAACCTCAGGTGATGTTTGTGCATCCGCATCGGCGCCCGCGCCCGCCGCGACCAAACCACCGCCCGCCGCCAGGGCATCGCTATCCGCCGTGTTATAGGTCGAAGATAGAATGGTGAGACTGGCGCCCTGAGTAATAGTGCCGTCAAGATACGCTTTGGTTTCGCCATTGGCTTTCGCGTCCGTCAGACTGGCCCCCACCCCGACGGTTAACCCAACGGCAATTCCGCTGGCATCGGCTTCCGCATGATTATTGGCGATCGACTTAATCGTAATCGCACCGCTGCCCGCATTCAGTACCGCGCCACTGGCGACATAGGTTTCAACCTCAGCGGAAGCCGTGGCATCGCTGTCGGCGCCAGCGCCAGCGCCAATCAGGGAGCCGGATGGCGCGATGGCGTTGGCATGCGCCTTTTTCGCCATCAGGTTTTCGGCAAGATCAACATTGTGCAATGACCGCAAGCTGATACCCTGACTAGCAGTAATGCTGGCGTTCGAACCGACATAAGTCTCGACTTCCGGGCTGACCTCAGCATGGGCCAGTGATACGCCGACACTGATCGTCGCTGACGCGGCGATCCCCAACGCAAAGGCATCAGCATGGTTGGCGGTCTGTGAAGTTAACGTTGCCATGCCGCGAATGACGATCGTATTACCGGTTTGACCGCGGACAATGAAGGCGCTCACCTCCGGTGAAGCGATCGCGGTCACATCCGCGCCAGCGCCGCCACCCGCGAGACCACCGGCGATGGCAATGCCATCCGCATCTGCCGAGTTGTTATTGATGGCTTGTATGGTAAGATTTAAGGCGTCGGTAATCCGGCCATCGACGTGGGCTTTGGTTTCGCCATTGGCAGTGGCATTCGCGAGACTTACTCCCACCGCGATTAAGCCCCCAGCGACCCCATAGGTTTCTGCTTTGGCAAGATTGATGGAAAGTGCTTCAATTAAAATGTTTTGTGAGGCGCTCAATACCCCGCCAGCGCCAACATACGCTTCTACTTCAGAGGTAATCGTCGAATCAGCATCACCACCGGCGCCGGCGCCACCGATACTGACTGCTACCGATGTTGCCACCGCCAGCGCATTAAGAGTATCATTCGATTGTGCTTTGATTTCAATACCATTGCCAGTTGATGTCGCCATACCATCCACATACGCTTTAATATTATTATCAATGGTGTTGGTAGTGATGGAGACGCCGACGGAAGCGCCCGCAACGCCGATCGCCAAAGCGCCCGAACCCACATCTGTTGCAGCCGATGAATTATCGAAGGCGTTTACTTTTATCAAGCCCACAGCGGTAACGATACTACCGGATCGAATGGAAGCGGTCACTGTATTGGAGGTGCTATTAAGAGAAACCGCGCCGCCACCCGAGAAGGTAAAGCTACCGATCGATATCGAAGCGGAGACCGAGGCGGCAACCGAAAGCGCTTTGATGGTGGCGGTTTCATTGGCAACGATATCAACTCCACCGGCCACAGTGATTGTCGAAGCGCTTACATAAGCTTCGACTGTATTGTCGATTGTGTTTATGGCGAGGGAAAATCCGATGGCGATCGAAGCGCTGGCAGCGACACCGCCGGCAATTGAAACCGCACCGCCGACCGCATTGGACTCGATTGTTGAATTATCCGTGGCTGACAGTTTCAGGGAGCCGCCGGATGTGGTGGTAACTGAACTGGAACCGGCGACATAAGCTTTGATGGAATTTCCAATTTCATTTGTCGCGGCTGCGGCGCCTTCCGCGCCGGACACACCGCCACCAGCACCACCCGCGCCGGATACCGCGCCGCCGACCGTCACCGCATTGATCTTGGTAGTGGAGAGTGCGGTTAATTCGATATGATTACTGGCTGTTACCGTGGAACCGTCTATATAAGCAAGAGCATCATTCTCGATTTTATTAAAAGACAACGAATTCCCTGCCGCGGCGGAAACTCCGCCACCCGCGCCACCTGACCCGCCTGCTGCGCCGGAGGTTGAAATCGCGTCGATCTTCGCGTTGTCGGTAGCACTGAGAATGACTTTGCCGCCGGTGGCATGAACGCTTGAAGCGCCGTTATTGGTCTTGATGGAAGCCTCAACAGTATTGGCTATACTGTTCACCGTTGCGGTTCCTGCGCCGGACAGATTCAACCCCCCGCCGGCTCCTCCCGATCCGCCGCCGGCAAACCCGATGGCCACAGCAAGTATGGTCGTATTTGATGTCGCGCTCATGGTGATGGCCGTAGCCGAGGTTACCGTCGACCCGGAAATACTTGAACGGACTGTATTCGTCACGGTATTGGTAGCGACGGAAGCGCCAACCTGGCCGGAAACACCGCCGCCAGCGCCACCCGCGCCGGAGGCCGCTACCGCCCCGGCAACCGCGGTTATGGAAGAGTCATCGGTCGCAGTGAAGGTGATCGCGCCACTGGTGGAATTCACCATGCTGCCACCGCGGATCTCGGCGGTAATCGTATTGTCAATGACGTTGATGGTCACGGCGCCAGCGCCGGAAAGCGACACCCCGCCACCCGCGCCACCTGAACCGGTTGCCGCAAAACCAATGGCAACCGACAAAATTGCCGCGGTAGAATCCGCGGTCGCAATCACCATGGTCGCACTGACGGTCGAACCCGAGATCGAGGCATCCACTGTTGTTGAAATGGAATTAATGACCACCGAGGCGCCAATCGCCCCCGCTACCCCACCACCGGCGCCGCCGGAACCACCGCCAGTTGCTCCCCCACCAAAGGCGTTAATCGTACTACTATCTTTGGCAGTCAAAGTGACCATTCCACTGGAGGTGACATTACTGCCAGTCGTAATTAATGCTTCCACGGTATTATTTATGACATTGACGGAAGCGGAGCCAGCCCCGGATAATTGCACCCCGCCGCCAGCGCCGCCGGAACCGCCTCCCGAAAAACCGATTGCTACCGCCAGAATTTCCGCATTCGAATTGGAGTTTACCAACACATTACCTGAAACATTCACAGTCGAACCGCTGATTGCGGCACGAATAGTGTTAATAATTGAATTGGTAGAGACGGAAGCTCCCAGTTGACCCGATACTCCGCCACCTGCTCCTCCAGAGCCAGAGGCGGCAACCGCGCCGGCGATCGCGAATATCTTGGAGGTGTCCCGGGCATGAACTGTCACTGTCCCGCCTGATGTGGTGGTTACATTGCTGGCCGCGCGAATCTCCGCTTTGACGGTTTTAACCACCGTGTTAATCGCGCCTGCGCCAGCCCCGGCCAATGCGACACCACCACCCGCGCCGCCTGAACCACTGCCCGCAAAACCAATGGCTGAGGTTATGATTTCCCCTGACGATATTGCTTCTACAGTTACATTGCCTGCGGCGTTTATCGTCGAACTGTCAATCGCGGCTTCCACCGTGCCGGTAATCGCATTAATTGTCACTGACTCACCCACCGCGCCAGCGACACCGCCACCGGCGCCACCCGAACCGCCACCAGATGCGCCACCGCCAAAAGCAAAGATTTTCGCACTGTCCGTCGCCGTAACATTCACTGTACTGGACGACGTCACCGTGCTGCCTACAATCATTGCCTGAACCGTATTTCCGATGCCATTTCCCACTGCTGAACCCGCCGCCGATATTTGTACTCCGCCACCGGCGCCGCCCGAGCCCCCCGCCGCGAACCCGATCGCCACTCCCAACATCTCAGCGGTCGATTCTGCATTCACCGTCACCCCCCCTGCCGAGGTCATCGTCGAACCATCAATTGCCGCGCGAATGGTATTGGTTATCGCGTTCGTTGCCACGGAAGCGCCGGCTTGACCGGAAACTCCGCCGCCGGCTCCACCCGCCCCAGAGGCAGCCGCCGCACCCGCGATCGCAAATATCTTGGAGGTGTCCTGGGCATGAACCGTCACTGTCCCGCCTGCCGAAGTACTCACATTACTTGCCGCGCGTATCTCCGCCTTGATTGTTTTCACCATCGTATTGATCGCGCCTGCGCCAGCCCCGGCCAATGCGACACCACCACCCGCGCCGCCTGAACCACTGCCCGCGAAGCCAATGGCAATGGTGTAAATTTCACCCGTTGCTAGCGCCTCAACCATCAATGCACCGACCGCGCTCACTGTCGAACTGTCAATCGCGGCTTCCACTACACTGGTGATCGCATTGATTGTCACCGACGCGCCTACCGCGCCAGCGACTCCGCCACCGGCGCCGCCCGAACCGCCACCGGATGCGCCGCCGCCAAAGGCAAAGATTTTCGCGCTGTCCGTCGCCGTGACACTCACGGTACTTGACGACGTCACCATGCTGCCGACAATCAACGCCTGTACCGTGTTCCCGATTCCACTGCCAACCGCTGATCCTGCCGCTGAAATCTGCACCCCACCGCCCGCTCCACCCGAACCGCCCGCCGCGAACCCGATCGCCACTCCCAGCATTTCCGCCGTCGATTCCGCATTCACCATCACCACCCCGGCTGAGGTCACCATTGAACCATCAATTGCCGCGCGAATGGTATTGGTTATCGCGTTCGTTGCCACCGAAGCGCCGGCCTGACCGGATACGCCGCCACCCGCCCCACCAGCTCCCGAAGCCGCTGCCGCGCCCGCAATCGCAAAAATCTTGGAAGTATCCTGCGCATGAACTGTCACTGTACCACCGGCGGTGGTAGTCACGTTACTGGAGGCGCGAATCTCGGCTTTAACTGTTTTTACTACCGTATTAATCGCCCCGGCACCCGCGCCCGCCAAAGCCACACCACCACCTGCCCCGCCCGCCCCGCTGCCCGCGAAGCCAATGGCAACGGTGTAAATCTCTCCTGCTGAGATCGCTTCAACTAGCAACGCTCCCACCGCGCTCACGGTCGAACTGTCAATCGCGGCTTCCACTACACTGGTGATCGCATTGATTGTCACCGACGCGCCTACCGCGCCAGCGACTCCGCCACCGGCGCCGCCCGAACCGCCACCGGATGCGCCGCCGCCAAAGGCAAAGATTTTCGCGCTGTCCGTCGCCGTGACACTCACGGTACTTGACGACGTCACCATGCTGCCGACAATCAACGCCTGTACCGTGTTCCCGATTCCACTGCCAACCGCTGATCCTGCCGCTGAAATCTGCACCCCACCGCCCGCTCCACCCGAACCGCCCGCCGCGAACCCGATCGCCACTCCCAGCATTTCCGCCGTCGATTCCGCATTCACCATCACCACCCCGGCTGAGGTCACCATTGAACCATCAATTGCCGCGCGAATGGTATTGGTTATCGCGTTCGTTGCCACCGAAGCGCCGGCCTGACCGGATACGCCGCCACCCGCCCCACCAGCTCCCGAAGCCGCTGCCGCGCCCGCAATCGCAAAAATCTTGGAAGTATCCTGCGCATGAACTGTCACTGTACCACCGGCGGTGGTAGTCACGTTACTGGAGGCGCGAATCTCGGCTTTAACTGTTTTCACTATCGTATTAATCGCGCCTGCGCCCGCGCCCGCCAATGCCACACCGCCACCAGCCCCGCCCGCCCCGCTTCCCGCAAAACCAATGGCAACTGTATAAATCTCTCCTGCGGAAATCGCCTCAACTAATAGCGCTCCCACTGAGCTTACCGTCGAACTGTCAATCGCCGCTTCAACCGTATTGGTTATTGCATTTATGGTAACTGATGCCCCAATCGCTCCGGCAACACCGCCACCCGCTCCCCCAGCGCCACCACCCGAGGCGCCACCGCCAAAGGCAAAAACTTTTGAATTGTCGGTCGCGGTAACACTCACAATGCCGGCTGACGTCACCGTGCTACCTTTAATCAACGCTTGAACCGTGTTTCCGATCCCGTTGCCGACAGCTGATCCCGCTGCGGATATTTGCACGCCCCCGCCAGCGCCGCCTGCTCCGCCTGCCGCGAAACCAATCGCTACTGAAAGAATATTAGCCGTGGAATCTGCAGATAATGTCACTGCACCGGTAGTTGCCGTCACCATTGAATCGGTAATCAAGGCCTGGATGGTATTGGCAATCGCTGCCGTGGCGACCGAAGCGCCCGCTTGCACAGCTACACCACCACCCGCACCGCCCGCACCTGAGCCCGCCGCCGCGCCTGCCACGGTAATGATCGAAGAATTATCCTCAGCCTGCAAGGTGACCATTCCGGTTGAAGTAGTCACTTCACTGAGGGTGCGGATTTCAGCCCTGATCGTATTAACCACGGTATTAATTGAGCCTGCTCCAGCTGCTGACACCGCAACACCACCACCCGCGCCACCCGCGCCACCTCCCGCAAAACCAATGGTCGTGGTATTAATTTCCGCCGTTGAAGAAGCTTTCAGTGTAATCCCCGATTCAGCGTTGACAGTCGAAGAATCGATGACCGCTTCAACAGTATTGGTAATGGCATTAATCGCCACGGAAGCGCCTACCGCTACCCCAACACCACCGCCCGCTCCACCGGCACCGCCGGCTGAAGCACCGCCGCCAAACGACCATATCGTCGAATCATTCGTCGCGGTCAATGTCACCATTGTTCCCGCCGTTACTTCACTGCCCTTGATAACTGCCTGAATGGTGTTGCCAATGCCACTGCCTACCGCTGATCCCGCCGCTGCCACCTGCACTCCACCGCCCGCGCCACCGGAACCGCCGGCGCCAAACCCGATTGCCACTGTGATGATATCGGCAGTAGATTCAGCCATCAGGGTGACCGCGCCAGTCGTTGCGGTCACGGTTGAGTCAGCAATGAGTGCTGAAATGGTGTTGGCTATCGCGGCCGTCGCTACCGATGCCCCTACCTGCACCGACGTACCACCACCAGCGCCGCCAGCACCCGATGCCGCTAACGCGCCCGCCACCGTGATTATGGACGAATCGTCCTTGGCATACAGGGAAAGTGCGCCGGTTGGGGTTGTCACCGTGCTGTCATTGCGAATTTCCGCCTTAATGGTATTGGTCACAGAATTAATTGAGCCAGCCCCCGCTACCGACACCGCGACACCGCCACCTGCCCCTCCTGCTCCGCCGCCTGCGAACCCGATGGTTGTGGTATTGATTTCAACCGTTGATGTTGCTTCCAATGAAACACCGGTTGCCGCAGTAACAGTAGAATCGTCGATGGCGGCTTCTACCGTGTTTGTAATCGCACTGATGGCAATGGAAGCGCCAACCCCCACTGTTGTCCCACCACCAGCGCCACCCGCCCCGCCGGCTGTAGCGCCGCCGCCAAACGCCCAGATCGTCGAATCGTCAGTCGCAGTTAGCGTCACTGTTGTCCCCGCCGTTACTTCACTTCCCTCAATGATCGCCTTGATGGTGTTACCAATACCGTTGCCAATTCCAGATCCTGAAACGGCAACTTGAACGCCCCCGCCTGCCCCACCGGAACCACCCGCGCCAAAACCGATCGCCACGGTGATAATTTCAGCGGTGGATTCTGCTTTTAAGTTGACTGCACCGGTAGTTGCGATCACTGTCGAATCAGTAATAAACGCGGCGACGGTATTGGCAATCGCCGCCGTCGCTATCGAGGCGCCTACCTGCACCGATGTGCCTCCGCCGGCGCCACCAGCGCCTGAAATTGCCGCCGCGCCCGCGACTGTAATAATAGACGAATCGTCCAAGGCTTCTAATGTAATTGAACCGATTGTGGTTGTAACGTCACTATCATTGCGGATCTCGGCCTTAATCGTTTTCACCACCGTGTTAATGGATCCAGCTCCGGCAACAGAAACAGCCACCCCACCACCCGAACCACCGGCCCCACCGCCAGCAAACCCAATCGCTGCAGTAACAATTTCCGCTTTCGATTGGGCATGAAGCGCGATCAAACCCATTGCATCCACGTTAGAACTATCGATAGCGGCTTCCACGGTATTAACAATGTTGTTAATAGTAATCGAAGCACCTACTGCCACAGCAGTGCCCCCACCCGCGCCGCCGGCACCGCCCCCTGAGGCGCCGCCGCCAAAGGCTTGAATGAGGGAGCGATCATCCGCATTCAATCCCACCCTGCCGGACGCGACCACAACGCTGTCCACGATCAACGCCTTAACTGTGCTGACAATGCCATTAATCGCCCCGGAACCGGCGCCGGATACTTGTACACCGCCTCCCTGACCACCCGAACCACCCGCGGCAAATCCAATGGCATTCGCTACAATATCAGGCGCGGACACAGCGGCAATTGTCATCGGCCCGGAAACAGTAACCTGTGAACCATCGATATGCGCTGTGGTGATGCTGACGATCTCATTGATCGCCACCGCCGCGCCAAAGGAAACCGAGGTGCCGCCGCCTTGACCGAAGGCAAACGCGAGCGCACCGCCCCCCGCCGCCGCATGTATACCTGAATCGTCCATGGCAGTAACACTAATCGCACCCCCATTAGACTGAATGTTGTGGGTTTCATCACTGTTTTTGATCGCAGCTTCGACAATACTAACAATCACATTAATTGAAACACTGCCCGCAACGGCGACAGAAGTACCCCCGCCTTTACCCTCTGATGCTGATAAAGTGCCCCCGATACTCAATGTGTCGATGACGGTGTCAGCCAAGGCGATAAGTTCAATGCCGGCCGTCAACAAATCATGGACAGTGGCGCTTCCGGTCGAGGTAAGATCAACGGCGATACCCAGCATGGCATCGGTCGCAGACTCTGCCAGTTTAATGGTGTCGTCATCGAGCTTGATGATATAATAGGTATGGCCATCAATCAAGCCGCCGATCGGCGTTGAACCAGCATCATATATAACGGCCTGACCAGTCACCAGACGATGGACATCGGAGAATGAAATGGTATTGCCCGAAACATCAACTACCGCGCTCGAACCAGAACCAAACGAAATGCTAGTGTGACCGGCTGCGATGACTGTCGAGGTGTCGACGTAGGAACGAACCATATTAACGATGGTATTGATTGCGGCCGCGCCACCTACAGAAACGGCAGTGCCGCCCCCATCTCCGAAGGCAGCCGCGATGGCGACGCCGCCGGCATCGGCTTGGATTTCAGAACTGTCGATGGCAAGTAACTTAACGGTCGCAGTGGTCAAGGTTGTTGTGACAGCGGAATCGACAATATATGATTCGACCATCGAAACAATGAGATTCTGAGAACCGGAACCAGCCACACTTACCGCCGTCGCGCCGCCGGTCCCCTTAGAACCGGAAACGCCGCCGCCGATTGTAACTGCCACAATCTGATTCCTGGCAGTTGCTGACAGATCGACACTTGCTGCCGCCGCGGTAGTCTCGTCAATGTAAGAACGCGTGGTACTGATCAAATTATTTGTCGCGATCGAAAAGCCAACCGTGCCGGTAGCGGAACTATCATCGCTTTTCCCGATCGCGATGCCGACACCGCCACCATTGGCGATAATAGTTGAGCCGCTGTGTGCACTGAGTCGGAGTACACCGTCCGCGATTATCACTGAATTCTTGGTTATATAAGATTCGGTGGATACAATGATAGAGTTGAGCGACAATGAAAGTGCCGCAGCCAACCCCTTCGCTCCGGTAGTTATGCCCAAGGTTGCAGTGAGCGCCTGAATTTCATCAGTAGTTCTCGCCGATAATTGCACATCATCACTGGCATTAATTGTGGAATTATCAATATAAGCTTGAGTAAATCCAACAATGGAATTGATTGCTATCGACACACCGATACCTGCCTTGCCTCCCAAAGCCACCGCCGCCGCCCCGGCCACCACGTTCATAGAGGGCAAATCTTCAGCCACAAGGGTCGCATCGACCGCGCTGACAACGGTACTATCCCGCACATACGTCAGGGTGGAACTGACAATGGTATTGAGTGATACACTTCCCGCCAAGCTCCCCCCCCCGCCGGTGGTCGCTGAAAGTTTATTGGGCGCCGAGCCCGCCAGGCTGGCGGCAACCGCCAGGATACTCGCATCGTTTTTCGCTACCTGGTTCAGATTTCCAGTTAAGCTCACAGTGGCGGCGTCGAGAAAGGCCTCGGTGGTCATACGAATGGTGTTGATCGATACTGCTCCCGCCAGACCCACGGGAGACTTGCTGGTGTAAGAGATGGAGACGGCACCGGTAAATGATTGAATTCTACTGTCATTGTTGGCATTAAGAGATAAGGCGGTGCCGGAGGTAATGGTCGCGTTCCGCACGATGGCTTGGGCAATCTCCTCCACAACCTGGATGGCAACACTACCGGAAACCGCGACGCCGAATTTGGGCGGTTCCTGTTGCGCTTCAGTCGGTTTTTCCGCGGTTGCGTTGGCGCCCGTGGGGGTGTCGTTGGTCAAGGCGCCCGCCAGTGAAGGAGCGAGAATATTACCGTCATTTTTTGCGGCTACGCGAATCTTACCACCCGCCCGGATCGATCCATTAGAGTCTTTGGGGTCGCTTAACTTGTGGGAAGTGCCGGTGGCGGTGGCAGGATTGATATCGAGGGTGGTGGGGGTTGCAGCCGTCGCCAGCCCCAGTGAGGCAGCGAGTTTGATCGAGGTCGTGTCGATGACGATCGCGTAATAGGTGGCGCCATTCACCAAACCGCCGATACTCGCGCCGCCGCCATTATGGTAGACCAGCGCCTGGCCGCTTTCATAGTTGTGTGCCCGACCAAAATTGATGGTATCGAGCGCACCATCGACGATTGGCGTCGGGCGGAACGCCGCGCCTATTAAATGGGTGCCGCTGGTATTCTCGGTGATCAGATTCAAATGCTTGGAACGGGCAATGGCCTCGCCTTTGGTTGAAGCCAGTTGAATTCGGGTGGCATTGATGACGATCACGTAATAGATCTCACTGTCGGCCAAACCGCCGATGCTGAGATTTGATCCATTGCTATAAACCACAGCCTGCCCGTCGGTCAGGCGATGCGTATATCCAAGGTCTATGGTATCAGTATCGGGATTAACCGCAGTTGTGACATTAAATGGCACGCCGATCCCATGAGCTTGACCATCTCCGGTAGTGGGGTCAAGATCAAGTCTTAAGCTGTGACTGGCGCCTGATCCCGTGACACTCAGGTTGACCGTGAAGTTGTGGCTGATATTGTGGGCAGTGCCTGACGTTCCTGTTAACGTCAGATTAACCCTTACATCCCGGCGCAACACATGCCCGTCTTCCGCGGCGTTGGCAGCATTCAAGGCTATGGCAACCGGGGTGGCGGCGGTGGCATCGGCCAAAGTCGCTGCCAGTTTCACATGGGTGCTGTCCACTTCGATGACATAGTATTTACCGCCATTTACCAAACCCTGAACAGCCGCCCCGGCGCTGCTGAAATAAATCACGGCATCGCCAGACTCCCAGGCATGAACAAAACTGGTGTCAATAGAATCATTCAATACCGCCGAAGTTGCAAAAGAAATCGGCGTGGCTTCCTCGGTATCATCCTCGACAATTGAAAGCGCGATCGAGGTGGCATCGATCGGAATGATATAATAAGTCTGGCCGTCCACCAAGCCGCCGATATTGGCGCCACCATTCTGCTGTCCAGCAGAATAGATGATCGCATCACCGATTTCGAACCCATGATCCTCCCCGAGAAAGATGGTGTCGTTGGTGATGTCCACGGCGATTGCGGGATCGAAGGTGCTTGAGCGATACGCGAGGGCATCCTCCAACGAGGCGGCGAGTGTAACCGTTTGGGTATCGACGACTATTATATAATATGTCTGACCATCTACCAGTCCGCCGATACTGGCGCCGCCGTTCTGTTGTCCAGCAGAATAAACCACAGGATCGCCGGTCTGGAAATTGTGGGTGTAACCAAGATTGATGCGTTCACGATTGGCATCAATCGCCCCTATTGAAAAAAAACTGGCAGGCGTTTCGTTTGCTTCGGTAAGCGAACGCGCCAATTGAAACTCATGGGCATTAATCACTTTTACATAATAAAGAGTGGCTTCATTCAATCCGCCGACGTTTTCGCCATCGCCGTTGGCATACATCACTGTCTGGCCAGTGGTAAATCCATGCTCGTAGCCGAGATTGATGGTATTATTATTGTTAATGCCGCTGGCAGGACTGAATTCAGGATCATTCAGCAGTTTCTCGTCGCTGCCAATAATCGCCCGGGTGTCACGAACAATTGTGTTCACCGAAATGGTAATGCCAATGCCGACCGCGCTGCCTTTACTGAATCCACCGCCGGCATTTACCAGGAACGAATGGTCGTCAGCGGCGACTAACAAGTTCAGATCGGTAACGAACGCAGTGTCGTCAGAGGAGACAATATCGGCATTAGAGATGCCGCTGGGGGCTGGTTTTAATTCATAAAAAGTCACTAGTTTGTGTCGCGAACCAGTTCCCACCGAACTCAGATCGATAACATTGCCAGCGGTTGCATCGTCCGGACTGCTCGCCAGCTTGACACTATTGGCATCCACTTTAATGATATAATAAATTCCGCCATCGGCCAGGCCGCCGATCGCCGAGCCATCGCCTACACGGTAAATTATCTTTTGGCCGGTGGCGAGACTGTGAGGACGCCCCAGGTTAATCGTTTCGGTTGATGTATTCACCGCCACGGCCGGATTGAAAGGCGGGACAATCCGACTCAGGCTGTGCCCCGTGCCTGAACCCAAACCGGAGAGATCGATCACCACGGGGGTCGCAGCGATCGCATTCGCCTTGGTAGCCGCCAGCTTGAACTTGCGATTATCCACTTTGACCACATAATATATGGAACCATCGGTCAAGCCGCCGATATCCGTCCCTCCGCCATTTTCATAAACCACAGTCTGGCCGGTAAACAAACCATGCGCGCTGCCGAAATCGATGGTGTCATCGCCCAGACTGACAGCGCCATTGGCAGCCGGATCGAAGCCGGTTTCCAAGACATGGGCGGCGCCGAGCGGACGCAAAAAGGGGATGAGGCTCTGGCTGTTGCCAGTGCCTGTAGACGTCAAATTAATGACGACCGGACTGCCGGCAATGGCATTGGCAAAGGTTGTGGCAAGTTTGATCTTGTTGGCATCCACCACAACTACATAATAAAAGGCATCCGTAGTCAGCCCGCCGATACTATCGCCGCCACCGTTTTGATATTTCACCGCTTGACCGGAGATAAATCCATGTTCATTGGCAAAGGTAATGGTATCCTTGTCGACCGTCACCGCTGTCGCGGGAAAAACCCTGGCGGTGCCGACAGAGGGATTCAGGTCGATCGCAATCAGCGCAAGCGCGTTGCTTTTGGTGGTGGCGAGTTTGATGGTATTGGCATCTTCGACAATGGCATAATACGTGCCGCCATCCACCAATCCGCCAATATCGCTGCCCCCATTATTATGATAGATCAACGGTTGGCCGGTGACGTAGCCATGATCGCGGGTGAGTTCAATGGTATTATTGACGTCATCGATAGCTAATTCGGGCGCGAAAGTCGGCAGCGTTCCGAGAATACCCGTTGTCTCAGTGGGGACATCATTCTGAGTTCGATCAATGGTTATGACACCCGTGCCAGTGGTTATGACCGCACCTTCATCAATACGAGCCAGTGTTTGATTGTTGATGTGTTGAACACTGAACGTGCCATTGATGGCCAGTTTGTCAGCGGAGCCGCCGGCAACCGCCATGGAGATATTGCTGGTATTGGTAATGGCACGCACTGCCAGGGAATCACCATTCACCAACGCTCCGGTATCTATCAACGCATTCGTTGTGTTATCATAACCGACCTGAAGGTATGCGCCGCCAATCCCTGCCTTGCCGGCGTTATTACTACCAATAAATAACAATCCAAAAATACCCGAGAGATTGACCGTTTCAACGTCCGATTGGGCGAGAACCGTGATGGTGCCACCATCAACCACCAACCGCTGACCGGCCACATTGCCGCCGGTGCCTGTCAGATCGCGGGCGCCGCCGCTCAACGCGTTGACACGGGAATCGGCTAGCTTGATGGAGTTGGCGTCCACCACGAAGGCATAATAGATCGAACCGTCAGCCAGACCGGGTATTGGGGTCGTGCCGTTTGTTTTGTAAGTAACTGCTTGACCGGTTGCCAGATGATGCGGCGCTCCGAGATTAATGGCATCCGTTGCACCATCAAATAAGGTGCCTGAGCCAAATACCCGGTCTTGATTTATTTTAGCGCCGCTCTTGATCGTCGTTTTACTGGTATTCGTCAGAAAGAGGAAATTGATGGCGCCGGCCACAGCCGTATCGGTTCCCGATGCGTCACTGCGGGTCCAGGAAGTGAAGAAACCGTTTTGAATGCCGAAATTGGCGTTCAGCTTGTCAGTTAATTCGGGAAGCTTGAAATTTTTATCGAACAATTCGAAATACTGAACCTCGTAAGGAAACCGGGCTTTTGCCTCCAGGGTCAAACCACCAAACGCATCGACGATGGCATTGGCGCCGATACTGGCTTCCACATTATTGGTGAATTTGCCGATCGAAATGGCGGCAGCCACTGAATTGCGCTTGGTGTTACCGGAGGGATTCTTCGCGCTCAGCTTGTCACTGTTGACACTGCTATTGGCGCTCATTTCCGGGAGTTCGATATTGACTGCGGTAATACTGACATTCCCGGTCTGCGCTCCCACCCGGGCGCCGTCACCAACCTTGGTAGTGACATGGACGTTGTGCTGAGCAAAAGCAAAAGCCGCCGACAACGCCAGCTTGGTGGGAGAGCCGCTCTTGGCATCCGTCTTGGGAGTGCTGCCTTTAACCTTGTTCTTGATCGCGCCAACCGCCGAAGCCGGAGCACCCTTGACAGCGAATGCGATCTTGGCGCCGATACCGGTTCCGGTCTCAGAGGATGCCGCGACATCATTGCGAAGAGCTAGTCCGTCAGCAGAAATCGTCAATTTATTACCGGCGATGGCGACCCCGTTTACCACCGCTTCCACGGTGGTGGTGGCAAATGAAAAGGTGATCGCCGCCCCCAACGAGCCGTCTTCATAGGCGCCGGCGGTGGTTGACGTGTTGGTAGTCTTTCTCATTGAGGCGGAGATCAGGAGGTTGTTGCCCGCCATCAACGTCGCTCCGCTCGCGATGGTCGCGGTCGAGATCATATCGGTCTGGCCATAAGCGAAGACGATATTCACCGTTTCACCCGATTTGCTCGGGCCGATAAGTCCCTGCTGAGCGGAAACATTCATATCGCCGGTGACGCTCGAAATCACACTCAGATCCTGGGCGGCGGTAATCGTTACTCCGCTGGCCACCGTCAATCTAGCGGTAGGTTTGGAAAAACCGATGGCGACCCCGACATAATGACTGATAGATGTTACCTTGGCTTCGGTGACCGCATGGGCCCTCATGTAAACGATCTCACCAGCAATTGAACTGCCGGATTTAATATCCAGAGTTGCCTTGGCTTCGGAAAAGGAGAAACCACCAATTATGGCAATACTTCCAAGAAAATCCAGCAGATCCTCCTTAAGTCCCCCATCTTCATTAAACGCGTGCTTACTGTCCGCTAGCACTGACAGATTGATATATGCACCCCTCAAGGTTGCCGCGTCCAAGGTAATGGTTGCATCGGTCAATGACAGATCAATCGGAATTAGGAGATTGAGGTTGGCAATCAGGCTGTCAAGTCGATCTTCAGCGGTCAGCGTGATGTTACCGGCCGTGAACGTGCTCCCGGTTTCAACATGTGACAACAGTTTAGCCCCGGAATTCAGGGTGATCTTTTTCTCTGCTTTAAAACTTATGCTGCCGGAATTCGCGGTTGAGACCGCGGTCAGAGGATCGCCGCCGGAGGTCTGGCGGGTAGAGATGATGACGTTGCCAAGGATTTCGATTTCTTTCGCTTCGATGATCAGGTTCAGCAAGCCGCCGCCACCGAAGTTACCGCCCAGGGTAACCTTGCCCTTGGGAGCTTTCAAGGTCAATATATCCGGGGTGCCATCGCTGTTGCCGGTAATGGTGCCGGGATTCATGATCGTAATGTTTGCGCCTGAGAGCAGCGTGCCGGTGGCTTCAATCGTCCGATCTCCGACAATGATCAACGAGTCATTATAGATAATGTCACCGGTCATCGTGACATTGGCGGCAATGGTGGTGGTGTGACCGGAACCGTTGATTATCAGACCGCCGGTGCCGATGAGAGGCGAATTGATATTGACGGCACCATCAACACCAGTGTTCAGAATGAGGGTGGTGGGAATGATTACCGGGGAGGCGGAATTGGCGCCGACGGTGACGAGATGACTGCCATTGCCGCTGCCCAGTGTCACGGAATGATACGAATCAAGCTGATCGAGATCGGCCTGGGTTCCGAGCAATTCACCGGCAGCGCCGTCACCCAACCCAATGATGGCGCCAGGATTAACCGGGAGGATTTCCAGGGCATAAAAACCGCCATCAGCTGGAATGATGGGTTGAAAACTAGTCGCGCTGATAACCGTTGGCAACAGTGCCGGTGGTCCATTCGGTGAATTGAGGGTGTCAATCATCTCGGATGTCGAAGTATTGCCGCCATTGGGATTGCCACCTACCGGATTCTCCTCAACGGAAATGTCGGGTTCATTCAAATCAAACCAATAGTCTACTCCCGCAATTAATTCTGGTTCATCGTTATTGGCGATCGGATCAAGAGAATTTGCAGGTGATGGTTCTGCCAACGACTGGATGTTTTCATCTGGAAGACTGGCAGGAGTGGCAATGATGCTAATTGCCGGATCATCAGTAAGGCTGGAAAACAGGTCCGCATTGGAATCAGAGTAGATCAGACTTTTCGGCCCCTGCTGGTTTATCGGGATCGACAACCAATCCATGGTTTCAATCATGGTCGTATCAGTATTGTCGTTCCCCAAATGGGTGTCGCCCAGACCTGCCGCAATGCCATCAGCGGAAAGAAGTATTCTGGGTTCCAGAGATTCCAATTCAAACAGACGATGACGTTGTGATGATCCCATTAACGCTTCCGATACCTAAAAAAGCAACCGTCTTCAGATAACCAGAGAAATCCGATAGTCCAAAAGGCTGGTATTAATACAAGAAATCAATGAAAAGGAAACCAAGCGACGACCAAAACACGAGTCAGCTCAGCAGGATAACTGGTGGGTGTGGCGGTGTGAATATATTCAAACGGATGATAACTAACAACGATAATACTGTATGAATCGCAAATATTATCAAGTCCACCTTAAAAATTTTCTTCGCGTTTTCATGATCAATTTTATTTTAATTACGCAATTAAACAATTCTTTGATCCAGGGTAATAGTACAATGAATCAGCCGAGTTATATTTTCATCCAGCGTGAATGAGATATGCCGATGATTGCCTGTAAATTCGCAGGGCAATCTCCGGTCAAATAGACATTAAAAAACAGTCGATCATTGTATTATTTTCAAGGTATGACCTCTATGGATCGTGATGAAACTGAGATATTTGATTTAGCCGACGCCCTCGAGCGCGTCGATGGGGATACCGAATTGATGGTGGAAGTGATGCAGTTATTGCGTGACGAAATTCCATCCATGATTCAATCTCTGCAAGCTGCGGTTGCGTCCGGTGACTCGCAAAAAACCAATGCTGCAGCCCATTTTCTCAAGGGCGCCGCAGCCAACCTGAGCGCTAACGCAGTAGTTGAAGCCGCAAGAAAATTAGAAGCCATGGCCAATCAAGGCGATTTGAGTACTGCAAAAACTTTGTTGCTCACTCTGGAAACCGAGATCAAGTTTCTGGATGCTGCCTTGGAGAAAAATATCCGCCGTCTCACCTCAAGTTAACTTAATTTATCAACCTCCTGATTGGCAGCGCATGCGATTTCACTCCCCCTATCCCGATTAAATAATGGAAATAAGCACAATCACCACCATTGATATCTCCTGGATATTGCTGTGCACTCTGCTGGTCTTTACCATGCAGGCCGGCTTCATGTGTCTTGAAAGCGGCATGACCCGCTCTAAAAACAGCATCGATGTTGCCATAAAAAACATTACTGATTTTGGCATTTCCGCCGGATTATTCTGGTTGTTTGGCTTTGCGATCATGTTCGGTGGCTCAATCGCCACGGCGGCAGAATTTATCACTACTCACTCAGAAGCAAGGGTTTGGCATGCCTCCTTTTTTCTTTATCAACTGGTCTTCTGCGGGACCGCCACAACGATCGTATCGGGCGCCACGGCGGAACGCACAAGAATCACCGCTTATGTCATTATTTCAATGTTATTATCGGGATTGATTTACCCGATATTTGGACAATGGGCCTGGCGTGGGAATAATATCGGCCAGGCTAAGGGTTTCCTGCAGCACTTGGGTTTCGTTGATTTCGCCGGTTCAACCGTGGTGCACAGCGTGGGGGGATGGGTGTCATTGGCGGCCATCATGATCATTGGGGCACGACATGGACGGTTTCCCAAGGATGGCCCACCTCAAACCATCCCGGGCTGCAATTATCCGCTGGCAATTCTCGGCACCCTGCTGCTCTGGTTTGGATGGTTTGGATTCAATGGCGGCAGCACTCTGGCAATGAATTCTCAAGTTCCGGGAATTATCGAAAACACCATGATGGCAGCAGTTTCTGGTTTACTGACGGCATTGGTTATCAGCGGCTGGGTGTATCGCCGCGGCAATGTTGTCCTCATTATGAATGGAGTGTTGGCGGGATTGGTCGCGATCACCGCCAGTTGTCACGCAGTGAACGTCGAGGATGCAATGTTTATCGGCAGCATTGGCACCGTGATCATGTATCTCACGGATCGTTGGTTGGAGAAATTCCACATCGATGATGTAGTCAGCGCGGTCCCGGTTCACCTTGGCGCCGGCATTTGGGGGACTTTGGCGGTTGGAATATTTGGCTCACCGGCGATTCTTAATACCGGTCTGAATCGCTGGGAACAATTATGGATTCAATTGGGGGGGTGCGTGGTTTGTTGCATCTGGGCTTTTGGCGGGTCTTATCTCGTTCTCAGCCTGATCAACCGCTGGTTTCCGCTTCGCGTCAGCATCGCGGATGAAGAAATGGGATTGAATGTCGCGGAGCATGGCGCTTCAACCGAATTATTCGATTTATTCAAAGTCATGGACCAACAGAAACAGACGGGCAATCTCAATCTGCGTGTTCCCGTCGAACCGTTTACTGAAGTCGGTCAAATTGCCACGCATTATAACCAGGTAATGGCATCCTTGCAGGAATCGGTAGCCAAAAACAATGCCATCGTCACCACCGCTCCCGATGGAATCATCGTATTTGACGAGCATGGCATCATCCATTCCTTCAACCCGGCGGCAGAGAAGATTTTCCGGCAAACCGCACCGGGTCTGATCGGGAAATCGCTCAATGAACTGTTTCCTGATTCCGGGAAAAAAGAAGTGGATAATCCAGTTGCCCGATTCTTCCATGATGACGGCCATACCATTGATGCCAGCGATCATGAGCTTGCAGGGAAACGGTCGGACGGCGCCATATTCCCGCTGCAGATTGCGATTGGCATGGTGACTATCGAAGGCGAAAAATTATTTACCGCAATTCTAAGGGACATCACCGAGAGAAAAGCAGCGGAATTAGAGCTGCGTCAAGCGACACTGGCAGCCGAAAAGGCGGCAGCTGAGACGTCAGCAGCGTTGATCGAATCCGAGAAACTGCGGGTCGCCGCGGAGGCAGCGACCCGTGCCAAAAGTGAGTTTCTTGCCAATATGAGTCATGAGCTGCGAACCCCCTTGAATGGGATCATCGGATTCACGGAAATGTTGTTAAATGATAATTTGTCCAGCGAACAACGTGAATGTCTGGAAATGATTCAACGCAGTTCGGATTCCCTCCTTACTCTGATCAATGACATACTCGACCTCGCCAAGATTCAGGCGGATCGGGTCATCCTGGAGCAGATCCCCTTTAATATCACTGATATCCTTTATGACACCAGCGAACTTATACGCGGTAAACTCATGAACAAACATCTTGAAATCCTGGTTGACGCGGACGATATCAACCATCCCCTGATCGGAGATCCAACCCGCTTGCGCCAAGTGTTGATGAACCTCCTCGGCAATGCCATAAAATTTACTGAAAGAGGTGAAATCATCACCACACTGCGAATATTGGAAAATTTGGCAGATCATATCGATTGCGAAATCACCGTGAAAGACAGCGGCATCGGCATGACCACGGAACAGATGGCTACCATCTTCGAGTCATTCACCCAGGCAGACAGCAGCACCACTCGCAAATATGGCGGCACCGGATTGGGACTCGCCATTTCGAAAAAACTGACCTTGTTAATGGGCGGTGACTTGAAAGTAGAAAGCACCTTGGGAATCGGAACTCGATTTTCATTCACATTATCGTTTAAAAAAGTCCTGGATGAGACATATCACCACACCACAAAAATGATTCCGGTTGAATTTCTCAAACACAAACATTGCCTGATCGTCGACGATAATCCCTCGGCCTTGCGAATCACGGATAATCTCCTCAAAAAATTGGAATTTTATACCACCATGGCTTCCAGCGTCGATATTGGCATCGAAGCATTAAAACAAAATCCAAAAATTGAATTGATCCTGACCGATATCCTAATGCCCGAACACGATGGCTTCATGTTCATGGACCGACTCGGCAAGGAATTTCCGGGACGATCACTGAAAGTAATTGCCATTACCGCGGATGTCAGTCCGGCCAATCTCAACCGTCTCAAGGAATCTACCCTGAGCGGTTATTTGCTTAAGCCAATCAAGAAATTATCTCTGATTAACATGATTCGATCGATTTATGCCGACCAAAAGGAAAAATTGCCAATCCCCCTGTCACCGGCCATGGTTAACGATACTGCGACCTCCTTGTTGCAAATTCTACTGGTGGAGGATAATGCCATTAATCAGAAACTGGCCACGCGGTTAATTGAACGGCTGGGTTTTCAGGTACGCATCGCGGAAAACGGACAAGCAGCAATCGATGCCTGTAATACCTCCAGTTTCGACCTGATTTTCATGGATATGCAAATGCCGGTAATGGATGGGTTGGTGGCGACCAAAAAATTGCGGCAGATGGATGTGCGCATCCCCATCGTCGCCATGACCGCCAATGCCATGCCCGAAGATCGCGGCAAATGCCTGGAAGCCGGGATGAACGATTATATCACCAAGCCGATCAAAAGCGAAACCGTCAAAACCATGATCAATAAATATTGCCATTCAGATCCAATCATCCCGACACACGAATCGCCGCGATTGTTGATTATTGAAGATGAACAAGAGGTGCAGCTCTGCCTGATCGAACTGTTAAAGAGCAATTACCCGCATGCAACCATAAAGATCGCCGAGGATGGACTTCAGGCCGGCGCCTTGATCGGCAGTTTTTATCCTCATCTGATCATACTCGATATTCAACTACCGAACATGGATGGCATCTCGTTTCTAAAGTTTCTCAAAAGCGATGATCGTTATAAAACCATTCAAATCATTGTCATGACCGGACTGCCGGAAAGCGATCCCCGGGTCATCGAGTTGCGAAACTTTGGCTTGCACCATATCTTACATAAACCTGCCGACATGAATGCGGTAGCCGAAATGACCAACAGCCTGCTGGCGAACCGGCAGCAAACAATCATTACCCAGATGCTACTTAAACGAGCAAGTGAAGATGCCTAGCAATATCAGAAATTCCCCATTAATCACCTTATGGATCTTACCCATACTCAATTCATAAAATCCCGTCGAGATCCGATGAAATTTGGCACCATCCTGATTGCGGATGACGCCAAAGTCAATCGCAAGATATTATCTTCGATTTGTAAACAAATCGGGCATACGACAGTTGAAGCCGAAAACGGCTTGCAAGCCCTTGAAATTTTAACCTCCCATGACATCGATGTGCTGTTATTGGACATCATGATGCCTGAAATTACCGGTGACAAGGTATTGGAAATCATCAAAGCCAATGCCAAACTCTGCCACCTGCCGATTCTCATCATTTCCTCCATTGACGAAATGGACACCATTATCCGCTGCATTGAAAAAGGCGCCGATGACTACCTGACCAAGCCATTCAACCGCACCCTCTTACAAGCGCGAATCCGGACCTGCCTGGAGCGCAAACGGTCGTATGATCTCGAACAATTGTACCGGGAACAATTGGAAGAAGAACAACAACGTTCGGAAAGTTTACTGCGCGTAATTTTTCCGGATCATATTGTCGATGAATTAAAAAAGACCAATCGCTTCAATCCCCGGCTATTCGAAAATGTCGCGGTCATGTTTTGTGACATTGCCGGTTTTACCTCCTATTGCGATAAACATCCGATAATCGAAACGGTTGACTATCTGCAAGAGATTGTTGAGACCTTTGAAAATCTGGCATTCAAATATGAACTGGAAAAAATCAAAACCATTGGTGATTCCTTTATGGCCGCATCCGGTCTGCTTAAATCCAAGGACAATCCGGTATTGAGTTGCGTCCGCTGCGGTCAGGAAATGTTGGCGGCGTTGGAACGCCTGCCGCCTTACTGGAAGGCGCGTATTGGTATCGACTTCGGATATGTCATGGGAGGAGTAATCGGGTACAAACGTTATTTATTCGATATCTGGGGAGATACCGTCAATACCGCGGCCAGGATGGAACACCATGGGGCGATTGGAGCGGTGAATCTGAGTGAGCGCGCATGGGAAAAAATCGCCCATGAATTTACCGGGGAATGCCTGGGAGAATTCGCGGTTAAAGGAAAAGGAAATGTAAAAATTTACCGGGTGCTGGCACCGGTGCTTCAGGATGGACTGATAACATGAAAATTCTGATCGTTGACGATGATGTAGTTTCGCGCCGTATTCTCGAAGCGACGTTGCACCATTTAAATCATCAAGTCGTGATTGCCGAGAATGGTGCGCAGGCATGGAAATTATGTCGTGATGATTATTTTCCCGTGGTGGTCACGGATTGGATGATGCCGGAAATGACGGGATTGGAATTATGCCGGGTCATTCGTCAAACCCAACGTGATCATTACACTTTTATCATCATCTTAACCACGCTGGAAGGCAAACAGAATTACCTGGAAGCCATCGAGGCGGGCGCCGATGATTTTATCCGCAAACCCTTCGATAAAGATCAGTTAGCGGCCCGTCTCAAAGTCGCCGAACGCATACTGGGACTGCGCGAACATATGCAAAAACTCGAAGGTCTCCTGCCAATATGCAGTTATTGTAAAAAGATCCGCAGCGAAAACAATGACTGGTCCTTTATGGAAACCTATATTGAGAAGCGCTCTGAAGCCAAGTTCAGTCACAGTATTTGTCCGGATTGTCTAAAAAAACACTGGAATATGTGAATGCGGGCTGGCGCGCTATGAACCGCGCCATGCCCGGTGAATCAGCGGAAGAACCATCTTTATCTGCTGACAATCCGACAGGGTGGAATCAAACCGGGATGCCCGCGAAAACCTGCTCCCTGATAGGATCACCAGAACCCATAACTTTAAGGGAAAAGGTTGCGCTTGGTAACCAAAAACCCGGACGACATCACTGATGGGGGGAAAACCAATCTTAAACCAGAATCACGGATTATGGAGATGCGGTGACGGCGGGTTCATTCCATAAACCGTTGTATGAGCGGCAGGATCTCATCAAGGGCATCCTCGAGCACATAATGTCCAGCCTGCGGGAATCGGTGGATGATGGCGTGGGGATATTGTTTCTTCCACGCTTCAAGAAAAAATGAGGTAAAACAAAAATCCCTGTCTCCCCAACAAATCAGCATTGGTTTTCCCGTCAGTGCCCCCAACTGCTCCTGAATGCGCGCCGCCAGCGCCCAACTGGGATGACGACTGGACAAGGGTATATCCTGAACGAAACGATGGACGGCAATCCGATTGTCATAGGTTTGGTAGGGCATGATAAATCCGGAGCGAACAGGAGCAGGGAGTTTTTTCACACTGGCCATGCGCACGGCAGCCCGGACAAAAAAATTCAAGCGGCGCACTAAAAACTCCCCAATTATCGGGATCCTGCAGATGAGGATACGCATAGGGAAACGGTTGGTCAGGGTTGGCGAGGTATTGAAGACTACCATTTTTTCAATGGCATCGGGATGTTGAACGGCATATCCCAAACCAATCGCCCCACCCCAATCATGCACAAAGAGACTAAAACGAGTTAGATTCAAATGCTCAAGCAAATGAGTTAAATTCGCAATATGACTGCTCAGGCAATAAGGATAGTGCTGCGGCTTATCAGAAAACCCACATCCCATATGATCGGGAACAATCACCCGGTAATCCTGTCGCAGTTCAAGAATCAACCGGCGATAGAAAAAAGACCAGGTCGGATTGCCATGCAACATGACAATCGCATCACCGGCGCCCTCATCAAGATAATGATAATTCAGGGTATCGATTTTTAAATAATGCGATTGAAAGGGATATAATTCGGAAAAAGATTCCATAGATTCGAATATTAATTCAAATTGTCCTCGGTTGTCAAGCTTATTAAAAACAGATACATTGTGGGTTTGTCAGCCCGTCAGCATGAATTCCATGCCATATTGTAAAGCCAAAATTAATCATAACCATAAAGGAGGCAAATAGTGTATACCCGCATATTCACATTATTGACATTGATTTCTTTAACCCTGGGATCGAACGCCCCATTGGCGCAAGAGTCTTCCAGCAACGCCGCAACCGACCAAGCCAAAGAAGCGATTGCCATCATCCACGCACTGGGAAAGGCCATCGTTTCAGGCACCGTCACATTCGCGTACACCAGCGATAATAAGATCAAGATTACCGCCTCCATCAGCGGCCTGGATCCCAAAGGCGTTCACGCCATCCATATCCATGAGTTCGGCGATTGCAGTTCCAGTGACGGCATCAGCGCTGGCGGACATTACAATCCAGACCTTCACGATCATGCGGGTCCCGATTCCCAACACAGGCATGCCGGTGACTTGGGTAATCTAACCGCCGATGAATTCGGTGTCGCTCAATACGAACTTTTAGTCGATAACATCTCCTTAAGTGGGAAAAGGAATCCGGTCATCGGACGTTCAATTATCATCCATGCCGGTAGTGACGACTATAAAACTCAACCCACTGGAAACGCGGGCGGACGTATCGGTTGCGGCGTTATCGGCAATAAACAATCCGTCATTGCTCCCAGTACCCCCCAATCATTTTAGGCGTGATCAGAAATCCACATTGCTATCCCGCTTAAGGAGTGGAAAGGAGCTCGGTCTCAGCTAATAACTGACGGCAGATTTGGTAATCGCTGAACTCGTGTTTGATACCCTTTATTTCCTGATATTCTTCGTGTCCTTTTCCAGCAATTACAATGGTATCGTTCGATTCTGCCATGGCAATCGCGGCAGTCAATGCCTGGCGGCGATTGGCGATATAAACCGCCGGCGCGGATGCCGGAATGCCGCGCTGGATATCCGCCATGATTTTTTCGGGATCTTCCCGCCGAGGATTATCGCTGGTAACGATAATTTGATCGGCCAATCGCGCGGCGATTGCTCCCATCACCGGGCGTTTACCGGGATCCCGATCACCGCCACATCCAAACACCAGGATCAAGCGGCTCTGAGCCAGGGGACGCAGCGTGGTCAAAATACTTTCCAACGCGTCACCCGTATGGGCATAATCAATAAATAGATTGATACCATCCCGCCCATTGATCTGCTGCAGACGTCCGGGAACGCCACGAAATTGCCGCAGACTTTCCTTGATTACCGGTATGGGGATGTTGACCGATACCGCCACGCCAATCGCCGCCATGAGATTATATATATTAAAGCGACCAATCAATGGACAAGTGACATCGAAAATCTGCTCTCTCACCTTTAATTGCAAATAGGTTTCAATCATGGAGGAGCGCACCGCGATGGGATAACAGTCACACTGGGGATTAAACCCATAAGAACATAACGATGATGCCGGTAGGTTCGCATCCTGGGACAATTCATGCTTTAAGCGACGACCATAGTGATCATCAACATTAATTACGGCGAGAGATTGGGTGGATAAATACCTGGTGAATAATTTCTTTTTGGCCTGGTAGTAATTTTCCATGTCACCATGATAATCGAGGTGCTCCGGAGTGAGATTGGTGAACACCCCGAGATCAAAAGCCAGGGTTCCCATGCGTTCCTGCATGAGCGCGTGACTGGAGACTTCCATGGTAATTATCTCTACTCCTTCGCGCCGCATGTCAGCAAACAATTGCTGTAATTCCACGGGCGTGGGAGTGGTACGCTCCGCGTTGAGAATCCGATCGCCATAGGCATATTTTACCGTCCCCAATAATCCTGTATTGAAGCCGGCATAGCGGAAAATATCATTGATTAAAAAAGTAGTCGTGGTTTTGCCATTGGTGCCGGTGACTCCAATGGTCTTCATCTGTGATGCGGGATAGTGATAATGGAATTCCGCCAGACGTGCCAAAGCAGCATAATCATCGACGACCCGGATCGAAGGGGCGGCGACTGCCAGCGGGGTGTCATTTTCATAAACAATGCCACTCGCGCCCGCCCCGATTGCTTGTTGTATGTATTTTCTGCCGTCATTGCGCTCGCCCTTGATCGCGACAAATAAATTCCCGGGACGCAGATTACGAGAATCACAACTCAAACCTGTGACTGCGACATTCATATCACCGGTAAAATCGAGGGCTAAACTGCGACAAACCAAATAATGTTCATAAAGACTGTGGGTAGGCATGGTTATCCATTGATAATCAATCGCTGATTTTGTTTAATGTTTGACCAATTTCTGAAATTCCTCATCAATTTTTTCCGTTTTCGGGATATTGAGATAGCGCAAGGTCTGTTCAGCGATTCGGTTGAATACCGGAGCGGCAACCGTGCCGCCATAATAATATCCATTTGATGGTTCGTCAGCGATAACCAACAATACAAAAGCGGGGTCATAGGCTGGGACGAAACCAATAAATGACGAGACATATTTACGATGACCGGCATAACTGCCATTAACCAACTTTTGTGAGGTGCCGGTCTTGCCAGCGACCAAATATCCCTCCACAGCAGCCTTGGTCGCAGTACCGCCTTCCTGAGTCACCAAGGTCATGGCGGCGATGATTTTTTTTGCCGTATCCGAACGAATCGCCCGCTGTTTCAATTTCGCCTCCGCCGCGGTGAAATCGGTGGTCTGAGGATTGTAAATCCGATCGACCAGATGCAATTGCATCATCTCGCCCTGATTCGCCAGAGCGCAATAGGCCTGCACCATTTGCAGGGGGGTGACAGAAATACCCTGGCCAATGGGAAAGCGAGTAATGCTAAGTCCGTCCCACTGTTTGAGGGGACGAAAGATCCCCGCTGATTCATTAGGCAATCCAATATCTGTTTTGGTGCCGAATCCAAATCGCCGCAACGTTTGATACAATCGTTTTTCCCCCATGATCAAGGCGATCTTGGCGGTCCCGATATTGCTTGATTTCTGGATGATTTCAGAGACGCGCAAATTTTCAAATTTATGATCCGCATCGCGCAATCCCCGACCGGCATATACCCAATAGCCCTTTTCACAGTTGAATACGGTGTTCATGTTCACCAGGCTGTAATCCAATGCGCCGGCGATGGCAATACATTTCATCGTTGATCCCGGATCATAAACATCGGTGATCATGTGATTCTGCCAATGCGCGGGGTCCATGGACTTGCGCTCATTGGGGTTAAACGAGGGATATTGAGCCATCGCCATGATGGCCCCGGTTTTGGGGTTGGCCATGATGGCATAGGCTACCCGGGGATGGTGTTCGTTGACCATCGCATTTAATTCCGCTTCAACCAGATTCTGTATCGGTTCGTCAATCGTGAGATATAGGGACATCCCATCTTCGGGTGATTGTGATTTCGGCGATTTATGAGATATTGGCCGACCTTTCAAATCCCGCTCGTATACCTGCTCCAGCTTTTTCGGCGACAATTCCTGATTCCATACCCATTCCAGACCATACACCCCCTGATTGTTTTCATCGCTAAATCCCAATACATTCGCCAGCAGGGAACCCTTGGGATAATAACGGCGTTCGCCATCGATAAAACGAATCCCCGGAAGATGCATTTTTTGCACCTGCCCGGCAATATCGATATCCACATTTTTGGCGACCACGACTTCATGCGCCATGGAATTGAACCGCTTGGACAGGACATCGACATCGACGCGAAAAAAGCGGATTAGATGTTCCATGATATTGGCTCGGGTGTTGGTATCCTTCGGCATGTTATGAAGGTCAGCCAAAACGGTTTTACATTCATAATTTCCCACCAACGGATAGCCATTTCGATCGAAAATACTGCCGCGATTACCCTGGGAAATTTTGCGGGCAGTGTAAATGGATACGGCTTTGGCATGGAGTTCCGGATGGCGGACAACCTGCAGCCGATACAAATGCCTGGTCAAGGCGCCGCAAATAACCGCCAGCACGATAAAAACGATTCCGATCCGGAAGATGTAAACTCGATGTGACATAATTAATAATAATTCAATTTATACTGGCATTAGAAACATCCGCATTGCCCTGCGGCAACGCAATGATATAGGGATCCTCTCCATTGATTGAATGTTTATTGCGCATGACATGCACCTGGGCAGGATCGGTTTCCTGCAATCCCAAGCGTTTGGCAGCGACCTTGATATGATTTCCATTCATATATTTTTCCCGTTCCAGACGCATGTTCTCGGTTTCTTTCTTCAACACATTGAGGAATTCATGCTTTTTTTGCCATTGTCGCCCTAACTTCGCGGTTTGACGATCCATGTAGACTCTCCCCAATGTCCCAAACAGAAACAGGATTAAAATAGTCAGTCCATAGAAATGGATGGAGATGTAACCCAACCATGATTTTTTTGTTCCGCGGCGACCGGAGATATCAACAAACAAGGAATTATAACGTTTTGCCATAACCAGTTTCTCCTATCATGCTTATAATTTTTTTAGTGCGTATTGTTAAATCGATTAAATTGGAATGTTGTCATATCTTTTCAGCGACTCTGAGCTTGGCGGCAACCGGGCGTTTCTCCAAATATTCATTTCCCGGTCGCGGTGTAATCGGCTTTTTGGTAATGATTCTGAGGCGGGATTTTTTTCCACAACAACAGATTGGCAATCCCGGGGGACAGATGCAGGATGAGGCTGCCAGGCGAATGGCATCCTTTACCATCCGGTCTTCCAATGAATGAAAACTGATGACCGCCAGACGACCGCCTGGACGGAGAATATCGATGGCCTGAGTCAGAGCGATGGACAGGTGATGCAATTCCTGATTGACAGCAATTCTTATTGCCTGAAAACAACGGGCAATGGTGGATTGATAACCCGATTTTGGGCATCTTACCGCCTGCCTGATCATGGCAGTTAACTCCATCGTGGTCTCAATGGGTTTCACCTGAACCTGACGAACAATAGCCATGGCGATCCGGCGCGCCTGCGGCTCTTCACCATAACGGCGCAGTATTGATGTCAATTCCGCAGTCGACATGGAATTGATCAGGGTCTTAGCGCTAATTTCTGCTTTTTTATTCATCCGCATATCCAATGGCCCATCCACTTGAAAACTGAATCCGCGTTCCGCGTTCATGAGTTGATATGTTGAAACCCCCAAATCCAGGAGAATACCATCGACTTCTAACCAGTTGTGACGACTGGCATACAATTGCAACTGATCATAATTGCCTTCCACCAGGGAAACCCGGTCACCAAATCGAGCCAATCTCAGTTGTGCAATCGCCAGGGAATGAGGATCACGGTCGATTGCCAGCAACCGATTTTCAGGATGGGCATTCAATATTGCTTCGGCATGTCCTCCCATCCCGAGTGTCCCATCAATGAAATGTCCGCCCTGTGATGCCATTAAATATTCGATTACTTCAGGCATCAGGACCGGAACATGTTTAATCGGCATTTTTTCATCCATTGCCGCACACTCCCTGCAGTGCCATTCCTAAACTTTTTAATACGAGTATTATTAAATCACTCCTTCTGATTGAATTTTTTGAATTTGATCGAGTGTGCGTTCCGTATCGATTTCGGAAGCATTCCAATTGGCGACGGTCATGATCTGGATGCAGGTCAACGCCCCAACCAACATGGCATCCCTTTCCAATCCCGCATGTTGCATCAGCGATTCAGTCAGGGTAATCCGCCCTTGTTTATCGCAGACCGTCCTGCTGGCTATTGACCCGATGCGTGCCAGGGCGCGCATTTTGGTCTCATCCGCGATCGAAACCTTCTGTACCTTCATCAGAATCTCTGACTCAAAAAGCGCTTCCGGCAACGCCTGAACCGTGTGATTCCTCCCGGGGAAAAGAAAAAATATCTGATTTTTCTTCCCGTCATCGATCCGCCATTCACGGGGAATTGCAATCCGTCGCTGAGCATCAATTGCGTGTAAATGTTGACCCAAGAAAGCCATTACTAAATTCTCCAATTAGATCCTAATCTCAACTAAATTCACCTATCATGGAGAAAATGACAACCGGATAAAAAAAAAATAAAAATATTTTTTTGGGCCGGTGGCAGGGAGGCGGGAGAGTCGGCTGGAGAAATTAGAAACGGTCAGTATGACCAGACTTTTGCCGGACGGGGATCTTAATGGTCATGGAGGTCCCTTCGTTGGATACACTTTTCAAGATGATTTTACCCTTGTGATTGTCGATGATCCGTTTGCTGACGGCCAAGCCCAGCCCGGTACCGCGGTTGCCCTTGCTGGTATGAAACATCTCAAAGACTTTTTCTTGCTGATCAACCGGGATTCCCATGCCGTTATCCGCGATGGCGATGATCATGATAGTGCCATTCTCTTCGAGATCAAGTTTAATTTCGATGAGACCCTGTCCGGATTTTTTATGCCGATCATTGACGGAATCAATGGCATTAGAGATCAGGTTGAGTATCACCCGATGTAACCCGCGACTGTCTACCTCGGCAAACATTTCCTTGCTCTTTTTATCGAAGATGATATTGATTTTCTCATCACGCATTTGAATTTTGACCAAATCAATCGTTTCATTAATGATATCGGCGACGTTGTATAAAGCCAGTTCGATGGAATCTTCCTTGGCCAGATTCAACAAATCCAAGACCAGGGTGGACATCCGCTTATGGTTCTTTGATAAAATATCCCAGGCCTCGTTCATGATGGTCTTATCGTCATTATCCATGGCGATTTTCAACAGGGATATACTGCCTTCGAGACCATTAAGGATGTTTTTAACATCATGCGATAAACGTGCGGCTGTTATGCCAATGGCCGCCATGCGTTCGGCCCGGATATTCTCTTCCATCAACTGGGTATTTTCAATCGCCATACCGGCTGAATGAGCGATAATCGTCAATAACTTTAAATCTTCCTGTTCGTACTCCCGTTCGGATTTTCTTGCCGCCAGATAAATGATTCCAGTCAATTTCCGTTTGCCAAACATGGGGGCGCACATGACACTTTGGACATTAAAACCACACAGGGAATTGCTGTGAAAGCGCTCATCGTTGGGAGCATCAATGGATAGGATTGCTTCGTTCTTTTCCTTGACATAATTCACGATGGAACGACTGACAAAATTCTCGCTGCTCAAATTCAAACGTCCCTTGGGAGTAATGCCGGCGACCGGCTCAAAAATGTCGCTTTGAGCCGTATATATCAGCAAATAAAACATGTCCGCCGCAATGATGTCACTGACTATTTCCAGAATATGATGATATAAATCCGTCTCTTCCATGGTGGTATTCAGCAGACTTTGAACCTGATATATCGCTCTGAGTTTTTGTTGTTCCCGGCGAATGACACGTTCAGAAGGCACGGTGGACAGGACCATGCTGTCCGCGGTAATCGGAGCGACCTTGTAGGTGATCAGGGATTCATCAAATGAGGTTGACTCTTCGATTGTGGTGGTGGGCATATACAATTCAAAGAGAGTATTGCCGATGCGCACGGGCGCGCGGATGGGCAATTCGGTATCACCCGTGATTTTTTCGCCTTTTACCCAGGTGCCGTTGGTACTGCCCAGGTCGGCAATTTTCCAGCAGGCTTCATCAAAATATATCACCACATGGAGACGGGAAATGACATTATCCGGAACTGAAATATCCGCGGTGAGAGCCCGTCCCAAGGTCACCCGTTTACTTCTGATGGGATACTCGCGTCCGGCTGCCGGTCCTCCCACCACACGCACCATGACATCGGCTGGGAAAGCGGCGCTATCTGATGTGTTTATTCTCATTAAATCATTACCATTTGGCAAAAGGAGGACATGTTGAGTGTGTATCAACTGTTTATGTTATTTCCGGATCGGATGGCTGCCAGGAAATGCCAGGTTCGACACTCCTGATACGAACATGGCTAAGAATATAATCGTTTATCATATTCCTGCAAAAGCTCATAAAAAACTTAAACCGATCTCAGGTAATTCGATTACTTATTCTCTTCATCACCTGATTTTTTAAGCATTTTGATTTCACTGATAAATTGATCAATATCCTTAAACTGACGGTACACTGAAGCGAATCGGACATAGGCAACTTCATCAAGTTCGCGGAGGTATTTCATGACTATGTTGCCAATTGCCGCGCCGGTTATTTCTCTTTCACCCAACTCTTCGACCTGCTGCTGAATATTGGCCACAATCTGATTGATTTGCTCTTCACCGATCGGACGTTTCCAACAGGCCTTTTTCAATCCATAACGAATCTTGGCTGGACTGAATTCTTCACGTCGCTGATCGCGCTTGACCACATAAATTTCAGCTGGAACAATTTCTTCAATGGTGGTAAACCGATGCAAACAATTGATACACTCCCGGCGCCGCCGCACGGATATGCCCTCTTTGGAAATGCGGCTGTCGATTACCCGATCTTCATGATGATTGCAACGTGGACATTTCATATTGAAACATCGCGGCTAAAGCGGGAAATTTTACGTGCCCGGCCGCTATTCACATCGATATCCACCAGGGCACCGTTGATTACGATTTCTTTCTCCACCACCTTGAAGCGCCCGGGCATGCCGGTGGCGAAAGCCTTTATGACACTATCGATTTCACGCCCCAATATTGAATTTTTGCTGCCCACCATACCCAAATCCGACACATACGCCGTCCCGCCCGGAAAAATTTCTTCATCCGCGGTTTGAACATGGGTATGGGTTCCAAAAACCGCCGTCACCCGACCATCCAGATAACGCCCCATGGCGATTTTTTCACTGGTGGCTTCGGCATGGAAGTCAACAAAAATAATGGCGGTGCGTTGCCGCAGTTCAGTGATGATGCGATCGGCTGCGACAAACGGATTATCACTGTGTTTTTTCATGAAAACATTGCCAATTAAATTCACCACCCCGATCATTCCGCCAATCGGAATATTGTATAACCCAAATCCCTTGCCAGGCTGTATGGCATTAAAATTGGCAGGCCGCAATACATAACCGCAACGATGAATATCCTGGACGAATTCCTTTTGATCCCAGATATGATCTCCTGTGGTTATGACATCAACCCCCGCGGTTTTCAATTCCTCGGCACAGGCCAGGGTCATTCCCGCGCCTCCCGCAATATTCTCCCCATTGGCAATACAAAATCCACATTGCCATTCTCGTTTCATTTCCTGAACATGCTTGACAACCGCCAGCCGTCCCCCTTTGCCCACGATATCGCCAATAACCAATATATTCATTTTTTATTCCTGCCAATCGTTTTTCCAATGTCTAGGTTAATCTAATCTCTACGGTCAAAAGTTGATACTTTATCGTCAGTTTGTCCGGCATCGCAGCCTACAATCTCCATTCTCAAGACCAGAGACAACTGTCGTCAATCATCACCAAGGATTATTGCAAAATATTCACCAGACGACCGGGAACACAAACCACCTTTTTTATCGGCCGCTCACCGAGATGAATGGCTACTTCCGGATGTGCTAGAACCATTGCCTGCATTTCCGCGATACTGATTCCCACCGCCATCATGATCCGCGCTTTGGGTTTGCCTGAGAATTGCACCAGAATTTCAACCTCATCGACGGTGATGAAATCTTCGCGATACTCCGGCCAGGACTGATAGGTCAGGGTGTCTGTATGTCCCAATTTTTCCCATAACTCTTCGGCCAGATGTGGCGCAAACGGCGACAGCAATTTGACAAAAGTCACCATGGCATCCCGATTCCGTTGCCGCGCCCCGCTGAATTCGTTGACAAAAATCATCATCTGACTGATGGCGGTATTGAAGCTAAGATTTTCAATGTCATCGCTCACCTTTTTGATCGTATAATGCAAAACCCGCCGCAAATTATCGGGCAGCGGATCATGGGTTATTTCCCGGGCAATTCCGCCGTCTTCATCGATAATCATCCGCCAGCAACGATGCAGAAATCGCCGCACTCCCTCAACCCCATTGGTGTTCCACGGCTTTACCGCTTCCAAAGGCCCCATGAACATTTCATACAGGCGGAAACTATCGGCGCCGAATTCCGCGATGATATCATCCGGATTGATGACATTTTTCAACGACTTCGACATTTTAGCGGGAAATTCACTGAGTTCTCCGCCGGTGTCGCCATGGAAGTGTTTGCCATCCTTCTCAATCACCTTGTCTGACGCGACCAGAACGCCGGATTCATCCTTGTAGGAAATACCCAAAATCATTCCCTGGTTAACCAATTTCCTAAAGGGTTCGTTGGTGCTCACCCAGCCCAGATCATATAACACCTTGTGCCAGAAGCGGGCGTATAGCAGATGCAGGACGGCATGTTCGGCGCCGCCGATGTATAAATCGACCGGCATCCAATATTTCTCCTTTTCCCGGTCCCATGGCTTGGATGAGTTATGCGGATCGATAAAGCGCAGATAATACCAGCAGGACCCCGCCCACTGTGGCATGGTATGAGTTTCACGCCGCCGAATTTGTCCGGTTACGGGATCGGTGTAATTCAACCAATTTCCCGCTTTTGCCAGCGGAGATTCCCCCGTGCCGATTGCTTGATAATCATCAATTTCAGGCAACGTCAATGGCAATTCACGTTCATCGAGAAGCGCGATCGTTCCGTCATCTCCATAGACCACCGGAAACGGCTCACCCCAATAGCGCTGCCGGCTGAACAACCAATCGCGCAACTTATATTTTGTCGCTTCAGCGCCCAACCCTCCGGCGGTTAACCATGCGATCGTCGCAGTCTTTGCCTCGGCAGCCGTCAACCCGTTTAAAACCAATCCAAAATTGTTGGCCGAATTAATCACCCTCCCCTCTCCTGCCCAACATGCTTCGCCCCGGAGAACACTTTCGACCGAGACATTATCTCTGGCAGCTGCAACGGGGTCCGGCGCAAGGATTGCCCGGATGGGAATCTTGAATTTGCTGGCAAATTCAAAATCACGATGATCATGCGCGGGCACTGCCATGATGGCGCCGGTCCCATACCCCATCATCACATAATCGCTGATCCAGATGGGAATCGGTTCATTATTTACCGGATTGAGCGCATGGGCGCCAATAAAAACTCCGGTCTTTTCCCGGTTTAACTCGCCGCGGTCCAGATCTGATTTGCGCGCCGCTTCTTCCTGGTAGCGGGACACCTGCGTTTGAGTTGACGCGGATGTCAACCTGGCCACCAAGGGGTGCTCTGGCGCCAGGACCATATAGGTGGCACCAAACAAGGTGTCCGGCCGGGTGGTATAGACGCGGATTATATCATCGGAGTCGACCACCTTGAAATCGACATCGGCGCCACTCGATTTCCCGATCCAGTTGCGCTGCATTTCCTTGATCCCGGCAGGCCAATCCAAGGTTTCCAGGTCGCTTAACAAGCGTTCGGCATATTCGGTAATTTTCAACATCCATTGGGTCATTGGACGGCGATACACGGGATGATTTCCACGCTCACTTTTGCCATCAATCACTTCTTCATTCGCCAGAACGGTGCCAAGCGCCGGGCACCAATTCACCGGGACTTCATCAACATAAGCCAGACCCTTGTTATAAAGCTGAATAAAGATCCATTGCGTCCATCGGAAATAGTTGGGATCAGTGGTATCGATCTCACGCTCCCAGTCATACGAAAATCCCAGGGATTGGATCTGACGGCGAAAATTGGCGATGTTTTTTTGTGTCGTGATGGCCGGGTGAGTGCCCGTTTCAATCGCGTACTGCTCGGCCGGCAACCCAAAGGCATCCCATCCCATCGGATGCAGGACATTATATCCCCGCATGCGTTTGTAGCGACAGACGATATCCGAGGCGGTGTATCCCTCAGGATGGCCGACATGCAAACCAGCGCCACT
>CAZTTH010000011.1:0-31855 GCA_964615975.1 uncultured Lentisphaerales bacterium | reverse complement strand
TTGGCCAGCGCAGGCACGCGCCTCTGCATGTCTTCAAAACCCATCTCGTAGGCTTCATGGTAGGGGATATGAATTACCGGAGAATTGCTGCCCAGGATATTTTTCACTTTATCCGCAAGATCGTTTATGGTAATCTCAGCGTTGTTTCCAATATTGATTACCTGGCCGATAGCTTCCGGGCACTGCGGTAAATCAGCGAGAGCCCGAGCCACATCAATGACATTGCAGAAACAACGCGACTGCTTGCCATCACCATAAACTGTGATTGAATCACCAGTGAGCGCCTGCTTGATGAAACGCGGCACCACCATGCCATATCGCCCGCTTTGCCGGACTCCCACCGTGTTGAATAACCGGGTAACATATACCGGTTGTCCGGTTTCCTTGCCCATCGCGAAGGCCGCGAATTCATCGATCGCCTTGGAGCAGGCATAAGCCCAGCGATGCTTGGTCGTCGGGCCACTGACCGTGTCATCTTCTTCGCAAAAGGGAATCTTGACGCTTTTTCCATAGACTTCCGAAGTCGAGGCGATTACCACTGGTTTATGGTAACGCTTGGCCGCCTTCAACACACAATCTGTGCCGCCCACATTGGTGCGGATGGTATGCACTGGACTTTTTACGATCAGCTCCACACCGACTGCCGCCGCCAGATGATAGATGACGTCGCACTCGGAAACCAGACGATCCAGGACCATTTCATTAAAAACCGTGTCGATCGCATACTGAAATGATGGATGGTCAATAAATGTCGACAAATTATCCTTCGACCCCGTCGATAAATCATCAATGATCTGCACCTGCCAGCCGCGCCGCAATAAAATTTCGCAAAGATGACTGCCGATGAATCCGGCGCCGCCGGTAATAAATGCCTTCATGTGATTTTCACCTTTCAATTTATTCGGTTTTAGTCTCTTGGATTTATTATCTCCATCTACTACCTGGGAGCCTGAAATAAACCCGTGATTGGTTTAATCAATGGGATGAACCGAGGGTATGAATCGAGCGCGGTTCCGGAGACTCATTATTCGTCAAATTTTCCCACTAATTTTACTTCGCGTTGTAACTCAATGCCAAACTTATTGCGTACTGCCTGGGACATCATCACGGATAAATCCGCGATATCCTGTGCGGTGCAATCCGGAGAATTCCGCACGATGATATTCGCATGTTTTGTAAATACCGCAGCCCCGCCTACCCGCATGTCCTTGGCGCCTGCCAACTCCAGGAAATAACCTGCTGCCTGACGGCGTTCAGCTTGCGAAGTCGGCTCGATATTCTTGAAAAAACTACCCGCGGTGGGGATCACATTGACATCGGGATGTTTTTGGCGGCGTAATGCCAATATCCGCTGACGTTCCCTGGTTATATCGTGATGATCGGCAGTTGCAACTGCAAATACCGCGTTTAAAATCGTGTACCCTAAGTTCCCGATATCGGAATGTCTATAACGGAATCCCAAATCTCTCATTGACACCGTTCGCAATTCCCCCTGACGATCTATGATCTGCAACCCAATCAAGGCATCAGCGATTTGCCAGCCGAAGGCGCCTGCATTCCCCGCGATGGCCCCCCCCACCGTGCCGGGAATACCGGAGCAATTGAAAAACTTATCAATACCGTTTGCCACGGTATATTGCACCAGGTCGTCGAAACGGGTGGAAGCAGTGACCCGCAACTGATTGCTTTGGCGAATAATTTGTGGCGTGCCTGAGACACAGTGTACCATCACCATCGCTGTGCCGGTATCAGACACCAATATATTCGACCCGTCTCCAATGACAAGATAATCAATATTGTGCTGCGCCAGATATCTGATCACCGCGATTAAATGATCGGTAGCGGCACAATGAATCAGCAATGGACACGGACCGCCTATCCGAAACGTCGTATGAAATTCAAGTGCTCGCTGACAACTAAAACTAATTTTCAGGTGTGATAAAAATGACCTGATATCATGAAGATGGTTTTCGTTCATGAATAATTTATTTTTGCTTAACATTCATTGCGGTTGACTCGGAGCATATAAGCGAAAGACCTGATTCCAGGCCCGCTCCCTACTCTTTTACCAAAGTTAATTCATTTTCTTCCTTGAGGGCAAGCAGATAGAGATAATCCGAAAGCCGGTTGAACCAGATTAATATCACTGGATTATCAATCAAACACTGCTCATGCAAGGCGACCACCCTGCGCTCACAGCGTCGGGCAATGGTGCGGGCAACATGGAGATGGGCTGCCGCCAGGGTTCCGCCAGGTATAATAAAACCGTTGGGGAGCGTCAGCATATCTTCCCATGTGGTTCTTCGCGCATCAAGAACATCGAGGAATGCCTGGTCGACACGTTGAGGAAGTTTATCAAGTGATGCTGAATTGGTGGCGATTTCAGAGCCGACAACAAAGAGTTGGCGTTGCAAATCCACTATCTCGTCTTTGATTTGAGAATGACGGCAGTACAGCCGGGCAATACTTAATTGAGAAATTAATTCATCTAGATCTCCGTAGGTAACTGGCCGGGGTGATGATTTGCTGATTTGTTCCCCTGAAAATAATCTTGTCAATCCCTGGTCTCCCTGCTTTGTGGTAATGCTGCGATTGGATTTTGACATAATCAGAACTCCCGGCGCGTTAACGCCGTTAATAATTCAAACAAGCAATGATTCGAGGCACAATTTGATATCTGTTTTTTTACTCTCTCGACAATGGAAGAAGAATTAAATTCACACTCTAATAGAGCCGCTTGCAGATGATTATTCATCACTGAAAGCCGCTCATCATTTTGCTCACATGATAAGCTAACCTTGGATATCCTGCCACGGGAAACCTCCATCATCACTTCTACCCTGCCCGATGGCATCACTTCATGCCATTGAACGGTAAAGCGGGGCGTTTCTCCATAGATCCATGACCGGGAGGAATATTTCGCATAGAAAGCATCCCATTCCGCCGTTGAATAATCGATTACGGCCTTCGACTTCACGGTAGAATAAGGAAAAGCTGTGATACAACTTTGCGCGATGGAATCGGCAACTTCATCAACGGTTAAATACGGCATGACTTCGGTCAAATTTATAACCGGAGCAGGAATCGAAGCAACCGCGCGCGAAGTGAATTCAAATCCGGGAGTGGGTGACAAAACTTCCCGCAGGCAATTCAAGTCCGCATTAATCAGCAAGGTGCCATGATGCAAAGCGATATTCCTGCTGAAGTGAAATGAATTCCCCGAGATTTTTTTTCCCTGCAACCACATGGTCTGGCGGCGATCCCAACTGACACCGGCAATGCCGAGCGATTGTAAAGCCATAAGAATAATGCTGAAATTTCTTTCCTGAACGTAATTCTCAGTGGTTGAGATAAAGGAATAGTTCAGATTGCCTGAATCATGATATACAGTCCCGCCTCCTGATGACCGGCGCGCCAGTTGAAACCCCGGGTTACCCGGAATTATCCCCAGACATTCAATCCAGGGATTTTGATTCCTGCCTATCACCACGGCATTCTGACTGCGCCATAAAAACAAGTTGATCTGGTCGTCGCCAATCTGCCGACACAAAATCTCTTCAGCCGTCAAATTATGATAAATGTCGGTGGATATTGCTTGGTAAATCGTTAGACTGGTTATCATGACATAAAAAAAACTGGGCACTTATTTATCTCTTGAAGAATCAAAGAGTTAGATCTCCCCATCTTCAGGAGCTAAAAAAGTACCCAGTTTTTACTTCGACAAAACCGTTTAGGAATTCAATGCGTGTTATGAGTTTTAATCTTGGTTGATCGCCGGATCCCCAAACGAAGTTAAATTTTAGCTTTTTCCCATTCGGCTTTGCTAACAAATCTCGTTAAACTGCGACCATCAGCAGTTTTTGCCCGGAATGCGAAACGCTCCTTGCCTTTGTTGCCATACTTTACTTTTTCGGTAACGGTTGATTCAACTTTCGCTCTTTTCTTGACATCATAAAAACTTGCCTTCATACCGCATTACTCCTTCCTGGTTTAGAACGTTATTTGATTAATGGACTTAGCTATTTCCCAGCTAATAAACACTTATGAAAATAACACATGAAAACCAGATGCAAACATTTTTAAAATTATTTTTTGTGCTGGCGTCTCCCGTCATCCTACAACTTTTCACCAATCATTATCTCACATCTATGACTTGGTTAATTTAGACCTTGAGATTATTAGTAAGGGGTGTGAAGTTCCGGATGAAGAATATTGACACCTTGGAGATAGACCCAATGATTGATTCGAATACGCCCATTCCCAATCACAAACCCGCGACAGCACAACCACCTCGTTCTACCGATCTGGAAATCAAAGACGCCCATTTGATCTTTGATGGCATTTGGAGCGATTTATTCGCGGTCCATGGCAAAATGAATTTACGCTTTCCACGCGAAATCATCTGGCTGGGTGGTGCGCCGGGTTCGGGAAAGGGGACCAATACCCCATTTATCTCTCAAACCCGCAGCATTACCGCGCCGCCAATCATCATCAGCAGCTTGCTCACCAGTCCAGACGCACAACGCACCAAGGATGCCGGGGCCATGGTGGGTGATCGGGAAGTTATCAGTTTATTGATGTCTGAATTATTGAAACCGATCTATATTTCGGGCGCAATCGTCGATGGATTTCCCCGCACCAAGGTTCAGGTGGAATGCTTGAAACTCTTTTACAACAAGATTATTGAATTGCGTAATGAATTCAGCAATACCCACAACAACTTTCACTTCCGCCAACCCTTATTCCATCTGGTTCTTCTCTTCATTGATGAAAAATTGAGTGTCGAACGGCAGCTGCATCGCGGCCGCCAGGTACGTGATCATAATCTGCGCGTGCAAGAGTCGGGAGTCGGAGAGCTGCTTGAAGAACGGGCCACTGACTATTCCCAGGAAACCGCGCGCAAACGCTATGCCGTATTTAAGGAAACCACCTATGAAGCACTTAAATCCCTCCGGGAGATTTTCCACTATCATTTCATTGACGCATCCAACACTCTCACCCAGGTCCAGCAAGCCATCCTCAATGAATTGGAATATCAAAGTCGGCTGGAACTGGACCAAGGCACATTCGACCGGATAAAACACCTGCCACTCGCCAGTCAACTGGTGCAACATGCCCGACAGGAACTGGTGGAACGGCTTGATAATTACGAAACGAATCATACCGCGTTATTCGAAAAAGTGATCGCCTTGATCCACAAAAAATTCATGCCGATAATCATGCGTCATGCAATATCCGGATTGGCATTAATCAATTCCGAAGACCCGGTTTTTGATGAAGATCTCTCGCTGAGCATGTTGATCGACATTTTTTCCGAGCGCGGCTATCACGCTGTGATTGACGTGCATAAGGAGGAAGTCCCAGTAAAATTCGATCCTCAAACTCACTGTATCGTTAATCGATTAAAAAAAATCTACCGCATTCAAATCCGTTTCCCCGGCTCGCAAATTCGTCGCGGGTTATCCTAGCGGATGCAGGATATCAGTCCCTGTACATTTTTAGCGTGAGCATTGAGGTCAATAAAGTTGGGAATTCTCCTGTCGAATGACAGGAGAACGCGGCATCTTGAGGACCAATCCCTCTGCGGCAGTCCCGCATAGCGGGACTGGACTCCCACAGCGTCAGGCGAAGATGTGACAATCATTGGTGTAACCCCGTTAGAGTACCGTCCCGCAATGCGGGACTGCTTCCGATGACGGCCGAAGAGCGGAACAGGCTGAAGTCTGGACTCCAACCCGATACCCGCGATATCCCGCGGCTCAACGTATTGGCCGAAGAGCGGAACAGGCTGAAGCCTGGACTCCAACAGATGCTAAAAACATATCAGTCCCTTTGGACTGCATGCAGTTGAATTTTTAATCGCCGTTATTCCAATTAAGCTGTCAATCATGCAGACCTTTTTCTATAACTTGATTGGGTTCAGTATATCGATGCAATATTCTGACCGGATAAAAAAGCAGGTATTCACGGTCTCCAATTTTTCCGCAAGTTCACTATATCAGCGGGATAACAGCGACGCGGAAGCCCGCTGATGAAAAAGCAAAGTTACCTGCGAGAATTCGGCAATGAGATCGACAGCAGGTGACAAGGACAACCCCGCTCCCAGTGTCCCTGCATCCGGAAAGTGTACCGCAGCCATGGTGCCGCTGCTCCGCTTATAACACTGATTTTAGATAATGCCCAGTGTGACTGGCAGCACATCGGGCGATCTCTTCCGGCACTCCCTGCGCCACGATTTTTCCCCCCAGTGGACCGCCTTCCGGACCCAGATCGATGATATGATCGCAGACTTTGATTAATTCCAGATTATGTTCGATGACCAGAATCGTATTGCCATGATCACGGAGCTTTATTAATACATTGACCAGTTTATTGACATCATCTATGTGCAATCCGGTGGTTGGCTCGTCCAGTACATACAAAGTGTGTCCTCGGGCAGGTCGGGCCAGCTCGTTGGCCAATTTTACCCGTTGGGCTTCGCCCCCGCTGAGGGTGATCGCCGACTGCCCCAGTTTGATATAGCCCAGACCGACATCGTTCAAAGTGCTCAATATTCGCGCTATTTTGGGTATGGCCTTGAAGAGATCGACCGCTTCCAGGACGGTCATATCGAGCACATCGGCAATGCTGCATCCCTTGTAAAGAATCATCATGGTGTCGCGATTATATCGCAATCCCTTGCAGGATTCACAGATCACATGAACATCGGGGAGAAACTGCATCTCAATTTTCTTGATCCCATCACCACGGCATTCCTCACAACGGCCACCCTTTACGTTAAAACTGAAACGCCCCGGTTTATATCCCCGCACCCGGGCATCGGGAAGACGCGCGAAAAGCTCGCGAATGAAATCGAAAACCCCCACATAAGTCGCGGGGTTGGAACGAGGAGTGCGCCCGATCGGGCTTTGATCGACTTCGATTAATTTGTCGACATGTTCAGCGCCCTTTAACTCGCGAAAATTACCGGGGATGTCCTTTCCCGCAGATAATTTCCTCTTTAACGCCTTTACCAAAATATCGTTGATCAAGGTACTCTTGCCGGATCCGGACACGCCGGTGACGCAACAAAACAGACCCAGGGGAATTTTAACGGTAAGATTTTTCAGGTTATTCTCCCGGGCGCCCGCAATGATCAATTCCCTGGCGGTGCGCTTGGCGCGTTTACCGGGAAGTTCAATTTTCATTTTTCCGCTGAGATATTGGGCGGTCAACGAGTTATTACAATGTTTAAGCTCCGCGGTAGGTCCCGCGAAAATCAGTTCGCCACCCTTAATTCCGGCCCCGGGTCCCAGGTCGACGATATAATCCGCGGCAGTAATGGTTTCCAGATCGTGTTCGACAACAATCACCGAATTGCCGATGTCACGCAATCGTTTCAACATCCGCAATAACATCAGGTTATCCCGTTGATGCAAACCAATGCTCGGCTCATCCAGCACATACATGACCCCGGTCAGTCCACTGCCGATCTGGGTCGCCAGCCGAATCCGTTGCGCTTCACCCCCTGACAAGGTGCCACTTTCCCGATTCAAGGTGAGATAACCCAATCCCACTGCCCGCAAAAAATCCAGACGGACGCTGATCTCTCGGAGGATATCGCGGGCAATCATAGTCTCCTCCGGGTTCAGCGATAATTGCCCAATAAATTTTAACGCGTCATCAATGCTCATTTGGGACAGGGCGTATATCGATATTCCATTGACCGCCACAGCCAGGCTTTGCCGACACAAGCGCGCGCCCTGGCACTCCGGGCATACCTTGCGGATCAATACCTTGCGGATTTGCTCCTTAAAGCGCACGCTTTCCCCATGGCGATACCGATTCAGCAATATTGGAATCACCCCATCAAAAGGTTTGTTGATTGTGTTCGTGGCGCTCCGCCCCCAGCCCCGCATCCGGATCGCGCGATCACCACTGCCATAGAGGATCACCTGTCGAATCGCGGCGGGCAATTCACGATAGGGAACCTCGAGAGAAAACTGATACTCCTCCGCCAGCCCACGCAATTGATTGCGTTGATACAGGATCAGGCGGCGCGGACCGGATCGCCATAATGGAATCGCCCCACCGGTCAGGGATTTATTCGGGTCGATGACCAGTTCTTCATCAATATCATGGATGGTTCCGAGTCCATGACAGGTACCACAGGCTCCATAGGGACTATTAAACGAAAAATTGCGCGGTAAAATTTCCCCGAGACTATAATCACAGTGAGGACATGACAAACGCTCGCTGATTAATTCTTCCCGCCATTGATCCGTCTCTGTTTCGATCAATAAAACGATCAGACCATCCCCGGATTTCAACCCCCGCTCAAGCGAATCCCCCAGGCGTTTGCTGTCCATGGCCCCGGTAACCAGACGATCGACAACGATTTCCAGGTGATGTTTTTCATTTTTTTTCAGGTTGAATTCATTATCAAGGGATTCGATTTTGCCGTCAATTCGGATGCGGGTGTATCCATCACGTCGCGCTTTTTCGATAATCTCGCGATGTTCTCCCTTGCGGCCGCGGACCAGTGGTGCCAGTATCATCAGTTTCAGCCCCGGGGCAAAATTATTAATCCGGTCCGCGATTTTTTGCGGACTTTGCCCCATCACAGGAGTATGACAATGGATGCAATGGGGAATACCGATATGCGCAAAAAGTAATCGCAGATAATCATAAATCTCCGTGGTGGTGGCAACGGTCGAACGCGGATTGCTGGCTGCCGACCGTTGTTCAATGGCGATGGCCGGAGATAGCCCCTCGATGCGCTCTACCTGAGGTTTTTGCATTTGATCAAGAAATTGCCGCGCATAGGCAGACAAGCTCTCGACATAACGCCGTTGGCCTTCGGCATACAAGGTATCAAATGCCAGGGACGATTTACCCGAGCCGCTGGGACCAGTGACCACCACCAATTCGTGGCGCGGAATTTCCAGGGTCAAGTTTTTTAAGTTATGCTGTCGGGCGCCATAAATCCGAATAAAACTTTTCGCGCCGATTGTACGGTCATTTTCCATTGTCAGGCCTGATGAATATTCGTGAATTGCCATTGGGGGTGAGGTGAATTTATTTTTACCGGTTGAATCTTCGTTTCTTCACTGACCACAATCCTCTTTATCCCACCGGTTTTCTGTGCGACTGATTGCTGGTCATCATTAAACTGCGTATATTCATATTTGCGCTTCATCACACGTGATATAAAATACGGTTTTGTTCGATGAAGGTTGAGAACGAAACCTTATCCATTTAACACGGCCAATCATGCCAAAGAAGTTACGCCAATCATGCCAACCCCAACCCAACTTGAACCGATTGAGATTATGCCATTGATGTATTATGGCAATCCGATATTATCCAAAAAGAGCGCATTGATTACCACAATTGACGATAATATCAAGCGTCTTGCCGGATTAATGATCGCCACCATGAACCATCATGATGGCATCGGTTTGGCGGCATCGCAGGTGGGTTATAATATAAATTTAATCGCTCTTGATGTCCCCCGACATCGGGATCAAGACCAGGATACAAGAACATTCACCACGCCCGGGGAGGAAATATTATTGCCGCAAATGCCGCTCATCCTGGTCAATACCAGACTGCATGACTTCTCAGAGAATCTTACCGAATATGTGGAAGGATGCCTGAGCATTCCCGGGATAAAATCAGAGGTGCTCCGCCCGGAATTCGTCACCGTTGATGCCCAGTTGCTTGATGGCAGTACTATTTCATTAAACTGCGGGGGATTATTATCTCGTTGTTTACAGCATGAGTACGATCATATCAACGGAATCCTGTTCTTGAATCTGCTGGCCCCGGAGGTATTGAAAAAGCTAAACCGAGACCTGAACAAATTGAAAAAGACGTTAAAAAGCCAATCCTGAAAATGCGTTCATCATTAAAAACACGTGAATCGTTATTGGATCGGATCAAAGATCAATACGACGATGAGTCATGGGAGGAATTCGTTTACTATTATCGCCCCTTCATCTACAATGTGGTCAGAAGCATGAATATTAATCATCATGATGCGGAGGAGATCGTACAAACCGTGGTCATTAAAGCATGGAATAAACTGCCTTCCTTCCGGTACGACAAATTGAAGGGAAAGTTTCGCAGTTGGCTGGGACAGGTTACCGCCAATACCATTCGTGATTTCATTCGCAAATATAAAACCCTTAATCAACATGTGACCTCGGATCAGAATTTCACGAATATCGAACAAATGTGCCAGAACCTACCTGAAGTTCAACATATCGCCGAAAAAGAATGGAAGCGCTATATCTCGAACCTGGCATGGGAAACGGTCTCCAAGAAATTTAAGAAACATGTCGCCGACACCTTTCTGATGTGCGCCGATCGGGTTCCAACCCATACCATCGTCGAGAAACTGGGGATTTCGGAATCCAGCGTTTATGTCTATAAAAGCCGAGTACAAAAACGACTCCGTGACGAGATTATTCGTCTGAATCGCCTCCTCCATTAGTCACTTATCGACCAACTCCCCCGAAAAATAAAAAGAAATTCTCGGCGATCCGAGGCATTCGTTTGGATTGGCAAAATCTACAATCTGATAGCGAAAATTGGGTTGCGGCTATGCCGCATTGGTAATTTTATCCCGGCGGTAAAAATTGCGCTCATGCCAGAGCGCAATTTTTTTTACGTCATTTATCTTTGGCAGAGTCATCATCCGCACTCAAATGTTCTTCACTTTCATCATCACTTCCGGTATCCGCATTCATTTTCCTTGCTCGATCCGGGCCGGGAAGGATACCGCGCTGTGATTGCTGAATAAATTCAATAAAAGCGATAATTTCCGGGTAATGACCATAGGATTCCCTGATCATGTTCAAAGCTTCCTCCTTGGTCCGCTGTTCGCGATAATATATGTGGAAGGCGTTTTTTATTGCGGTTCGCGCGTCCTTCTTCAATTCTGCCCGCCGGAGACCGACAATATTGACGGCATTTACATAGCCTTCCTTGCCCACCAGACAATAGGGCGGAATATCCCTGGTCAGAATGACATCTCCGGTACACATCGCCAGAGTACCGACATGGACAAATTGGTGGATCTTGATCCCCGCGCTAAGAAACGCCCGCCTGCCAACCGTCACATGACCGCCCAGAATCGTGCCGTTCGCGATGTTAACCGCATCGCCGATCTGACAGTTATGCGCCACATGAACAAATGCCATCAGCATGACATCGCTGCCAATCAAGGTGGATGTCCCGGCGGAAGTTCCTCTGTGGATGGTCACATATTCACGAATCACACATTTTTCTCCGATTTCGGTAAATGTCTGATCGCCGTGAAAATGACGATCCTGCGGCTCATCGCCAATGATCGCGCCGGCATGGATTTTAGTCTCCCTGCCGATCCGGGTGGCGCCGGAAATATGACAATGCGGCCCAATCCGACAACCAGCGCCAATTTCAACCTGACCATCAATTACCGTGTACGGACCGATAGTCACATTGGCGCCCAGATTTACCTGGCTGCCGATCATGGCGGAAGGATGTATCATCTGTCAGATTGAGGATCAATAAGAAAGTGTGATGGTGCTTAAAATCCCAAGGCGGCAGCGCGCGTATCGAAATCGGTAAACTCATCCTTGTGCTTGGCGATGATGCGCTTGAGGGAATTAAGTTGCTTGGGACTCAACGAATTTTTCCGTTCGAATTGTGATTTGAGTGACTCCACAAACTTTTTTTCATCAAATTTGAATTTACCCTTGCCTTGCGGTTCCGCCCACTGGGTAATTTCACTCACCATGACCAGCAAATCGGTTATTTCCTTTCTGCTTTCCGGCGATACGGTTTCCTGGGTCGAGACAATCCCCAGCTCTTTGACCAGGCCATCACCGTTTTCAAGTTGATTGCAATACTTGAGAATCAGTCTTTGCAGCGCGTTAATCTGGGCGCTGGAGAGCGATTTGCCTTTTTTCGTCTGGTTGGCCAGGGATAGATAAAATTTTTTGTCATCATACACTCGATTGCCCTTTTTGACTGCTTGTTCCCAACCAGTAAAGTGACTCAACGGCGCCAACAGTTGTCCCTGATATTCCGGGGGGTAATCGGAATTGTTTGTCACTTGTTTCTCGTGCCAGCTTTTGAGTTTCTCCCGTTGCTCTTCAATCACTGAACCCAATGCCAGTTTTTCACACAACTCAGGTAATTCAGGAAGGTATTTTTCCGTGCGCACCACAATGAATAAAAGCGCGTTCCACTGTTTTCCCGTCAATGGTTTTCCCCCTGCCACCTGTTCCTGGAGCGACGTAACGAATTTACGATCGTCGAATTGATTTTGATCATTCTCACTTTGTAACTCGTCCCAGGGAAAGTCATCGCCAAATAAATTGAGGATGGCCTGGATCACCTCTGGCGCGGCAGTGGTAACCGGTCTGACATTGGTAATCCACTCTGAAAAATCACCATAAAAGCTGGCGATCATTTTCTGCCAATCCTGTCGATCCTGTTCGATTTCATCCAACTGATTTTCCATTTCGGCAGTGAACTTCACTTCAAAAAGCTTGGGAATGTTCGTGACCAGATAACAACAAACCACATCCCCCAACGGCGTTGGAATGAGTTTGCCGCTTTTTTTAAGGATGTATTTGCGATCGATAATCGTGCTGATGATCGCGGCATAAGTGGATGGACGCCCGACCCCATTATTTTCCAATTCACGGATTAACGCGCCTTCAGAGAAACGTGGGGGAGGCTCGGTAAATTTTTGTTCCTTATCCAAACTCTGCAACTCACAGGGATCGCCAACCTTGACATTCGGCAGGCGATTGAACTCATCGTCGCCTTCATCGGTTTCAACATCCTTAAGGTTGTATATTTTCAAAAAACCAGGAAAAACGGTTTCAGTTACCACCGTGCGAAACAGGAAATCTCGAGTGGTGGTACCCGATTGATTCTGAAGTTCCAAGGTATGCTGCAATAATTGTGCGGGCGCCATCTGACAGGCGATGAATCGGCGCCAGATCAGACGATAGAGTTTCAATTGTTTGTCGTCCAGGAACCGTCCCGCCTTTTCCGGGGTTAAATCAATATCCGTGGGACGAATGGCTTCATGGGCTTCCTGGGCTGATTTTTTCGATTTATAAACCGGCGCTTTGTGAGGCACGTAATCAGCCCCATGGGTACGGGCAATAAAATCACGCGCTTTCTCCCGTGCGTCCTGAGCAATTGATACTGAATCGGTTCGCATATAGGTAATCAGACCGGTAGGTCCGCCGCCGATATCTATCCCTTCATACAATTGTTGCGCGACCGCCATGGTTTGTTTGACGCTAAAACCCAAATTGGTGCTGGCCGCCTGCTGCAGGGTGCTGGTAATAAATGGCGGTCCGGGATAACGCATTTTTTTGGTCTGCGATAAATCCGCCGCCACATATTTTCCGCCTTCAACATCCGCCGCGATCGCCAGGGCTTCCCTTTCATTGTTGACGTCGACCTTATTGCCATCGATGCGAACCAGTTTTGCCATGAAGATATCGGGTGAATCAGGTGGGGCAAAATGAGCCTTGAAGTTCCAGTATTCCTGGGGCTTGAAACCGTTGATCTCACGTTCCCGTTCACAAATTAACCGCAGCGCCACCGATTGAACCCGACCGGCGCTTTTTGCCTGATTGCCGACCTGCCGCCATAACAATGGGCTAACCTTGTATCCGACGATGCGATCGAGAATGCGGCGCGCCTGTTGCGCGTTGACCAGACTCATATTAATGACCCGCGGGTCTTGAAATGCCTGCTGCACTGCTTTTCGGGTAATTTCATGGAAGCTTACCCGGTGAAAGGTCATCCCGGGATTCTGGGTTTTAAGCATTTCATAGAGATGCCAGGCGATTGCCTCACCCTCGCGATCCGGATCCGTCGCCAGATATACTGCATTGGCAGTTTTGGCGGCTTTATACAAATCACTGATGACCGATTTGCGGCGGACATAGGTCTCATAAGTGGGATTGAAACCATTATCGACATCGATTCCAAGCTTCTTCTGAGGCAGATCGCGAACATGCCCCATTGACGACAAAACCTCATAGCGATTGTCCAAAATCTTACTGATCGTTTTTGCCTTGGCAGGCGATTCAACCACTACCAAATCCCTTTCTTTAGCCATAAGCTTATTCCTCTATTGCACTCTGTTATTATTTAAGGTTTCAGACCATAGCGTTTGCCGGGCAGTGATAATACCAGCTTTTTCAATTCCAATCCCAGCAGTATAGACAATGCGGTCGGCATGGAAATATTCAATTGATTTTTTATCTCATCAATACTCAATTCAGTGCCGCGTAGAAGATCAATGACCTGGCGCTCGGCAGGGGTTAATTTAACCCCGCCCGAGCGGTGGTCATCGGTCGCCGCGTTATCCGCCCGCGTCCCATCCGCTGACGCCAATCTGGACACCCTGAATAAATCGCTGAATTCGTCATTGATATCTGCGATTGTTTCCACCAATTTTGCTCCCTGCTTAAGCAATGAATGACACCCCCGCGACTGGGGTGAGTCCACCCGTCCGGGAACCGCAAAAACCTGCCGCCCCTGATCAAGCGCGGATTGAGCGGTGATCAACGCGCCACTGTTATTTCCCGCTTCCACAACCAGCGTTCCCAGGCTCAAGCCCGAGATAATCCGGTTGCGAAGTGGAAATGAACGCTTATCCGGCGCGGCCATGATCGGTTGTTCGCTGATCAAAGCGCCATTGCGGCAGATCGAGCGCGCCAGGGCCACATTATCCTGGGGATAGATCTGGCCCAACCCTCCAGCCAATACCGCGATCGTCACACCATCGCTATCGACAACCTGATGGTGGGCAACGGTATCGATACCATAAGCCAATCCCGAAACCACTGTCCAACCGGTCATCACTGCAGCCTGCGACAAACGCTGTGTCATTTCAATACCATAGCGTGTCGTGCGGCGCGAACCAACTATTGCCAATGCCGGAGTCCGATTCAGCGCCGCCTTGTTGCCGCGGACAAACAGACAAAGTGGTGGATCGTAGATGTTTTTTAAAAGTTCCGGATAGTCGTCATCGGCCCAGGTTATCCAGTCAATGCCCGATCTGTCCGCCACGGCTTTTTCCTTTTCCAGATCAACATATTTCGGCCACGTTGAAATCGTAGCCGCCAGTTTGGCTCCTATCCCCGCGCTTTTTGCCAGGGTCGTTGAATTCGCATTCAATATCGCTTCTGGAGTCTCCAAGTGATCGAGCAACATTCTCACCCGCACCGCTCCGATGCCGGGAAGCATTTGCAATATCAGATAGGCTTCACGGCTAGTCACAGCGGCCCTCAATGGTGGCTAAAATTTGCGCCGTTGTGATTTCAGCGCCAACCCTGACATTGCCGATTCTGGTCGGCAATATCAAGCGAATTTTTCCCTGAACGTTTTTTTTGTCGGCGCTCATCGCCGACAAAATATCTGCAGGATGACACCCCGATATCCGGGTGGGCAGACCCACCGCGTGAAACAACCTTTCCTGACGATCACATAAAGCCTCCAATGCTCCATTGGGTTCGATTTTATACGCGAGATCCGCGGCCATGCTCATGCCAATGGCAATCGCCTCACCATGCGTCAGAGTGGTATAATTGGTGACCTTTTCCAACGCGTGTCCAAAGGTATGGCCATAATTCAATGCGGCCCGGATGCCCTTCTCATCGCGTTCATCCTGGATGATGGTATCCACTTTCATCTGGGCGCAGCGCCCCACTATCTCCCGATAAACCTCCAGTTCAAAATCAAGAAGTTTATTCCCTTGACCCTCCAGATATTGAAAAAAATCCGCGGCAAATATTACTCCGTATTTGATTACCTCCGCCAGCCCACATTGGAGTTGAAGCAACGGCAAGGTACGCAAGGCATTCAATGCGATGATCACCGCGCCAGGTTGATGAAAAGCCCCGATTAAATTTTTGCCTTCCGGCAAGTCCACTCCGGTTTTACCGCCGATGCTGCTGTCAACCTGAGCGACCAGGCTGGTGGGGATATGCAGACAGGAGATCCCACGCATATAGATCGCCGCAAGAAATCCCGCCATATCACCCACAACTCCACCGCCGAGCGCCACGATCAGGGAAGAACGATCGATCCCCCGGGTTACCGCTTCATGACAGAGCTGTTGCAGGGTGGCGAAATTTTTAGCTCCTTCACCTGCCGGAAAAGCGATACAATCAATCCGGGATGCCCCCATGCGATCAAGGAAAGCGGTCACGGAATCGGCATATATATTCTTGACTTGATCATCGCTGACAATCAGACAATGCCGGCCAAGGATCAGGGTTTGAAGGGAATCAACCCCAATAAAATCTTCCCACCTCTCACTGATATACAATTGATATGAGCGCTCGGACAATCCGACAGGCAGCGTTTTCACATTTTCCTCTTGATGAATTATAAGCGATATTAATTTAAGATTTGTCTAGCTGATTTGTTTATTACATATTAATCATATCAGTTCAAGGTTACCAGAATGGAGGTTAAAATATGGGTAAATTCACCGCGCTTGGCGGGCGCTGACACCGATTTCCGCCTTGTGTACGAATCGGTCAGAGACGATTTTAATCTGAATTAGACTTTGATTACCAGAGCGTCTATGTTATGACTCGCAATTCAATTCACCTCAAGATTCAGCTTCCAATCAAGCGATAAAATTAAGGATAAACACCGATGATTAGCAAAAAAGCGATATATGTGTTGTTACTGGTTTCCTCAAATCTTATCACCAATCTCCATGCGGTGAACAACGGCAATGATGTGTTGACCGCGCCGCAATTTCAAACTGGCGTCATCGCCTTGGACGCGAGTTATTCCCGCTTTGAGAATAGTCCAGTTTATGAACTTGATAACCCGCGCCAAACTCTAATCACCACCGCCTGGAAGGGCAATTCCGATTACAACTTTAAAGTCCGGGCCTTTTGGAATAACGATGGCATATACATTCGCCTAAACATTACTGACAACAGTTATATTCCCGTGGAAAACAGCGAAAATCTTGAAACGATCATTGGGGATCATATCCGGTTGAATCTAATTCATTTTTCCTGCGGTCCTGATCGTGAACTAAGACAACCCTGGTCAATTTTTCTCTTTCCGAACCCGGCCGCGGAAACCTGCGAAGCGATCCTGCAAATCAATTCGGATACCGCCCGCAACAAGATTGGACGCATCGAAACAGTGTTACATCCCACCGGCGATGCCTATTCAATTATTCTCAAACTACCCTACCAACAATGGGATGATCTGCCCCGCAGCAATAGCCAGATGAAATTCCAGATATTATTTTATGATGTCGATGAAAAGGGCAAGATCGCCAATCAATTCGCTTTGTTTCCGACTCCGCGCGGTCTGGGCGATTTGACCAACCAGTCATCTGCCTATGGTCTCATCCGCTTCACCGAAAATGTCTGGGTGAAGATTTATCCGGAAACCGTGGTGTTCAGTGATCATCAAGCCACGTTTCTCATGGACTATGGAAATAGTTACAGTAATCCAATCGATGCCACCATCACCCTCGCGCCCAAATCACATTCAGCCCCCCAGCCCGACCAACCCCCGGGGAGCTCATCCTCCCTGGATGTCAGCCATCAATTACCGGAGAATTCACTCAAACAAAAAGTGCCGGTAACTTTCGACCTGACCGATCTTACTTCAGGAACCTATATTGCCAGCGCCAAAGTCGGGGTCTTTTTCGACAGCAACGCGTTTGAATTTGAATACAGCCAGGAAAGCGGTATCTCCTATTGTCCCAAAATGATTGAAATCCGGAATAATCGTCCCATCCGCAAGCTGGAATTGGCGCAGCAACCCGACCTGATCGCGGAAACCTATCGTCAACTTGCCGGCGCTGGCGACCCGGTCTGGTATGCGGGGATCTACGATGGAAGCTCCAATGAATTTCGCCAAACGATCAGAAAACCCGGCGAATATGTCGTGGCCATACCGGATGCTAAAAATGAGGATATTCCCTGGGCGCTCTTTGGCGGCCTGGATACCCTCGATGGCATGTTTGAACCGTTGATTTTGGATATTGATATGCAGACATACCGGGATGCTCCTTCTTTCCCAACCGAAGAACCCCTGTTGCAAAATCGCCAGAATTTATCTCGCCTGACCCGCGACAAGGTAAAATTTTTATTGTTATTGGGCATCGTTGTCGATCAGCAAGACCCCGATCAGGAGACTGAGGTTGTGGTCACCTCACATGGGCAACCTTTGGTAAATCAAAAATTCAAGGCCACAACCGTTGGAGTAAACCACAGCTTCATCCTGAGAATCTGGCTGACCGCTGCCGATCAAAAGATCAAGATCGAAAATCGCTCTCCCCATGGACCGAAGATTGAGATTGACTTCATCGCCTTGCTCGGTGGCAGTAAACCCAAGGCAGTCAGCTCCGCTCCAACCCCATCGCTTGAGTTTAGCGGCACGCGCAACATCACCATCTACAATAAAATCCTGAATACTTCACATTTTCTCTTTCAACATTATTTAATCGATAGCGATGGCCGCCCCTATTCAAGCTTGCCCGGCGGCAGCCAGGCAGGAATCAATCTGCCTGATTGGGCCATGTATATGACCGAGATGGCGGCCTGGGGTAATATAAAACAAGCCCGGGCTGCCGCCAATCTGCTGCCCTTGTACATGGGTTCTTCACAAAATGCATTTTCCGCCGGCAAAATGGATATCGGTTATCCCTTATCGATCCTGGGAATTTACAATGTCTGGCGAAAAAGCGGCGAGCAAAAATCGTTTCTCGATCCGCTGTGGTTAAATTGCATTACCCGCCCCCTGGCAGCAATCGTCAGGGAAATCGAAACCAATCCCAACGGACTGGTGAATTGCAAGGGAGAATTCGGCGGGTACAGCGATAAGTATGGCGCGGCGACAGTTCCCATGTTTTTTGCGGTTCATGCCGCCTTGAATGGAGCCATTGAGATGGCCAGGAAAAGCGGTTACGGCGACAATGCTCAAAGCTGGAGAATCGCGGATAACACCCTAGTGAAAAATTTTAATCGCAATCACGTGATCCCGGAAAATTCCATGAACTTGATTACCCCGGACGTGTTCCCGGCATCCTGGGGCATTCCCCGACAGCAGGGGATTGTCACGATTTTACCCGCCAATACCTGGCTTTATGGCAAATATGAGGATGGCAAACCGGTATTTTATAATGATAATATTCGCGTCTTCGATACCGCATATCTGCTTTCAGGAATGGCTTTCTGGTCTGATTTTAATGGTTTTGTCCTTGACCGTGACACGGAATCACAACTCAGGGCATCATTCGATTTTCTTGCCAATTTTTCTCCCGTGTTCCTCAAACCCGCCTGGCGCAGGTTTTCCCTGCTTGATTACAACAACATCAATCAACAGAACTGGGCGATGATGAGCACGTTACTGCTTGATACCCTCCCCATAACTACCAATATTCTCTCCGCCTTTGTTAATTTCACCTTCGATGAATACCTCAGTATCCCGATTGGCGCCGACATTGAAGTATCCCCATATACATTTGAAGAAAAATTCGACCTGAATCAGGATGCTGAAAACCTGGGATCCACCAGTGATGATTTAAATATATCCGATGGCGTTCATGCCTTGAAATGCGCCCGCATCATGGCTGGTATAGACGATCATGATCGCACGGATTTAAAACTAATCCCGCGCCTGACCGCGGAGATCACCAAAGTGAGCGCAGCGAATTGGCTCATCACCAATAATTCCACCTCTTCAGGCACGGCCAAAATCAATTACACCTATGAAAAAATTACCGATGATCGCTATAGTTTGACCCTTGCCAGTCCGGATAAACTGGATCTGGTGACGGTGCGACTGGGGCCATTTTCACCCAAAATAAGGAAAGTTCGGGTTACCAACGGCGACAGCAAAAGTGATGTCAATGTCCAACGCTCCGGCGCCTATTCATGGGCGGAAATCTCCTACAAGAAAGTTCAAACCCTTGAGATCGGCACCCAGGCGCTGATCTATTGATTTTTTCCCACATGAACGCCCCGCTTAATTCCATCATCTTTGTTTGTACCGGCAATATTTGTCGCAGTCCAATGGCGGAGGGTTATTTTCGCTATCTTTGCCGACAAAAAGGATTAAATCATATTCAGATCTCATCGGCAGGCATCTATGCCCAAACCGGCAGTGATTGCAGCCCTCATGTGCAGACCTTGCTGCGTGCCGAAGCCCAGCCTTTGACCACCTTTCAAAGTACGCAAATCGATCTGGAAATAACCACTTCCGCGACTCAGATTTTCACCATGACCAACGAACATCAGCAACAGATCTTATCGCTCTTCCCCCATACCCGGCATAAAACCCAGACATTGTTGAGCTTGATCGGCTCCACTGCTGACATTCAGGACCCTTATGGCGGGGATTTGACCAGGTTTTTTGCCTGTTTCCATAAAATGAAACCCGCTTTGGACGCCCTTGGCGAACAACAGCTTACAAGATGATATCATAACAACCTGCCGGTATATCCATAGACCCCGGCATCTGGAGCCTGACAGACACCCTCATTCATTGAGACCAAGGAAAGGATAACCTCAAACATGGAAGATTTTACTACCAAATCCCCGCGTATCGCGGTCGGTTCAGATCATGGCGGATGGGAATTAAAAAAAGCGTTGATCGCGCATTTGCGCACCCGTGGCATCACCGTGATGGATGAAGGGCCATTTCATTTGGACCCCCAGGATGATTATCCGGATTTTGCCAATTCCGTGGCACGCAAGATCATCCGCGGCGAGGCCGATGCGGGGATACTTCTCTGCCGAACCGGTATCGGGATGTGCATCAATGCCAATCGCTATCACTCGATCCGCGCCGCCCTGGTGACATCCGTGCATACCGCCACCACCAGCCGCAGTCACAATAATGCCAACGTCTTGGTAACCGGCGGCGACAACATGTCGGTGGCCACCATGACTGACATCGTCGATGCCTGGCTGGCGACTCCCTTTTCACAGGAAGAACGTCATGCCCGGCGTCTGCATAAAATCGAAACCGAATCCTATGACGAAATCATGGCCGTGCGGCAAACCGATCCGGAAATTGCCCGCTATCTCGATGGTGAGGCAAAGCGGCAAAATCAGATCATTGAATTAATCGCTTCTGAAAACATGGTTTCCGCCGCGGTTCGCGCCGCCCAGGGATCATGTTTAACCAACAAGTACGCGGAAGGATATCCCGGCAAACGTTACTATGACGGGTGTGAATACGTCGATGAAGTTGAACGGCTGGCGATAGAACGCGCCATGAAACTTTTTGGCGCTGAAGCCGCCAATGTCCAGCCGCATTCGGGCGCACAAGCCAATATGGCCGCCTTCTTTGCCCTGTTGGAACCGGGCGACTGCGTGTTGGCGATGGATTTATTCCATGGCGGTCATCTCACCCATGGCGCCAAAGTAAATTTCAGCGGCCGTTTTTTTAATTTTGTCGGTTATGGAGTCAGTCCGCACAACGAACAGCTCGATTACAATCAGATCGAAGAATTGGCGCTCAAACACCAACCCAAGCTCCTCCTGGCCGGCGCCAGCGCCTATTCGCGGATCATTGATTTTCCCCGCCTGCAAACCATTGCCGCGAAGATCAACGCCTATTTTATGGTTGACATGGCGCATATCGCCGGACTGGTGGCAGCCGGCTTGCATCCCAGCCCGATTCCTTATGCGGACATTGTTACGAGCACCACCCATAAAACCTTGCGTGGCCCCCGTGCCGGCATGATTTTATGTCGGGAAAAATTTTTGAAAGCGATCAACTCCCAGGTATTTCCAGGGGTCCAGGGAGGACCGCTCATGCACGTAATCGCGGCCAAAGCCATCTGTTTTAAAGAGGCAATGGATCCTGGTTTCACTGCCTATCAGCGACAAATTATCGCCAATGCCAAATGCCTGGCGGAAACTTTGGCTGACCATGGATTTCGTATCGTCTCCGGCGGCACCGACAATCATTTGCTGCTGGTCGATCTCCGCCCCATGAAGACAACCGGCAAGAAAGCGGCTACCGCGCTTGATAACGCCGGCATTACTGTCAATAAGAACATGATCCCATTCGATCCCGAAAAACCTTTTGTAACCAGCGGGCTGCGCATCGGGACGCCGGCGGTTACCACCCGCGGGATGAAGGAAAAAGAAATGCGTCAAATCGCTGAGTGGATTCACGCCATCGTCAGCGATGCAGATAACCTGGATAAACAACAAACGATCCGCCAGCAAGTGCTGCAATTTACCCAACGCTTTCCCGTGCCCACCATCCCGGCATAACCTTGTCTCTAAATTAAATACAGCTCTTCAACTTAACTTAACTATGGAACAATAAATGATAGAACAAACTTTAATCATCTTAAAACCGGATGCAGTCCAACGCCGTTTACTCGGCCGAATTATTCAACGTGTCGAAGACGCGGGCTTGAAGATTCATGCCCTGCGGCTGCAAATGGTCTCATCCGAACTTTCCCGGCAGCATTACAGCGAACATGTCACCAAAGATTTTTACCCCTCAGTGGAAAGGTATATCACTTCCGGCCCGGTTGTAGTCATGGTGGTGGGTGGTTTCGCGGCCATCAACAAGATCCGGCAGATCGTGGGCAGCACCATTCCCGCGCAGGCGAATCCCGGAACCATCCGCGGGGATTGGGCACATCAGGGACGAGAATCAGCGCCGCAATCCCAGAGTGAAATCAAACCCATCTTCAATCTTATCCATGCCTCGGCAAGCCCGGCGGAGGCCAAAAACGAAATAGCGCTCTGGTTCAGCGCCAACGAATTAATCGCCTATCCCCTCCCCGACGATTATCTGCATGGACTGTAATCACGATCGCGCTTGGTCATCGTCACTTTCGACCGTCCGTGTATGAATACTCGCCTGATCATCGAACATCTTGAAACCTACCTCACGGATCTGATCGAGGAGCGGCGTTATACCACCAGGGATACGATAGCCAAAGCCTTTTTATTTGTGCTTTCACGCATTTACCGTTCCCTGGTCCAATTGCGCATGACCTTGTATCATCAACGCATTTTCCGCAATCGCACTCTCGGCTGCCTGGTGGTCAGCATTGGCAATCTTACCGTCGGCGGCACCGGTAAAACCCCGGTGGTTGAAGTCTTTTCCCGCACCCTGGAACACCATGGCCGGCGGGTTGCCATACTCAGCCGGGGATATCGCAATAAGAGCAAATCATTCTATGAGAAAGCCATTGAACTCCTGCGCATTGGCGAGGAGATCCCCCCCCGCATCGTTTCCGATGGCAAACATCTGTTATTGGATTCCGAGATGGCGGGAGATGAACCCTATATGTTGGCCAGTAATTTGAAAAACGTCATCGTTCTCGTCGACAAGGATCGGGTTAAAAGCGGACGTTATGCCATCAACACCTTCAATGCCGATACCCTGGTCCTCGATGACGGATTTCAGTATCTGCCCCTAAAGCCCCGCTTGAACATATTGCTAATCGACGCTTCCAATCCCTTCGACAATCATCACCTGCTGCCTCGCGGCCTGCTCCGTGAACCGATCAAAAGCCTGAGACGCGCTGATTTTATTTTCCTTACCAAGTCAACCGGCGGCTCCGAACTTCGGCACTTGAAGAAATTCATCAAAAAACACAATCATCGCGCCGAAATCATCGAATGCGCCCATCGCCCCCGCTATTTGCAGAATGTCTATTCCCAGGAAAGGTTTGCGCTGGACTATCTTAACGGCAAAAAAATCGCCGCCATCTCCGCCATCGCGGCGCCGGAAAGTTTCGAACGTTTTATCCGTGGATTTGGCGCTGAACTGGTCTATAATGAACGCTATGCCGACCATCACCGATATACCCAGCAGGAAGTCATTGATTTCATCAATACATCGTTGGATCATGGCGCTGAAATCATCATCACAACGGAAAAGGACGCAGTCCGGTTTCCGCTCCTGGAACGGCGGGACTTGCAGTGCTTGTTCATGCGCGTTGAAATTGAAATTCTCAGCGGTCATGAAAATTTCAATCAGTGCATCTCGCGTATCTGCCTCAATCAGGTGGTACCACCTTAACGCGCAAGCAATCGGGTGGTCACCGCTCGGGCTTGGGCGAGAATTTCATCCTCACCCTCAACCTGCCTTCCCTTCATTAACAATCGCCCATCGCAGATGACTGTGTCCACCACCGATCCCGGCGCTGCGTAGACGAGATCGGAGATCAGATTATGACCGGGATTAAGCGCGACCGCCTTGAGGTCGACAAGGATCACATCCGCCAGTTTATTCACCGCGATTTCACCCATGTCAGGATGAAAGATGCTGGCGGCATTGGAGGTCGCACAGGCAAAGATTTCAGCGGCTGGCGCGGCCGTGGGATCACCGGTTCGTGATTTCTCCAACAGGGCAAGAAATTTAAGTTGTTCCAGCATGTCCAGATTGTTATTCGATGATGGACCATCGGTGCCAATGCCAATATCGATGCCATGACGCTGATATTCACTATAGCGGAATATCCCGGCGCTCAGCTTCATATTGGCGCACGGATTGGTTATCACCTTGATGCCGGATTCCTTCAGCATGCCAATCTCACCATCATCCAGCCAGATGGCATGAGCGACGATCAAGAGCGGATCAAGCAATCCGACTCGCCGGAGATACTCCACCGGCCGGACACCATGGCGATCCAGACAATCCTTGACTTCTTTCTCGGTTTCAGATAAATGCATGTGGATGGGGATTTGCCGCGCTCTGGCATAATCGCCAATCCATCTCAGGGTATCTTCGCTGACTGTATAAATCGAATGAGGCCCGAGACAAAATCGGATGCGGTCAGGCAAATTCCCGCTTTGTTCATAACCATCGATGGCGTCGGCAATTTGTTCCCGCGCGCGTTTTTTATCGAACATGTCGATGAAAATGGCGGCACACATTGCCCGCATTCCCATTTCATTGAAGGCCCGGATGGATGCCGGCCTATGCCAATACATGTCACTCGCGAAGGTGGTACCGGATTTGATCATTTCCAGACATGCCAATTTTGTCCCCCAATACACGTCTTCCCCGGTCATTTTTTCTTCAATCGGCCAGATTTTCTGAGTCAGCCACTCATGCAATTTCATGTCGTCGGCGAAGCCGCGCAGCAATGTCATGGCGGCATGGGTATGGCCATTGCAAAGCCCTGGAAGTATCGCTTTATTGCCGGCATCAATCACTTGATGGGCAGGGGTGTTGATCGCGGTCGCGATTTTGGCAATGCGATTGCCGACAATCAACACATCATTGGGTTTGCCATTTACCGTTCCGTTTTTAATCAGTATGCTCATGCCTAACCCTCTCGGTTCCTGAACCTTTGAATTTTAAGACCTTCGCAAACTCTGAACCCTGTCTATCCCTAGCCCTTCAAACTTTCAGGCTTTGTATCCTACCTTTTTTAACCGGCCACCGGCCCAGCTTTTGCATTTATGAACTGGTCAGCCGCTGAACCTTCCTGGCCAAACATCCTCCCCTCATGGAGATAAATCGCATTGGCCTGGATCAACCGACCGGAATCATCGGCTTTCGGCTTATATAAATTATAGAGCAGAAATCCGCGCTCTCGCAAATAGGCATCGATCTGACTGAAAATCGCTCCGCCTTCATAAAGCGGATTGAAAAAAACCTCTGTGTAGACTAATAAAACTGAATTCTTCAACGTCGCCGCCGCCCCCTGCAACGCCTTCAATTCACTGCCTTGAATATCCAGTTTGATGAGGTGGATATCCCGGATATCATTGATTTGCGTCCATTCATCGACTGTCACCATGGCGATCGGAACAATTTTATCGACTGCAACCTGATCGGCATACAGCTCCTGCATCCGCGCTCCCGGGCGAAAAACCGAACTCGATCCTACCGAACTGGTAATCATCAACTCCAGATTTCCCGCCTGATCACTCAACCCGGAAAACCAGGGCTTGAAATTCGCGTTCTTCTCATTGATCCCACTCAGGATCTGGCGATATTGCGGGTTGGGTTCAAAGGCATGCAGCGTCGCGCCCGGAAACAACTTCAGGAGCCGCATTCCCACCCGGCCATAACTGGCGCCGCCATCGATAATCGAGTGTATCGCTCTGCCGCGCAATAATTTTTTTATCGTTTCATAAGTGTTGTCGCGGGCAACCAGATTTTCGCTTTCACCCGTAAGATTTCGCCATATAGATTTTAATAGCTTGGCCATAATAAGCGCTGAATATATGCCCGGTGAAGTCGGCTTCCAGCTTCATTCCCAGACATCAACCATATTCCCAGTCAAACTCGCGTATAATTTCCGGATAATTTTGGTTCGATCATGATAGTTTAATGCGAACGCCCGCCCAGTCTCCCCCATCCTTTTGCGCAACCGCCCATCCGCGATCAATCTCTTCAGAGCAGTTTCCCACTCTTCATTGGTGTTGATCGCGATACTGGTATCCGATGTAAGTATTTCACTGGTGCCTCCCTGAATGTTGCCGACTACCGGCACCCCGCAGGCCAGATACTGTATCGCTTTGATCGGCGATTTCCCCAAGGCAAAGTCATCATAGCACAAAGGCAGCAATCCAATATCCAGGGTTTTGACAAACGCTGCTTCTTGTTGTGGATCGAAGGGATGATACTCAAATGAAAACCCCCAGTCCGGTTTACGCCCGCAAAAAATGGATAATCGGGCTTGCGGATTAGTTTCCAGCAGTGATTCAAGCATCGCTCCCAAAGGTTCCAGATACGCGAGATTGGCAGGCGATCCAATCCAGCCGATCCGGACTTCGGCAGCCGCGGATTTCGGCGCCGGTTGCCATTGCGATATATCAACCGCCATCGGCACTATCGCGACCTGAGGAGAAAACCGCCGGGCATATTGCGCCAATACCTGATTGGGAACGGTAATCACGGTCGCATTCTTCAGCCAGAAATGCAATCGAGACCGCACCCGCCAACGGGTAATCATCCCATGCGGCTTACCTGGACGGGTATAAATGGCATCGTCGTAATCAAAAATCATCCGTTTCCCCAATTTCACCAGTTGCCGTGCCAGGCCCAGATCGACCAAACATTTGCAATTGAAAATGACATCGGCAGTCATCGCCTTTGCCACTAACTCCCGTGCCTTATCCCGCCGGGCGCCATAGACGATCTCCACCCCCAAACGCTGTAATTCCTCTTCGTATTGGAACCAGCGGAATCGCGTGCTGGGCTTATCGATCCTTCCGGGTATTATCGCCATGACTTTCATCAGCTGGAACTCTCATATAGGTACATATTTAATCGTGAAAACATTATAGTTTCTCCGTGTATCAAGTCCCTCTCATCCTTCCCGTGAGAGCTGAATCTATTTGCCCGATACCAATCAGCGGGCTGCCTCCAATAATCCCGGGATGTCAAATGACCAACACTTGAATGCAAATTTAACCGCCCAGGTATTTGTTTGCATATTCCCCGATGATCCATATATATCATTAACATGTTACCCGATATTACATTAATCTCTTATACTATTGAAAATTCCTGATTAACCAAAGCAACTTTAATCATGACCACGTCCATATCACTATGACCAGCCGTTCCAATCGTCTCGGAAATTTACTCGTTGTTTTAATCTTTCTCCTTTTAAGCCTGCTGATTTATCGGGAGACTCTCGACGATCCCTTCCATTTCGATGACGGGCACGTGGTTGCCAATCGTACATCCGCGGAATTGCAGGCTCAATGCCATTCCCTTAATCGACTCATCCCGCATCTCACATTTTGGTTGAATCACGCCTTAAATGGCCATGAAGTGACCGGGTATCATCTCGTCAATATTCTCATTCATTGGTTGACGGCCGCTTTGCTGTATTATTTCCTCGGTCAATGGCTGGGAGCACTTGGGGTCACTCCTCCAGTATTAAAATGGGTTAGGGTCACACCTCCATTCTTCGCTGCCCTGTTCTTCCTCGTTCACCCGCTGGCAACTCAATCGGTGGCCTACATCTGCCAACGCTATACTTCGATCGCCACGTTGTTTTATGTCATGAGCATTGGTTTTTATCTCCATGCCCGGAAATACTACCTGTCAAATCAGCGCTTTGCGGCCTTTCCGCACCTCTTTTATTATCTCCTGGCATTAAGCGCCGCCATTGGCGCTATGTTGTCCAAGGAACTGGCAGTCACCCTTCCAATCATGGTCGGCTTGATAGAGTTCACCCTGAATCGACAGACATTCTCTTCCACCGGAAGACGCCTGGGATATCTCCTCCCTTTTTTGCTGGCAGGCCTGATTGTTCCGGCAATGCATTTGCAATTGAGCCTCTCGGTGAACTCGATTACTGATGGGATAAGGACAACTGCTTTGTCGGACTCAGGTATTCTGCCGGATTGGGGTGTGTCTGGAATAACCAGAAGTCAATATTTTATCAGTCAACTCCCCATCATTGTCTGGATTTATTTAAAATTGCTGGTTGTCCCGATGGGACAGAGCATCGATCATGCGTTTACCATTCATAAATCCTTTGGACACGCGGATGTGTTGTCTGCCTGCCTGATTGTTTTACTGCTCTTTATTACAGCAGTTTTTTGTTATCGCAAACACCCTCTGGTGGCAGTGGGGATCTGCTGGTTCTTTGTTACCCTCCTGCCGACCTCATCGATAATCACCAACAGCGAATTTGTCGCGGAACAACGGGTTTATCTGCCCTTGATCGGCGGCGCGATTGTGGTGGCCGGCCTGTTGGCAACCTGGTCAGGACCCTCGGGGTATGTGATAACCAGTATCATATTGACCGGTTTGGGTGTGCTTGCATATCAACGCAATACCGTCTGGGCAAGCGATATTACCCTGTGGCGGGATGCGGCGGCAAAGGCGCCGCAAAAAGCGCGTCCATTTTTTGTCCTTGGTGACGCCTGCGAACGCGCCGGCAGGATTGATGAAGCCATCGTCAATTATCGCCGGTCGCTTGAAAACAATCCCGACTATGCCCTGGCGTTGAATAATCTTGGCGGATTGTATATTTCTTTGTATCAAGATGCCGCAGCGGTACTGCTCTTGGAAAAAGCGGTGCGGATCGATCCGGGATACGCGGAAGCACAGTATAATCTGGGCCTGGCCTACAATAAACTGAACCAATTCGCCAAAGCCGAAACCGCTTCACGCCGAGCCTTGGAATTGCGCGGCAATCACTATCCCGAAGCGCGGTTCAATCTCGCCATGGTGGCGGAAAGCCTTGGACGCGAAGACGATGCCCGGCGGGATTATTTGGAGGTATTAAAGCAGCAACCGGGAGCATATCTGGCGCATTATCGGCTGGGCCGTTTGGCCGCACTGCGCGAGGATTATGACGAAGCCGCACACCGCTTTATCGCAACGTTCACCATCAACTCTCAATTTGTCAACGCCTATTATGATCTCGGCAAGATCCTGGTACTGTATCCGGATCATCAACAGGCAGCAGACATCTACCGGCGTTATCTCCTTTATATCGTTATCCCGGATCTAGAGATCCATAAAAGTCTGGGCCAGTATTTTATCGCCGGGAAATTTCTCGATGAAGCAATAGGCGAATACCAAAAAGTTATTCAGCTTGACCCGCGAAATCAGGAACCCCGCGAGCAACTCATCCGCCTATATCTGCAGGTGAAAAATTATCCCAAAGCCAAGGAGGCCATAAGACAGGCGGAAGAGCTGGGATTCACGGTCCCCGATGAGATCAGACAACAGGCAAATTAATGGTCGGTTAACCCGGCATCATGTATCAGGATTAATGACAGAATTATCACCTGTTGGCGTTCATTCTCCCCATGCGGGGAGTTGACTATAGGCTATAGTATGCGATCATCCCAGGATTTCCATGGAATCAATGGCTTAAACAATGGCAATCACATGACCTCCACCAAAACACAGCGTTATTCGGTATTTCTATTTGATGAGCCTACTGAAGTCCCCTGAAATTCTATTAGATTACATCACAGTGTAAACTGGCAATCAATAGACACTTTATCATCGGGCTGAACTGGAAAGCATTGCGGGTCTGATTCAAATTTCCAAGAGAGAAACTGGTGAAGATATAGGTGGCAAGGTATGATTAGGAACATACCCAGTTTAAGAAAATGATTTTTTACTGTATGAATTAAATAGATCCCGGAACTCCGTGATCTGCCAGCTCTCGATAATACCAACAAGCTATCTTTTGATGAAGCAGTGAAACGTGCCGAAGCCGCCACCATTATCATTTTGGTCTGGACGTAATAAGCAGATATCCGCTAAGTTGTCATAATTCACGCCAAACTGTAAAATTGGAAAATTCTGTTCTGATTATCAATTCAAACTAATAATCACATCGGATAATGCCTTTCTTCCGCTTCGCTTGGGATAGAGGGTGCATGATCCGAGATGTTAACCCCATGGAAAGAATACAAATATGAACATGAGAGACTTTCAAGGAGATTGGGAGATTGTTGAAACTGAGATGTGGAATAAGGCGGATCTTGACATGACAGAAACGGCCTATATCCAGTTTGATGGGGACGGTGGTAATTTTCATTTTCTCTGTGTGGATGGTCACATGGATGTGGAATATACTGGAGACAGAGCAGAGTTCAGTTGGTTGGGAAACGACGAGAACGATACCGCCAGCGGTCGTGGATGGGCCAAAGTAAACGGCGGAAAACTGAGTGGCAAGATTTACTTTCACCGCGGGGATAATTCGACATTTGTTGCAATCAAAATGTAAGCTAACCAATTAAAAGTTTAAATATCGGCTTCATTCTCCTTTGCACCGTAAAATTCCTTAATTTGATAGGTAGACAAAATGAAGAATTGTTTGTTTGTCACCACTTCTCCAGCAGTCGGCATGGAACGAATCATAACGGGATACTTACATTACCAGCAACAAGAAATTCATGTTTAGGATTGATGGTATTACGAAATGATTTCGAAGTTTATTATCAACTATCATATTGGCTATTTTGGTTATTGCTTTCGTGACTTTCGAGTATTTCGTGGTTGAGTAAACATAATTGTCAATTTCACAACCACTCACTTCTTTGCTTCCTGGATTCAACACCACATGATAATTGTATTTTCCAATCATTGAAATAGTATAATTAATGAAAAAACTCCTGATTACCGGGGCCAGCGGCTTTCTCGGTTGGAACCTTTGCCATCATAAACAGCAAGATTGGCAGGTCTATGGCACCTTCAACCGCCATAAGATTTCACTGCCAGACGGACTGCACGCCCGTGTCGATCTGACCGATTTTCGGGAATTGAAAGACAGCGTTCAACGGGTATGCCCCGACGCGATCGTCCACACCGCCGCCATCGCCGATGCCAACTGGTGTGAGCAACACCCGGGAGCGACGGAAAAAATCAATGTCACCGCGGCGATTAATCTGGCCGGCATGTGCGCGGATCGCCGCATCCCCTTTGTATTTACCTCCACCGATATGGTCTTTGATGGTCGAAATCCCCCTTATGATGAAAACGCGCCGATCTCCCCGGTCAGTGTTTATGGCGAGCAAAAGGTGCGGGCCGAAATCGGCATTCAGGAGCGTTGTCCGGAGGGGATCATCTGCCGCATGCCCTTGATGTTTGGCGATCCCGGCCCGGCCGCAGCCAATTTTTTTCGCCATCTGTTATGTGCTCTTAACGAAAAGAAGGAGATCAAAGCGTTTATCGATGAATATCGCACTCCGATCAGCGCTCATACCGCGGCCGCCGGCTTATATCTGATGCTCGACAAGGTGCCTCCCGGCATCATTCATCTCGGCGGCAGCGAACGAATTTCCCGTCATGAGTTCGCGGTCAAGGTCGCCGCCGCATTCGCTTGCCGTGATCCGCGCATCATCGCCTGCCGCCAGCAGGATGTCCCCATGCCCGCCGCCCGCCC
>CAZTTH010000010.1:6187-94604 GCA_964615975.1 uncultured Lentisphaerales bacterium | reverse complement strand
ACTGCTCCCTATCCATCTCCGTGGTCAAAAATACTGCAATCTTTATATCAATGATGAAAAAAGTCCTTTTTGTCTGTATTCATAACAGCGCTCGCAGTCAGATGGCTGAGGCGTTTATGAATCATGATTATGCGCGTTTTTTTACTGCTCATAGCGCTGGGCTGGAACCCGGGAAACTTAACCCCTGGGTCATCGAAGTCATGCAGGAAATCGGGATCGATATTTCGCGGCAGAAAACCAAAAGTGTTTTTGACATGATGAGAAGTGATCGGGTCTTTGATTATGTCATCACTGTGTGTGATGAGGCGAATGCCGAACGGTGTCCGGTATTTCCGGGAAGGGCACAACGGCTTCACTGGGGATTTCCTGATCCATCCGCGGTCACCGGGGAGCGCGATGAGCGACTAAACCGGATTCGTGAGATCCGTGATAACATCCAGCATCAGGTGCGGCAATGGTGTCAGGGGCACCATGATTTCATCTCTGAGTGACCCATGTCATGTGATAAAGATTGTGAGCAGCGATTGTCACCAACCGATATTCTGATCGCACGATTGGGAAATTCCCTGCGGATGCACCTCTGCCCAGGGAAATTCACTGATGGATATCGTGACGCATAATCAGGCACGCAGGAATATAATTTCAGGTTAACTGCGGCCGTCCCACTGGAGGAAATTTTTCAATAATTGCAAGCCGATTCGGCCGGATCGTTCCGGATGAAACTGGGTGGCGCAGACATTGCCTCGCCCCATAATCGCGGCGAATTTAACCCCGGCATATTCCGTCTCGCCCCAGATATCGGTGGGGTTGGACGGCGCCGGATAATAGCTGTGAATGAAATAGAATTCACTGTTGTCCTCAATCCCGGAAAATAAGGGATGGTTGACCATGAAGCGGACGGTATTCCAACCCATCTGCGGGATTTTTATGTAATGATTGTCGGTCTGAAATCGTTTAACCGTTCCCGGCAGCAGGCCGAGACAATCAACGCCCTCATTTTCGTCAGAATATTCGAGTATGATCTGAGTGCCAAGACAGATTCCCAAGAAGGGCAAACCGCTTGCGGCGTAGTCACGCAATGGCGCCTCCAATCCCAGGTCGCGGAGATGGGTCATGGCGGAACGGGCGGCGCCGTCGCCAGGAAAGATGACCCGCTCCGCAACTAGAATTTCATTGGGGTCGCTGGTTACTTTCGCCATATAGCCCAGGTATTCGCATGCCAGCAGGACGCTGGTTAAATTTCCCGCTTTGTAATCGATAATGGCAATCATGTGAAATGGTCTGTTATAATGTTAAGCAATGGGTTATGGAATACGCCTGTTTGATGCCGCGATAATTCCATGATGGAAGATGACTCTCATTCCTGGTCTTCGGTTTTCAGGGAGACGGTTTTACCCCAGCGGCGCCTGCAGGATCGAGCCATTTTCCCACGATAATGCTTGGACCATCGACTTTTAACACTTCCACCTTTTCGCCTTCATCAATATAATCACCATTACTGATGACATCGATGCGATTGCCGTCAATATCAATCAAACCGGCCGGACGCAGAGTGGTCAGCGCCACCCCAATCTTCCCGATCAACTTCATATTTTCCTCGATATTGGTGGCGATATAGCCCGCCACTGCGGTTTCAGAATTCAATAATACCAGACTTCCATAAAATTTGGTTTTAGGTAAAAATTTAGCCAGCAGATAAATGACAACCCCGGAAATAGTAATCGTCAGCAACAGGTTTATCAGGGCGTTATTGAGATAGATTTCCATATTTCCATAAGGGGAGATGATATCGGAAGGGAGATTGGGAACTTTGGGGAACAAGGGTATCATTGCCATGATCATTCCGCCTAACAACGCGGCAATGCCCAGGATGCCCCAAATCCCAAATCCCGGAAGAATAAATGCCTCAACGAGAAGCAGCAGAATGCCGGTAACGACAAGAAATATATCTTCCTTGCCAGCCAAACCTGCGATGTAATGACCAAAAAGAAACAACACCAGGGATATCGATCCGATTATACCGGGTAGTCCGAATCCGGGAGTTTTAAACTCGATGTAGATGCCAATTGCTGCCGCTGCCATGAGCAGGGGTGAGAGCAGCGTGATCCAATATGCCAGCTTTTCGGCGCTATGGGGGGTAAAGGTTTTGATCTGATATTGACCCAATTGGCGGTTGGCGAGCAATTCAGGAATTGTCTTTACGATCGCCGTGGCCAACAGCGGATGTTGGAGCGGCGGGATGATTTCTATTGCTTCTTCCGCGGTCAAATTGAGCAATTGACCCTGTGGGCAGATGACGCGATCGCCGATGGCGAATTCGACATTTTTATCCACCATTTTCATCGCCAGATCCGGTAAATATCCTTTTTCCTGGGCCAGTCCGCGAACCAGTGAGCGGATATCCGAGAGAATTTTTTCTTTTATATCATCGGACATTTCCTGCACTCCCCCGGTGGGCGTAACCATGATCGGCGCGGCACTGCCAATCCGACTTCCCGGCGCCATGAATATCGCATCTGAAGCCAGGCAGACAATGGCTCCGGCGCTTTGGGCATGCGCATTGACATAGCTGAATATGGGCTTGTGCGCGGCACTGACGATCCGCATCCAGGCGATGATTTCTTCGGTCACCTGCAACATTCCACCGGGGGTATCCATGTCGATGACCACCGCCTTGATTTCATCTGTGCCCTGTGCCAATTGCAGACCGCGACGGAGGAAGAACAACTGTGCTTTATTGATCTCACCCTTGAGGGGTAAAACCAGGACTTGAGGGGATTTTTCGGCGGCAAGAGAAGACCATGGAAATACAATTGTCACCCCCATTATTTGCAGGGTAATAAAGATGTGAAGCCACTTGAAGGGTTGAATTTTTTTCATCATGCGAATCGCGATACTTTTATTCATATTAAACCCACGCCTGATGGCCTGAAGATTGGGAGTTTATTTTCCTGGTTACAACCTCGAGATGACCTCTTGTGTTTGCGTCATCGTTAGCGCTATAACCGGGTTAAATTCATGGATGCGATAGTTTATCGGCTAATAAAGCAACTTTCGTCAGGTATCAGAACCGGGGATTTATCAGGCATCATGAATCCAGGTCATATATCGATATCTTCTATGGCAGGAGCGGGCGCGGGAGATTCAACCGCTTTCAGCTTTTCTTTTTGCTTGTTTTCGAAATATAGCAAAGATAAAAAGCTTAACCCATGAAGCAGGCAAAATCCTGGCCAGAAGTAATAATTGGGCAAATGAAACTTATGACTTGCTACCGCTATGGTTGACAAAATCACCCAGGAGATGGTGAGGCTGAACGCACCCGGAAATTGCCAGGCATAGCGACGAAATAAATCGATGGTCAACCAGACCAGGGTTACTGCCACATAGGCAAGGTAGCCGGGGAAACCAGGAACAAATATTTCGGTAATCAAGGAAAAGATTTGATGTAACCCGTAGGAGAGCGGCGAGAGAGCCATCAGAAAAAAGAGGAGATTAACCCGTTTGGGTTTATATTCGGAATCATGTTGCAGTTCGGCGCGAATCAATTTTTTATTAAAGAGGACGATTGTTCCCACAAGAAAGAGAACAAGATTTACCGATCCTGGCAGGATGACATGTTTGATCGATTGACCGAGATCTCGCATTACCATATGGTAAAGCAATTTCCACAATGGCCATGCCCAGGTCACCCAAAGGACAATGGCCAGGCGTTTGATTAATCGATTCATACGCGATTGGATCACAATGGCCCGACGTTTATAAAATTCTTCCGCGTATTGCCATAAATGAACAGGCACCAACTCCTCGGGACAAGACAAGAAAATATTCCATAATTTTTCCGCCTGATTCAGCCGCCCACGCCCTTCCATTTGCACTGCATCATTATAACGCGCGGCGATTTTTTTATTGACACGATTGCGCAGGTCGTCACACATTTTTTTCCAAGTCGCATCGTCTCCGCGCAGCACTGTGAGTGCATTTTTTATATCAGTCCAATTGTCTTTTTCGATCCAGCTTGGGATGACGCTTTCGAATTTCTGCTGCAATATCTTATCAACCTGGACAATCCTTTCATGAGCGGCCAGATCGTCATGATCCGGTTCCATTTCACTGTAATTGGGGGGAAGGCGGAATTGGGTGGTCTTGCGAATAAATTGAACCGCCTCGGAATATTGCCCTTTGCGCAGGGATTCTTCCAGGTTATCGACGAGTTGCTCGCGATCCTTGATCAAATCTTCGCAGCGCGCCACCATGCGATTGCGGCGCTGACCCAATTCGCCCCCCTTCCACGGGGTTGCCGAGAGGACGATGTCCAAGGCGCGAGAGATACAATTCATTCCGAGAGCCAGACCTGCCTTGGTGACAAGATTATTCAATTCCGTGTTGATATTGCTCAACGCTTGATTAATCGCCTGACAAGATTCGGCGCCGCATACTTCATTCAGCAAGGCAATGGCTGCGGTGAATTTATCGAGATTATAATCGTTTTGCGCGCGGGTTGCGGATTCACGCAACATTTCGATAAACTCATTGGCCAGCGAAGAAAACTTAACCACCATGTCGAAATCAGGGCTTTCGGAGAGACATTCTTCGGGCACCATGACTTTTAATTCATTGTAAATTTTTGCCGCCTTTTCTAAATTGTAGACCCGGATACAGGAATCCAGATCCGTGAGCAGATTGCGTCGTTGTAAGACCAATTGCCGCCATTCCTTGGCGAGGTTTACCAATTCCGGATGATGGCGTGTATCCAAATCCTTGATTGAATTCAACGCCGCTTCATATTCCTTGAAGGCGGCTTGGTTTTTGGCATTGACAATAAAGGTGGAGGCGGTTTCCGCGCGCTTGACATCAATACCGCAATTGGGGCAGAATTGGGTGCCGCAACGAATTTCGGATTCGCAGATCGGGCACAGTTCCATTCCATAGGAACCACATTTGATACAATATTTCGCGTTATCCGGGTTCATTTTCGTGCACTCGGGGCATTTCCACATGTCGGTGGTGCGTATTCCCGGTTTCTGATCATTTGCCACATCGTGGATACTGGTCGCGTTTAATTTCAGATAGCTACGCAGTTGATCGGCGAGTTCCTTAATCGTCACCTGTCTGTCGTTGCGTTTCTGTGCCAACGCTTTGATCAGTATTTTTTGCAGGCCTTCTGAAATCGCCGCGGGCTTAAAATTTTTTGGAATTTCACCGGAGATCAGAAACCACAAGACACCGGCGATCGAATACACATCAACCCGAGCGTCGATATCATGGGAATCACCGGCCCACAGCTCCGGCGCCACATAGTCCGTGTTAATCGGGATTTCACCGCCATGTAGGCTGATGAGTTGCGATTCACCGGTGTTTATCGGTCGTGCCAAACCGAAGTCAACAATTTTGGGATCATAGATATCGGTTAACAGGATATTCGATGGTTTGATATCCCGGTGGATGATATTGCGGTTATGAGCGTATTCCATGGCCGTGCATACCTTTAAGATCAGCGCGATCGCTTCCTGTTGGTTCATTGTTCCCTTGTGCCGGACATAGTTTTGCAAGGAAACGGCTGGTGGTGGTGTCTGATCCATGAATTCCTCGGAGATCTGGGGGCCGGAGACATATTCCATGACGATATAATAGCCGTTTTCATCTTTGCCAATATCAAAAATATTGACGATATGGATATGTCCAAGTGAAGCAATCGTCTGGGCTTCTCTAAGAAAGCGCTTTTGGATGATGGTGCGGCTGCCGGATTGAAAGGTCAATCTCTTGATGGCCACATAGCGATTGAGTTTTTGATCCTGTGCCAGGTAGACCATCCCGGTCGAACCATGACCCATTTCTCTGATGAACTGATAGCGGTGCGAAATGGTATCGATTGCAGGGTTGCGGTCGTAAACGATCGAGCTGGTAAGGGAACTTGTCGGCGACCCCTTGGGGAATGAAGCAGGTTGTTCAGATTCAGGCATTCTTAAAGGCACTATTAGATTGTAGGTTAGTAATATTTCCTGTGATCGTTACATCTGACAGGCGAGGGTGAACTCATTCGCATGCGCTCCGCGACGATTATACCAATCAATCCAATCCAACTATAAGGATCACTTTCAAATCGGTAGGAAATAATAACCTGACCTCCGGGACTATTCAACTGGCATGATAATTTTACTGCGACTAAATCTTCACCCCCGGTCAAATACAACAAATGCGCGCCACTTTATTTTGTCCCGTTCACGATGTCATCAGCTCAGGATATACTGAACACGATCAGGTTTGATAATAAAATTGCGCAATTGCCAGCCTGGTGGGAATGGCGGCGTTCAAAATTTCGACGGCTTGCAGTTTAACTACCTTCATGGCAATCCTCGATGGCCGGTTTTGGGATTCTTGAGACCTCTTATGATCCAATGCCGATGGCATTTTTTATTTGCTTCATGGAATCCATGGCGATGGCGCGCGCCCGCAGATCGCCATCACTGAGTATCCGTTGCACATAATCCAGATTTTTGGTGAGTTCGATGCGCTTCTCACGCATGTGACGAAAATATTCCCAGTAGATTTCAAATAATGCAAGTTTGGCGTGACCGTATCCCATTCCTCCGCTTTGATAACGTTGGCGCATTGCCATCGCGTCCGCATCGGCAGCAAAGAGTTTGTAGAGCGCGAAGACATTACATGTATCAGGATTTTTCGGCGCTTCCAGAGGAGTGGAATCGGTAACAATTTTCATGATTTTACTGCGCATTTCCTTCTCATTGCCAAATAACTCGATGGTGTTGTCATAACTTTTTGACATTTTCTGGCCATCAACCCCGGGAATAACCGCCACCTGTTCCTGAATCAACTCTTTGGGGATGGTCAGAATGCTGCCATAACGGTTGTTAAAACGAATGGCGATATCGCGGGTGACTTCGAGATGCTGTTTTTGATCCTTGCCCACGGGCACCAGATGCGCCTGGTAAAGTAAAATATCAGCCGCCATTAAAACAGGATATGAAAACAAGGCGAAATTGGGCGTGATTCCCTGAGTGATCTTGTCCTTGTAACTGTGGCAGCGTTCCAACAGACCGACCGTGGCCGATGCCCCCAGTATCCATGCCAATTCGGTCACCTCCGGCACCTTGGATTGGCGGAAAAATATGGTTTTTTCCGGATCCAGACCGCACGCGAGAAAATCAAGAGCGACATCCTGTATTCGCGCCTGCAGTAATTGAGGTTCAGGCTGCTGGGTCAAGGCATGATAATCCGCGATAAAGAGGAGTAATTCTCCCTTGTTCTGAAGTTCCAGGCTCGGCCTCATCATGCCGAAATAATTGCCGATATGAAGGGCGCCTGACGGTTGGATGCCGGAAAGAATACGCATAAAATTGAAAAATTAGTGGATGATTAATTGCCTGTGAAAAGAGAAATCATGCAGTTGGTACCGCGGTCATAACCAATCATGAAATGGTATAATGCCACTCCCCATCAACCAGTCGACGGGTAAGTCGGTGCGAATTAAAGACCCGCTGATTCAGGGTGAATTTGGCTAAAATGCCGGCGATATCATCAGGATTGCCATTTTTGCTGTCCAAGGCTGCCGCGTAATCGCAAGCAGCGCCACTGAAGCCGGGATGGGTGGCGACGAAATTCTGCAGCTTCAGGTTCAATTCATTGAGTTTATCCGCGGCTTTTTTATAAGCTTGCACGCCGGGTTGATGGAAGGCATTGATGCCAATTAATTCTGCGTAGAAGGCAACCGCTCGTTCGAACAGGGCGATGATCATGCCCAGCGTGCGTGGCGTCAGGCGTTCCAAAGTGATTGTTGATACACTGCGCTTGCGCACGGACAGGGCATTTGCCAAACCCTGACGGAAGTTATGCAGGTAATCGCCCATGGTGAGATTGCGATCCAGGAGAAATTGCCGGGAGTCTTCGAGAATCTCAATGAAGGTCACGAAAAAATCATTGCGTCCATCGTGAAGTTGTTGAACAAAGGCATGAGCATCAGTCCCGCCCTTGTTGCCAAATACACTAAGCCCCTGATAGACCGGGCGCGATCGGAGATCAAATTCCTTGCCCAGGCTTTCCATCACCAATTGTTGCAGATAACGCGATAACAACACCAGGCGGTCGGAATAGGGTAGAATCACCATGTTTTTATCGCCTTTGCCATTTCCCATCACATACCACAGTATTGCCAATAAATAGGCGGGATTTTTCACCGTCTCAGGTTCACGGGTCCATTCATCCATTTTTCGGGCGCCATCGAGAAAAGAAGAGAAATCAATGCCGCCCGCGGCGGCAGGAGCATGGCCAACCACCGCGGTGATGCTGGTACGTCCGCCAATCGAATCGGCCATCGGCCAGATGGCCAGCCAATTCATCTCACGCGCTTCGCGATCCAACTCGCTCCCGGTCATGGTAATGGCGGCGGCATGATGGGCGAAATCGAGATGGTATTGTTCGCGATAGAGTTTTTCCAAGGTGCGGGCATTATTCTTGGTCTCTTGAGTGCCGCCGGATTTCGATATCGTGACCAGGAGAGTTTGCGCAGGGTCAATGACCGCAAGGATATCGACAAGTCCGGCCGGATCGGTATTGTCAACAAAATAAATGCGGGGATAATGTCGCCTTTGGGGCGGAGTCAATTCGTTCCAATAAGGTCCATTCAATGCCATTTGTGCCAGTTGTGGCCCGAGGGCGGACCCGCCAATACCATTGAATATCACCGCGCCTAATGGCAAGCCGGTGGTTCCGGTAATTTTTCCCTGGCTCAGGTCGGTAAAAAAAACCTCTATTTCTTTATAGACCGCGGATTGTTCGTAGGTTAAACGATCGGTAAAATGGGTGACCTGGCGGTGTTCATCGGGATTTTTGATGGCGCCTTGTTCTAATGCCATCATTTCCTGGTGTGCCTTTTCCAATTCAGGCTGCAATTGTCTGACATTACCATGAGTCAACATCGAAGCGCTTAAATCTAGTGTGAAACCTTCGTCAGTGAAGTTAAGTGGAGAGATAAATTCGGACATATATTGGGGATAATTTATTGTAAAATCAGTTGTTATTCATCGCTGTCTTGATGGTATATTGGTTTGCCGTGTCGAATCATGTTGGATTAGTGCCAGTCATATAGCCATGGCTTCCTAAGTTTGTCTGCATACTGAGCAAGAACATTAGAGCATCTTGCCATTTTCCATCAAGATTAAATATATGCAGTGTTTGTTTCCCGTTCTGTGAAGTTCAAACTTTAGTTTATATTTGATTTAAGATGGAATGAAGAGCAACATCAATATGAAACTCCAAAATACTCTCAAGTTCGAAATAGATCGTAACGAACAACCCGAATGTATGTCGGGGAAATATTGATGGGGTGAAATTGTGGGAGTCAAGCTAACGTCACCCCGATTGGTTTTCAACTTTATCTGAGTTTATTCTTGCAAATTTATCATGGCTGTAAATGTACAAGTTTGTCTGGGGCCTGAATGCCAGGCTCTCGGGTCGCAAGGGATAATCAATGCCTTGGAAAAACTGCCTGTCCGGGAGCGAAAGCTGGTCGATCTGATCCCCCATTATTGTGTGTCAAGATGCAATCTTAAGGATTACCATTGTCCCAGTGTGCGGGTCAATCAGGAATGGGTTGCGGACGCATCGGAAGTCAGTGTCAAGGAACAGGTCAAGGCGTTAGTGAATTCAGAATTGTGTGCCGCTGAAAAACGGGATAACACCGCCACGGATCCCTTCGCCAAGTATTTCCCATAACCATAGCCCGGTTGCTGGGAGTTGTCCGGGATTCCGGTTAATCTGGATTTGCGGAATCGATTTTAGACTTTAACAGTTGATCGAGATTCTCAAACGGGTTGAACATGGCAGGGGTAATCTTACTGGCATCCACACTTTCCGCGCTTCCATACCCTTTCATCTTGTACTTTTCGTGTTCATGATCGTGACAGTAAAGGCAAAGCAATTCCCAATTGCTGCCATCCGGGGGATTGTTATCATGATTATGGTCTTTATGATGAACGGTGAGTTGAGAGAGTTTTTTTCCTGAGAATTCCCGTCCGCAGCTCCCGCAGATATGCGGTAACATACTGAGCGCTCGTTCGCGATAGCCCCGGCGTCGGGTTGCCAGATCGCGGCGCAAATCATTCAGGAATCGCTCTTGCTTTTCGGGGTCTAGTTTGGATTTTCGACTGGTGACCATGATGCAAAGATATTCTCAATTCGATTTTGGTCAAACTTAATCTGTGGGATGGTAATGTTCATGTCAACATATATTGCTGAGCTGGAGCGCCTCATTCTCCGGATTCAGAGGGGTCAGCCAAACACAATTTAGAGAGGCAGACCAATTCTGGCGCGGAGATAATCGCGATTGAGGCGGGCGATGTTTTCGACTTTGATCTTTTTGGGGCACGCGGCTTCGCATTCGCCTTCATTGGTGCAATTGCCAAATCCTTCCCTATCCATGGTTTCAACCATATCCAAAACCCGCTGCCGCCGTTCCGGCTGACCTTGAGGTACCATCATGAAGTGCGCCACTTTCGCGGAAACAAACAACATGGCGGAAGCATTTTTACAGGCAGCGACACAGGCGCCGCAACCGATACAGGCAGCCGCGTCAAACGCCAGTTCTGCCCGGGGTTTACTGATAGGCAGGGAATTGGCATCCGGGGCGCTGCCGGTATTGACGGAAATATAACCGCCGGCCTGAATGATGCGGTCGAATGAGGAACGATCGACCATCAGATCCTTGATGACCTTGAAGGGTTTGGCGCGCCAGGGATCGATAAAGATGGTATCCCCATCTTGGAAAGAGCGCATATGCAGCTGACAGGTGGTGGTGCCGCGATCTGGTCCATGTGGGCGGCCATTGATATAGAGACTGCAGGTGCCGCAGATGCCTTCACGACAATCGTGATCGAAAGCCACAGGTTCCTTGCCGGCTTTTTCCAGGTTGCTATTGAGGATATCCAACATTTCCAAAAAGGACATATCGGGTGAAATCTCATTGACCAGATATGTTTCGTAGTTGCCCGGACTATCCGCTGATTTTTGCCGCCAGATTTTTAGTGTCAATTTCATGATATTAAATAAAAAATCCTATTTTTTATTTATAGCTCCGTTGAGTTAATTTAACGAACTCGAAGTCCAAGTACTCCTTGTGCAGTTTCGGGGGGTCCTGTTCGCCGTTGTATTCCCAGGCGGCGACGTAGGTATAATTCTCATCATCGCGCAGGGTGTCGTTTTCTGCGGTTTGGTATTCTTCGCGGAAATGGCCGCCACACGATTCGTTGCGATTCAAGGCATCCCGCACCATGACATCCGCCAATTCAAAGTAATCGGCGATGCGTCCGGCTTTCTCCAGGGTTTGATTGATATCGCCGCCAGATCCCATGATCGTGATGTCGCGCCAATATTCTTCCTTCATCGTGCGGATGTCATCGAGTGATTTGGTCAAGCTCGTCGCATGGCGGGACATGCCACAGTGATCCCACATCAGGCGACCGAGCGAGCGATGGAATTCATACACCGTGCGTTTCCCTTTGATGGAAAGAAATTTATCGATGCGGGATTGTACGGCTTTTTCCGCATCCTTGAAGGCCGCATGTGTCGTGTCGGGCTGGGATTTTCCCAGCAAGGGCGCCAGGTAGTCGCCCACCGTATATGGGATGACAAAGTATCCGTCTGCCAATCCCTGCATCAAGGCGCTGGCGCCCAGGCGATTGGCGCCGTGATCAGAAAAATTTGCCTCGCCCAGAACAAACAGACCGGGAATGGTGCTCATTAAATTATAGTCGACCCATAATCCGCCCATGGCGTAATGGGGCGCGGGATAAATGCGCATGGGGGACGCGTAGGGATTTTCACCGGTTATTTTCGCGTACATTTGGAAAAGGTTGCCATAACGCTCCTCGATTGCTGATTTTCCCAAACGCTGGATTGAATCCGCGAAATCAAGGTAGACAGCCATTTTGCTGGCGCCGACCCCAAAGCCATTGTCGCACATCTTCTTGGCGGCGCGAGAAGCCACATCTCGCGGGACCAGATTGCCGAATGCCGGATAAATACGCTCAAGGAAATAATCGCGTTCTTTATCCGGGATTTGACTGGGAGAGCGATTGTCGCCAGGATTTTTCGGCACCCAGACCCGGCCGTCGTTACGCAGGGATTCGCTCATCAAGGTTAACTTGGATTGGTGATCCCCGGTAACCGGCAGGCAGGTGGGATGGATCTGAGTGTAACAGGGATTGGCAATCAAGGCGCCTTTTTTATAGGCACGCCATATGGCGGTGGCATTGGAGGCATTGCCATTGGTGGACAGATTATAGACATTGACATATCCCCCGGTGCATAACAATACCGTGTGACCGGAATAGGAGCGGATGTCACCGGAAATCAGATCGCGGGTTACGATCCCACAGGCTTTGCCGTCAACGGTTACCAAATCCAACATCTCATGTCGGGGAAACATCTTAACCGTCCCCAGTCCGATCTGCCGGGATAACGCGCTGTAGGCGCCAAGCATCAGTTGTTGTCCCGTTTGGCCGCGCGCATAAAATGTGCGCGATACCTGGGCGCCGCCGAAGGAACGTGAATCCAGTAATCCCCCGTATTCGCGCGCGAATGGCACTCCCTGGGCGACACATTGATCGATGATATTAACACTCAACTGGGCCAGACGATAGACATTGCCTTCACGGGAGCGATAATCACCGCCCTTGATCGTGTCATAAAACAAGCGCCAGACACTATCGCCGTCGTTGCGATAATTTTTCGCGGCGTTGATGCCGCCTTGGGCGGCGATGCTATGCGCGCGCCGGGGGCTGTCCTGAATACAAAAACAAAGAACGTTGTAACCCAGCTCCGCCAGCGATGCTGCCGCTGAACTGCCAGCCAATCCGGATCCCACCACGATCACGGTGAATTTTCGTTTGTTGGCGGGATTGACCAGCTTCAATTCAGACTTGTGCTTGTCCCATTTCTTTTCGATTGGTCCGCCCGGTATTTTAGCATTTAAATCCATTAATTTTTTCCTAAAAAATTTTATTTGGCGTTTCTATTCAGTTGACTGATGATTAGAGATATGGATTTAGCTATTGTTGGCAATTCCATGATAATTGTATTCCAGACAATTTTATAATTGATCCCGAAATAGCCATGGATTAGTCGGTCACGCAATCCTGCCAGGTTTTTCCACGGTATATTCGGATACTGTATTCTAATTTCATCCGGCACATGTTTAACCGCTTCTCCAACTGATTTCCAGTTTTCGAATAACTGCACTGGATGTTTTGTCATCGTTTTTGAACTATTCCCAAGTAGTCATTCCGCTAATGAATTCACGGATTTGTTTTTCTGCTGCGATGATATCGTCTAAATAAACCAAAAAATTACGACTCATATTTTGATTAAATCTTGATAGATTGAATTGCGGATTTCCTTTCTAATCGATTCTTCCGATACAATATCGACCTTGCACTTGAATGTATTTTCAAGAAAATTTCCCAGCGCACATAAATCCAATAATGAGGCGTTATCTTGAAATTCCACCATCACATCAATATCACTGCCAGTCTTCATCTCATCTCGACTAAACGAACCGAATATGCCTTTGATTTCGGCATGATAATTCTGCCGGCTTAGCGGGTTAAGGTGTTTAAGTTTTTCAAGGATATCATTACGATTAGTCATATGACCTGTGTTATTTGATGAACCCGAAATAAATCGGAAAGATGCTGTACCCGATGGCAAAAGCGATTCCCAGTCCCCGGGAGAAGCAATCGGCAACCGCGATATATTTGGGATGGCTCAATCCGAAGGTGCGCGCGGCGCTTTGCAAGGCATGGCTGAGGTGAAAACCCAATACCAGCATACAAAGAATGTAAAGAATCGCATAGGCAGGATTTTGAAAACGCGTGATCACCAAGGCATACAAATCGCGCACCCCTTCCGCTGAAGGGGGCACGACATCGACTCCGAACTTAAAGGATTTGATATGGATGATCAGGAACGCAAAAATAATGATTCCTGAAATCATCATGGTGGATGAAGCGAGCGTTTTTTTCCCCAGCGCGTTGGTCACGACATATCCTTGTGGCCGCGCGTTGCGGTTTTCGAGAGTGACTTTAATGGCCAGAGCAACATGAAAAAGGAAAATAGCCAGCAGGAAGGCTTCGGCGCCGTAAATCAACGGGTTGGAGATTAATTTATGGGAATACAGGTTGTAAACATGAGGACCGGCAAAAAGGAGAAAATTCCCCAGCAGATGGGTGATTAAAAAGCCAAACAACGCCAGGCCGGTCAAGGCCATAACGGCTTTTTTAGCAATCGAAGACTGAGGATATAATACGCTCAACTTCATGACTATTTTTAGTGATTAAATTAAGTGATAACGAAATTGATGAAATAATTGCGCCAATGCGAATCGTAGGGTGTCGGCGTCTAAAAGCAAGCCCAAAGTAAATTCCCCTGACAGTCAATTCAAGGCTTGGGAGAGAAGTTTTAAATCTTTTCCGCGGCTTATTTCCCAAATAAACCTTTAATCGATTTGATGCCATCCTGAATTTGTTTATCTATTGGTTCGGGTTCGGTCGGCTTTTCAGTGCTGGGTGATTCCAAGTTATTGCCGGTATTATCCGCTGGCTTTTGCTCTTTGTTTTTATCGCCTGACGAGGAATCGATGGTTCCGAGAATCCCGTTGGTAAGCTGCTGCAGTTTTTCCTGGGTCGTAACGGGAGCTTGACCGTCCGTGGAATTACCGCTGATCAATCCCTTGAGGCTGCCAATCACATCGGAAATCGCCTTTTGCTGGTCGCTGATCAATCCCAATTTTTGTAAGAGATGGGGAATGAATTTGGTGCTCAAATAATTTTTTGACCACCCCTGCAATGATACGGGTTGAATTTGTTTGAAGCCATCGGCGCCGGCGCTTAATTTACCGCCTTTTTTCTCAATGTTCAGCGCCACTTCATTATTAAAAGCCAGTCCCATTTCCAGATCCGGCTCCCACCCGTCACCCAATCCCATGCTGCCCTTCAAATTCATACGCACTTGCGGATTGGTAATTTTCAGTGCGGGGATGGAGACTTTTTGATTATGGATATCCGCCTGGAGCAGCGCGGATTGGAGAGTGAAATCATCAGGCCTGATGCCGATGAGGTTTAACAGCAGGGAAATTTCCTGGCGGATATTGGCAAATTTGAGGTCATTTATTTCGGCGTCTACCGTACCTGAAAGACTTTGTTTAAGATTGATCCACTCTGTCCCCGAACCTTTCATTTCAAGCGATAATCGTTTTAATCCGCCACTGGTGAAATTCGTTATACTGGGAAGAAAACTACTGATAAACGGAATCAAGTTTACATTTTCCCCATTGATCTTGCCGTGAAATTCACCTGGTTTGCCGCCCTTGAGACTGATCATGCCCTGGATGTCCATGGGCCCGCCATTCAGCTTATAGGTGCATGGATTGATGGTGGCGATCTCCTTTTCCAGCAGGGCCGTGGCATTTAATTCGCTGATTATCACATTTTTATAGCGGATTTCCGGAGCGGTGACATTGCTTTGAAGCCAATAGTCCATGGGGGTATGATTCGGACTCCCTGATTTTCCCCCGGGTATCGGAATCGGGGGAACGGTTTTGGCGGTTTTCCCATCGCCCATGATGACCAACGCCATCAGTTTTTCCGCGTCGATCGGCTTTTGAATGGCGATATTGAGAGTTGATTTCCGCTCTTTCAATGACGAATCGAGTTCACCGTGCGCGCTGACATCAAGGAGTGTTTCCTTATCCCGGGTTAATTGCAAGGTGCTGGATTTGAGCGTAAGTGTGTTGAAATCCGTGACCGTGGCAGTGTAGTTAGAGTTTAAGTTCAATGGCTGGGCAAAATGAAATTGCTCCGCTTTCGAAGTCACCGATAAATCTTTGACCGCGAGAGCTCCAGTGAGGGCAACACTGCTGTCACTGTCCTGATAACGGATGGTGCCCTGATAGGCCATTGTGGTTTTGGCAAAATCATAATCGCCCAGGATCCTGCCAGCGACCGCGAACGCATGGCTGGTAATTTCCGGTATCTGGATGTCAAAATTGGCGATGAGAGGGGTTAATTCGATCTTGCCATTCAGGTTCATATCCATGAGTGTACCCGCATTATCAGCGATGTTGATTGTCCATTCCCTGATGACAGCGTCTCTGCCATTATAGACCAGGGTAAGGTTGGCACGGGTATTGAGCGGAATCGGGGCGGCATTATCAGGCGGGATAAACGCCATTTTATCCGCAGTGATACTGCCCTTCAAGGTGATATCGTTGAGGCTTTTAATCGCGGCCTGAGCGGAGATTTTGGCATTGATGTTTTTCACCGGCAGTTGTGCTTTCATGGCGGGGGGGATAAGCAGGGAAATGGTGGGGTAAATGAGCAATTGTGTCAGATCATAATCGCCGGAGATATGGTCGATGTCCGGCGCGCCATTCGCAGTTGTGGGGATGGCGAATTTTCCCTTGAATGTGCTATCGGCAACCAGTTCGTTATCATTGGTAAAAATTTTCTTGACCCCGCTGAAAATAAGTGTTGAAAAATCCTCGCATGTAGCGGTTATCGTGCTGGTCGAGATGATGTAGGAGGTCTCGTTATCGTCGAGATTGAGTCCGAAATCATGGACATCGATGGCGCCATTCAATGTCAGTTTCCTGCCAAAATTCATGATCCCCACTTTTAAATCAGTCGATAGGGTGGCTTTATTGAGGACGACCGGGGCAGGAAGATCGGGAATCAGCGGCGCGATCATACCGAGATTAAAATGTTCACTTTTGATGGCGAGAGTGGCGGCTTGACTCGTATCATTGCGGGTGGAGGCAAGGGCAATTACTGTTGGTTGATCGAGTTCTAATTTTACGATTTCCTTGGCCTTGGATTTGGCGGAGAACTGGAATTGATTCAAACTGAGTTCCTGGCTGACAAGATCGAAGACCAGATCATGGTCTGAGCTTAAATCAAGAGGATCAATGGATTTGATATGGTTATTTTCTGAAGCAACGGTGAAGTCCTTCACGAAAAGATTTCCGGTAATGGCGGTGCGTTGGCGCTCTTGATCGAAGTGCAGGGATCCCTGGTAACGGATCGAGGTATTGCCGAAATCGAAGTCATCGATCAAACTGCCGATAATATTGAGTGGCGTGCTCTTGATCAGGGTAAAGACAATATTGATGTCGGCAGTCAATGGCGCGGGTTTGATGCGGCCATCAATTTGGGTCAGAAATTCTTTAATATTATGCAATGATTCACTGACTTGAAAGTTTTCGATCTGATACTCATCGCCGTGACGAACAACTTTGGTTTGTAGTTCGATCGATCGATTGGCCAGGTCAATTGGACCGGCATGTCCGCTGGTTTTGTCGATTTTGGCAGTGATTGAGACAAATTCCGGCAGGAAATCAGCTCCCAGCTTACTGCTAATTTCGGCCTGAATGAGGTCAGCTGTCAGCGCCACCGGCTGAGGGGTGGATGAGTCTTGCACGGACAGGGATGAGCTGATGGTAAATGTGGCAGGTTGGTCATGACTGATATCCTGTGCTGTCACATTGATATTGGCGATCTGTGCATGGGTAAGTGATTGGCCGTCGGCGCCGCGGCGCTCAAATATTAACGCGAGATTGGTTAATGAAATCTGTTTAATCATTAACGATTTGAATGGCAGCGGGGCGGAGGAGACGGATGCGGTTGGGGAAGTTGTGCGCTTGGTTGGCGGCAGATTGAGATTGCCATCAGCATCCTGAATGACATGGACTTGAAGGTTGGCACATTTGATCTCTTCAATCACGATATTCCCAAATAACGCGGATTGAAATCGAAATCTTACCTCCATCTCCTGTCCCTTCATTAATGGTGTTTGGGCATTGCCGACCGTTAATCCGGATATCGTCACGGATTTGAACGGATTCAGGTTGACGCGATCGACAGCCAGATCAATGCCGGCAGCCGCGCTGATTTGGGGCAAGACAATTTTCTTGATAAAGAATTCTGACCGCATAAACCAGAGGAGCGCAATCAATATGAACAATGATAGAGTACCGGTCAGGAGGGTAAACTTTATAAACTTCTTCATGTGAAAAATTCCTTCAATGTATTTAAAAAATTATAATTTAGTCTTCCAATTGAAACTGTTGGATACCATGGTTGGGTCAGAGTTGCACCGTGAATTTTGCCATTCTTGATCAGGATGGAATTGTGTTTGGCCATGTATAAGGGAATAGATAATAATGCGGTTTTATTTTTATAACAAACGCAATATTCATATTGATTCCAGATCAAAATCGTATTATTAATCCAATGTGATACTCGTTAAGGTCATGAGTGGATTAATTTTTACTGTGAACTTAATACCATCTCAAATCACCGCAACAATTTTTGAATTGAGCCTATCCGCATATGATCATACCCTTCTGGAAGATGCACGGAGCAGGAAATGATTTTATCTTGTTTGACCACCGCGATGAAGTATTTCCACTTCTTGACGACCGCGCCTGGTTGAGTGCCATCTGTGCCCGCAAACTGGGGATTGGCAGCGATGGCATTATCCTCATCTGCCCATCGGATACCGCTGATTTCCGCATGCGGTTTATCAACCCCGACGGCAACGAAGTCGATATGTGCGGCAATGGCGCCCGTTGTGTTGCCCGGCTGGCAGTTGATATCGGCGCGGCCCCGGCGGCAATGACATTTGAGACTGCTGCCGGACGGATTTCTGCCGAGGTGCTTGACGATCAGGTGCGCCTGCATATGACCGCTCCCACGGACTGGCGGTTGGGTAATAGCCTGATCTGCGATGGCCGGGAGATCGCCTACAATTATGTCAATACCGGTGTGCCGCATTGCGTGGTGGAATGTAATACAGTAGCGGATGTCGATCTCCCCAAACTAGGACCTTATTTGCGTTATCATTGTGATTTTGCCCCCCAGGGAACCAATGTCGATTTTATTGCGGCAACCGGGCCGACTCAAATCGATATTCGAACCTATGAACGCGGCGTGGAGAATGAAACCCTGGCATGTGGCACCGGCATTGTTGCCGGCGCCCTCATTGCCTGTCTAACCCACAAGATTACACCACCAGTCCAGGTCACCTGCGCCAGTGGTGATGTACTGAAAGTGAATTTCACGATCAAGGATGACGGCATGCCGAACGATATCACCTTGTTGGGGCCAACCGCCTATGTGTTTCACGGGGAAGTTGATTATGTGAGGTAATACCCTGTCATTCCTTATCCGAAGCGTAGACTCCGCTGCCAAATTGAGGTTGATATATTTATGTCTCTAAGGTATGCTTTTATGTATGAGAACAACATTAAGATTGGATGACAAATTACTAAGACAGGCAAAGCAACGGGCACTTGACAGAGGTTCGACATTGACTGCGTTAGTCGAAGAGGCCTTACGATCTATCCTGAGTAGATCGACGAGGCCATCAAGAAAAAAGGCGTTGATTTACCCACATCAGGCCGGGGAGGACTTTTACCGGGAGTCGATTTGGACGATACTTCGGCGCTATTGGATAGAATGAACGGCCAGTCATGATACTATGCGATGTCAACGTCTATGTTTATGCATTCCGCCGTGATCGTGGACATCACCAATCATTCAGGTCTTGGATAGTTCCCATTCTGGAGGGAGATTAGGAAATTACCCACATCCATTGTTAACCCCAAAGGTTGACACCGCCGCCTGGATAAATAAAAAAGTCGAAAGTTATATTGAACCATAAAATATTACTTCCAGACACCCCGGAGGCGATTGAGAAAATCAACCGGCTCATAATCGTGTTGGCCACGGTTTTCGCTTTTCTTTATCTGCTCCTCCCGCTGTTTTTCGGACAGGTGTATTACAGCGATGACTTTCGTGATTATCATCTGCCCTTGAAGTATTTCTATCACCGCTGCCTGATCCTGGGCGATTCGTTCCTTTGGTGTCCCAATATCTTTCAAGGGTATTACCTGCATGGTGAAGGTCAACTGGGCATGCTGCATCCCTGGCATCTGTTCTTATATGGCGCGCTTCCCTTCACCTGGGCATTTAATCTGGAGCTGGCGGGGAGTTATGGATTTGGTTATGCCGGGATGTATTTGTTGCTGCGCCATTGGCAGTTGCCGCGATCTGGAAGTTTGTTCGGCGCGTTTGTTTTTGCTTTTTCCGGATTCAATCTCATGCATGTCATGCACATGAATGGAATTGCGGTCATCAGCCATGTGCCCTGGCTGATCATGGTATCATCATCCTTTCTCAAGTCTGAAAGCCGGCGGTCGTGGCTCTGGTTGGCCATAGCCGGATTGACAACTTCCCAGGTTTTATTGGGCCATCCTCAGATGCTCTATTATTCATTGTTAATGGAAGGATTCTGCCTGTTGGCGTTTGCCACCTGGAAACATCAAGGCAAGTGGATGGGATGCCTCATCCTGGGAAAAACCCTGGGGATAACCGGCGGGGCAATGCAATTGTTTCCGACTCTGGATGTGTTTATCCATTCAACACGCTTCAATTTTGGTGGTCCGGCGCTGGAAGCTGGTGATTTCGCCTTGACCGGTTCCTTGCATCCCATTAATCTGCTGCAATTTTTCTCGCCCTACCTGTTGGTGGATCGCCAGTATGGCTATAATCCCCAGGAATTCTGTATCTATGGCGGCGCGTTCATGACCATGGCCTATCTGGTGTCGATCAGCTATCGAGATCGGATGACTGTCCCTGGCCGATTGATTGGAGGGATGATGATACTGGGATCGATCGGCCTGATTTTAGCAATGGGGAAATACACCGGGATTCAGTATATATTGGCGAAAATTCCCTTACTCAATTCCTTCCGCATCTCAGCTCGTTATATATTGCTGTTTCATTTTGCCGGGGCGGTATTGAGTGGGGTGGTGATATCCGCAATGTTGAACTCTGCCACGGTATCACATGCCTGGCGGCAATCTGGTCGTCACCGGCGATGGGCGGGTGTGGGTTTGGCGATTATGTGTATCATTGTCGGGATTGCCGGTTGTTGGCTGGCTAGACAGGATCAATGGTCAGAAGCAATCTCGTCAAATCAACTATCCATAATGGGGGGCAGCCTGATCGTTGGCCTGGTGGTTTTGATTACTATGAAGGCGATTTCCCATTCGCGGTTCACCATGATTTTACTGGGACTGATCGTGATCGATATTATGATCTACAGTGGCAGTTATATCGCGAAATTGCAGACCATAGATTATGAAAATCAATTCCCCTATGCCCACATGGAATCGACCCGGACCAAACCGCTGTACAGCCGCATAAATGAAATGATCAATTTCGATCGCAAATTGTTATTCGGATATGTCTCCTTGTTTCCCCGGCGTGGTATGAGTCGCGAGGAACTGGCAATCCATGCCCAACCGCCGCGTTTACAGCTATATAAAATGGATGAAGTAGATGAACTCAACGCGTTATCGACATCGATAACTCCAATCTCTGAATCGAAACGAGGTGGCGAGATTTCGATGTCCGGGATCAATGATCGGGTTTATATGTTGTGGGATCGCCCCGGCGATATCGTTATCCGGGCGAAAACCGATCAACCGCTGGCACTGCTGCTCAAGGAAACCTATCATCCGGGCTGGCAGGTGTCGATCAACGGCCAGCCCACCTCAACACTCAAACTGATGAATGAATTTTTAGGCTGCCATGTGCCGAGCGGAAACCATGAAATCAGATTTGTTTTTAAACCGGCAAGCTTCTCTTATGGATTGTATTTATCCGCCTTCAGTGTTGTGCTGTCATTGATCATCGCCTATTCCATGCATAAAAAGAAATCACTGTCATGATTAAACGATTATCCAATATTCGACTTTCGCCTGCGGCCATTACCCTTATACTCTTCGTGATGCTGTCGGGTATCTTCATAACATTGGCCGCATGGAGCTGGCGTAAATGGTCGGATCTGATGGTGGATTTCGGGCATGAACTTTATGTCCCCTGGCAGATGCTTGAAGGGAAAGTCCTGTATCGCGACATGGTGTTTAGCATGGGACCGCTGTCCCAGTACTACAATGCCTTGTTATTCAAGCTCTTTGGCGTGTCAATTACCACCTTGATCGTGGCCAACCTGGTATTACTGGCGTTGCTCGTCGTATTCATTTATCTATTGCTTGAAATCATGGCTGATCGCCTGACTGCTTTTGTGGGATGTTGGTTTTTTCTCACCGTCTTTGCGTTCTCCCAGTATATTGGAGTTGGCAATTACAATTACGTCACCCCTTACCGGCATGAAATGACTCACGGTATTTTTCTCGCCCTCCTGGCCATGTGGGTTATGGCGCGCTGGGCCGCGCAATTGAGCTGGCCGGCATTGGCAGCCAGCTCATTTCTAACCGGCCTGATCTTTCTCACCAAATTAGAGCTCTGGTTGGCGGTGGCGCCGGCTGGTGTTTGTTACTGGTGCCTGTATGGCATCGCCCGAAAGTGGGATAAAGCAACCTGGTTGAAAGCCATCGGGATTGGACTTGGCGCAGGTGGGTTGCCGATCATGATGGCATTTGCTGGTTTGTGTCTGCACCTCACGGCAGCTGAAGCCTGGCAGGCGTTAATTGCCAATCTGTCCTTTACCCTGAAACCGGAATTAACCCGGTCATATCCGTTTTATGCGGCGAACATGGGGGCCGACAGATTGTCCGAAAATCTGCGTGTTATGTTTTATTCGTCTCTCGTCGTCACTATAGGTTTAGTCCTGCTGATGATCGCGGATCGACGCGCCTGCATGTTTAAACCCGATCAGAAAACACCAGTCAGATGGACATCCCTGCTGCCATTAATGGTGATGATTATCGTCATCAGCCATCAAGGGTTTCAATATGAATATGTGACCAAGTCCGCGCGGTCGCTGCCGCTCTTTACTCTCCTGCTATTCGCCGTCAATTGTTACTTGTGGTATCGTCATCTCTGCCTCACTTCAGAGAGCGCATCCGGTCATTCCGGGCTCCAGCACGACAACAACGCGGGAGTGACACCCCTTTCCGCCGAAAATGAATCCGGACAAGGGTGTCTCTCCCGCGTTAACTCGAAAGCAACCAGAGGCTTCGATGTACAATCAACCCGGTATATGGTTTGGGTGAGTTTCAGCCTGCTGTCATTCCTCTTGTTGCTGAAAATGCTGTTTCGGGCGCGGCTGGATCATTATGGCTTTGTGCTTGCCATGCCCGCGACCTTGTTGATGGTTGCGGGCGGCTTGTATCTGCTGCCGGAATGGTTAAGACATCGGTATAACGGTGGGCGAGTATTCAAGTGGCTGTGGATCATGATCCTTGCTGCGGCCGCAATCGCCTGCTGGCAGCGGTCAAATTATTATTATGCCCATAAAACCTTTGCCATCGGTTCACCTCCGGACCGCATCCTCACCTATCATCCCGACCACAATGAGCGCGCTCAAATCATCAACGAAGCCATCGTGAAGTTATCGACCATCATTCCGGAATCTGCCACGCTTCTAGTTTTGCCTGAAGGGGTGACCCTGAATTATCTCCTGCGGCGCGTCAATCCGACTCCTTATTATCTCCTCACTCCCTGGGAAATGGCGGCATTTGGCGGTGAAACCGTCATCCTCGATCGGATTAAGGCAAGTCCTCCCGATTTTATCGCCCTGATCAATATCGATATGCGCGCCCATGGCAGACATTACTTCGGGGAACCCGGTTATGGCGCCGATATCGTCACCTGGGTCCAAATACACTATCAACCTGTTATCCGCGTCTCCAGTTCCCGGAACATGATGTTGGATTTGTATAAGGTATACGACTGATGATGCGCCTGCGAATCCCTCTGATCCGATGCAACGTGATAGAATATATTAAATATCATCTACCTTTTTGGTGATTCCGCGGCATGGTTATTTTAACATATCGGCAATCGTCGATGAAGTTGTTATATTCAGGTCTGTTTCTTTGGAGGGCAAGGCCATAATCCCTCCATGGATCTACCCTAAGCCCCAATTGAGCCCATACGTTACAAGCCAATCAACCCTCAATCCCTAGTTTACCAGCAGATATAGAGATATTCACATGTTGGACGTACATCACTTTCTTACCACCCTAGCCATGGTTTTAAGCACGGCGGCGATCACGACTGTGCTCTGCCAATGGTGGAAGCAACCGGTGGTTTTGGGATATATCGTTGCCGGCTTGATCATCGGGCCACATTTTCCCATTCCCTTGGTGGCTGATCATGACATCATTCATATCTTGTCTGAGCTCGGCGTAATCCTGTTGATGTTCTATCTGGGGTTGGAATTCAATTTGAAAAAACTGCTCAAGGTGGGAAAAACGGCGGGACTGATCGCTGTGATTGAGATCAGCATCATGGGATGGTGGGGTTATACGGTCGGGCATCTTATGGGGTGGAGCAGTCTGGTCTGTATCTTCCTTGGCGGCATTATCGCGATCTCCAGCACGACCATCATTGCCAAGGCCTTTGAGGAGCAGAAGATCGAAGGGCATCTGCGTGATGATGTGTTTGGGATACTGATCGTCGAAGATCTGGTCGCGATTTTGCTGATGGCGGCGCTGACGACTCTGGGCGCGAGTGGGGGGACCTCATTCCGGGAGATCGCACTGACCGCCTGCAAGCTGATGGGATTCCTCATGGGATTATTTATGATCGGGCTGCTGGTCATACCCCGATTTATCCGTTCAGTGATTCGTTTAAAACGGCCGGAAACGACGATCGTCGCAAGTATCGGCATTTGTTTCAGCATCGCGCTGCTGGCGCAGGGATTCGGGTATTCGGTGGCATTGGGGGCATTTATCGCCGGATCACTGATATCGGAATCGGGCAAGGGTGAAATAGTCGAGCATCTGGTGCAACCGGTGCGGGATGTGTTCGCTGCGATTTTTTTTGTCGCGGTGGGTATGATGATAGATCCCATGCTGGTTATCCAGCATTGGCGGATCATCCTGATACTGGCGCTGTCAGTTGTAATCGGCAAGGTTGCCAGTGTGAGCCTGGCATCATTTCTCAATGGCAAGGGCGTGCGTCCGGCAATACAGGCCGGGATGAGCATGGCGCAGATCGGTGAATTTTCCTTTATTATCGCGGCGCTGGGATTGAACATGGGAGTAATCCCGGATTTCCTCTATCCGGTGGCAGTCACGGTATCGGTAATCACAACCTTAGGCACACCATGGCTAATCAAGGCCGCGTTGCCCATTGCTGGATTTATCGATCGAAAATTGCCGCATCCACTCCAGACTTTTGTGTTGTTGTACGGCAGTTGGGTGGAGCAGTTACGAGCCGTAAAGCCCCAATCGTCAGTCATTGCGAAAGCGCGCAGTCTGATCGGATTCCTGTTTTTGGACGCGGTGATGCTGGTGGCCTATGTCATCGGCGCATCGTTCTACATTGGTCAGATTACGACATTCATCGAAAAATTTACGGGATTAAAAGAAGATATCGTGGTGCTGGTGGTGGTGATCACGATGGCGTTGATCGCGATTCCATTTTGTTTGCGGTTGATCACATTGTCATTGCGATTGGGCTCGCTTCTGGCTGAAGCCGCATTTCCGGTTGGCGTGAAGCCAGAAAATGATTTTGCGGCGATTCCGCGTCGGGTGTTGATCATCGGGTTACGCTTGGGGATCGTGTTGCTGACCGGATTGCCGGTGGTTATTGTCACCCAACCGTTTCTCCCGCCATTGTATGGAGCGGCGGTATTGATCGGGATATCAATGGTCATAGTTTGGGGGTTATGGCGTAATGCCAAATCGCTTGAAGATCATATGTATTATGGCGCGCAGCAAATGGTGCGATTGCTCAACGATCAGACCCATGGCGAAACCAGGGTAATAAATCCGATTGAATCCCAGGCGATTCAGCATTCACTGCCCGGGATAGGTGAACCAGGGATGATTCTGATCGGATTGGATAGTGTCGCTGACGGCAAAACCCTGGCAGAACTTAATTTGCGGGGTATTACCGGCGCCATGGTTCTGGCGATTCAACGCCATAATAGCACAATCATGATTCCCAAAGCTCAGGTGACCCTTACTGCCGGAGATTTGATTACCCTGACCGGCTCGCATGAAGCGATTGACCTGGCAAAGAAATTCCTGATGCAAAGCAATCAAGCACGGCAAAATAATTGAACTCAGATTGAGCCTCTTGAGTCTGACAGTATCAGTATCTAGGCCGGGATGTAAAGATGATAAGGGAAATCGTAAAATACTAACGACCCAGATTGAGATAAATAGACAGATATAAAATTCAATCGTGAAGCGGCCAAGCCGCAGTGATGCGAAAAAGTGGAATCCTATGGCAATTAAATATAAAGATTATTATCAGATATTGGGAGTCGAACGGAAAGCGACCCAGGATGAGATCAAAAAAGCATTCAGAAAGCTGGCGCGTAAATACCATCCTGATGTCGCTAAAACCAAGGGCAGCGAAGATAAATTCAAGGAAGTAAACGAAGCCTATGAAGTATTGAGCGACGAGAAGAAACGCGCCCAATACGATAGTTTGGGAGCGAACTGGAAGGCGGGCCAGGAATTTACTCCGCCTTCAGGTTGGGAAAATGTTCGTTTTGAATTTCAGGGCGGTGGCTCACCGGAAGAGTTTTTTTCGCACATGGGAGGTGGGGCGAGTGACTTTTTTGAGATGTTGTTCGGTCAGGCTGGACAACCAGGAAGCAGACCGTTTCGCCCGCAGTCCAGATCGATGTCGGAGCCGGGGCTTGATCATGAGGCTGATATCACCATCAGTTTGGAAGAAGCCTATCATGGGGTCCGCAAATCGATCAGTTTGTCGATTCAGGAGAGCGATCAATTCGGCCGGATCACGGCAAAAACCAAAACATTGAATGTCTCCATTCCACCGGGAACGGTGGACAAGAGTCGAATTCGTTTGGCAGGGCAGGGCGGGGCGGGAGTTGGCGGTGGCGCTTCTGGCGACTTGTATTTGCGCATCCATGTGGCTCCCCATCCCCGCTATCGCATCAATGGTCATGACCTGGAAGTAGAGCTGCCCGTTGCTCCCTGGGAAGCTGCCCTGGGTGCCAAAATCTCATTTTCGACGTTGTCCGGTGATCTCACTTTGACCGTTCCTCCCGGAGTTCAGAGCGGCCAGAAACTGAGGCTTGGCGGCAAGGGGATGGCGGGAAGGAATAGTAAAAAGGCAGGCAATCTTTATGCCATTATTCAAATCCGAGTTCCCGGCAAATTATCGGCTCGTGAAAAGGAATTATTTGAAGAACTGGCCAGGGATTCGGATTTCTGTCCCCGTTAGCTAATTATCGAGCGAATCTGCATGGCTAAATTACTCACTTATCTCCCATCTTCTGTCATAAGCATGAAGAACATTTTTGATGGCTTTAAGGTTACAATTACCCGCCTGATGGGAATGGCGACGTTCTAAAATTCAACAGCTTGCAGTCTATTTCATGGATTTAACATCTGACTTGAGCAGATCACTTAATCCAGGAACCGTGCCAACCGCTGAATTCGGAAATGCACCATAACCTAGATCAAGTATGGAAGGCAACGGTTTGGGTAAGGGTGGGGGAGAAGGAGTAGCTGAATTTTCAGTATCAGCAGGAGCATGCGGTGAAGCAGAAATTGAGGCTTGTGAATCTGGTTGTTTTTCAGTTGTCTGAGGATCAGAAGGTGACTGGTTGGCGGCCAGATATTCCTGGATAAATGCTTCGATGTGCTGCCCGACACTGCGGACAGCCTGTTCGGGTGACTGAACTGGAAACAATCCCATGGTCGCCCGTTTCCATGTCACCACCCGTTGAGTGGCATTTTTTTCCGGATGACACAGAACTGCGGCCCATTGAATCAGTTCGATATTGATGGCGGCGACAGTGAAATTATTGATGCTGACGACGCGTTTGGTGATTTCCAATTCCGGCAGATAGTCCGCATATTCAGGTGCGACAACCATCAATCCGGCCTGCTGCAGTGATTCTGTAAGGCTGAAACGGAGGTTTTCACGTATCACCATATCGATGGTGGGATCGCGGTCGAATTCATTGATCTTAAGCGACATGGTCTTGAGTCCGCGCAGAGGTGATGATTGATCCCCGGGCTGGGCTGCTATCACCAGTGGAAACAGGCACCCCAGGAGAAAGCAGAGCCTGATGAATTGGTCGGCTGCAAACTGGGAATGGCGATGCCGCGGCGGGGGAGATGATATCGAGAGCAGGGAGAATATTTTATTGGGCATGATTAATTACCTATATCCAGTTAAAAATTTGATTATATTTTCTCGCTTGAGTTAGGACATTTATGACTTTGATAACACGAATGACGAAAAGTTGCTCATGAGCAATATTAAACACCAAAATCAGAGTGAAATATTGACCGTTGAAAAAACCCGGGTCAAACCCCCTCCACTCTATAATGTATTGTTGCATAATGACGATTATACCCCGATGGATTTCGTCGTCATGATACTGGAATCCATTTTTCATAAATCCCATGAGGATGCCATAACCATCATGCTTAAAGTGCATCGGCAAGGGGTAGGCTTATGCGGTTCATATCCTTATGAAGTCGCCGAATCGAAAACCCGGAAAGTTAATGCCATATCTCGAGAAAACCAATATCCTTTGAAATGCACCATGGAACCGGAATAGATCATTGCTGAGAGGCTACCGGATTTTTTATCCATGCTAAGACGGTAATTTCACGTCAGTACATTCCTATATGACAAAGATGCGCGACTCGCAGGCGGTAAATTTTAAGGATTTTATGGCAGGTTCAATTTTGATCATTAGATTGAGGCGATATTTAGCATCAAATACAACGGTTCGTTGTCAATACCTGGAAATCAACCTGAAAAAGAATTGGAATCAGTCTATGACTACTTTATCTCGAATTACTCCCAGCTTGTGGCTGATTACAAGTATTTCAGTAGTGACGTTTCTGCTCACCGATATTAAAACCATGATCCATGCTGCTGATGCCAACGACACTCTGATGATCGCGAAAATCGCAGATCAAGCCACTGATGAAGATATTCCCCTAGTGGGGGTGCCATTCGCCGTTAAACGACAGGGGAAACCGTTTGATCAGTCCGACTGGGTGACCGTGACCGTCACCAGCAACAATCCCAGCCTGATTCCTGATAATAATATCAACGCTCAACTCAGCGATGGAGCCGACGGGGAAAAACTGGGAAAACTGACTTTAACCCCTGCCCCCAATCAAAATGGCACAGCCATATTAACCCTTGCAATCAGTGATGGTGTCAATCGCGCTCAAGTGAGTTTTACCTTCACTGTCAAGGCGGTTAATGATCCCCCGGTCATCGTGCCAATCGCGGATCAAACGACCCAGGAAGACACGCCATTCCCCGCCATTTCCTTTATTGTTGATGAAGGTGGTGGTGGCGATGAAGATGTTCAAATACTTACGGTTACGGTATCAAGTTTCGCTTCCAGCCTGTTTTCGGAAGCGGGAATCAAGCTGCAATTTGACGATGATGAGACTGATGCCACCGGCGGCACGATCACTTTAACTCCGAATCCCAACACCAATGGTTCCACCCATATCAATGTGACCGTTTCGGATGGCGTCATTACCAGTGAGCTTACCTTTGCCGTTACTGTGATTGCAGTCGATGATCCCCCGCGATTTTCTCCGCTCAATGATCAAACCATCCTTGAAGACACGGTCTTATCCGAAATCGCGTTTACTGTCGATGAAGGCGGGGCCGAAGATGAGAATGAACAACTATTGACGGTAACCGTAACCAGTTCGAACACCACTCTGGTCCCTGACCAACAAATCAAGGTCAACTTTAGCGATACCGACGCCAATGCCGCGGGCGGCCTGTTATCCATTACTCCTGCGCCCAACCAGAATGGCATGACCACGATAACCCTTACTGCCGATGATGGCATGAATATCGCGCAGCAATCGTTTATCCTGAAAGTCACCAGTGTCGATGATCCCCCGGTGATTTCAACCATCCCCAATCAATTTACCAACGAAGATACACCAATAAAAGGCATTTCCTTTACCGCGGATGAGGGCGGCGGCAGTGATGAAGATCAACAAATCCTCACCGCGACAGTTGCCAGTTCAAATCCAGAACTGGTGCCGCCGGAAAATATTTCACTCCATTTTCTCGATGATACCGCGGATGCCAAAGGCGGCACTCTCGATATTTTTCCGGCGGAAAATAAATTTGGCACCACGACCATCACCGTCATTATCAGTGATGGCGCCGCGTCGGCTGAGACGCGATTTTTACTTACCGTTACTTCTGTTAATGATTTCCCGACTCTCAGCCAGATTCTCGATCAGCAAACCAAAGAGGATGTGCCCATACTTGGGATCCCATTTACCGCCGACGAAGGGGGAGGTGACGAAGAAAACAGCGAAATTTTAACCATCCGGGTTTCCAGCTCGAATACCACCTTGGTCCCCGATCAAAACATCACCTTGTATTTTAAGGATGACAGTAATGACGCGATGGGAGGAAAAATTGATGTATTACCTGCTCCCGGGCAAAATGGGTCGACCATAATTACCCTGACTGTGGATGACGGCAGCGGGTCGGCGCAGGAAAGTTTTACCCTGACGGTGCTGCCGATTAATAATGTTCCCATCATTATTCCGATTGCCGATCAGCACAGCCCGGAGGACAAACCCATAAACGCCTTGTATTTCGAAGTGGACGAAGGCGGCGGCAGCGATGAGGACATCCAGATTTTGACCGTGAAATCGGTCAGTTCAAATGAAGAACTGATCCCTACCGGGAATATTATTATTGATTTTACCGATAGCGAAACTGATGCTGTTGGCGGTACCCTGACGATTGTTCCTGCGCCCAACCAAGCGGGTGTCGCGACCATCACTATGAGTGTGAATGACGGGAATTCCTCCTCGCTGTATTCTTTTACCGTTACGATTGAACCAGTCAATGACCCGCCAGAGATCATGCCGATTCCGCCTCAAACCATCCCGGAAGACGGGCTATTGGAAAATATCACCATTACGGCTGATGAAGGCGGAGGAAAAAATGAAGATGCACAGATTCTGGTCTTAACCGCGACCACTTCTCAACCCAATCTGATCCCGACTGCCAATATCAAAATAGACTTTAACGATACCATTACGGATGCCTCTACGGGGGTTCTCGCACTGCGGCCAGCTCCCAATCAAAATGGCACTGCCATCATTACCATTATTGCCAATGACGGAGATGCCACATCGCAGCAAACCATGGAAGTGACAATCGCTCCGGTCGATGATCCCCCGCAGATCGCGAAAATTCCAGATCAAACCGGAAATGAGGATATGGTCCTGTCTTCCATCGCCTTCATTGTGGATGAGGGCGGCGCGAGTGATGAAGATGTCCAAATTGTCACCATCAAGGTTAGCAGCTCGAATCAAGCCCTGATACCGGATGGCAATATTACAATCAACTTTAATGACAGTACCGGGGATGCCACAGGCGGATCCCTGCGCATTCAACCCGCTTCTCAACAAAACGGCAACGCCTTCATCACTCTGACGGTCAGTGATGGTCATCAAGAGGTTCAGGAGACATTTCAGGTGCTTATCAAGGCGGTCAATGATCCGCCGATATTATCCGATCTGGCGGATCTATCCGGGGATGAGGACGAAGCTCTCGAACCGCTAGATTTCAAGTATTCACCGGGCGGCGGGGATGACGAAGCCAAACAGGAGGTAACGATCAAGGCGGCGAGTGCCAATCAGGCCTTGATCCCGGATAAAAATCTGCACATTCGTTTCGCGGCTGATGCACCCGGCTCAGGGGTATTGCAAATAGCGCCCAACCCCAATGAAAATGGCAGCGCTAAAATTACCTTGACCATCAGTGATGGCAGTCTGACCGTCAATAAATCTTTCACGGTGTCGGTCGCTGCCCAGAATGATCCCCCGTTATTATCTCCTATTTCCGATCAAACCACCAACGAAGATCAACCGATAAGCGCGATCGCGTTTACCGCCGACGAAGGCGGCGGCAGTGATGAGGATAGTCAAATTCTGGTATTAACCGCTGAGAGCTCTAATACTGAATTGGTTCCCAGCGAAAATATTGCGATTAATTTTCAGGATGACGGCAAAGATGCCACTGGTGGAACAATCAGCATTTTCCCACGCGCGGATCATTCTGGCAGCTCGGTGATTACCGTTACCGCAGATGATGGCAACAGTCAGGTATCGCAGTCGTTTCGTCTGCAAGTCAACGCGGTCAACGATCCGCCGGTTCTATCAGTCATTGACAATCTAACCGTGAGTGAAGATGGGGCTATAACGGGGATTCCATTTACCGTGGATGAAGGCGGAAGCAGCGATGAAAATGATCAGGTGTTAGCGCTAACGGCGAGCAGTTCGAATCCAAGTTTAATCCCGATAGTCGGGATTACGCTTCATTTCAAGGAAGGCTCTCGTGAACCGCATACCGGGTCGATTGATATCATTCCCGCCACCGATCAAAATGGAGTTGCGGCAATCACTTTGACTGTTTCCGATGGCTTGGCGAGCAGTAAAATGGTTTTTAATGTCAATGTAATCGCAGACAATGATGCCCCGGTTATTGCCGGATTGAAGGATCTGACCATCCGCGAAGATACCCTGCTCGAAGGCGTTGCCTTTACTGTGGATGAAGGCGGCGGCAGCGATGAAGATCATCAGATCGTCACCTTGTCAGTGTCAAGTTCCAATACCGCGTTGGTGACCGATGATAACATTCATATTAAATTCAGTGATCAGACAGGGGATGCCGAGCGAGGGATTCTGGATCTCATCCCCAATCGGGATCGCAATGGAGTCACTACCATCACGATCACTGCCAATGATGGCGCCAAATCAACCCAGCAACAATTTCTCCTGACCGTAACTCCGGTTAATGATGCGCCAATTTGGAGTGCAATCGATGATCAGACGATTCGTGAAGACGGGATCATCAATAATCTCGCTTTTACCGTTGATGAAGGAGGGGGGGATGATGAAGACAGGCAAATCCTGCGCTTGGCTGCTGCGAGTTCAAATCAAGCCCTTATCCCCGATCAGAATATCCGCATGGAATTTGTTGATGACGAACGCGATGCTGGATCAGGATTAGTGACGATCAGACCGGCGCCAAATGCATATGGTAAAGCGCTTATTACCCTGACTGCTGATGATGGCGCCTCAACCTCCGTCATCACCTTCAATGTCATGGTCCAACCTGTCGACGATGCTCCGATAGCCGTTTCTGAAGAGATAAAGCTCGAGGAAGATCAGGTATATACCAATGGACAATTAAGCGGCGATGATTGGGATGGAGATACGCTAACCTACATCCTTTCGATTCCGCCTGAACATGGCAAGGTGACCAATCTCAATCCTGACAAGGGCACCTACGAGTATCATCCGGATACGGATTATAATGGCCTTGATCGATTTTCATTCAAGGTAAACGATGGGATATCTGATTCCAACATAGCCACGATCGCGATTGAAATTTTACCCGTTGAAGACCATCCCACAATCATACCGATAGCGGATCAATCCACCGACGAAGACCATCCATTGCTGGGAGTAAAGTTGAATGTCGATGAAGGCGGAGGGAGCGATGAAGATACACAAATTTTACAAATTTACGCGGAGACGAGTAATCCCGGACTCATCCCGGTCGAGCAAATCCATATCAATTTTTCCGATGGCATCAATGACGCTCGTCCTGGCAGTTTGGATCTTTATCCGGCACCTAACCGATCGGGAGTTGCCAAAATAACCATCACGGTTGATGATGGTAAAAACAAAATCAGCTCAAGTTTTATGATCACAGTAAATCCAGTAAACGATCTCCCGACGATCAGCGTCATTGCCAATCAAAACACCGATGAGAATGGTAAGGTTGAAAACATCCCATTTGAAGTCGATGAAGGGGGCGGCGAAGATGAAGACCAGCAGCATCTCACCATCACAGTGGCCAGTTCGAATCAGAATCTGGTGGCGGTCAGTAACATCAATATCCATTTCGAAGATGGCGATGGTGATGCCACCGGGGGGACGATCGACATTTTTCCGGCCATCAATGAATATGGCACCGCGACGATTACAATTACCGTCAGTGATGGCGCCGCGACAGCATCGCGCTCATTTCTGGTTACCAAGTTACTACCCACGGGTAACAAATAATCGGGAATAAATTGTGATCAAAATCAACCCATATCCATTTAGTGCCATTCTAGGTTGGTCGGTGTCGCGCTACGATTGTTTCAATTTATGCAAACGCCAATATTACTATCAATATTACGGCAAGTATGATGGAGAATTTTCCCGAGCCCGCATTGATGGCTTGAAGTCGCTGACATCGCTGCCATTGGAAATCGGCAACCTTGCGCACGACTCTATCGCGGTGATCCTGCGGCGATTATTAAAATCCGATGCAGAAATCGATATGAAGCGATTTCATGATTTCGTCGCGAAAAAAGTCGCTGAAGCCTGTCAAAAAAAAATCTTTTTTGAAGTCCATTACCAACAAATCGATGCAGTCCATCCGGAAGATTTGCTGCCGAACACAATGTCATGTTTGCACACCTTTTTATCCAGTCCGCGCTTTGAATGGATTAAAACTCATGCCATTGAGGACAAACAACAGTGGCTGATTGAACCGCCGGGATATGGAGAAGCCCGGTTGCAGGGAATGAAAGTATATTGCAAGGTCGATTTTTTATTTATGGTCGATGGCCAGATCACCATATTAGATTGGAAAACGGGTAAACCCGATGGTGATAAACACCGCAAACAAATGATAGGATACACGGCCTGGGCGAGTCATCATCTCAAGACTCCGCCGAGTGACATAACCGCGATAGTGGCTTATCTAAAACCCGGTTACGAAGAAACCTCATTGCAGGTTACACCAGAAATTTTACATGATTTCACCGAACGCATCAGTTCTGAAACCAAAGAGATGCAGGCATATTGCGTTGATATTGAAGATAATCTACCGAAAAGCAAAAAAGATTTTCCCCTGACTGACCGATTGGCGGTATGCAATTATTGTAATTTCAAGGAGCTGTGTAATCGGTAAGGATGAATATCAGGGGAATGATCCGCTAGGTTGCTGAATCATTCCGGTATTGTGGTTATTTCTCACCCTGAAATGAGACGAAAATTTTAACTAAGCAGATTAATGAAAAAACCGATATTAATTTCGTATGGGGCCTTTGTCGCGATTATGCTGGTGATTCAACGGTTGGATTTGTCAATACCGTTTCTGACCATCATTTTCTCTTATTTTGCCTTGGAAAAGCTTACCTTCAATAACAACAAATGGATCTCAGTCACATTATACGTCATATCGGTTTTGTTGGTTTTTTATGTGTTTGCCTTCTTCATGAATCAGGCGCTGGTACAATTGCCGCGGGTTTTTGCGTCATCGATACCCATAGTGATAAATTTTGCCCGGGAACATCGAATTGAGTTGCCATTTAATGACGCGAACACCTTCAGGGAACATATTTTGTTTCAGTTGCGAACCCACCTGGGGCATCTGGGAAATTTCGCTCGTTTGGCAACCGATGAATTTATTGCAGTGTTTATCAGTCTGGTAATTGCAGCCAGTATGTATCTTAATCCGCGGCTAAGCCTGGATGAAAAGGAAGATGATGCCAAACCTGTCAGTCGGCAAAATCTTTATTACCTTTCTTCTCAGGAAATCATCAAACGGGCGCGGACGTTTTATTTCAGTTTCAAAACCGTGATGGGCGCGCAGATTCTGATCTCTCTGATCAATACCATCTTTACCGCCATCTTTTTAGCGATAATATCGCTGCCCTTATTCGGCTTGGTGGTCATAACCACCTTTCTCTGCGGTCTACTGCCTATAATCGGAAATATTTTCAGTAATTCAATCATTGTGATCATTGCTCTCACTGAATCCCCGCAAAAAGCGATCATTTGTCTGATTTATCTGGTTGCCCTGCATAAGCTGGAATATTTTCTGAACAGCAAAATTATTGGCGAACGAATTAAAAACCCGGCATGGATGACCTTGGTGGCTTTGATCATTGGGGACAGCATCATGGGGATTCCGGGAATGATCATTGCGCCAGTGGTTTTGTATTATGTCAAAACCGAAATGTCGCGATACGATAATGAAATCAATGAATTAGCCAACGAATGAGGGGAGAAATCGCGAGGGGGAATTTTTAATGGTGTCGTTGATGTCGTTGATCGGCATGGATTCAGGAAGGCGCGGGTCCATGTTTACCATCCTTGGGAGTTTTAACTTTGGTTGGTGATGAATATAAAAGGGGATCAGGAGCAATATACACAGATTAAACTCCCAAATACTTCCAAGCGCGAATTAACCGGGAAACCAATACGGTGGCGGCGAATATGCCGGTCATCAGCAGGGGGATCAGATCTCGATCTGCCGTCCCAGCTCGACAACCCGATTGGGAGGGATATTAAAGAAAGTGGCGGCGTCATAAGCATTGCGAAAAAGGATGGAATACAAGAACCGGCGCCAATAGGGAAAATAGGGTTGGGACTTGTTGCGGTTGACGATCAGGTTTTCACGCCCGAGAAAGAAGGTGGTGTTCATCACTTTTATTTTTTTCCCGCCAACATCCACTCCTTTGAGGGCTCCGGAAAGATTGGGCACTTCATGAAAGCCAAATGCCAGCTTCATGCGAAAGAGACCATGCCCCAATTCTTCCAATTGAACACGTTGGTCAGCAGGCACATAGGGAAAACGTTGGGTCTTGACGGTCAGCAGGATAATGGTTTCGTGCAGAATTTTGTTATGAATCAAATTATGCAACAAGGTGCGGGGAATACCAACCCCGCTGCCGGTGAGGAAAACCGCCGTGCCCGGGACACGGGTGGGCTTTTTCTCGACGATATCTTTGAGAAATAATTCTACCGGCAATGCTTGTCCGGAAATATTGGTATTCATCAAATCCCGCCCACTCTCCCAAGTGGTCATGATCAAATAGAGAATTAAGGCCATGACGATAGGAATCCAGCCACCGGAAACAAATTTCATCATGTTGGAAATGGAAAAAGCAAGATCGGGGATAATGAAGAGCAGCCAGAAGCCAATGGCAGTCAGCGGCCGCCAGTGCCAGACTGTTGAAGCTACTTGGGTCATGAGTACTGATGTGATCAACATTGATGAGGACACTGCGACTCCATAGGCGGCAGCCAGATTGCTTGAATTCTTGAAGTTCAATACCAGTCCTGTGGATATGGCAAACAATAACCAATTGATCGCTGGCAAATAAATCTGGCCGATGAATTCTTCTGAAGTTTGGACAATTTTCAATCGCGGGATTAATCCCAGTTGAATGGCTTGTTTTGCCAGGGAATATGTACCCGATATTACCGCTTGAGAAGCGATGACCGTGGCAATGGTCGCCAGGATGATCACTGGCCATAATGCCCATGTAGGCGCCAGGCGGTAAAATAGGGATTCTACCGCATCCGGGGTTTTAATCAGAACGGCGCCTTGCCCAAGATAATTCAATAACAGACCGGGGAATGCTATGGTAAACCAGGCATTGCGAATGGGGTTGCGGCCAAAATGGCCCATATCGACATAGAGCGCTTCCCCGCCGGTAATCACGAGAAATACCGAACCTAAAACCTTGAATCCAGTCAGTTCATTCACCCAAAAGAACTGGATGCCATACCAGGGATTGAAAGCCAGCAGGACTTTGGGTTCCTTGATGATCGCCATTATCCCCAATAATCCCAGCACCGAGAACCAGACCAGCATTACCGGTCCGAATATTTTTCCCAGACTGGCGGTGCCGCGACGTTGATTGATGAAAAGCAGGGTGATAATAACCAGTGTGATTGGAACCACAAATGATTCCAGCTGTGGGGTGATTGTGGTTAACCCTTCGACCGCGCTTAATACCGAAATCGCGGGGGTGATGGTGGCATCGGAAAAAAGCATGGCGCCGCTAATCAGGCAGAAGATAAAAATCATTTTACGGCGCTTGTCATTGCGGGGCAGATCATCCTGCAATATGGATAATAATGAAAAGACCCCGCCTTCTCCCCGATTGTCCGCGCGCATGACAAACATGAGATATTTTATTGAGATAATACCGATTAACGACCAGATGATCAGGGAAAGCACACCCAGGATATTGTCCGGCGTGACACCAATCTGGTGTGAGGGGTGAAAACATTCACGCATGGCATACAGGGGGCTGGTGCCGATATCACCGAATACAACCCCTAATGCCCCCAACGTCAATCCCGCCAGTCGGATGGGTGAAGAAGATCCTGCTTGAGATCGGTGATTGGCGGCAACAGGGGACATAATCAGGATAATGGCACTTCTTTATTTCACTTTTTTTATCAATTGCAGTAAGCCATAAACGATGATCAACGCCACTACCCAGAACATGGGGTAGCCATATCGCCAATGCAACTCAGGAAAGTAGTCAAAATTCATGCCGTAAACACCCGCAATGAAACTCAAGGGCAAAAAAACTGTGCTGATCAGCGTCAGCCGATTGAGAAAGCGATTGGTTTTATGAGTGACGATACCCATATAAAGATTCAGACTTTCAGACAGCACTTCTCGTTCGGTTGCCACGTCATTACCAAGTCGATCAAGCAAGGCCGCCTTTTTTTCCAGAAATGGTTGCGTGGACTCATTGATGAATGGCGATTTTCGCGTGGCCAGTTTATCGAAGATATCACGTGCCGATATCACCACCTTGCGATAATCTCGGAGGCAGCGCATTTTTTCCGCGACCTGGGAAAAGATTATATCCGTGGTGTCGCCAAACAATTGTTTTTGTATTTCAGTAATGTCATTGATGATGATCGTGAGCGTATTGTGATAAACCTGGGTCAGGTGATCGACCAACTCGAAGAGGAGAAAACCGGGTGAGCGGCTGATGGTATAAAAATCATCGCGGTAGGTGTCATAAACCTGGCGGAGGAATTCAATCGGCCGTTTGTGAATGGTAAGCATGAACCGTTCCCCCAATACCACTTGAACCTGATTGGTGCTGAAGTTCCCATTGACCAGATTCATTTCTTCGACGATAAAATGTAAACACTTGGGAAAGAGTTCGAACCCTTGAATGGCATGACAATTTTCAATGGTTTCAATCACCACCGGATCAATGCCCAGGTTATTGAGGATTTCATGCGTTCGTGCTATTTCTTCCCCATCCAGATCAATCCAGCAATAATTACCGCTCTTGCAGGCTAATGCCGATTCGGCAATGGGAATCAATCGTTCCCATTTTTCTGTAAAATTGAATTCGATGGTAAACGCCATATGCAGGTCATTTTCCTTTGTCGACCATTTCTATCAAGGTAATTGTTTTCAGCCATTGACCGCAGTGACGCTCGGCACTCGGTGAAGCAGAACCGGATGGGGTTCAGAATCATCCGTCATTTCATGGTGAAATTACGGCATCATAAGCGCAAGAATATTTACCTGGGTTTAAAACTGTCATTTCAGTTTAGTGGATTGACCCGCGGTCGACCTCTTCTGTCGAGCCACCGATATCTGACCAATCCATTTTGCCGAGTTGCTTGAAAAGCTGAATGGTCAAAATAACCGAAGCGATGCCATAAATTAATGCTTGCCAATATTGGCCGAAACATAATTTCCCCAGCCCAATCAGCATGGTAAATAATCCCGCAACGCCCAATCCCCACGAGATCCATTCAATGCGGCCGACATGCAATATTTTTTCATCCTGAACATGCACTTTTGCGGCGATCGGCCCCCACCATCCTCCCGGTCGGACCCGACGATAGAAGCGGATCAAATGCTCTTCGTTTTCAGGTGGGGTAAAATACGTGACCGTCATCCAGATCATGGTGGTGCAAACGATATTGATGGAAAATCGCACGGCATACTCATCCAGTATATAGGTCGGCGCGCCAATGGTCAGGAGGAATGAGTGAAAGATCTGGGTTTTATTCAATATGCCATACATGATGAGTGATGAAGCCATGGCGGCCAATTCCGACCAGGCACTGATCCGCCACCAGTACCAGCGCATCAGGACCACAAATCCAACCCCGGACATCAGCTCAAAAAAGAGAAACCAGCCTTCGGAGATACTGGAGGAGAAGTAGGCATAAATTCCGGCGAGAATGGCGAGAAATACTGAGGCCAGGCGAGAGACCAGAATCCCTGTTTTCTCATCCATTTTTTTATTGATGAAGCGATGATATAGGTCATTGACCACATATGAAGCACCGAAATTGACATGGGTGGCGATTGTCGACATATAGGCGGCAATCAGAGCCGCAACCAGAAATCCCTTTAATCCCATCGGGAGGAATTTCATGAACATCACCACATAGGCATATTCAGCGTCGTAGTGCTTGCCATAGGCGGTGATATCCGGGATCATGAATAATGAAGCGATCCCGACAATTATCCAGGGCCAGGGGCGGAGGACAAAATGCCAGAGGTTGAACCACAACATCGCCATGACCGAATCCTTTTCGTTTTTGCAGGAAAATAGTCGTTGGGCGAGAAATCCACCGCCTTCACCGCCTGCCCACCATTGCAGCCCGAGGAAAACAATGAGTGACCATACCGCCATTAAACCGCCACCCTTGAGGTCGAATGGCGGCAGAAAACTGGTGATTTTTTTCGGATTGACAAGGCGATCATTGTGCCATGCCGCCATGAAAGCGCCCTTGTTTTCAATGTCGGTGGTATTTAATTGGGCCAGAATTTCATCCGATGATAATGAAATATCCGCCAAACGAAAATATTCCGTGGTTTTACCGCTGGCATCGCGATCTTCGATGAGAAAACCATGATGAATCAATTTTTGGGTGGTGCGGAATTCAGTAAAATGCGCCTTGACGATGGTATAGGCATTCTGCCAGAGAGTTAATATTTCCTCCTGATTGTCTACCTTCGCGGAGATCAGTTTCGCCGCCACTTCCTGGCGGGTCAAACCAGGGCAGGACCAGTATAACATACTTGGGTTTTCGGCGTCACGCCGGCAGACCCCGCTGGTGATCAGTTTATCAATTAAATCCGGGTTTTCCTGATAACTCTTTGGTAACTTGGCATTTGGCAGCAGATTGCGATCCAATGGGAGCTGATTGATCACTATCCCGTCTTTAACTGCCTGGTTTGCTTTTAACACCACTTCAGTCGGGCCGCCGGCCTTGAAGATGATAACAAACATCAGGGTAATTACACCGATCATGGCAAAGGTAAACTGGAAAAAATCCGTAACCATGACACCCCATAAACCGGAGAGGGTGGTATATCCCGCTGCCATGGTCAGGCACACAATGATACCGGAGGCTTTGGCGGGAATGATCGCTTTACCGATTATGGGCCACACCTGTATGATTGAGAGATCGGCCACCTGGGAAATAATCAAGCGTTTGTCGAATAACTCGGGGAGGATCTGGCCTTTTATAAATACCAGGGTGGGGATATCCAGGGTGACATCAATTATTTTAGCCATTGCCAGGGTCACCCACCCCATGACCAGAGTATTTTGAATCAGCGAACGATATGAGGCATGGAATATCCGCAAGCCTTTGGCCGCGATACCGGAATAGCGCAATTCATTGAATTCGACATCGGTAATGAGATTGGCGCGGCGCCACAGGCGGGCATAAAAAAAAGTGCATAGCATCATTCCCATGATCCCCCCCCACCAAAACCAGTTGCGTTCCAATCCGATGGTTCGCATCCAACCGGCGATCACCAGAGGGGTATCGGAAGCAAAGGACGTGGCGACGATTGAAGTTCCCGCCAACCACCAGGTCATTTTTCGACCGGCCACGAAATATTCCACCAGACTGCCACCCGCTTGTTTCGAATAGTAAAGACCGATGATCATGCTGACCATTAGAAACAAAATAATGACCAGCCAATCCACACTATTTAGGGGTACGATGGTATAGTCCATGAAAATGATTTCGTCCTGAGAGATATTTATTTTGGTATATCGGAGATAATGAAAACCGCTTACTTTGACTCGTATCCATCGAAGTGCAAAACCAGAATTGGGAAAGTTTGCTAATCCACGCATGGAGAAGGAACCATTATGGGGAGGTTGTTGCGGGGGATTTTTACTCCCGAACGAATATAATCCCATTCCATGATTGATCTCAATTCCCCCAATCGTTATACTTAAACCCATTTTTCCGATGTAACTTCTATTTCACGACAGACCAGCGAATTTCAACGAACTTTGGCAATGAAACAATCCACGATCTTGGTTACCGGCGCCGCCGGTTTTATCGGCTATCATGTATCCATGGCGCTTTTGCGCAGCGGACATCAGGTCATCGGTTACGATAACCTTGGAACCTATTATCCAGCGCAACTCAAGCGGGCTCGCCTGGATAAACTTCAGGAACATGAAGAGCAATTTAATTTCATTGCCGGTGATATTTGCCGGTACGAGAAGTTAACCAAAATTTGTCAGCAGTTTCAGCCTGACCGAATCTGCCATTTAGCGGCGCAAGCTGGAGTGCGCTATAGCATCACCCATCCCTTTATTTATCAAAAGAGCAATATCGAAGGATTTCTTAACCTTCTCGAATGTTGCCGAAATTTCCCGATTCAGCGGCTGGTCTACGCATCGAGTTCAAGTGTGTATGGCGGCAATACGGTGTTGCCGTTTCGCGAAACTGACAGGGTCGATACCCCGATCAGCTTGTACGCGGCTACTAAGAAGGCAAATGAATTGATGGCCTATACCTATACTCATCTCTATAATATCCATGCGGTCGGGTTACGCTTCTTCACCGTTTATGGGCCATGGGGTCGGCCGGATATGGCATTGTGGATCTTTACCGAAAAGATACTTGCTGGTGAACCGATTCCGGTTTTTAATGCGGGTCAGATGAAACGGGATTTCACCTACATTGATGATATTGTTAATGGGGTGATAAATGCTCTCTTCGCTGATCAGCTCGGCGCCAATGAAATCTTCAATCTCGGGAATCATCGATCAGAAAATTTGATGGAGATGATTCACAAGCTGGAGACGATTATCGGGCGGGATGCCATAATCGAACATCTTCCGATGCAACCCGGCGATGTTCCAGCTACCTATGCGGATATTCAGCAGGCAGTCGACAAACTAAATTTCTCGCCTCAGATCTCCATCGATGAGGGAATCCCACGGTTTTGCGAGTGGTACCTGGGGCATCCTAAAATCGCCCGGTTGATCCGGCGCTGGCGTTCGCGCCGCGTCTGAAGGAATCAGCTAAGTGTCTTTTTCACGCTCAAATTATCACAATTCCAATTGACAGACGCGGGTAATTTCAGTTTCGGTGGTAATCCCCTGGCGGACCTTTTCCATGCCATCATCAATCAATGGTTTCATCCCTTGTTTGCGGGCAATCGCGTTGATCGTCGCATTGTCGGAAGCTTGATTGGTGGCGCGCCGGATATCTTCGTTAATCTTGAGAAACTCAAAAATTCCAATTCGTCCACGAAAACCGGAGCCATTGCAATTACGACAATTTTTTTGTCCCTGTTCATCGAGAGCGGCGACCATTCCGGTTCCTTTGCAGATTGAACAAACCCGCCGCACCAATCGCTGTGACATCACTCCCACCAATGCCGAAGAAATGAGAAACGGTTCGACTCCCATGTCAATCAACCGGCTGATGGCGCCAGTGGCATCGTTGGTATGCAGAGTGCTAAGTACCAAATGTCCAGTAAGTGCGGCGTGAATGGCAATTTCCGCGGTTTCCCGATCCCGAATTTCACCCACGAGAATGATATCCGGATCTTGGCGGACGATGGAACGCAAACCATTGGAGAAGGTTAATCCGATGGCAGGTTTTACCTGTATCTGGGTTACGCCTTTCATCTGATATTCTATCGGGTCTTCAATGGTGATGACTTTATTCTGTTCCGTATCTAGCAGATTCATGGCGCAGTACAAGGTGGTGGTTTTCCCGCTGCCAGTGGGGCCGACAACCAGAATCATGCCATAGGGGATGTGGATCAACTTGGTGAATTCTTCGCGCAAGTCATTGAGCATGCCGATGTTTTCCAGGCTGAAGGTGGTTATATCCTTGCGCAACAGGCGCAACACAATGCTTTCGCCATGCATGGATGGCAGGGTGCTGATGCGGATATCCAGTTGGGCGCGCCCAATTTGCAAATCCGTGCGTCCGTCCTGAGGAAGACGGCGTTCGGCGATATTCAAACCGCCAATCAGCTTGATCCGTCCTGCGATGGCGGGATATGAGGCAATGGGCGGGTTGAGCACGGTTTGCAAAACCCCATCGATGCGGTACCGGATCGCCAGTTGGTCTTCCGCAGGCTCGACATGGATATCGCTGGCGCCCATCTCTATGGCCTGGGCAAACATGTCGTTTACCAGGCGCACGATCGGCGCTTCCAATGCCAGATCGCGCAATGCTTCTTCGCTGGTGTCGATATCCCACTTCATTTTGGCGTCTTGGAGTTCATCCTCCATTTTGCTGTAAATTGAATGAATCAATCGTTCAATATGACTGCGTTGGCCAAAATAAAAGCTGGTCTTTTTCCCCATGAGATGGCGCCAATGATAAGAAATCGTGTCGATATGATAAGGAAAGGCGACCGCAATCACCACATTTTCAGCATCCCATGAGATGGGCAGGCAGATCCAATTATTCAAGTATTCAAAAGTAATTTCCGGATAACGGTCGATATGCTCCAGGACTTCATCGCTGACTATGGGCATATTGGTTGCGGCAGCATAGGCGGCGAGGATTTCGGATTCCGATAATTTTCCTTGAGTACAGAGATCCCACTCAAACATGGATTGAAAATCCTTTAATGAATCCTGACTATCAACTGCCTTGGTCAGTTGCTCACGCAACCGCTCATTGAGTTGATCCGGAGAAATTCGGATGGTAACAGGAGCCTGAATCCCGGCTAATGGGGTGGGATCAGTAGTTGAAAGTGTATGTCTGTCGCTGGGCATCAGTAGTCAGTGTTCATATTGATTGGGTTTGGGGTGTTATGTGGATTTCAATTTTTAGAAAGGCCACGATATTGTTCGATGTTAATTGTCCATGAATTTTGGAGTGGTACAGGCAGATCATGTCACCACCACCTTACTGAGTCTTTTGCCGCATTTCATTCGGGGGTAATTCGTTATTGGTATCAGCGAAATTTTCGTTAATAGCTTGAAGCGAGTTGTGGTATTTTTTGAGGACGTTACCAAAATCCGTTTCGACATCGATGACATTGACATTAAGAATTAACAATAATTCGGTTTTGCCATTTGTGGTGGTTGAATAACTAAAGAGTTTGCCTAAATATGGGATATCGCCTAAAACGGGGATTTTTCTTTCGCCATTTGTGTTTGAATTTTCAATAAAACCACCCAAAAGCACGGTGGTTTTGTCCTTGACCACCATCGAAGTTTCCAGAACCCGATTGGTGATCGCAGGCGACCTGATCGCATTGGCATCAGTTGGAATCGCTTCCGCGACAGAGTATTCCTGGCTGATGTCCAGGGTGACGAGTTTTTTCGCGGTAATGTGAGGAGTTACTTTCAGAATCGTACCCGTATCCTTGTATTGAATGCTCTGATTGATATTGCCGGTGACCGCATTGCCACTGGTGTTATTGAGTTGTTCAGTAATGATAGGCACACTTTTGCCGATGTTAATGGTTGCTTCTTCATCGCTGATCGCAATGATTTGCGGGGATGATAATACCCGGGTGTTGGTTTTTCCGGCAATGGCCTTCACAAATGAAAAAACATCGCCAATATTGGTGATCGATCCATTGCTGTTGGAACTGAGCACCATATTATAGAGGTCCTTACTCCCGACATCATCACTTCCCGATGGATTAATGTTAAATTTGAAATCCCCTCCAGGTTTCGCCGCGAAGCGAAATCCATATTCGGTGTTTTTACTCAGCTTGATCTCCGCGATAATCACATTAATCAACACCTGCAAGGGCGGGATGTCCAGACGTTGCAGCAATGCCTCCAACATGGTGTAGGCACGCGCTGTCGTGCGAATAACCAGGCGGTTGTGGGCGCCATCGGCGAGTACGGTTACTGGTATGTCAAAAATAGTTGCCGGAATTTCGTCGCTGGACCCACTGCGCTGAGCACTTGACCGGGTGCGGGTCGTCCGCCGATTGTTTTGTTGATCATTGGCGACATTGCGGGCGGGAGGCGGTGTGGAAGCGGTCTCATTGTTGGCCGTGGTGGCGCTGGATCGGGATGAGCGATTGGAGGAGCGGGAAGATGTCGCGGTGCTGGAGGAGTTGAAAAAGACCCCAATGCTCTCGCTTAAATCCTCCGCTTTATTGTACTTGACATCATAAAAGTAAATGCGTTCATTTTCAGCGGTATCCTCGCGATCAAGGATGGCGATCCAACGGGCAATTTCATCGAGCACTTCCCTGGCAGGGGCGGCGGCGATAATAACCTGCAATCGATCCAATGCCACCAATTTGATACTGTGCCCGTCACTGCGTTCGCCGGAAGTAACTGGAAACCCGATCATCGGGAGAATCACCTGAAGCTCTTCAAGGATAATCTGGGCTTCGACAAAATGGCAGGGCAGGCTGATTAATGGCCATTTGCTTTCCCCCACCACATCAAGGCGTTCTATCAACTCGCGCAGTTTGGGCATATTCGGTGGCGCTTCGATAATCAGGATGCTATTGAGATATTGAATCGCCGAAGCAGTAGCTCCGGCAGTCATGAACGGTTTGATCAAATTAACAATGTCGGGAGCAGGGGTGTGGTACAATTTGATTATTTCTATTTGCACATTCGGAATCGGATCGTGAGTAGCAAATAGTCGTCTTTCCTGGGGCATTTTGCTAAAAGGCAGAATATTGATAAAGGCAAAATTTTTAGAGGCGTAGGCGCCGGATATCCAAAGGATATGTTCGAATAATTCCCATGCTTCCCTGCGGGTCATTTTGGTGTCAATGGTCATGGTTACAGAACCGGTAACTGCCGGATCGATAAAGTATTGGAAATTCAGGGTGACAGAAAACATTTGAATGACGTTGATCAGATTTTCGGCATCGAAATTGAATTTTACTTCCACCGCGTCATCGGGATTTTCGATGTCCCTGGTCATGTCCATTGGCAGGCTGTATATCGGAGTTTTTGGTTTTTCCGGTTCTTGATCGAGATTGCGACTCGGCAATTCAGGGAATGTGTCGGTGGTCCTGTTGATGCTATCGTGAATATCCATGGCCGATGCTGTTTCCGCAGGGTGAGTGGAAGCGGATGTATCGCTGCTTGCGGTCGGAGCAAATTGCATGGCGGCAGGGATGGGGGAGGCCGGATCAGGTTGTGTTGTTTCTGATGGCAATGGTTCCTTGTTGATGGCTGTTGTAATGGCAGAGGATTTTCCCTTGCCGTAAGCGCCTCGAGAAGGGCTTTTACATCCCGTAAGCAGGATCGTGATGGTGAAAGATATCGCCATCATGTGAATCAAATGCATTTTTCGTGTCATATCTCTATTCCTTAGTGCTGAGTGTACTTTCGGTTGGCATACAAATTGAGTGTTATCTCTTGGATCGTTCTTCTTCTAATTGTTGGCGGCGGCGTTCGCGTTGTTCTTTCAAGCGTTGGATCAACTGTTGACGGACGGAGGTCTCGTCATTCGGATTCAAAGAAGTTGAAGGGGCATTTGGTTTAGCTGGATTTACGGCTCCGGGCGGTGGTGGGGGTGGTGAAGGATTTTCCGCTCCAGCCCGTTTGTCAGTCTCTTCAGCAGGAGTAGTATCACCCTTATCGTTTTGATTATCTTTTTTGTCGCGGCGCTGGCGCATTTGTTCATTTCTCTTTTCTGCTTCCATCCGTTCTTTTTCCAGTTTGGCGGCTTTTTCGGTTTCGCTTTTATAGGCAACTTCCCGGCGTTGTTCGCTGGCCTCATCTGATTTATCCAGGGACAATTTGATTTCTTGATCGCCCTTGATCAGGATGACGTAATCAATTCCGATTTCATTGAGGACGAAACCAGTTTCACCAACGGGGTCTCTTAACTGGTATACCTTTTGATCTTTTTCTGGTTTGGTCTCCCGGGTATTTCGACGTCGGCTGTTTCGATTGGTGGCGGGGCGCGATTGAGTGCCGCGAGGGTTTTTATTTTCGGTGATCACGCGAATACTGGCACAGGATCGGTCTGATACTTGGGCAATGCTGATTAATTCAAAGTGTTCTTTAACCTGATCTTCATCCGAAATTTTGATTTCGTTGGGTTGTGAATCCTCGAAGTTGCGGGCGGGATGAAACAAGTTGGCTTCCCAGATGAGATCGCGCTGCCGCATATCCTGATCAAGTCTGGGGCTTTTGATGTCCTTGCCGCGTTTGACCATGGTTCGATCTTTTGCTTCCACGGCTTCATTGGAAGGCAATAGGGTACTTTGGGGTTTTGAGCGCAACAATACTACCGTCAGGATAACCGCCAGGAAAGTTAAAATGATATTTGATAGGAGGAGGATATTTCTCATGGCATGGGATTGCCGGCCAGGTATTCGGCCGCTTCCTTGTTTAGCAAATATGCCCGCACAGTACCGGAAAGGGACACTGCTGATGGCGATTTAATATTATCAGGGCGAAGGACGCAATTAATCCAGAATAGACGTGGTTGATGCTGGTCGATCTCTTCAAGGAATGCGGCGATATCCCGAATTGTTGTGGTCGCGCTGATGCTGATGTCGATGGCACGGACATGATCATTGATGTCAATTGTTTTTGGGGCGCTGACGGTATTGAGGGTAACACCGGTTTTTTGCCCCAGACGCTCGATTTTTAACTGCATCTCATTAACCGGAAGCTTGCCATTTGCCGGCCAATAATCTGCGGTCAAATCCGTGAGGGATAACCGCATTGCCTCCTTTTTCTCCTGTTCCTTGCGCAAATTGGTCACCGAGGTCTGGAGTTGTTGGTTGCGTTGATGCATTTTTTTGATCTTTGTCCCGGGAAACAATGTGAGTTGTTCAGGAGTGAAGTGTTTAGTGATATAGGCGCCACAGAGGATCACAATGATCATCATATAGATGCGGGATTTGAGTGACCAGTTTGATGGGGTCGTTTGCGCCATTTTATTTGTCCGGTGGTGTGAGCGGGTCGATTTCGATTGCGGGGTTTGGTTCATTGCTGTCGGGTGCGGGAATTTCGTTAAATTCGGAAGATGCATCAGGAGGAGTAGGGGGAAAAATTTGGTGCGGATCCGAATTAAGAGGTGGTTGTGAGTGGTCATAAAATGCGGGATTGAATGGATCCATATCGTTCTCCTTATCCGCTGGTTGCGGAGGTTCGGGGGTACTCTCCGCGGTTAGGGGTTTTTCACCGGGATTGCTTTTTGCCTGGGACACGGGTGATTGATAGCTGGCGATCTCATCCGGTAATTTCATGCGGCAGGTAATGGTGTAATTAGCGCTTTGGTCCTGTAATTGCCTTTTTCTCATGGTGAAATCCGTTAAAAGTGGAGATTCACGCAAACTCAGGGTGAGGTCTGGTTCATCATTGTCAGCTTTTAATTCGACCCGTAATTCCCCGGCATCCCAATTTAAATTGGTCGCCCAAAGCTTGGCGCTGGTCAGACGGGTAAATTCCGCTAAGGCTGCGGGAAATGAAAAGCTTGCTTGATTCGCTTCCACGATTTGTTTTCCCAATTCTTCCGCGACGGGATTGGGAGTGGCATCAGCACTTAACTGGTCCAACTCAGCTTCCAAGTTGGCGCTGATCCTGGCTACGGCTTGATATTTGCGATAGTCCTGATGAAATTTTCGTGCGAGGAGAAACCCGGCCAAGAGAATTAAATACATCATCAGGCTGAAGGTAATCAGTCTTAATGTGCGATTGCGCCGGGGGCGCATATCATCGGGGACATCAACCCATGATTTGCGATCCTGCCAATAGGCGGGGCTGACGCCGTACATGGCAACGATCACAGCAGCGGCGAAACCTTGTTGTTTGGTTGTTTCGAAAGTTCCCAGTTGTTCCAAATTCAAATGATCGAGTTTTAGCGGCGTATCACCTGTGCCAAACAGAGTTGTTTGAAGGACGGCAGGTGAAATTGAAGTGATTTCACGTTCTCCATTTGACTGTGACTTTAAGATGTAGCTCGATTCCTCATCATGGTTGGCAAAACAGATGTCACGTCCGGTTAGGATGGGATCGCAAACCGCGGCTGCCGGTACAATCATATCTACCCCCTTGTCAATACCACTGGCGGCGGAAATCCAGGATTCCCACTCCGGGCGCGGCAGGTATACCATGCGAATCAGGTTTAATTCGGCGCCTGGAATTTTTCTGACAATGCGATAATTCCACTGCAATTCATCGAGGGCCAATGGCGTATGTTTTGTCAGTTCAAAAGCCAATGCTTGACGGAGTTGCGGTGCGGGCATTTTGGGCATTTTTACATCGACAATACAGGCCTTCAGGGAATTGCCGCCAACCAGCACTGTGGTGTCTTCATCGACAGCCAAAGCGGCATAACCACTTTCGAGCAGCTGGGCGCGGGTTTGATGACCGGTTCTGACCCCGGACCAGGTTCTCAATATGTGATAATGTTCACTTTTGTGTTTTAACAACACCCCATGGCAGCACTCCTGGTTATCCCAGGTAAATGAAGCACAGGAGTTACTTTGAAATAAAGCCATAATATTGTAGTATTAGATTGGTTTCGCAGCTACTGATTATAACCGGGTGGAATTAATCCGAAACCCGGTAGCGATTTTTTCTCTGGTTAAAATAAACTGTCAATATGAACCCTAAAGGCGCGGGATGACATTCATTTTAGCGATAAAACAGTGGTGCTTGGACGGATTACATTTATATGAAGTTCCACTCCCATGGAAATGACACCGTTTATTATGGAACTATTTCCTCTCAACCATGAACCTTTTTTATTTTTCACCCTGAACTATGATTGTATTTCCCTGGCTGGCAATTGTCTGTTATACATTTATTATGCTGGAATTGATCATGGGTTCCTGGAATCTCATATTTCCTGGATACCTTTGTTTCTCATTTTATCTGATGGTCAGCTATGATAAGGTGACCGGGATATTGGGGGGAGCTTTCGCTGGTGTGATCGTTGAAATCATCTTGGGCCGGGAATACACTTCTTTGCCTCTGTTACTGCCCATGATGCTATACGCCGAATGGTGGCGGAACACTTTGGATCGTCGTTATCTATCCTACCAATCAATTTCGGGATTGCTGATCGGGCTGGGTTATGGTTTATATTTGTTGCTGATAGAAAATCGCAATCTGGATTTGCTTTCCGGACAAAATATTTTATTCTGGTTGCCGTCTTTGACCGGCAATGCCGTACTTTCATTTATCTTGTTCCCCCTGCTCCTGGTGCTGATCGACAAAATTTCTTACTACATTGGCGCCAAACGCTTTCGCGCCAAACATCGGGTCGCGTATTATGAACACGATTGATCAATTATACAAAGGACTGACTCCCCGTCTGTTTGTCTTTGGTTTGGTACTCTGCTTTATTCCCTTGCTGCTGCTGGTGCGTTTATGGTATGAACAAGTGCATCGGGGCGCTGAGCATCAAAAAAGCATCTCCCGGCAAAGTATACGTACTATTCGCCTGACTCCGGTACGCGGACGAATTTTTAGCCGGGATGGCATGGCATTAACCGATAATGTTCCTGAATATGACGCGTATTTCCATATTCACGAAATGCGCCAGCCTGGTCGTTTCGGATATACCCAGACAATCAAGTATGTATTGAGTCAACTCGATCTGGTTGCGGCCGCGATCGAACGGCAGAACACCATTGGCGAAGATGATTTAAAGCGTCATATACGCCTCTATCCAGCGTTGCCTTTCAAGGCATTCACCAGTCTTAATGATCAAGAACGTGCGCGGCTGATTGAAATGATTCATACGGTGCCCGGATTAGAAATTATTAATCACTTTAAACGTGTCTATCCCTTGGGTGAAGCTACCTCTCATATCCTTGGATTTGTCGGCAGAAAAGACCCCAGTGATGAATCAGATCGCGACCTGTACTCTTATTTTTTGCCTGAACTTTCGGGCAGGAATGGCCTTGAAAAACTCTTTGATGATGAATTGGATGGTCATGGCGGCAGTCAATTAGTACAGGTCGATAGCATGGGATTTTTTTTTGACGATTACGAGTCTGAACCCGCCATCGCGGGAAATGATGTGCAACTCACTCTTGACAGCCGGGCTCAACAAATAGCGTATCGCCTGCTGGTCAAGCGCCGGGGCGCCATTGTTCTTGTCGATACCCTAACCGGGGCGGTGCTGGCACTCTGTTCATCGCCTGCGTATGATCCGAATAAGCTGACCAAAGAATATTATGATCGATTGCGCACTGATCGAACCGGTAGGCCATTAATCAATCGTGCCTTGAACGGGGGATATTCTCCCGGTTCGATCATCAAGCCTTTGGTCGGAATGTTGATGTTGGAATCTGGTTTTATCAATGGCAATGACAAATATGATTGTAATGGCGCCTATGCCATTGGTGATACACGAATTCGCTGTGCCACGCGCTATGGGCACGGTGAAATCACCATGATTCAGGCGTTGGAGTCATCCTGCAATCCTTTTTTTATTCATGGCGGTGTAAATCTCGGCTTGGAGAAACTTCAAACTATTTTTTCCCAGGCAGGATTTGGCACTGACCTGGAATTTATCATCAAGCAGAGTTCTTCAAGTGGGACCTTTCCGACTCGTGCGCGCAAGTATCAAACAACCCATCAGCCCTGGAATATTTTTGACACTGCCCTGATCTCGATCGGGCAGGGGCAAATCTGTATCAGTCCACTGCATGCTGCCATGTTTACTGCCGCGATCGCCAATGGCGGTACTCTATTTCATCCTTATCTGGTTCAGAAATTACAGAATCACACCCGACATACGATCAAGTATTACCAACCGGAAATCATCGATCATCTGGCAATTTCACCTGCCAATATGGAGATCATTCGCGCTGGCATGTATGCGGTCATTCATGGACCAAATGCCTCTGCTAGTGAAGCCCAGACATCGGTGATCGAATTGGCCGGTAAAACCGGAACCGCGGAGGTAGGTCGGGGAAAATATAAAAAAAATAATACCTGGTTTGTCTGTTATGGTCCCTATCAGTCACCGCAATATGCTTTGGCAGTTCTGGTGGAAGATGGTGTTTCCGGAGGTAAAACCGCGGCGCCGCTGGCGCGCCGGTTTTTCGAGCTTTACCTAAAGGATGGGGAAAGATTATCAAACAGCCAGGCTTCGGTAAGAAATCTCTCCAGCAATCAAATTGATCAATAAAAAGTAAATGATCCTGAACCGTGATTTCTTGAACGCGTTACCTTTGATCACTTGAATTTGTAAAATAATGTATCAGAGGGGGTTCATATAATCGCCAGATTTAATCGATTAAATATATTACCAGTCTGATTGGAAAGGACGGGTTCGAAAATTTGACTGATTCCAGTCGAATTACATTCCGCGATGTAACCGTTTCGAGCAAACTCAGGGGACCCTAGTTCAATTCAGCGAATTGTTGAGGAGATAATGATGAGCTTTAGTCAGAACCATTTGACTCTCCTTAAAAGTAAGCAGTCCCAGGGCAGATTCATAGTCAGCCCAGTTGTAGTTGATAACTTCATCTTCCTGGATGCGCAACGTTTTAGTGAATACTTCAGCGAAAAAATAGGTGACGGTCTTCAAAAATTTTTGACCACGTTTGGTATTCAAGTATTGTTCGGTAAACACTGGCTTGAAATGAAATTTGAATTCGGTGATCCCGGTTTCCTCAGTAAATTCGCGACATGCCGCGATGGCAGCGGTTTCATTGTTTTCCGCATGTCCCTTGGGAAAGCCCCAGTGGCCCCTTCGATGTTGTATAAGGAGATACAGCAATGACGTTGATGATGTCATGAAGGGGATAATTCCATAGGAGAATTCAGATGCTAAATTTGTGTTATTCATGTTGGGGAAATTCCTTGCTTAAAGAAGTGGAATGGCAGAAGGGCTTCATAATCACAACGTATCAAAACATTGAATTCTTAACAAACGTTATAGCGATAAGATTTTTGATCCGCAGGCGGAATTAACGGTTATATTCTAGTGTTGATAACCCGACGGGCGTAAGTAGCCTGACCGATTTGCTGCTCTTGTCTAAGGTTGATCTCGAATGATATTTTGATGATTGAATTGGACAAGGTATAAACCGGTTGTAATCTCAATGCGCATTTGTGTATGTATCCCTCTCAATGGACTTGATTATCGTGATCGAAAACAATAAAATATTTCACTCTCAGGACCTAAGGAATGGTCGATGATGATGGCTAACAGCATCAACCTGACACTCCCTGATTTTTTGGCGCTGAGCGAATCTGACAAGTTGCCATATGTCAAGGATTACGCGATTCTTTATGCGCAACAGTTTACCCGCCATGAACTGGATTATTACAACCAATTGGCGGATAAATGTCGTTTGCTCTTTAAGTCCCCGGAAGGCGCGGATTTTTTATCAAAACTACTGTCTCATCGTATTGCATTAAATTTCTTTGTCCAACCCAGTTCCCGGACATTTTTGTCATTCAGTGCCGCTCAGGGGATTTTGGGCATGAAACGAATGTCATTACGCGACATGAAAATATCTTCGATTTCAAAGGGCGAATCCCTTGAAGATTCGATACGAACTTTCATATCATATGTCGATCTGGTCGTCATGCGTCATTACGCGGATGATGCCACCGCGGTAGCTTTTTGGATTACCTTAAAATCACATCGGCGCATCAATATCAATGAACATGAATATCCCATACCGATCATCTCAGGCGGATCAGGAATCAAACAACATCCCACTCAAGCGTTGTTGGATATCTATACATTAGAAAAAAGTTTTGAAAAAAATGGCGGAATCGACGGCAAGAAAATCATGCTCGTCGGCGATCTCAAACGGGGTCGAACTGTGCGCTCGCTCAGCTATTTAATGAAAAATTATGAGGGTGTAATGCTTTATTTCGCAGCGCCGGAAGAGTATCAAATGCAGGCGGATATCCTCGACTTCCTGGATGCCCATCGCATCCCATATCGCATGATCGATTCGATAGCGGATGGGATTCGTGAAGTAGATGCGATATACATGACGCGAATTCAGGACGAACATGATAAGAAGAAATTTGAAGACGTCACACATCCCCCCACCCAGGATCACTATATTTTCAAAAAACACTTTTTGGAACTTATGAAACCTGATGCCTGTCTCTTACATCCGTTACCCAAACGCGATGAAATCGAAATCGAAGTCGATTATTGTGATGATCCCCGCATTGTCTATTGGCGCCAGGAACGTAATGGCATGTGGATTCGGGTTGCAATCATCGCTAAATTATTCCGCTGCGATAAAAAAATAATGGAATTTGATCTTTGATCTTATTATGTATCTGATCAGCCGAACGAAGATCAGGATATTTGACGAAAAGATAACCAAAAAGGAAATTAACCATATGAAATCTAATAGCATGCAATTATCTCTATTACCTGTAATTCTTTGCTTCGCACTATTTACAGGACTGCGGCTGACCGCGCTTGAGGTGATGAAAGAAGGCGCGAAATCAGGTCATTGGACCATGGATTTAGCTGCCGCGCAAAAAATGGCCAAGGATAATCAATTGCTGTTGTTTCTTGATTTTACCGGGTCGGATTGGTGTGGATGGTGTAAAATGATGCACAGTACAGTATTTACTCAGCCGGGTTGGCAGGATTACGTGAAGGATAAACTGGCCTTGGTGAGGATTGATTTTCCCAAGGATAAGAACCTGGTCCCCAGTGAATTCGTCCCGAGAAATATTGAATTGCAAAAAAAATATGGAGTTAGTGGTTATCCTACCTATCTCATTTTAGATTCAGATGGCAAAACCGAAATCGGGCGCACCGGCACTCATCGCGGAATAACCTTGGAACAATTCATAAAAAAGATAGAAAATCTGATCCAATACAGCGACATAAGCGTTCAAACGTTGACTAAGACAATGGATCCTGAAACGGCTAAGAAATATGCGCAATTAGTTAAGCACTACAAAAAGGCAACCGAGGAGTTGAAAATTTGGTTAAAAACAAAACCCGAAAATAGTCCGGAAAATCAGAGCAAATACCTCGAATTTACTGAGAATATCGCGTTGTTTCAGGAACAAACGGAATCTCTGGCTGCAGAACATACAGCTAAATCGTTTTCCCCTGAACAAGCCAGGGAATACCTGGCGTTAAACACCGAATTGCAAACTGCGCGAAGAAATTTAAATGCTTGGCTTCGTACTCATCCAATGTCAGCTGAAAACCGGGAGCAATACCTGAAATTCCAAGCTCAAATAAATGCCTTGATGGCCAAAAGAGATACATTTTAATAGATTCACTGGCAATTTCTGCCAGACTTAACTCCTCATATCAATTCGGCAATTTTCACAATCTTCACATGCCGCTAATTCCACTACTAAATGATGTCATCATTATATTTGGTAGTTCCCTTCTAGTCATCGTTATCAGTCATTATCTTCGCCTTCCCGCAGTTGTCGGTTTTTTGCTCACCGGCATGATTGTGGGGCCTCATGGGCTGGGATTGATTGGAGATTCGGCCCATGTTGAAATGTTTGCTGAATTGGGGGTGGTTTTTCTCTTGTTTATGATCGGGGTCGAATTGTCCTTCGATCATCTGAAAAGTTTACGCCGTTATCTGATATTCGGCGGTGGATTACAGGTCTCGGTCACCATCGTCATGGTCATCATTATTGCCATCGCGATTGGCAAACCTATCAATCAGGCCATATACCTGAGTTTTATTGTGGCGATGAGCAGCACTGCAATCGTCTTGACATTATATTCCGAACGCGGTGAATTAGCCACACCGTTTGCGCGGATCTCAATGGGGATATTGCTTTTTCAAGATTTGATCGTGGTTCCAATGCTCTTGATCGAACCGATATTGGCCGGCACTGTCAAAGATTTGCCAGTGATCATTTTGCTTAAATTTATCCAGGGTCTCATGGCGGTTGCGGGGGTATTTTTTGTCGCCTATTTCCTGATACCGAAATTTTTAAAAGTTATCGTTCAAACCCGGGTTCGCGAACTGCTGGTGATTGGCGCTCTATTTACTTGTCTGGGAGCGGCCGTGGTGACTGAATCACTTGGTTTTTCATTGGCATTGGGGGCATTTTTATCGGGAATATTAATCTCAGAATCAGTCTACCGGTATCAGATTCTGGCAGAAATCACTTCATTTCGCGATGTCTTTAACAGTTTGTTTTTTATTTCAATCGGAATGTTGCTTGATCTGCATTTTGTGGGGGCAAATTTATTCTTGATTCTTGGCGCCGCACTCGCTATCATCCTGTTCAAATTCAGTATTAATTTATTGACCATTTCAAGTCTGAAAGTGCCTTTTCGAATCGCGTTCATCACCTCCTTGGGGCTGGCGCAAATTGGAGAATTTTCATTTATTCTCATCCGTATCGGGCATCATCATGGCTTATTGCCCGCGGGCGATTATCAACTGGCAATAGCGGTAGCGGTTTCAACCTTCCTGGTCACTCCCTTGATGATTAAATTTGCCCCGATTCTGGTCGATAAATTTAATTCTCCTAAATCCGCGGATATTGGTAAAAATTCTGGAGCTGAGAGTGGCGCTGGAAATGAACAATTGCAGAATCACGTGGTGATTGCTGGCTATGGATTAAATGGCCGTCACCTGTCGCGAGTGCTTAAAGCAGCACATATGCGGTATATTGTCGTCGATCTCAATGGTTATGAAGTCAATCAGGCACACCTGGATGGCGAATCAATTGTATTCGGAGATGTAACCCGCAGAGAGATACTGGAGAAATGTAATATCGGGAAAGCAACCGTTATGGTGTACGCGATTTCGGATGGGGGAGCATTACGTCGAAGCATACAACTGGCGCGGGAAATCAATCCCCATCTCTATATCATCGCGCGCACCTGGCAGTTGGCCGAAATCAATGAAATCAGAAAATATGGCGCCAACGAAGTGATCGCGCAGGAGTTTGAGACATCAATCGAGTTGGTAACCTTGGTTCTTACCCGCTTGCATCTGCCCGGAAATATCATCAGAACTCAAGCTCGTTTGTTGCGTGATGATGGCTATCAAATGTTGCGTTCACCCGCGCCAACCTTGGGAGTTTCTGATAAGATATTACAGATTCTTGCAGCTGGAACCACCGACACGTTTCTCTTAACCACTGAACATCAGGCTGTTGGTAAAAGTATCGCTGCCCTGCAGCTAAGAAAAAAGTGCGGGGCTTCCATCATCGCCGTGGTTCGCGGAGAAAAATCGCTTACCAATCCAGCGGTTGATTTTGTTCTTGAAGCTGGGGATATTATGGTACTGGTAGGCAGTCATCAGGAGATGGAATCGGCATTTTCGTATCTTGAGAAAAAGCAATCATGACCTTGATTTAATTGAGAATAAATGGCTTGCGTAGAACAATACATGATGAAATGGAATTGGAACTCCCCATGATTCGCAGTGACATGAGGTTAATAATGCTAGTTCAGTGAATTAACGGATTTTTTCAACGGCATAAATAATGAATGTAAAAAAAAGATCATCCCATTCCGAGCGCTTTCTCCATGCCTTGGAGCCTTATGCTAAAATCGTAATCATCGCTCACAATCATCCTGATCCTGATGCGATTTCAAGCGGCTGGGGATTATCATATCTGATCATTGAAAAACTTCAAAAATCAGTGCAATTAATGGCTGGAGGTGCAATTATTCGCGCTGAAAATCAGCATTTGATGAGTTTATTGAAACCACCTATAACCCTGATAACCGACTATCATCACGATCCGAATACTGCCATTGTCATGGTCGATTGTTCCCCATCCGCCACCAACCATATTTTAACGGGCTCAACCATCAAGCCGATTGCGGTCATCGATCATCATGAAGTGAATCAACGTCAGCGCTTGAGTTATAAGGATTACCGCCATAATGTGGTTGCCACCGCCAGTATTGTTGCCAGTTATTTGCATGAACAAAATCTTCCCCCGCATATGAATTTGGCATCAGCACTGCTCTATGCTATCTCATCGGAAAGCTGTGGCGGTGAAACCAATTTTTCCGCTCTCGATCGGTCGATGATTGTTTGGTTGACAACGCATTCAAATCCTGCCTATATCGCTGAAATAAACAATGCGCCCCTCGAACGTCATTATTATACCGATATGGTTCTTGCCATGCAAAATACGTTCATTTATGATGATACGGCATTAAGTTTGATGCCCAATGCCACCGGACCTGAAACGGTTGCTGAGGTAGCCGATTTACTCATTCGCTGTCAGGGGATCAGAAGGGTGCTGTGTGGCGCAGCTATTGGCGACAAGATATTTTTTTCCGTTCGCAATCAGATTGAAAGCAGTAATGCTGCCGATTTGATTGTCGCAACATTACAGGGTATAGGCACCGGAGGTGGTCATGTTCGCCGGGCGGGCGGATTAATTGAAGGTCTTGAACCGGCAAATCAAATTTCGGATAAAATGCAAACCGAATTGCGCCAACGCTGGCTGACAGCATGCAGTATAAACGGTCAGCGGGGTCAACGACTGATTGCGCGTCGAGATATCATGACTAACTTATAGGGTTAAGGAAGAGATTAACAAACTGATTAATGAATCTCGGATCTAAAGCAATTCCCGATTAAATAACATTGAAATTCATCTTATGAAATTACATCAAATCTTCATGGATATGGCGGGGCAATTCATTTAATGTTACCAGGACTACCAGTTATTACCATGAGTTTCGTTATCATCATCGCCATAACCATCATATTTATGTTGATATTCTATAATCAACAGGTAAAACATCGCGATGAAATAAAGCGTCGAACCGAAGAATTGAATGATCGTAATGACGAAGTTCAAAAAGCCGCGCAGCGCTATTTGACGCAACAGCTTAATTTACAGATCTTGACCCGGGTATGTGCCTGCGAATCCCAGGATTTACTTCAGACAATTCAGAATCTGGTCGAATTGGATGCGAAAACATTACAGGTTGATCGTGTAAGTATCTGGCGGTTCAATGATACCCGCACCAAGTTGGTGTGTCAGGATATGTATCAATTAACCTTCAACCGACACACTGCGGGTTTTGAAATCGCGGTCTCAGACTATCCAGAATATTTCAACGCCATCAACACTTACGATGTGGTAGCCGCGAATGATGCGCAGGAAGACGATCGCATGATCGAGTTGTGTGATAGCTATCTCAAGCCCAACAATATTGTGTCGATGATGGACGCGCCTATTTTTTTGTACGGCAAACTCGAAGGTGTTGTTTGTCATGAAAACGTCAGCAACGAACGCATCTGGTTACCTGATGAACAAACCTTTGCTTTGGCTGTCGCCAACCTTGCCACCCTGACTTTTGAACGTTATCAACACCAATTGCTCCTGTCGGTGTTGGACGAAACCACACAATTTATGGCAGATGAACCGATACGGGGTGGAGAAAACGATTCTCAAATGCAAGAAAAGCTGACAAAATAGATATTAACCGCTTAGGCACTACCCCTCTATTCGGTCATAGCGAACTCACCATCTAACATTCGTATATCGAAACAGTTTTTTGGGGTGTGCAAATGTTCTAAAGCACAGAAGTCTCGAATCAATTATGGACTTTTTTCAACGGCGGGGAAATCACCAATTGGAGTCCTTGAGGGATCGATTCATCATCGATCTTAAATGTGAAGTATATTTGCGAATAGACATGATTTTCGGGTATGAAATCGACCTTTACTTTAGCGGTATACTCTGCGGATTTTCCTGGAGCTACTTCCATTCCTGTTGATCCAGTAACAGTAACATTATCATTTTGACTTCTGACCGATTCAACGATTATGGGATTATTCCATTTGTTTACCACACTGAATTTTTTTTCGGTTTCCACATATCCAGCACCATCTTCCTTGAAAGAAAAGTCGAGACGGTTGGGTAATATCTCATAGACCGGAACGACATTGGCAGTAAAGTTTAATGACAATGTTTTATTTTGTGCGTCATTGCTGATAAACGTCAGGGTTTTAGTTTGCTTGCCCGAACGTCCTTTGGGATTGAAGGTAACCGAAACTTTTCCCGACTCATTGGGCTGATAGTTGTTTTTCTCAAGTTTTCCAGCCGAACATCCACATGAAGCTTTGATATTGTCTATGATTAATTCCTTATCGCCGGTATTCTTAAATTCGACATCACGTACCGCGGGTTTGAGATTGTCGATATCGCCAAAGTCAAATGCCGCCTCGTTAAGGGTGAGGGTTTGGCTATGGCTGACGGTGGCGAATAATAGTAAGGTGGTGATGCATAGTTTTAACATATAATTTTCCTTTCATTTTTTGGGGATTATTAAACAGAAATTAATAAATTATAAACGGAATACGAATCAAAATCAGCATGGATTGATTATTTATAATCATAACGCGCCAAAAATAAAGCTGGCAAAAGTCGATATCGGTGCTTGTTCCCTGAAATCGTTAACGGTTTGCTTGACTTGTTGGATGGTTTCTTTGGCATCATGATAAATAGCGTCATCCATGATTAATTTACCAATTGTTCCATCCCCGCTTTTTAGTTTTTCTATGATTTCCCTGCTTTCGTCGAATGTGATTTTCAGTGAGTTGAACGAATCCTTGATGGTGTTATAAAAATCGCCGTCATCATTAACTAATTTTGTCAATGAGGATTTTTCCTGGTTTAATTTTTGGCTGAATGCCTTCAAATCATTGACAACTCCATTCAATTCCTTATAGAGCTGATCGTCATTGAGAAGTTTGCCTATTGTTCCTTCGCCATTTTTGGCATTTTTAACAATATCGCGTAATAAGTCTGACGTTTCACGAACACTTGCACCAGCCAAATCAACGCTGGAGCCGGCTTTTTCGAGGGTTGAAAATGCCGATTTGATATCATCACGGATGCCAGACATGTCATCAATGGTTTTTTGTGTATTCACATACAGGGTATCCTCGTTGATTAATTTTCCCAAGGTTCCCTGTCCACTTCTTAAATTACTACTGACTGTATTGAGGTTATCAACGATCTCCGACAATTTGTCTGTAAGCCGATTTTCAACCAGTGCTTTGTTTATATGCTTTTCATCTTCTTGAAACTTTTTGATTAATCTCCCCGCTTCCTCCAGAATATTCACTGCCGGGGATCCTTTGAATATGGTATCGTTGGACAGTACACCGGACTCTGGAGTTCCAGGATCCAGATAAATATAGCGTCCACCCAATATTGAAGATTCACGAATTTCAATTTTATAATCGTGATAAAAAACCACTTGTTGGGCGAGGTTGAGATGCAATCTAATTTGATTTGTGTCACTTACATATTCTAATCGGTTCACTTTGCCAATTTCATAACCTCTCAGCAAAACCTTGTTGCCTTTTTGCAGAACTCCAACTTCAAAATAATCGACAATTATTTTTTCGTTTTCTCCCAAGATGACATCCTTTTTGAGGATAATTGTAAATATCCCCAGAATGATCAAGGCGACAAAGAAAAATAGTCCCACTGCCAATTCCAATTTTTTCTCCTTGTTACTTACCTGGCGTTTGTTATTCATAAATTCATACCCGTTACTTTTCCCATTGAAAACTGTGCTTTGATAAACTCTTGAACACAATCGTGTTTACTGGCTACAAATTCCCGCGGCGGTGCGACTTCAACCACTTTACCTCCGTGCAGCATCGCGATCCGATCACCGATGGTAAAGGCACTGTGCAGGTCGTGGGTCACGACAACCGATGTAACCCCATATTTCTTTTGCATGTCAATAATCAGATTGTCAATATGCCTTGACATCACAGGGTCCAATCCCGAGGTGGGTTCATCGTAGAGGAGAATTTTGGGATTCTTGATGATCGCACGTGCCAATCCAGCTCGTTTTTTCATCCCGCCGGATATTTCAGATGGGCGTTTATGTCCATTACCCAATAAATTAACCAAGGCTAATTTTTCATTGACTCTTTCAGCGATTTCATGATCACCCAGAGAAGTTTTTTCATACAATGGCAGGGCTACATTTTCGAATATTGTCATCCAATTAATCAATGCTCCTGATTGAAAGAGGACGCCAAAATTATCAAGCAGACGCTCCAGCTCCAAGCCACGAGCGAGTGTTATATCCTGGCCATCGACAAGAATGCGACCCCGATCGGGATGAGTCAAGCCTACAATATGTTTTAAGGTCACACTTTTTCCCGTACCACTAGACCCGACAATAACCATAGTTTCTCCTGAATTTATATGCAGGTCAATCCCTGCCAACACCGGATGCCCCCTGTAGCTTTTATGTACGTCTTCCAATCTTATCATAAGTTTTTAGTAAAACATGCGAGTAATCATATAGCCGATAATCAACACCATTAAAAACGACATTACTACTGCTTTTCGAGTAGCGCGTCCCACTCCAATTGCCCCATTGGTGGTTGTCAAGCCCTGATAACAACTTATGGTCGCAACGATAATTCCGAATATGACGGCTTTAAACAAACCGACATAAATTTCCTTGGCCGCAAGAGTATTGATCGCATTCCGATAGAATGCTGACCAACCCACATCCAGTTGAGTATTCGCTACTAAACCGCCGCCGATAACACCGATAATATTGGTATACACAGTCAGGATAGGACACATGATGAGCATGGCAAAAATTCGCGGCATGACTAAATAGCGAATTGGGTTAATTGCCATGACACGCAATGCATCGATTTCTTCAGAAACAGACATGGTCCCTAATTCTGCGGCCATGGCTGAACCTACGCTTGCGGCGAGGATTAATGCAGTCATAAATGGTCCCATTTCACGGCAAAGGGTTTGGGTTACAATTATACCGACATTGACTTCCTGGCCGTAATTCTTTAGTTCAAGTCCCGTTTGTAATGTCAATATCATTCCCGTAAATACAGCGACTATCGATGTGACCGGGAAACTTTTTAATCCGACGATATACAAGTTGCGAAAGACCTCAGTACGTCGTTTATGGAGATGAACAAACCAACGGAAAGCCTCAGTCATAATGATTAAAGACATCCCGATTCCGCGTATATTCTGGAGCAGAAACTGACCCGTCGCAGTCATCAGATTGTTGGGCTTATCGAGGAATTCTTTTTCTAATGAAATCATGAGATAAAGTAGTTACTCAGTGACTGTGACAGTCGGTTTGATAAAGAGGCAACGATTAAATGTTTTATAGGAGAAAAAATTAAAATGTCGATATCTCATATTATAAATATCGATCCATCAAATTAAATAGTCTCGGTAATTGTATCGGTTTGGTAATGAAATCTTGACAACCTGCCGCTTTCAATTTGATTATTTGAGTTTGATCCTCTTCCGTTAGGATACCTATGATGGGCTTACCTAGTAATGAATCCCCGCTTTGCAGGTTTTTCAACACTTCCAGGTTTTGCCATAAGTTCATACTCAAATTAACCATAATGATATCTGGTTTGCGAAAAGTTGAATTCATTGACAGGAATTCATGTGGAGGGATGACATCGATGTTGTAATTTCTTACGGATAAAATTTCTTTGATGATCAGGATGTCCATTGGTTCATTATCGATCAACAAGACTTGTTTAATTGCCGTATTATCCATGATGTCTGAAGCGTTGGCAGTTAGTGTCAAATCGGTATCCATGTTTTCTGTTCGGATGGGGAGGCTAAACCAAAAGGTGCTTCCCTGGCCATATTCGCTTTCAACTCCGATGTTTCCCCCATGTAAATGTACCAGACGTCGGGTTAATGCCAACCCAATTCCCACTCCACCAAGTTGTTCATCGCGTACCCGATCCGTTTGAAAAAAATCGTCAAAAATTTTTTCATGGTTATGTTTTTCGATACCGTGTCCGGTGTCGCTGACTTTGATTTTAATAAAATTGTCACCGTCTCCTTCTGTTTTAATGGTAATTTTTCCATGTTCAGGGGTGTATTTGATTGCGTTGGTGAGAAAATTTAACAGGATTTGCATGACTTTCCGCCGGTCAGCATAAACATAATTGATTGGTGCTTCATAATTCCATTGAATTAGCAAGGACTTTTTTTCGAGTTGGTTATTTACCATTTCACAGGTCGCGCTAACCAAATCCGGAATTGAGAATTTTTCGTATTCCAATTGGACCCGACCTGCGTCGATGCGAGCCAGGTCCAATAAATCATTGATTAATGCCAATAAATGTTTGCCACTGGTGCCGATCTGATTGATATACCGATATTGAGTATTATTAAGTGGACCGTAAAATCTTCCTACTAACAAATCCGTATAACCAATGACAGCATTCAATGGGGTGCGCAATTCGTGGCTCATGGTAGAGAGAAACTGGTTTTTATGTTGATTGGCGATCAACAACTGTTGATTGGCAAGTTCCAATTTTACCAACATGTCACGCAATTCACTGGTTCTTTGAGTCACTGTCGCTTCCAAATTGCGTCGTTCATTGGCTAATTGCTCCTCGATCTGCTTTTTGTCCGTAATGTTTCTGATCACCACTAAAATCTGGTTCTCTCGCAAGCGCAATAATCGAGCTTCGAAAAATTGATTTTTCCCGCCTACTTCAAGTGGATAATCAATGCTGGAGATGGTTTTTTTGGTGATGACTTCTTTGATTGCATCGGAGAATTTAGACCGGATTTCATCGTTTGGAATATCAACAATTCGTTTCCCGATTAGATCGGGAATCGATAATAATAGATCAGTTCCGGCCCCCCCCTTGCAATCCAGAATCGTACTGTCATCCTTGATCCATATAAAGAGATCAGGAAAGGCTTGAATCATGGCACGCAACTCTGAATTTGCCTGTAATAATTCATGAGAACTGAATTCCAAAGAGCGTTCAAGAAGCATTCGATCGGCATCAAACTCGCGATAAGCTTCATCGACCAACTTAAGAAATGGATGCCATTCGGCGGGTATTGAATCCAACTCACCGAAATTACGTTTTAATTGTCTTTTGAGTAGGGAATGCATGTGAAACCGATTACAGCTGCCAGAGAGATGAAATTAACGATTGACGCCATGATTTTTATCGAAAACCACCAAAATCACAGTTCATTTCCAATTCCGGGTATTTTATTCAATCGTGGAATTTGTATTTACTGTTCTGAGAACGCAGTAATGGTCATGGTTTGATTATGCAGTTCGCATTTCGCATTGGGTGTAAATGGGGAGATTTCACCATAAGAGTAAAATCCGGTCAAAACAGACTGATTGCCAATCACTTCACGAACTGCCTCAACCTCCTCTTCGATGCGTTGCTTTAATACCATCTTTCGTCCGACACAACTGATCAGTATCGCTAATTGAGCGGGTATTGAGTTTAACGTCAAGGCACTGGTTTTAGCCGCGCCAGCAGCGCCGTCGATCAAACGATTGAAATTTGCCTTCATCAAACGCGCATAATATCCTTGTGGGATATCCCCGGCAAAGGTCATGCTTTGTTCTGTTTCATCAATTGATAGAATCGTTCGCACGACAGGGGTATCCAAATTATCCTTGCGTAAACTCAATGGATAAAGCAATCCCGATGCCGGCAGATCCGCCGCATGTTCTCCGAGATATTTCTTGTAGAGTTCCAATGCCGATTGCCCGTCTAATTCATAAAGCACATTTCCTTTTGATAGGGTGATCAAGCGTTCAGGACCAAATGGATCCCATCCGCCCAAGGAACCATAGCCGACATTCAAGCGTTCGCCATAAAATCCCATGATCGCAACGGTGTTGGTTGTTGAAGTATCATTGAGTAAGACGTAGGTTTCCTTAAAGCGGCTTCCATCACCTGCCAGCCCGCCCGTGACTGAAATATTCGTGGGGAGAAATTCTTTAAGGCCCGCAACCAGTTCACTGCCATTGACTGACACCCCATCAGATAATACGAACACATGTTTCAATCGCTCCTGGGGTAATGATTTAGCTAAATTCGCGCCAATTTCATAGCTTGCACCCGTCTGTTGCATTTCCTTTTTCAGCGCATGCACTGTGGTATGTTCAAACTTGATGGCAGTAAATGTCAGGGAATCATCATTAACCTGAGTATCAAATATTTCACCAGCGGTAGAACATCCCATTAACCATGTATTGGGATAGTTTTTACGGACACCATTTAGCCATGAGCTATCGCGAAAGAATTTAGTGGCGCCAAAAATAAGCATAAGTTGGACATCTGAATCGACGTTTTTTATCATTAGCTCTGATATTGACTCGATTGAGGTAAGGGTAAATTGCTGACATTTCATAAGGATAATTAGGTGATTGGTTATTTATTCTCATGGTTATTGAATCAACCCATAAGTCGGGATGTGAATCTAATGCTCCAAATTATATCATCAATTTTTAAAAATACATCTAAAGAACATGAATAAAAAAGTCCCTGTATAGAGTTGTAATTGATCTCAACTTTGATTACCATTACCTGCCAAAAGCTCACGATCAGATGATGCACTGAATCATGAATCGTTTCTCTTTATTTCATCTCATAAGAAAACCCTTAATTTTACATCTAATTAATTGTGATTGGTTTTGATAAATGACCCCATATACTCCAGAATCAATTGATGTTGCTCATGTGGCTCGATTAGCGATGTTGGATATACCGACCGATGATTTACCTCGCTATCAAGCTGATATAATGGCGATCTTGGAATATGTCAATCAGCTTTTTGCCGTTGACATGACCAACATTCCCAGTGCCAGGACGCATGCGGTTGAACTGGATAATTACCGAGCCGATGAATTCGGTACCTGCATGTCACAAAAGGCAGCTCTTGCCAATGCGCCCGAAGTCATGAGTCAGGAATACTTCAAAGTCCCCATGGTTTTAAATCGTGAAGATGGGGAAGTGTTTTAAGTATGATGGCAAATAAAAATTTTGTGCAACGTCCTCCAGCTGGGACTATCCATGATGCCGCTCAGGCGTTGGCAGAAGGCCGACTAACTTCAACAGCCCTGTGTGCTCATCTGATTAATCGTCAGGAACGTGTTGATTCGATTGTCAATGGCTTTGTGCATTTGGATAAGGATGAAATCATGAGACAAGCCAGCGCCTCTGACTCGCGCCGTGCTTCTGGTGTGGCATTGAGTCGCTTTGATGGCATCCCCATCGCCATCAAGGACAATATATCGGTAAAAAATGACCCTTGCGGATGTGCATCGCGTATACTCAAGGGTTTTAATGCCACATATGATGCCACCGTGATTTCCCGATTAAAAGGTGCTGGGATGATTTGCTTTGGGCGAACCAATATGGACGAATTCGCGATGGGATCATCGACTGAAAACAGCAGCGTTACGCTTACTCACAACCCATGGGATACGGATCGGGTACCAGGTGGATCCAGCGGAGGGTCTGCAGCCGTTATCGCTTCTGGACAGGCTTTGGCGGCTTTGGGGTCGGATACCGGCGGTTCGATTCGACAGCCTGCTGGTTTTTGTGGTGTCGTTGGTTTTAAACCTACCTATGGTCGAGTTTCCCGCTATGGATTGGTTGCTTTTGCCTCCTCATTGGATCAGATAGGACCGTTGACTGTAGATGTCGAAGATGCGGCGATACTGCTGGATCTAATAGGCGGCAAAGATTTTATGGATTGTACCTCAGCCGAGGTGGAAAATGGAGGATATTCCTCGGCGCTTGCTGATTTCGACCTGGCATCATTGCGTATCGGTGTTGCATATGATCTTATTAATGGCGAGGGAATGACTCCGGATGTGCGTTGTGTTGTCACGGGTGCGATAGATAAATTTTCCTCTGCTGGTGCGCAAATCATTCCCATAGAGTTGCCTCATACCCGATATGCGGTAGCAGTGTATTATATCATCGCAACTGCGGAAGCTAGTTCTAATTTGGCGCGCTTTGATGGGATCCGTTATGGACATAGAGATAAATCAAATGGCGATTTGCTAACGACTTATCGCAAAAGTAGAGAGCAGGGGTTTGGGGTTGAAGTAAAAAGGCGCATTATTTTGGGAACTTTTGTATTAAGCAGCGGCTACTATGACGCCTACTACTTACGTGCTCAAAAAATGAAATCACTCATTGCCCAGGATTTTACCCAGGCCTTTCGTCAATGTGATGTAATTATTACCCCGGTTTCACCGACCACCGCATTTCCGATCGGCGCCGTGACATCGCCTTTGGAAATGTATTTATCTGATATTTTTACTATTCCATCCAATCTTGCTGGCAACTGTGCACTGGCTATTCCTGCAGGTGTCGATGGCAAGGGTTTACCTGTAAGTTTACAAATGATCGCAGATTGCTGGCAGGAACGCGTCCTTTTGCAGGCGGGAAACTGGTTTATGAAACATCATCCCGCGGGTATAACAGCTCAGGAGATTAATTCAGATGTCAAGCTTTGAGGTTGTAATTGGACTGGAAGTTCATGTTCAAATTCGCACTGAATCTAAAATGTTTTGCTCCTGCCCCAATGTTTATGGCGCCGAACCAAATACCTTGATTTGTCCGATCTGTCTGGGATACCCAGGAGCGTTGCCAAGCGCGAATGCCAGTGCAATTAAAAAAACGATCATCGCAGGGCTGATGTGCGATTGCCAAATCGCAACGTTTAGCAAGTTTGACCGTAAAAGTTATTTTTACCCTGATATGCCGAAAAACTATCAGATAACACAATATGATTTCCCCTTTTGCAGTTCTGGTAAACTGGAAATATCAGGTCGTTCCTTATCCGGTAATATATTGGAACCTAAAATCATAGGAATCACACGCATTCATTTGGAGGAAGATGTGGGTAAATCAACCCATTTTGACCAGTATTCCTGCATTGATTATAATCGTGCTGGTGTGGCATTAATGGAAATTGTAAGTGAACCTGAGATGGCATCAGCGGATGAAGCGTATCTGTATCTGGTGGCGATGAAACAAGTGATGCAGTATGCCGGCATAAGTGATTGTGATATGGAAAAAGGCCAGATGCGCTGTGATGTCAATATTTCTCTGAAACCCAGTGGGATGACCACGTTAAATCCCAAGACGGAATTGAAAAACCTGAATAGTTTCAAGGCTGCCCATCGTGCCATAAATTATGAGATTGAACGCCAAACCCGGATACTTGATGATGAGGGACAATTGGTGCAGGAAACACGTGGCTGGAATGACGATAACGGCGAATCGTATTCGCTGCGCAGTAAGGAAAGCGCTCATGACTATCGCTATTTTCCTGAACCTGACCTAATTCCGCTATCTATCAATACCCAATGGATAGAATCTATTCGTGCCAATCTTCCTGAAACACCATTACAAATTAAAGAACGATTTATCCGGGATTATCATTTGTCCTCATATGATGCGGGTGTATTGACTAGTGATTTGGAGGTCGCAGCCTACTTTGAAAAGTGTGTTATAGCAGGGGCGTTACCTAAGTCTGCCGCCAATTGGATAATGGTTGAATTATTACGTGAAATGTCAGAATGCGGAAAACCCTTTTCTCAATGTCCAGTATTGCCTGGTCATTTGGCTGAATTATTAGACTTAATCGAGAAAAACACCATTAATGGACGAATTGCAAAAACTGTTTTTATTGAAATGTTCACTACTGCAAAGGCGCCCGGGATAATCATTGAAGATAAGGGACTGACTCAGGTCACTGATCTGAAAGCAATCGATATATTTGTCCAGCAGGCAATGGTTGCAAATCCAGGACCGGTATCCGATTTTAGAAATGGGAAACAAGCTTCGTTGCAGTTTTTAATCGGTCAGGTGATGAAGATAAGCAGGGGAAAAGCAAATCCCCAATTAGCGGCAGAAAGATTGTATGAGATGTTAAAAAACGAATAATTTTTGCCTATTTGCGCACGAAATCAACATCGTATTGAACGATTCTATCCTGCAACTTCAATGGGCGCGAGTCTTTTGGGTAGGGTTGTGGTGCGTCGGGACTGACCAAAGTACATCCCATGGCATCAAGTTTATTAACCAGATTTTGAAGATCGCTATCGGTAATCCGCACATGCAATCTATAACGCGCCAAATTTTGACCGATCAAATTGTCAATCACATTTTGTTGTTGAGGATATAGTTCCCTGAGTGATTTTAACGGGTTAGTGGGATCATCGGTGATCCAGACATGGTGTATAACATCATTAAGTGACTGCGTTTGGGGGGTGGTATTGTTCCCGTCAGAAATCGGTTGTTGAACCTTCAAAGAGTGTTTTGAAGCATTATAATCAACCAGATTTAGATCGGATATGCTTAATTCTCCAGAGTTATTTAAGGCCTTTTTATGCTCAATTGATGGGGATAGAATTTTCCTTTTTTCTTTGACACTGGCATGAGTAGGAGTGATCTGTGAGGGATTTTCACTGACAACAGATTGGGGCATGGGGTTGGATTTCGCCGCGACGGTTGTTGGTGCTTGAGAGGGTTGATCTTCAGAGTTGTTGGTTTGCAAACTCGACTGGGGTTTATCCTCGGCAGAAGCTGTCATCGAATCAGAGGAAACCGCTTGTGCCTGCGGGGTATCATGGGGTGTGTTTGACGTGTGTTGCGAAAATATCGACCTGCTCGGTTTATTTGAAACGCCAAGTATGACTGAGAAAACAACAATTCCGGTGATCACCAAGCTGGCTGCTATCTTGATAATAACTGGTGATTGTAAAAATGGAATTAGCTTGGGTTGGTCGATATGATTCCGGCATTGATTTTTGATCCGGTCAACTGTTGCATGATCCAAAGAGCAATGATCAATCAGTAAATGATCAATAATTTTGAAGTCATTGATTAATTTTTGGCAATTTTGGCATTGATCGATGTGTCGATCCAATAGTTCGCTCTTTAATTCATGATCATACCAAGCGCTTAAATTATCAAAGTCTGGACAAGAGATCGCTGCTTCATTTTTATTGTTCATATTGTTAATCCTGAGTTACTACATTCCTAGACGTTTTCTCAATTCTTCACGTCCTCTGGCAATTCTTGATTTTACGGTGCCGACTTTACAATTCAGCAACTCGGAAATCTGTTCATAAGACAAATTTTTCACATTTCTGAGGATCAAAGCTTCGCGATTAACCGCCGGCAATTTTTTAACTTCTTCACTGATATCCCTTTCCCATTCCCGAAAGACCAAATCATCATCAGGGGTTTTACTTTTATCCGGGAGATCAAGATAGAGATTGCTTTGTTCATTTTGGTCCAATTCCTGATTAATGCTGATGTGGAGATTCGCACCCCGGCGGCGATTCCAACGGTATTTATTGCGAGCTTGATTAACTACAATTCTATACATCCATGTTGAAAATTCAGAATCACCGCGGAATTTTGGCAATGCCCGGTATATGCGAATGAATGCATCTTGAGTTACTTCTTCCGCATCCTCCTTCTGGCCGAGAATTCCATAGGCTATCTGATATGCTTTTGATGCATGCCTTGTCATGAGCGTATCCCATGCTGCCATTTGGCCTTGATTGACTCTATGAATTAGATCATTATCTGCCATTTCTTTCGTTTCTGTTGGATTGGACATAAGGTAAAATACTTCGTTCCGTGAAATTTCTTAATATTAGTAATTTTTTTGAACTATAACATCTCCAGGACAAGTCTACGATTTATTCAGCTTGATCCAGCTTGACTCTCACTCATTCAATGGTGAGCCTGGTTGTTACTGGATATTTACATAGGGCAGTGTGGATTGTTATATACGGCTAAATGGGGGCAAATCAAAATTTCATTGTACGCATTGGCAGAAATAAATGATCTCAATTCAACTTATACTATGATTATAATTCGACAGGCGAGTAACCATATAAGTGGATATCATGGCAGAAATGGTATGTTTTATTGATCAATTAATAATATACCAGTTATCAAGAATCCGTCCGTGTGATTATTAGAGACTGGCGTAGTCAGCGGGTTGCCTAAAATAACTAGAAAACATACCGTGATCCTTGAATGGCAAAACCAGCAAAATCAGAAATATCGTGATGTTGCCAATCATCTGTGTAATGGATGAGGTAGGTTTTCTTTTTGTAGTCTGAAGGGAGAGTTTGCAAATCATCTAATGGTGTATGTACTGAACCTCTAAAGAATTGTACATCATGGAATAAAATCTCTGAGCGATCAATGTAATAATCAATCAATTCACGGTCGAATCGAGTGTCCATTGAACAAAAAACCCGATTATCAATAAATACACCGTAGGAGATAAAACTGGTTTTCCAGGAAGTTGATTGTTCCGGAACATGCTTGGTGCGGAACATTTCGACATGGATATCACCGACGGAAACTTCCCAGATTTCCCGTGGCGAACGTGAGATCAATTGTGGGCGAATGGCAGTGAAATAATCGGAAAAATTCATTTCTGTGGCATTGTTATGGATTTCATTCCATGCCAACCCCCCACGTAATGTCATGTTCCAGAGTATTTTTTCATATTCTTCATTAATTATCATCTTGAGTTTTGGATGGCTCATATAGGGCATACCTACATAATGATTCATCAGGGCCAGACATTCAACGCCACCAACGTGATCAGCATGACTATGCGTGGGGAGAAAGACACGGATATCTGTGGGTTCAAGACCGGTGAACTCGCGAAGAGCATATAATCCGCTTGTGCCAAAGTCTACGAGAATGTGATCATTACCCTTGATGATCAGAAAATTCGTTTGGTACATGGTTTTGGCAAATGCCGAACCCGTGCCAATAAAGCAAATTTCCAAGGAGCCATCATTTGTTAGATTGACTTTACCGTTACCTGGTATGATTTTCATTAAAGATGGCTGTAATCATAAAATATAAATTTACTTTATTGCGCGGTGATGAAGATGTTTCGTGATGATATTAATAACCTACTAAAATATATTGTGGATTCCAATCCGATAACAATTTCAATTAATAATTTTTCAAACCATAGACATTATGAAAGTTTCAGGGAGCTAAAATGATCGATATAAATCTATTGAAAGAATTCCCAAATTCAGTAAAAGAAAATTGTCGGCGTCGAGGTATAAATCAAGTCGATATAGATACTTTATCGATCCGTTATAAGGATTATCTTGGATTGCTGCGATCGGTTGAAGAGCTCCGTTCTCAAAGAAATAAGTTAAGCAAGGAAGGCGGCCACGATGAAGCACTTCGGGCTCAAGTCAAGTCGCTTAAAAAGGATTTAACCGACAAGGAGTCGATATTACAACAATGGAAAACTGAATTGGATAAGGATCTGGCATGGCTGCCAAATTTTTTAGCGGATGATGTGCCCGATGGCTTGTCCGATCAGGAAAATATGGAAATCAAGGTCAATGGTACCCCGCCTGATTTCGATTTTCCCGCGTTGGATCATCAGGATCTAGGCGTTAAACTTGATATAATTGACACCGCACGAGGCTCCAAGGTTGCTCAATCCGGTTTTTACTTTTGGAAAGGGCAAGGAGCTCAATTGGCATTGGCGCTATTTTATTGGACTCAGCAAGAATTGATCAAGCGCGGATTTATCCTTTTTATTACCCCCTGTCTGGCCAAGGAGAAAACCTTATTTGGGACTGGTTATTTGCCTTTTTTCGCTGATCAAACCTATCTTCTCAAAACTGCCGATCTGGCATTGATCGGGACAGCAGAACAAACCTTGGTTGCATATCACGCTGATGAAGTGATCGATGTTGGAAAGCTGCCACTTTGTTATGCCGCTTATTCACCGTGTTTTCGCACTGAAGCCGGAAGTTATGGCAAAGAAACCCGTGGTATTTTTCGTGTCCATCAATTTCATAAGGTAGAGCAGATCGTCTTCTGCCAACCTGAAGAATCACCCAAATATCATCAATTTTGTCTGGAAAACGAAGAATATATTTTGCAACAATTGGGAATTCCCTATCGGGTAGTCAATGTCTGTGTTGGAGATTTGGGGGCGCCAGGATATAAAAAATTTGATGTCGAAGCCTGGTTTCCGGGTTATGGAGGTTACCGAGAAGTATGTTCGAATACGAATCTCACCGATTTCCAAAGCCGCCGATTAAATATCCGTTACAAGACTTCTGAGCAGCGCAAAGGATTTATTCATACGGTGTCTGCCACCGCCGTTACTGATCGAGTCGTTTGTGCGATATTGGAAAATTTTCAAGACGGTGACGGTGTCGTCCATGTCCCGGAAGTTTTGCGTCCATTCACAGGATTTGATAAGCTCATGCCTGTATGAACAATGCTCATTCAAGAAACTCTTATGCCTGGTCTTTATCCGGTCGCATAAAAGTTGGATATTATTGATTCCTTCGCCGATTAACGATAGATTGGAATATCAAGGGTGTCATTCACAGCAAATCGGGCAATTCTTCCTTTGCCAGTAATAGTGTAAGTGAGCGTGGTCGACCCGGCATCCTCTCTATGAAGCCTTTTGCTTCAAGGGTTAGTATCATGTTATGGACGGAAGGAGAAGTTACCTGAAAATATTTTTTGAAATCTGCTTCTGATGGCGAACGCTTATTGAGTTTGCAGTAATAATAAATAAATGCCAAATATTGCCCCTGAGTTGGGGTATAGGGATGAGGCATAATACAGAAACTTTCAATGATCAATTGGTTATTTACTTAGTTCTTAAGATTGCCAATAATTCATCGCGGATATATGACCAATTATCGGGCGTCATGGTTTCCAGCATCATAATCATTTTATCCTCTTTTGTGCGATGTTGAACCATTGGACTATTATGTATTGCAGGTAATTTTAGGTGATTATCAAGATACATTTGTACTATCTTTCGGCAATGAGCTGTCTTGGGATGTAAATATAAATATTCAATGCTGGAAGTGACATGCCCGGTTATGCTGGTTACGATAGCTAACGGTATTTCATGAGCAAGTGCCATATAACAATAGGTTAGACGTAAGCTGTTAATGTCTTTTGCCGTAGCTTTATTGATGCGAGATGGGGTGACATTCGAGTTTTGTAATGTGAGAAAAAATTGATTGATTGCGATCGCCATGATGTTGTTATCTTTTAATTGTGTTTTTGCCTGTTCAGGAAGGAGAAACTCAGTGGTTGATTGTCCTGCCAATTGCTTGATGTATACTTGCAGGGGAGGTAGTATGGGGGCCTTGGTAATTGTTTGAGTAGCAGATTGCTTGTGCGTAAGCCATCCGGTGGCAAATTCAATTTCATCGATTTTAAGTGTACTGACATCCTCAACGGACAATCCGGTATATAATGAAATGGCAATGATGGGGAAAAGAAATGGCGGAGCTTTTTGTTTAATCAAATCTAATTCCTCTGGTGTCAAAGCCTGCCACGAATCTTCATCATGATTAAGTGGCGCGATAGCGGTGAAGGGATTTTTAAGTAGTCCTAAATTTTGAATGAGAACACCGAGAATTTCAGTCAATAACTGATGGTATTTATCGCAATCAGTTAGGGACATTTGTTGATGTTCTTGAGCGATATGCCTTATGGAATTGATTGAGCCAGCGACACGAAAGGTCAGGGATTTAGAATATTTTCCATGAGTGCGAAGATATTGAATATACTCAACTGCAATTTCATTTGTAATGTCGGTAAGATATTGGACCCAGGGAGCTTTGTTTTTGATAAATACCGAGAAGTCTTCCCACGCTATCCTTAGGGATTGAATCTCATTGTTATCCAGGGACGCAACTGATTTTTTCTTTAAAGTCAGATATTCTGAAAATATCTGGTGTAGGGCAATTGGTTTGCCCCCAATTCGCATTGGTAGATTTTCTTCTCCAATTGCTTGTGCGATTACTTGTTGGCGAAGTTCATTGATAAATCGTTGCGCGTGGAAACGGGCTTCAAGTTCACCTTTGCAACCTGTTGAACATTCAATCCTTTTGCCATCCACCACTGTACTCAGATAATAGGTGGGACTTAATTCGCCATTGGGCATGATTTTTCGGAATATTTTCACGCGCTTTCCCTCGCAGCCTGAATCGATTGGTTATGAATGGCACATATCAATAAGGATGTCTGGGATTGTCAAGAACAACGGTCTGGTAATGTAAATTCCCCCCGATAGCAGAATACTTTCATTGTGCGATGACGATCTTGATTGCTTCGTTTATTTTTTGGGTTTTGTAGAAGGGGCAATCTGATTCTTGGGGACTTTTGATGGTTTTTTCATACTGACAGGTTTAATTTTGGTTGACGGCGATGGCTTGCTGGAGAGTTCTTTAATCGCCGCGACCGATAAACCAAATTTTTTAGCGACATCATTGTAGCTTTTTTTGGTTTTTTTTCGAAAAGCAATGATTTCCAGTCGTAATTTTGGACTGATCGATTGAGAATGGGGTTGTTTATTAACTTTTTCAATTTTATTCTTTGATTTTTCGACAACTGGCTTTTTTCCCGTTTCATTGCTTGGTTTCGAAACAATTTCGTCATCGAAATCGTCTTCCATTCCATATTCTTCATCCAATTCCTTTTCTATCTGGGCTTTTCTTTTAGTTATTTTAGCTAATGTGGCTTCGATATCATTGTCATGAATGGGGTTTTTGCGCGGTCGTCCACGTTTCCGTTTCGGTCTGATTTCTTCAACAACGGAAACGTCATCAATATCCTTACTGCGTCCGGAGGCAGCTTGGTTTAACAGGTTTTCCGGGGTCAATCCTGGTGATAATAAACCGGCATCGATTAATGGATGATGGACTAGATCATTATCCACCAATTCTACATCAGTCGAGGCTGTAACCTTGGCAATTCTCCCGATTATCGCGCTAAATTGTTTATTGTCAAGTGTCCTAAGTATGCCGTGACTTGCCGAAAAGCGAAATGACAAATCTTGATCATCATATAAGAAACTCGCCATATTATCTCGAAAATAAACAAATTTAAGATCAACCGTCAGGTAGATATATCCCTTTAGTATTTCGATTTCCCTGGGGTAAAACACGCGTTCTTCCGGGGGGATATTGCGAATGGGAAATAACTGAATAAACGGTGTCCAGAAATGATAGGCTTTGTGCTGTTTTAATTTTTGCAACACATTCGGTGTGACATAGAGCAAATTGGGCATAGTAGAGTATCCCTCTGGGTAAATTATTTCCGCTAATGATTATAATTTGTTTGAATATTGCCGCACATGAACTGCAGTCTTACCTTCTGGTTTAAGGCTCAATAACATCGCGCTTTAAACCTATAACTTGTAATGTGTTTTGCAAATTTTGTTAAATTAAAAAATAAACCGTCGACAATCTGGAATCGCCTGTAAAAACATTTTTCCATAATTTGTTCTTATGATGCGAGAATCGAGTACCACAATAATTCCATGATCTTTCTGGGTTCGTATCAGGCGACCGATCCCCTGACGAAATTTCATCACAGCTTCGGGAAGAAAATAATCACGGAAAGGATTTCCACCATTCTTTTCAATGCTTAATTTCCGCGCTGCGACTAAGGGATGAGTTGGGACTAAAAAAGGGAGCTTAACTATTATGACATTGCTTAATGCTTCCCCAGGGACATCAACTCCCATCCAAAAACTGTCTGTACCGAAGATTACTGAATGGATGTCTTCCTTGAATATCTTCAGCATTTGTGATCGTTGAAGTTCATGGCCCTGAACCATGAGCTTGATGCGATTCAAAGAGAAAAAATCCTTCATTGTCACTGCCATTTGATTCATCATGGTGTAATTGGTAAAAAGGACAAACGCCTTGCCTTCTGTCTGGATGATAAACTTTTTGATCTGCTCAATCGCTGCTGATATAAATCTGTCACCTTCATTTGGGGATGGCATTGATGAAAATGGGATGTAAAGATCGACGGCAGCACGGTAATCAAATGGTGAATCGAGGATCAAGCTATTTGCGTGTGTTATTCCCAGGCGGCGACAGAAGTAGTCAAATTTGCCATGATAGGCGAGCGTGGCACTGGTCAGGACAATCGATTTACCCGTTGAAAATAATGTCTTATTCAATATCGCGTTCACTTCGAGTGGGGAAACATTGAGGTAGATGTTTCTTCCTGAATTTTCCTTCATTTCAATCCAATAGACACATTCGTTCAATTGGTGATCCAAAAATGCTTCGAGATTTTCACGTAGTTTACGCAAGCGAAGCATAATTGAATCGATTTCGGACTGTAAATCCGGAGAAAACATCTGGTTTTTACTCAATTCTTGGATTTCCAATTCAAGCATGACCCATAACGGTGACAGGGTATTGGGTATCAGGTCGGGATGCTGATATACGCGCGGATTTTTATTATCTCTCAGCAGCCAATCCGCAATCAAATTGAAAAACCGATAAGCTGTTTCCAACAGGTTTATAACCAAATTACGCGCAGTATCAGTTTTTGACAGCGTGAGTAAACCGCGATTGTTTTTTGGGTGGAAAAGGCGATGCAAGAGAAAATACAATCCAATGTTGCTAACCTGCATTCCCAAGTGGGTGACAGCCACATCTTCGAAACAATGAGCCTCATCGATAATCGCCGCGCTATAATCCGGGAGAATCGAATTCTCATTATTTGATTCACGTCGTTTGGCCAGATCAACACAGAACAAGGCATGATTGGTGACCACAATCGATGCATTGTACAAGCGATTCCTTGCCTTTCTGAAAAAACAATGAGTGGTGTCATTATCACTATCGTAAGCACAAACACCAGCTTCACTACAAACAGATGACCAGATTGCGGGTGTTGGTTTGAACGGCAATGTTGTCAATGTCCCTTCTTGCGTGTGTTGTGACCATTGGATGATTCTCTCAAGTTCTGGCATAAGGTCATCACTGGGTAAATAGTCCTGGTGAAAATGTTTGACATTGTGCAATCGTTGGCGACATACATAATTATCGCGTCCTTTTGCCAGGACACTGGAAAAGGAGAAATCAACAAGTTGTTCGAGAAGGGGAATATCGGTAGAGATAAGTTGTTCTTGAAGGGAAATAGTATGGGTCGCAATTACAACCGGACGTTTGGTCAATTTTGCATAATAAATCGCAGGGATCAAATAGGCAAAACTTTTTCCTATTCCTGTGGGAGCTTCAACAACCAAATGCTTTTCTGCCATGAAGGATTCTGCCACCTGTTTTGCCATCTCTGCCTGTTGCGGGCGATGTTCATAGGTTTGAGTTCCCATTTCATTCAATTTTCTCAACGGTGAATCAGCACCAAAAAAAGCTTCCACTGCCTGGACAAAATCGGAAGCATTAATCTGCAAGTCATTATTTGCCATATTTTAAATAGAATTTATTCATAACTTTAAAACATTGTGTCACGTTGCGTGCCAGTAGTATAATGCCTATTTTTAATGATTAATATTGTGAAGGTGATCGTTTTAGCGCGACATTTTTTGTGCTTTCAACGCCAAGCTGTATATGTATTGACGATGGTGCTATTCATCTCTATCAGGACTAAGAAATGGAATTAACAACAATTTCAACATTGACACTCGACAGCCTGACCTCCAATAGTCCGGATATGCAGCGCTGTCTGGCTTTGGCAAGGGAAGCTGCGAAAAGTAATCTGCCGATCCTGCTGCAGGGTGAAACCGGTACAGGTAAAACCTTATTGTCTCAAGCCATACATAATTCTTCATTGCGTGCATCTGGGAAGTTCATTTCATTTAATGCTTCGGCCATGACTGATACATTATTGGAGAGTCAGTTATTCGGTCATGAAAAAGGTGCATTTACTGGAGCTACCACTCAAATGCGGGGCAAGTTTGAGATCGCCGATGAGGGCACGTTGTTTTTTGATGAAATTGCAGATATGAGTCCATTAGCGCAAGCGAAAATTCTACGAGCCGTGGAATATGGCGAATTTGAACGATTAGGTGCGGAGCAAACTCGTTATGCGAATGTCAGGATTATTTCCGCCACCAATCAGAGTTTGCGTGAACTGGCAAGTACCGGTCGTTTTCGCCATGATCTATACCATCGATTGAATGGATTGACTTTGATTATTCCGCCGTTGCGACGGCGGAAGGATGATCTCCCAATCTTGATCGCCAATGAAATTAAAATGTGTGAAGAAAATTCCCATAAAACCATTTCTTCCATTCATCCCGAAGCGTTTGAAAAGCTCATGAATTATTCTTGGCCAGGCAATCTTCGGGAACTTCATCGGGTCATTCAGGCGGTAGTCCTTTTTGCTGAAAATTCTGTGATCATGCCCGATAACATTCTACTGGATGAAGATGTTGATATTTTACCAACGGGCAATTCCACTGCTACCGCCTTCTCATTTAATCAGGCTCAAGTCAATCCCCAGACTGAATCGGGACTGGATGATTTAAGCCTTGATTCCGTCGTTAAACGCCATCTTCTCTTTGTTTACAATCTCACCGGGAAGAATAAGCGGAAAACTGCTCGTGCCTTGAAAATTTCACGCTCTACCCTTGATCGAAAATTGAGCGATATGGCGCCAATGTGAAATAAATTGGATTACTTAAATTCAACCACTGTCGTTATGTTTAAGAAAATGAATATTGCAGATTGTATGCTCAATGTGAAGATGCATGTCACTGACAATAAGGTTTTCGCCAATCCTTCTTTCCAATCTTGAAGTTAATCCAGTAGAGAATTGACGTATATATCCGGGGCAAACGGCTGCAAATCTACTAATTCTTCACCCAAACCGATAAATAGGATGGGAATCTTGAGTTCTTCATTTATTGCGACCGCGATGCCACCTTTACTAGTCCCATCGAGTTTAGTTATGCAGATACCAGATAGGTTGACACTGTGGCTGAACACACGAGCTTGTTGCAACGCATTACTACCGGTTGATCCATCGATTACCAACCAGACTTCATGAGGTGCCGATGGAGATGCTTTGGCTATAGTTCGTTGAATTTTTGCCAGTTCATCCATCAACCCTTTTTTTGTATGTTGTCGTCCCGCAGTATCAATTAACGCGATGTCCACCTGGCGGGATCGAGCTGCGGTAACTGCATCAAAGGCAACTGCTGCGGCATCGGTGCCGTGTTTGCCGGCCACAATCTGACATTCTAGACGTTTCGCCCAAATTTTTAATTGCTCAATGGCGGCAGCGCGAAAAGTATCACAGGCAGCGAGTATAACCGATTTTCCGTCTTCCTGAAAGATATGTGCTAATTTGGCACAGGTTGTGGTTTTACCACTGCCATTGACCCCAACCAATAAAATGACTGTTGGCCCTTGATCCGCCCATTGGATTTCCTTGGGAGGGTTTTGGGTGAAGGAGTTTAATAATTGCGCGCGCGCGATATTCAGTATATCAGCAGAAGTATGAATCAATCCACGCTCGTACTGTTCGCGAATTTCTGCTAACAGCCTTTGGGTAATATGAACTCCCAAATCAGCTTTGAGGAAAGTTTCTTCCAGTTTATCATAATCTTCCTGAGTCCAGACCCGTGTTTGCGTAAATAATGACTGAATATTACGAACCAAATGGGTCTTAGTACGTTGCAGTCCTTTCACAAATTTATCGACCAGGCTGAACATGGGAATGACTTATGTAATTTTATTGGCGATCAAGGGGGGATAGGATTTACTGATTTTGTCAAGGATACCATTCACAAACCGACTGGAATCATCGGCTCCATAGGTTTTGACAATTTCAATCGCTTCATTAATGCTTACAGATGCTGGAATATCCGCCACATAAAGAAGTTCATATAAAGCGATACGCAAAACATTGCGATCGACTACAGCCATCCGGTCGAGGCGCCAGTTCATCGCATTTTCGAGGAGAATATTATCGATCATATCCTTATGTTTCATGACACCATGGACTATCAAGTCGCTAAAACCGGTAACTTTAGCAAGCTCTTTGTCGCCAAGATTTGGTGCAATTTCCTTAAGTTGGTCAAGATAACCAGAGGTAATGAGATCATTTAAATTGCTCTGATTGATTTCAAGCTGATAGAGTAAACACAACGCCCATTCGCGTGCAATTCGGCGCAATGGCAGAGATTTCGTTTCGGGCGCAACAGTCATGGTGAATCAAGATATTTTATTAAGCAAATTTGCCATTTCGATCGCCGCCAATGCTGCGGCCGACCCACGATTGCCATGTTTAGCGCCGCTGCGTTCCAAGGCTTGTTCTGGAGATTCTGCCGGTATGATCCCACCAATAGTCGGCACACCGGTGCGAAGACTGATTTCAGCCAGGTTGTTAGTCACCTGTGAGAGAATATAATGAGCATGCTGGGTTGCTCCTTGGATGACTACTCCCAAGCCAATCAAAGCATTAAATTTACCGCTCATTGCCAATTTGTTTGCTGCCAACGGAATTTCGTTGGAACCTGGAACCCATACCAATGTTATATCATCGATATCGGTTCCATGACGAATCAGGATGTCGATGGCGCCATCAACGAGTTTAGTGACATAGAATTCATTAAAACGGGCAGCAATAATCGCGAAACGCAATCCCTGAGCCAATAAATTACCTTCCAGGACATGTGTTATTTGCTTGTTCATAAGGGATCCTTAATTAGTGATAGATAGTGGTTATTTCAACCAAGATAAACCGAATTATAACCAATGACCTAATTTTACTTTCTTGGTTTGTAAATAAAATTGATTGGAAATAGTTGGATTGACGACTAAGGGATGGCGACCAGTGATTGTCACCCCAAATTCTTGAATCTCGGTCATCTTTTGTGGATTATTGGTCATTAATCGTATACTCTTCACTTCGAGATCATTGATGATTTGTGCTGCGACACTATATTCTCTGAGGTCGGCGGGAAAACCTAGTCTGACATTGGCATCCACAGTGTCCAGTCCCTGTTGATCTTGTAGCGTATAGGCCTGGATTTTTTTAATCAATCCAATACCACGGCCCTCCTGGCGTAAATATACTATAACGCCTCGGCGATTTTCAATAATCAAGTTGATTGCGGTTTCAAGTTGTTCTCCGCAATCGCACCGGCGGGAATGAAAAACATCGCCAGTAAGGCACTCGCTATGCACCCTGATCATGACGTCTTCCTGACCGCGAACATCGCCATATACCAGAGCGACATGTTCTTGCGCATCAATTTTTGATACATAACAATGGAGTTCGAATTCCGTTTCTGAAAATCGGGTTGGGATACGAACCATACCCGATTTTTGAATCACACTTTCATGTTTCTGGCGATAGCGGATCAAATCTTTAATCGTGCCATAGAGCAACCGATGCTGCTCCGCAAATCGTTGTAGATCCTGGGGACGAGCCATAGTACCGTCATCATTAATGACTTCACAAATAACCCCTGCGGGAGAACACCCGGCAAGGGTCGCTAGATCCACTGCTGCCTCGGTATGTCCCGGACGTTGCAGGACTCCGTTGGCACATGCGATTATGGGAAAAACGTGACCAGGCACATCAAAGTCATTGCGAGTCCTTGTGAGATCGGCGAGAGTCTTTATGGTAATTGCCCGATCGGCTGCTGAGATGCCGGTGGATATTCCCTCTCTGGCATCAACGGAAACGGTGAAGGCGGTGTTATATCGATCCTGAGTGTCGGCCATTCGGGTAAACCCAAGAGTGTGGGCGCGCTGGGCTGCCAGCGGTACACAAATCAATCCCCGGCCATTTTTTATCATGAAATTAACCGTTGCGGTCGTGGCATGTTCAGCCGCCATGATCAAATCCCCCTCGTTCTCACGGCTGGCGTCATCCAAAATAATGACCATTTCTCCAAGTTTGATGGCGGCAATTATATCTTCGATTCGGTTGTACATAAATTGAGTTGGGTTAATGAAATCTAAAAAAAATTAAAGTGCGGAAATGTCGGTTCAGTTCGATTAAAATCAAGGAATGCTTCATGATTCAATAACTTCCATTCTTTAACTAACTTGAAATTCTCGCATTGTAACCAAAGTTATTTTGATTATTCAGGATTGGCATTAGGGTAATAGCGTAAAACCGTATCGGAACTATAATCTGAGGAATATGTCTAGAAGTACAATGATTATCGTGCATGAGATAAACATTTCCCATCAGGTGTTAATATAATCATTTCCAGTTACTATTTTTGAGATTTTTTTTTAACCTCTATTATAGAATGACTGCCCTATTGCTTTAATCGCATAACAATCAAAGTCAAAGACATCACAATTAAGGATATCAGATTATGACAATTATTTCAGATGTTCAAGCCCGTGAGATACTGGATTCTCGTGGCAATCCGACAATCGAAGTCGAGGTAATTTTAGAATCGAATGCCATGGGACGTGCCGCTGTCCCTTCCGGAGCTTCTACAGGTGAACACGAAGCGTTGGAGTTGCGAGACGGTGATAAAACCCGTTATTTGGGCAAGGGGGTATTGAAGGCTGTGGACAATGTGAATGATAAAATTGCTGACCATTTGATCGGTATGGATGCTTTGGACCAAATCAGTATTGATAAAACAATGATCGATTTGGATGGAACCCCCTCCAAGTCCAATTTAGGTGCAAACGCAATTCTTGGAGTTTCCATGGCGGTGGCACACGCGGCGGCTAATCATTTGGAACTGCCCTTGTTCCGATATCTGGGGGGCGTCAATGCCAGAGTGTTGCCGATTCCCATGATGAATATCATCAATGGCGGAGCGCATTCAGATGCGCCTATTGATTTCCAGGAGTTTATGATCCGTCCGATTGGAGCGCGTTCCTTTCGGGAAGGGTTGCAGATGGGCACAGAAGTGTTCCACGCATTAAAAAAGGTATTAAAAGATCGGGGATTAAGTACTGCCGTGGGAGATGAGGGAGGATTTGCTCCCAATTTGAATAGTGTTGAGGATGCACTTGATGTAATTCTGCAAGCGATTGCCAACGCCGGTTATAAATCGGGCAGGAAATCTGAAGGTGGCGAAATATCCCTGGCTCTTGATGTTGCTTCTTCCGAATTTTTTAATGGTGGCGAGTATGTTTTTAAGAAAGCAGCTCGGAATGGTGTGGTAAAAAAATTAAATTCAACTGGTATGGCTGATTATCTGGAAGAATTAACCAATAAATATCCGATCGACTCGATTGAAGATGGCATGGCGGAGAGTGATTGGGTGGGTTGGCAGTTGTTGACCAAAAAAATTGGGCATCGTTGTCAATTGGTTGGGGATGATCTTTTTGTCACTAATGTGATTTATTTGGAACGGGGAATCAAGGAAAAATGCGCGAATGGAATCTTGATAAAAGTTAATCAGATCGGAACCATGAGTGAAACTCTGGATGCCATTGAAATGGCTCACAAAGCTGGTTATCAGGCGATCATATCCCATCGATCGGGAGAAACCGAAGACGTGACAATCGCAGATATTGCTGTTGCAACGAATGCCGGTCAAATAAAAACCGGTTCTCTCAGTCGCAGCGATCGGATAGCAAAATACAATCAGCTTCTTCGTATTGAGGAAATGCTTGATACTGGAAGTCGCTATGGTTTAAATCGCATATGAACAACGCAATAATTTGCGGCATATAAAGAAACATAAGTAAACCATGTCATGGCAAAAAGATAATTTCATCCCCAATTGGGAACAAAGTGATAATTGGGAGGAATTTGAATGGGAGGAAGCGCTCAAATATAGTGATCATCTGGCGTCTCGCTATTTTCGCTTATTGGAACGTTTTGACGATTTACCTGATGCCGATGAAGTCATCGCCTCTAATTTGGGGGATCCCGGCTTGTTTCAGTCATTGGATATTAATGAGTCAGACTATTGGATGGATGACGAAACCGACTTTGATGATCTTTGTAATGAAGCAGATGAAATAGAGTCGCTGGAATTCGTCGAGCAGTTGCGTCAGGGAGACACATATTATTTCGAGACCAGTCCTGTGTTTCTCCGCGCCCGGCAGATTTCTTTGGGATGGTGCAACATACTTGCTTCGGTACTCAAACCCGATGATCGGTTTTGGGGGTTGAAAGTCTTGTTTTACCTCGGACGCCTGTTGTCTTATTTATCCCTTAGCATTGGCGACGGGACCTACGATCAATTGAATGGCAGTATCATTTTTGCGAAAAGGGCATTGCAAATAATCAACCTGATCATCGGTGAATTGGATCTTAAATCCGTCGAACACAATCGTTATATACCGATTTTCAACATGGTCAAGAAGCATCTTCTTGAGGATCATGATATACTGGTTGACTATCTCATTGAGTGCAAAAATCGAAAACATTCCAATGACAATAAGGCCGAATAATCCAATGAGTGAGATGTCTCAGTTGCCCGGTCTGTTTGTACGCAGTTTTTTGCTTTCATTAACCGATCATTCGCGGAGGAATGAGTTAGCCGGTCAGATTAAACCGCGCTACAGGCGTTGCCTCGCCAGTGTCCTGCTCATGGTCGTTGGCAGTTTCCATCTTGATTCCCGTGCTGATTTTATTATTCATTCACGGGTAAACAACGGGATTACCTATCTATACTTAAGTGATATCGCTACTTACTTTGATCTTAAGATTCGCAATCGCGATCAAGAGTATTTGTTGTATTCAAATCGTTACAAGCTCGAACTAAAAACCGGTAATCGCCAATTAAAGATTAATGGCATTACCGCGCATTTTTCATTTTCTCCCTTATTTGATCGCAATTTGCCATTGATTTCGGAACCGGATTTTACATTGTTTATCGATCCCATATTCAGGGACGATTCATTGCCGGCATATAGTGTAAAACGAATTGTGATCGATCCTGGTCATGGCGGCAAGGATGAAGGCGCCAAAGGGAGTCATTATTTAGAAAAAGACATTAACTTGATATTGGCTAAACGATTACAGTCATTTTTGGATAAAAAAGGGTTTACTACACTTCTAACCCGTTCCAACGATATCTATATCCCTTTGGAAAAACGAGGCACGATTACCAAAGATTGGCGTGGTGATTTGTTCATCAGTATTCATTGTAATGCGGCCGGTAACAATCAAGTGTCCGGAATTGAAACCTTTATTGTCACTCCGGAAGGAGCACAATCGACATCAAAAACTTCAATTGAAAACACCAGCGTCGAAGGTAATAATTTCGATAAATTAAATAGCCGGTTGGGCTATGAAATCCATCATCGTTTGATCTCCTCAACTAATACCGATGATCGCGGAATCAAATATCATCGTTGGCAGGTATTGAGAGAAGCCAGTTGTCCGGCGGTTCTAATTGAAACCGGTTTTATGTCAAATCGCAAGGAAGAACAACTGCTAGCCAATCCCACCTATCAGTCAACCTTGATTACCAGTATCGGTAGTGGGATTATCGCATTCAGTAATATTGTGAATGGGCGGATGCGTAAATAGACACATTTGATCCCACGATAAATAAATCCGTGTCTATTGTAATTTTCTGAGTGCCATTCTATTATACCCGGCATGAAGTTTTTAATTGAAGCTTTTTATCATGGCTTTGCTTGAAATAGCATTAGGAGATGGTAAATGACAGTTATTTTTGGACCAGCAAAACTCATGATATGTGGCATTGCTTGGTCACACCGATCGATAGCAAGAAAAATTAATTGCGGGGTAGAGCAGCTTGGTAGCTTGTCAGGCTCATAACCTGAAGGTCGTTGGTTCAAATCCAACCCCCGCTACCATTTACCGGGCGACCC
>CAZTTH010000010.1:0-6087 GCA_964615975.1 uncultured Lentisphaerales bacterium | reverse complement strand
CAAATCCAACCCCCGCTACCATTTACCGGGCGACCCTTTCAGGTCGCCCATTTTCTTTTCGGTTTTCGAGAAATGTCATCTTACTCTGTTTATGTCTTATGGTCAGACATGAGAGATTATATTGATATCAAAAATGGATTGGTTTTTTTTTCATGTCCTATGGTAGTCACTGGTCCATGACCTGTGAATACGCGATAATCGTCTCCAAGAGGCAATAATTTTTGTTGTATACTGTTAATCAGGGTTGAATAATCGCCGCCAGGCAAATCTGTCCTTCCAATGCTTCCGCGAAACAAGACATCGCCGCCAATAACTAAATGGTTAATATGATCGATGAATGCGAGATGTCCGGGAGAGTGCCCCGGGACATGAATAACCGTCAATTTTATCTCGCTGAAAGTGATGTCATCACCTTCATCGAGATAAATTTTTGGCTCAGGTGATGGGGCATAGTCGATTCCCAGGGTCATGGCGGATTGGGCTGCGGCATTTAGAACTCCCAATTCCATTGATCCGATACTCAACTCCAAGCCATAGTGGGTGGCAATGAAGCAGTTTCCCAGAATGTGATCAATATGGCAATGGGTATTGAGAAGACGCACGGGTTTCAGTTTTTGGTTGGCGATATAATCAACCAACATTTGTCTTTCTTTATGATTATGGCAGCCCGGATCTATAATCACACATTCCAGGGTAGGGCCATAAAGAATGTAGGTGTTTTCCTGAAAGGGGTTAAACTGAAATATTTTGATGTTCATGATGGTATACTGTCTCTAGTTGGTGAGCACGTCATGAGCGAGGATGTTGCGATATGATGGAATATCCCCTTCGTTTTAAAACCTTATTGGTCAGGATGATTATGCTACCGACAATGATCCCAATGCTCAATCCCAACACACCACCCTGAACCCCGCCGAGAAAAAAGCAACCAATCGCCTTATCCCACAACATGCTTTCACTTATAAAAATAATGATCGTGTGGGTTATGGCGCTGGAAATAACCCCGCCAAACAGACCTCCCCGAATGATATAGGTAAAGCGCGGATGGGATAAAAAGGCCCAGATATATCCCCATAGTACAGCTCCTGTAAGGGATGACAACAGGCAGGTCATTGGGTTTAGACGATACAAAAAAGCGATGCAGACACCATATGCCAGCCCGCCGCAAAATCCGACTCCTGCCATTAGCTTGGCTGGATTTAAATTTACTGAAAATAAAGCGGTTAAAGTCTTGTGTCCGTGGGCACACCATTGGTCAAAGGATGTTTGGTGATGACCCTTGAGATATTGAGATGTCGTTAGATACACTGATACAAGTAAAAATGTCAGACAGGTGTAAATCACAAGGAGTCGTTCGAGATCGAAAATGACATTATGATGATCTGGAGGCGGCCGCCAGAGCGGCGAAAATGTCAAAGGTTGGGTGAAATCGGTTTTGTCGTTGAAGGCTACCCAGGGCATGGCGAATATGGGGGTCATGATGATGCACATCAGGTAAATCCGCAATGCTAATTTTCGCCACAAAACTATGGCAGTCATTGAATCCGTCATTGTAACCTGTGATTCCTGGGGGTATTTCTTAATGCGGAAATTATATCTGCCAGGGTTAGAATCGCATACTATTCGTCGTTTTTTCATAGTTTAATAGGGCTAATTTTTAGGGAGGAAGTTTACATGTCCGAGCAACCATTATCGCGTCAAGCCTATTTAAGTAAGAATCTTGGAGTCTATCCGGCAACAACCGAAATCTTCGGGATTCAATACGTTAAAATAGATGACTTGCGTTATGGTACAAATCCCCATCAGTCCGCGGCCTGGTATAAACCGGTTGGCCAAAAGCTTGCCATTGCCGATTTGCGGATATTGAAAAGCGGAAAAAGCGGCTTGTCACAAACTAATCTGGAGGATCTATCGCAGGCCTTGAATATCATTAAATTTTATTCCCGACCCTGTTGTGTTTGCATGAAACATGTCAATCCCTCGGGGTGTGCCGTGGCCCAGGATAAAGATTCTCTGAAAGTGACCTATATTCAAGCACGAGATGCTGATGCCCGCGCCGCGTTTGGCTCGGTTGTTGGGTTTAATGTCGCAGTCGATGTGGATACCGCCCGTGAGATCATGTCCACCTTTGTTGAATGTGTGGTCGCACCTGACTATGCCCCTGAGGTACTGGAGGTGTTTAATGATCGAGATGCCTATCGGATTAATCAGCATATTCGCATCCTGCAATGCGGGAATTTAACTACTCTGCCGCGCTATATGGAGGAGAGCCGGGAGGCTCCGAAAACCATGCGCGTGCTTGCCGATGGATCGGTGATCGTTGCTGACGCATTATTGACCCATTTGATGAATGTCGGCGATTTGCGCCGTGCCACCGCCTCTAACGCCAAGACCGGAGAGGTGGCATCCACGGTAATCGCTGCTGAATCCCAATTGGTAGACCTGCTGAACGCCTGGCATGTATGCATCTCGGTTCGATCGAATGGAGTTGTCATCTTTAAGAATGGGGTTTCCCTGGCGATCGGGACCGGTGAACAGGATCGTGTCGGTGCAGTTGAAAAAGCAATCGCAAAGTACCATGAAAAATATCATGGCAGGGAGAAGATTCAGGGGGCGGTAATGGCCAGTGATGGATTCTTTCCCTTTCACGATGCCATTGAACTCGCTGCCCGGGAGGGAATTACCGCCATGATCGCACCATCCGGATCCATCAATGACGCCTCGGTTATTGTCCGTGCCAATGAGCTGGATGTTGCACTGTATCATGCTCCGGAGCGTATTTTTTCGCATCATTAATAAAAACGAACAAGTCATTTTATTAATATGAGTTAATGGTGGTTGGGAAACGAATTATTATAATGATATGAGCAAGGGGGCCATCACCCCAGATCACGTTCAAGCACCAGATCGAAATCCTTGAATCCGAGTTTACGATAAAATCCGATGGCTTTTTCATTGGCAGCAGAGGCAACAACCCGGATTCGTGTTAACTTCCGCTGTTGACACCAGGAAAAAAAGCAATCGATCAATTGTTTTCCAATGCGTTGATCGCGATACTCTTCAAGTACCATCATGCTATCGAGTTCCACCAGATTGGGCAACAATTTTCGATCACCTGGCACCTCATGAATCGAGGCCAGGAGAAAACCAACTATACGACTCGATTGGCAGGCAACTATCGCTAATCCCTCCGGTTGTTCGATCAGAGTCTGATAGTAGTCGATTCCTTCTGGGGAATACACCCATTGCCGATCAAGGGTGAGATCGAATTGGCGATCGAAATCAAAAAGCATGCATGACAGGTGTTGAATCTCCGCCATATCTTCGATATTCGCTTCGCGGATCGTGGTTGCATTATTATGATCGATGTGATGTTCTGCCATGGACATTTCTGGTAATGGAATAGGTTGCCGATTCTAATGAATTATAATTATCTATTACACAATTTACTTTGATTGATCTGTCCCAACAGTTCAAATATATAATTTGCCACCTTAATGGGTGATGAGTTTTGGAGTCAGGTGTATTTGTCTACTAGAGATAGGTATTCTACGACTAGGTTGACCACGAAAATAACGTTTATAACCTGTGTTAAAAAATTAATTTGTAATAAAACATACATCTAAGGATGATATTCAAGGCTGTAATTTTTGATCTTGATGGTACGCTCATAGATTCCCTGATGGATCTGGGAAATGCCACAAACCGGGCTTTATCTCGGCATGGGTTTCCTGGCCATTCACTTGCAGATTATAAATACTTTATTGGTGAAGGCGCGGAGATGTTGATCCGCTACGCCCTGCCTGAATCCCAACGACAGAATGATATGATTAAAAAGGTGCTTCAGGATTTGCGTGCGGATTATGGTGTCAATTGGCATGTCGATACCAATCCCTATGATGGCATTTTGAAGGTATTGTCCTTTCTGATTGAACGGGACTTAAAAATGGCTGTGCTTTCCAACAAACCACATGATTTTACCTGTAATTGTGTCAGCCATTTTTTCCCTGCCACACCATTTGCAATGGTATTGGGACAACGCTCCGGGGTACCGGCAAAACCACATCCCGCTGGCGCCCATGAAATCGCCTCGCATCTGAAATTTTCCCCCGGACAAATTCTCTATCTCGGTGACAGCGGTATAGATATGACTACGGCAGTGGCGGCCGGCATGTATCCGGTGGGAGCGTTATGGGGATTCCGCACTGAGAAGGAACTGATCATGGCCGGCGCCAAAGCAGTGCTAGCCCATCCCCTGGACTTGTTAAGGCTGTTGGAATTCTAGAATTTTCCACCCAAACTTCCGCGCTTCTTCGTGAAGTGCCGGCATGGGGTTGACTGCGACCGGATATCCGATTTGGTGCATGATCGGAATATCTGCGGTGCTGTCGCCATAATAAAAGCAATGAGATAGAGTGGTATCCCAATCGGAGCAAAATCTTTCCATATATGGCAGCTTGCCGGACCCGAGGCAGTAATCACCGGAGATTTTCCCGGTGAACTGGCCATTGCAGATTTCCGGCTCAGTGGCGATTAAATGGTTGAAACCGAAATAACTGGCAACTGGCTGTGCGATAACCCGATTGGTTGAAGTGATCAGACACAATAACAGCCTGTCCTGATGTTGTTGGTTCACCATGCTTAACCCTTGCGGGTAAATGCGGCGATGAATCACATCATGAAAGTGTTCAACCGCAAGTATGGCAATGGTGAGCGGCGATTGTCCTTTGAATTCCGCGAGTTGAAAGGCGATAAAATCATCGATTTGTAGATTTCCGGACTTATATTGTTGCCAGAATTCATTGGCGCGGGTCATGGCTTCAGGCGGAGCCAGTTTTTTTTGAATCAGGAACTCTTTCCACGACACATCACAATCGTTATCAATCAGAGTATGATCCATATCCCAGAAGTGAATGGCTTGCATATACACCTCGCAAATTATAAACAGCTAAAAATGGAGGAAATCAAGATGTTGGAAGGTTCGAAGGCAACCAAGTATTTTGTCTATGTTACCACTGCCAATATAGCGGAAGCGAAAATGATTGGCAAGGAATTGGTCAGTGAACGTCTGGCTGCCTGTGTCAATATTATTGATGGGATGGAATCGATTTACCGGTGGGAAGGAAAAATTTGTGATGGAGTAGAAACCATTTTGATCGCGAAAAGCACGTCAGCATGTGTAACTGAATTGATTGAGAAGGTCAAAGCATTACATAGTTATACTTGTCCTTGTATTGTCGCGCTGCCGATTGCGGCTGGCAATCCTGGATTTCTTGATTGGCTGGACCGCGAAACCGGGGGTGTAATTTCCTGAAGTCTGGTTTCCAGACACGATAACCGAGCGATAGGTTTATTTAAACATCAATCAATTGGAAATATTATGAAAATCATAGAAGAATTGGAAAATACCAAATCATTAACACTACCCCATTTTGAATTATCCGATGAGGATTTGAATAAAAGCTATGCACCAGGGAAATGGTCGATCCGCCAAATCCTGCACCATCTTGCCGATACTGAAACCGTGTTGTATGAGCGGATTCGGCGGATTATCAGTGAACCTCGGTCGGTCATATGGGCATTCGATCAGGACGCCTGGGCAATGAAACTCGATTATACACATATGCCCTTGGCCATCGCCAAAAACATCTATTCATCGGTGCGGGAGGCCATCATCTATCGTGCCCGGCAGCATTATGACCTTCACGGCCATCTGGAATTCGTCCATAGCGAAACTGGAATCAGAACGTTGAAAGAGGAATTTGATAAAGTAGCCAAACATAATCGTCATCATCTCGAACAGATTCAAGCAGGTTTATAATCCGGAAGGGTACTATGTGTTTTATCCTGTGGGGATTTTTTTGAGCAGGATCGTGTCGACCTACTAAAATCTCTTTTATTTCCAGGTTTTATTGCTCAGGAATAGGTGTCATGCTTATGAGATCACAATCAGGGAATTGACATGAAGGCACGCACACAAAAAAAACTGCGCAAGTTGTTGATTGTGGTCGTTGTTCTTATTGCCATACTCTTTGCCATGGGATGGCTGTTGGGGTATATGACGAAAAAGGGGATCGAAACCATAGG
>CAZTTH010000009.1:93854-100529 GCA_964615975.1 uncultured Lentisphaerales bacterium | reverse complement strand
TTACTGATAGAGCGCGCTTTCAGGCGCGCGAGTACAGGCTTTTAGCCTGAATGGCTATAATTCCTGAGAGAGGCGCATCCTAAAAGGATGAGCTTCAAACTCGTCGCTAAACATATACCGGAATTTCCGCTTGGGAAGCATGCGGTATATAACAGGTTCCGACGGCTGGAATTACTTCGCGGCGTCCATCCTGGTGATTTCATTATTCCTCAGGTATTCTCCCAACACCACATCCCAGCGCGGACGAGAGCACTCTAATGCGGCATCGATTTTACCGCAATCGAAGCGGGAATTCAGGGGCCGTCGCGCCGGCAGATTCAAATCCGCGGTTTTGATGGGCTCCACGGGAATATCAATATTGCGGGCGGTTAAAATAAATCGCGCGATGTCATAGCGCGAAACATATCCGGCGAGAGCAAACAAAAAACAACCTTCCAATTGCCGGATGATGATCTCTTTTGCCATCTGCGCGACCGAACTGGTGTCGGTAGGCGCGCCGATTTGATCGTCAACCATGCGGATGACTCCCGCGGTGCTAGCGCGCTGGCATAACCGGGTGATAAAGTTGGCGCCATTTTTTCCATACAACCATTCCAGCCGGACAATCGCGTGGCGGCAACCGCTGTGACGCAAATGGGATTCCCCTAATAGTTTTGAGGCGCCATAGACGTTCAGCGGATGAGTGGCATCGGCTTCTGTATAGGCTCGATCCAGGGTGCCATCGTAAACAAAATCAGTACTAAAATGAAGGACATAGCGCTGATAACGAGCGGCAAGCTGCCCCAGACGATCAACCGCTTGGGCATTGATTTGATATGCCAGCTCCGTCTCACTCTCGGCGTTGTCGACCTGGGTATAGGCGGCACAGTTTACGAGAATTTCGGCGGCTTTAACCGCGCGTTCCAGATCCTCTTCCCGGGTAAAATCCCAAACTGGCTTATGCCAGGGAATCGCTGCAATTCCAGATGCGGTCAACGTCTCGACAATCTCCGAACCCAGCATCCCATGCGCTCCCAGTACTGCAACCCGAATCGATTTCATCATAAGCTGATTTTATCTTGTGGTTGGAAAATTTTTTCCGTGTTTGGATTTCAGACCATCGAAAAAATAAACAGCAATGCCGCCATCACCAAACAATAATAACTGAACCATTGAAAGCGCAGCGATTTCAAGCTGTTGAGCAATATGCTGATGGCGGCATATCCAACGCTGGCAGAAGCGGCTATCCCCAGGATAATTACGTAGATGAATTCACCTGATAGGCGCATGGAAACACTGGGATCATTGAGAAGATCAAAGGCATTGAAGATAATTGCTCCGGCTAAGGGCGGGAGCGCTAAAAACAGGGAAAATTTGACCGCCGATTCATGCCGATATCCCAGGCGCGAAGCCAGGGCAATTATCGCGCCCATGCGTGATACCCCCGGGATATAGGCGCCGCACTGGGCTAATCCGATAAACACAGCGTGCTGCCAGGTCATGGCAACAAGCTCCCGGGAATCCTCGGTTTCTGGGCGGTGAATGAATCTGATCAGGTAAGCTGTGACCAATAACCCAATCCCGGATATCCATAAATACGCCATGCCGGGCGTGAAAATCAATTTGAATATCAAACCCGGAAAGATCAGCAGCAGCGTACCGATGATGAGATAATAAACGGTTTGATGATTTTCCTGTTTAGTAAGCTCGCGGAGTTCACGGCGATAATAAATCATGATGGCAATCATAATGCCGCCATTCAGAATTATCTCATAAAAGCTGATAAGTTCCTGGTGAACGGACAGCAATCGTTCAAATATTGCCAGATGGGTTTGCTCACTGATGGGGAAGATCTGACTGAAACCCGCGACGATTCCAAGTACGATAATCCTGAATAATTCAACGATCATGACAATGAATGGAAGGATGTATTTTGAAAAGTGTGATAAGTCTGATGGAGGTTAATTAGTGTATACTCATCGTCTTCGAGTTTTCGAAAATTCAACATTGAACAGTAGTTGGTAGTAAGGCACGATCAGTGCCGTGAGCGACAATGCATGCACGCCTAAGAACGCCACTAATCGTGGCTTACTACGAACGTCTACTCCCAAAATTATGAGATGATCGTTTTTCGAAATCTCGATGATAAAAGTTATAATAACACCAACGCAATCAATAAATGCAATACGGTTTCAGAACAAATTTGGCAAAAGTCAACACCGATCGGCATACATTTCATTATAGTATTGCTGATAATGACCTGATGTAACCTGCTCAACCCAATCCTGATGAGCGCTATACCAATCCAGGGTTTGTCGCATCCCGGTGGCAAAATCGACTACCGGCCGCCATCCCAGGGAGGTGTTGATCTTCTTGATATCAATGGCATAGCGGCGATCATGCCCGGGACGATCCTTGACAAAGTGGATGAGTGAATCCGGCTTGTTCAGGTAATTCAGAATGGTTTTGATCACCTCGAGATTGGTCAGTTCCTGTTCACCGCCAATATTGTAGACTTCACCGGAATTGCCATGGAGAAATACCGTCCAGATGGCAGCGCAATTATCGCTGACGTACAACCAGTCGCGCACATTCCTGCCATCACCATAGACAGGCAGCGGGCGATCTTGCCGGGCATTGTTAAACATCAATGGGATGAGTTTTTCGGGGAACTGATATGGACCATAATTATTTGAGGAACGGGTAATGACGGTATTTAATTGATAGGTATGGTGAAAGGCTTGAACAAAATGGTCGGCGGCAGCCTTGCTCGCGCTGTAGGGTGAGTTTGGATGAATCGGTGAACTTTCACTGAATTTACCCGAATCCCCCAATGTTCCATACACTTCATCCGTGGAAACCTGTAAAAAACGCCTGACTTTAAATTCCACCGCCAATCGCAATAAGTTGGCAGTGCCACTGATATTAGTGTCGATAAATGGTTGCGAATCGGCGATGGAACGATCCACATGGCTTTCAGCCGCGAAATTTATTATGCCATCAATATGATGGGTGTCGATTAATTGTCGTATCAAGATTTCATCGTTGATATCGCCACGGACAAAATGATAATTGGTTTCATTCATGATTTCCCGCAGATTATCAAGATTGCCGGCATAGGTTAATGCATCCAGGTTGACGACCTTTATGGTTGGAAGTTTTTCTGTCAGCCAGCGAATGAAATTGCTGCCAATAAAGCCGCAACCGCCAGTAATTAAAAGTGAATTGTAATCATTCATGCTACTTTTCCCGCACAGATTGAATTATTATCATCCGGTTTCCGAAAACCAGTTCGTCCTCGGCTTAATGACATTTTACGGCCATCCCGGTTACACCGTTAGGTCAGTGGACATGGTATCCCGGCAAATAGTCGCCTGCCAATTCCAGTATTTATACTGAACGGGATCAGGTTTTTGAAGTAGTTTGTGCGATAACCAGCTTGATTGAAACGGTGGTCTGCGAAAATCCGACGGCGGACAGTCTAACCACAGTTGTGACAAACAAGAAAAAGTATCTGCTACCCACATTGATAATTTTGATCCGGGATACGAATATCGCATTTCATTTGCAATGTTGCGGTCGTACACTACAACCATTTCCGGTAAATTCTTTAAGCTCTGATGAAGATTTTCTGTTATGCCTTATTTAGTTGTCTCCGCGCTGCCGCCCCAATCTAGAAAGTCGACTCTCATCGAGTGGATGCTTGCCCATTCCACGATTAAAAAACAGCACATCGGCAAGATCATGATCCTTGACACGATGGCCAAGATTGAGTTGGATCCCCAAATCGGACCTCGAATTGGAAGGTCGTTAATTGCGACTCCGCTGCATTATCGCACCTTGAATGTCTGGTGGGAGAACGAGTTGATCAAACGTCCCTCCGACCGTCACTTCGATTTTCTTAGGCGATGTTTGGAAATGGAAGCGCAGGCTGAACTCACGCAATCAACCGGGGATTCAACTCGTCCACGGTCATCGCTGCCTGAGTCCATTATTGGAGGATTGAAAATCGCTGATATCGAAGCGGGTGTGGGAAATCGCATGATGATAACCTTGGTCCCACGATCACCTGGCATACCCTTGCCATGGTCTGAACTTCGTCCGGGAAGTTGTATCCAACTATTGCCTGGAAGTGATGGCGGCAAAGAAAAAGTCGTATCCTATCGCGGGATCATCGCGAAGATTACAAAATATTCTCTGCAAGTGGCGCTTCCCGCGACCGTGTCGTCGGTTGATCCTTCGCTTTCTTATGGCATTGTTTCAGCGCGTGATGAAATTTCCCGGAATTGGGAACGACAGGCACTGGCCAGAGTACAATACGCCGAGGACGATCGACTGGCGGAATTACGCGATTTGTCACTGGGGATCAGACCGTGCAGCGTATCGGCTCGCGATCCGGCCCTTGAATCCCACCACCAATTGGATGCGGCGCAACTTCACGCATTGCAAATGGCGTTAAAATGTGACGATTTCGTTATGATTCATGGGCCACCAGGAACTGGTAAGACTACCACTCTGGTGGCGATTATTCAGGAATTGATCCGACGCGGGGATACCGTGTTGGTATGCGCTCCGAGCAATTTGGCGGTTGACAATCTTTTCGAACGACTGCTGGCAGTTCACAGCCCTGTGATTCGCATTGGTCATCCATTGCGATTGTTGGCATCCTTGCAGGAACACAGCCTGGACTCACAGGTTGCCAATCATCCCGATTATCAACACGCACGCCAACTAAGACGTGATGCCCTTGCCTGGTCAGACAAAGCGGAAAAACAAAATGCCACGGGAAATCATCGGGCTTTATCCCAGGAATATCGCCGCGAGGCTGATACTCTTTTCGCTGAAGCTCGTGACTGGGAAAACCGGATCATAGAGAATATACTGGACCGGGCGCAGGTTATCTGTGCCACCCTCCATGGCGCCGCCGCTGACATTCTGGGGGGGCGCGATTTTGCCGTGGCCATTATCGATGAGGCTGGCCAGGCGACCGAGCCGGCATGTTGGATACCCATCCAGCGGGCGCGCAAAGTCATCATGGCCGGGGATCATTGTCAATTGCCGCCCACCATCATTTCTCCCGAAGCTGAACACCAGGGATACGGGATCACATTATTCGAGCGTCTGATCGGAGATCAGGGAGATACCATTGCGTGCCAATTGACCAGGCAATATCGCATGTCCACCGAGATCATGAATTTTTCTTCACAAGAGTTTTATCATCATTCCCTGATTGCCGATGCTTCGGTCGCAGCTCATCGTCTGAGCGATCTCGCTTCCATTCAGTTCGATGATCTTACCGCCAGCGCGATACATTTCATCGACACCTCCGGGGCGCATTATGATGAAGAACTGGAGCCCCAGACGCAAAGTTTTTTCAACCCCGAAGAAGCGGACCTGGTGCGCCGCAAAATCGACCAGCTTGTTGCCTGCGGAGTGCCCCCGCGGACAATTGTGGTTATTTCTCCTTATTCAGCCCAGGTGCGACACCTGCGCGACCTGATCACTGACGACACAGTTGAAATTGCTTCCATCGACGGCTTTCAAGGGCGGGAAAACGAGGTTGTCATCATTTCATTGGTGCGTTCGAACCGCGACAAGACCATCGGATTTCTTGCCGATCTGCGACGCATGAACGTGGCGCTTACCCGCGCCCGCCGCAAGCTGATTGTGATCGGTGACAGTGCCACGATCAGTGTTAATCCGTTTTATCGGCGTTTGCTGGACTATTTTGCAAGTTTGGATGCGTATCACGGTGTCTGGGATGAATATTAAAAGAATTCCCGACTTTAATCAAAATGATTTGGACTGCAAGCAGCCGAATTTTCGATCACTGCCATTCCCATCAGATTGATACCCATGCTAGCTATTCTAAAACCTGATTGTGTTCAGCATAACATAAATTCCAATTGCCAGGGTTATTACAATTCCCATGAGTAGTTATCAATACAATTCAGCCACGGGCCGTGAGAACCCATTGAAATTAGGCATCATCGGTTGCGGTTATGCCGGGGGATCGCTCCATTTGCCCGCGCTGCAGCATGTGCCGGAGGCGAAAGTAACGGCAATCTCTGACAATAATCCCGAACAACTAGATAAAATCGCTGCGCGATTCGCGATAAAACAATGTCATCGCGATTATCGCGAGATGCTCGCCGATTCCTCTCTCGATGTGATCGCGGTGTTGACGCCGGCGCAATTTCATATCGCCATGGCTCTTGATGTGTTAGCGGCTGGCAAGCACCTGTTGGTTGAAAAACCTCTGGCCTTGTGTGTGGCCGATTGTGATCGACTGATCGCCGCCGCCAGATCATCCGAAAGAAAAATTATGGTTGGGTTTAATTTGCGCTACCACCGGCTGATTGAGGACGCGAAAAAAATGATCCATCAGGGCGTTTTGGGAGTTATCACTGCGGTAAATAGCACCTGGACAAGTGCCATCGGATTTGATCCCGGGTTGCCATTATGGAGAATTCAGCGTGAACAGGGAGGAGGAACAATGTTTGATCTCGCCGTGCATCATTTCGATGGGTGGCGGCATTTATTAGATAGCGAAGTGGAAGAAATATTTGCCTTCAGCAACTCAGAACGAAAACCCGATGAATCCGTGTCGATTTCAGCGCGGATGCAGAATGGTGTAATCATCTCGGGGCTTTTTGGCGATCACACCAGTGCCAAGAACGAGATTGAGATTTATGG
>CAZTTH010000009.1:32884-93754 GCA_964615975.1 uncultured Lentisphaerales bacterium | reverse complement strand
TCTCGGGGCTTTTTGGCGATCACACCAGTGCCAAGAACGAGATTGAGATTTATGGACAAAATGGGCGGCTGCGAATTTCCCTGTTTCGTTTTGATGGCTTGGATTTTTATCCGATCTCCAGCATTGAAGGAGGCGTAAGGTCACGACTGAATCAGTTCGCCCTCGGGTTAAAGCAGTTACCACTCGGCATTCGTATGATGAAACAAGGAGGCGATTATCCGCTTTCATATCAGCGGGAATGGCGGCATTTCCTTAATGCCATCCGCACCGGCCATCCGGTAAAAAGTACCCTTGAAGATGGCAGGACCGCGGTGCAGATAGTCGTTGCCGCGAACGCATCGGCAGCGACCGGAAAACCTGTCAGGTTAACGCGCGATGAATAAGGACAAAGAGCCGTATGAAGACCTCGATCACTCCTCAAATTTCAGTTATACTTGCGACCGCGGATAACGCGAAAAGCATACTGAGAACCATTGGATATTTATGCCAGCAAACCGTATTGCATAAGATGGAACTTGTAATTGTCGCCCCATCCAAAGCGCGGCTTGATCTCCCCTCTGCCAGTGTAAAAGGATTTAACAACCTAATCATTGTCGAATGCGGGGAAATTACTTCCCGGTCAAATGCTAATGCCATTGGCATACGTCATGCCACCGCAGCCATAGTGGCGCTGGCCGAAGATCATTGCTTTCCCTTACCAGATTGGGCTGAAGCTTTGATCAAAACTCATCGTCTCCCCTATGCGGCAGTGGGGCCCGTCGTCCGCAATGCCAATCCGATGACGATTATAAGCTGGGCCGACTTCCTGATTGGATATGGTCCATGGATTGACCCAACTCCAGGGGGAACGGTCGAATTTCTCCCCGGCCATAACAGCAGTTACAAACGCGCCATTCTGCTGGAATATGGCGATCGGCTCGAAGCGATGTTAGAAGCTGAAACCGTGCTGCATTGGGATTTGCGCAAGCAGGGACATGAATTATATCTCGAACCAGCCGCGATAACCTTGCATGTCAATTTCTCCTCCCTGATCATCTGGATGTGGGTGCAATTTTATTGTGGACGGATCTTTGCGGGCTCGCGTATCAAGGTGATGTCGATGAGCGCGCGGCTGCTCTATTTTTGGGGATCGCCACTTATCCCGTTTGTCCGTCTCTGACGCATAGTACTGGTCTTATCTCAGCCGGGACGAGGGAAAATGTTGTGGGCACGGGTATTGCCGGCGCTATTATTGGGTTTGTGCCTTGATGGTTTCGGACAAATGATTGGCTATGCGGTGGGCTCTGGCACTGCAATAAAAAAGTTGGCGCGCTATGAATTTAATCGCCTGGATTATCTCACACCAGCAGACCGGGACCAAATTTTAAGTAGTATATGATGGGTGTAACCGCAATTCAGAAGTGTCCGGAAATTGGGGCAGGGATAACTGATGGGGGTCAGATCAATCAGTAACTTGCCAGATTATTTTGCTGCCTGCATTGATCTATATTCTCTAGCAAGAGAGAGAATCAGCTTTTCTGCTTAAAGTTGTTATGGTACCAGAGGAGGGACTCGAACCCTCACGCCTTGCGGCACTACGACCTGAACGTAGCGCGTCTGCCAATTCCGCCACTCTGGTATTTCACTTATGGGCTGCGAAGCAAACAGGAAAGGAGAATTAGCGCTAAACAATACATAACTATTAACTAAAGTCAAAACCCTTAAATGACAATCATTGACAGCGGATCATGGTTGTCAGAATTTTGCTTCCTCGCTGGTTTTCCCAAATGATTAAAGCTTGGATAATACGGTCGCGGCCAGCTGGAGTACCAAAAAGAATCCACAGGTGTCGGTAAAAGTGGTCAAAAGTGGAGATGACGCCAGAGCGGGATCGATTTTCATTGAACGTAAAATCAAAGGAATCGATCCTCCCAGGCATACTGCCAATATCGAGTTGATTGCCAGTGATCCACCCACCACCAATCCCAAAAAGATATTTCCTTTCCAAATCAGCGCAACAATGCCGATAATGGTGCCCAATATGATGCCATTGATCAAGCCGACCCCAGCCTCTTTAGCCAAAACCCGCATGATTTCGTGTGGTTTGAGCATTCCCAGGCTCAGCTCTCTGATGCTGACGGCAACCGCCTGATTTCCGGTACTGCCGCTGAGATCGGAAATAATGGGGAGAAATACCGCCAGGGTGATGGCAGCGGCGAGGGTGTCCTGATTGAACGCGATCACGCTTGCTGAGACAAAATTCAAACAAATATTGACCGACAACCATGAAAGACGGCGAAAGGAGCGCTGCAACAATGGCATACTACGCGATTCTTCCCCTCCAACAATACCGGTAAAATTCAGGAATACTCGGTTGTCACGCGCATCGAGCGCTTCAAGGACATCTCTTCTCATCACTATGCCGATTAATTCCCGCGAATTGTCGGTAACCGGAACGGCGATAAAATTGTTTTCTTCAAAAATTTCCTTGATCTCATCGAGATGAGTGTCGGCGGTGACACTGATGGGGGTGGGTATCATCAGCGCGCATATTGATTCTTCATATCCGGATAACAAGAGATTGCGGATCGGCAACACCCCGGTCAATTTCCCATGTTCATCGATGATATAGGTATACTGCACTTCATAATCATTATACTTGTCTCCAAACTGTTTTAGATCATTGATTACATCGATGGTTTTGAAATATTCCGGATAAGCCAGGTATTCGGTGATCATCATGCCACCGGCTGAATCAGCGGGAAATTCCAGGATCAGACGCGCGTCTTCAGCTTCTTCCGGATCCATTTCCTGGAGTATGGCCTCAGCTTTTTCATCTTCCATCTGACCGAGCACGTCGGCCTGTCCATCGCTGGACATTTCATCAATGATCGCGGCAGCCTGCGGCGCGGTAAGTTCTTCGATGATATCGGCAGCTTGTCCATCGTCCAAGTCTTCCATTAACTCGGCTGCCAGTTCCGGATTGATCCGGGTCAAGATTTGAGTGCGATGTTCATCGTCCAATCGCGACATGACCAGAATTCTCTCTGACTTTCCCAATTCATCGAGAAATTTTTCAACGTCAAGATTGGTGCCGTGCTCCAATAATTCGGCTAAATCGATCCAAGGCTCAGATATTTGTTCTTCTTTCATAATGATTCAGGTCGGCGATGATTATTCATGGTAAACTGAAGAATGCGTGCAACTTAAATATGGTAAAATCGATTCGGTGTTCGATTGATCAATTCTTTACAAAACAATTGAAAATCAACCGACATTGATTAACTTAGGTGAATACTAAACCGTTGATCAGAGTATTTTTATTGCAATTGCAAGAAAAATCATATAACCGATTATAAGTCTGCCATCACCGGGATTGATGACTATGGAAAATATCCAGAAAAACTCAGATTTAATGACCAACGATACACGGCTCGAGAAGTTATATGACTGTCTGCTCACTCTGGATGCCGACCCCGATCGCAACATCAATCTCCTGACCATGCTATGCGGTGAATTGATGCATGCCACCTGTGCGCTCTACAGTCATATTAATGGTGGCTTGCTTTGCTCCATCGGTCAATGGCGGACTCCAGCCGGCTTTAATCCCATCGATTATCCTGAAGGCCACATCTGTTTTGATGTGATTAAAACCAATCTTGATGAGCTTTTTATTGCTCGTGATTTACAGAAATCCGTTTACGCTCACTCCGATCCCAATGTCAAAGCCTACGCATTGCAAACGTATATTGGCCGGGTTGTAAAATCACATGGCCGGAATGTGGGTTCATTATGCGCCGTATACCAAAGCGACAATCAACCCTCCAGCGCCGATGAACATATTATGGGAATCATTGCTACTGCCATCGGAAGAGAGGAGGAGCGGCGGCAAGCCCGGAATGAATTACAATCATCCCTTGACATGCTGAATTCGCTGGTCCGCCGACTGCCTTTTGGCGTCGTCTATGAGAATGATAATCGCCAGATCGTTTTTTGTAATGAATTGTTTACCGCGTTATTCAATTTCACAACCGACGATATTGCGCCCGGGATGAATAGCAGCGCGGTCTTTTCGCGCTGCAACACGCAGGTTGCATCCGATAAAAAAATCGCTGAGGAATTGGAAAAGTTCATTGTCGCGAATATTCCGGTTAAATGTGCGGAATTCGCGCTGATCGACAACCGCACCATTGAAGTCGATTACCTCCCGGTTATCAGCCAAAACCAATGCAATGGCCATATTTTCATTTTTCGCGATGTAACCGCACGCAAGCAAACGGAATCATTGCAACAACTCAGTGAACGCAGTATTCGAACTTTATATGAGATTATCTCGACTCCGGGATTGAATTTATCCGGGCAATTATTGAAATTTTTAAAACTTGGATGTGAGCGTTTTCAAATCCCGTTGGGGGTTGTCACCCAATTCACTGGTGAAAACCTGAAGATTGTCCAGGTCTATCCGGAAAATGCCTTTATTCGCCGGGGTCAGTTGGTGCCTTTTTGTAATTCCGTGTGTCAGATTCCCTTTAAGACGATAAAACCGTTCTGTATTCATAATGCACAGACTTCGGACTGGAAAGATCATCCTGGTTTTGTTACCCTGAATCTTGCCTGCTACATTGGCGCACCGATTTTAGTTAATAATAAAACTTATGGAACGATATGTTTTATGGGTGATCAACCGCGCCAGGATTGTTTCAGCAACGCGGAAGAAGATTTTATCCAATTAATGTCTCGTTGGATCGGCACTGAAATCGAGCGCCTCCATGCAGAAACCTACCACCGTGAAATTAACCTGGCATTGGCAAATGCCATGCCCGGAATCGCAACTCTGGATTTAGATGGAGTGTATGAATCTGTCAATCCAGCGTATGCTCATTTTCTGGGGAATAATCCTGAGGATATGATCGGCAGGCATTGGCACGCCTATCTGAATCCTGAAGATATCCCGGTCGCGCAAAATGCCTATCGCCAAATGATGTCCCATGGACAAGCGGAATTCGAGGCCAAGGGAATTCATCGGGATAGCCGGGAATTTCATAAACATGTCATCATGGTCAAGCGCTGCGACGATCAGGGCATTGCCATCGGCTATTATTGTTTTATGCGGGATATCACCGATCGCATGGAATTGGAAGAAAAACTCCGGCAGGCGCAAAAAATGGAAGCAATCGGGCGACTGGCAGGTGGCATTGCCCATGATTTCAACAATCTCCTGGTTGTCATCAATGGGTACTCGAGCATGTTGCAGGATAAGTTTGATGCTTCAGATTCCCGTGGCAATAAGATAAAAGAAATTTTCCGTGCCGGTCAACGCGCTGCCGCGCTCACTAAACAACTGTTATTTTTCAGCCGCCGACAAGTTATTAAAACAACTGTTGTCAATCTTAACCAAATAATCTCTAATCTCGTGAATATGCTTAAACGACTGATTGGCGAACATATTCAACTTCAGGCAGCGCTGACTGCGTCTCCGGATCGCATCATGGCTGATGTATCGCAAATTGAACAGATCATCATGAATCTAGTCGTGAATGCCCGCGATGCCATGCCCAATGGCGGAGTTCTGACCATCAAGACTGATTCCATTCAAACCCCGTCCTGGCTAGATCATGAGCTTGGTGTCTCAGGGCGAATGATTCCTGCCATTCGTCTTAGCGTTCACGATAATGGACAAGGGATGAATGAGGCAACCCGCCGGCGAATCTTTGAACCATTCTTTACCACCAAGGTACCGGGGAAGGGAACGGGTTTGGGGATGTCGGTGGTTTATGGGATCATCATGCAATCCAACGGCAAAATCGAGATCCAAAGCGAGCTAGGCACAGGCACTGTCGCGGTTATCCATTTTCCATTAGCAGACGAGAATCAGATTTCTGAATTGCCGGTAAATATCACGGCAACCGATGTCAATACTGACACCAATACCATTCTGGTCGTTGAAGACGAGGACGTTGTCCTCCACTATGTCTGTGATACACTCCATGAATTTGGCTATAAAATAATCGCGGCATCAAACGCGGATGAAGCATTAAGGTTGGCGAAAAATTCGCCTGCTCCGATTCACTTGTTATTATCGGATATCATTATGCCGGGTATGAATGGCGTGGAATTGGCAGAGCAGATGAAATTTTTATACCCTCATATTAATATCCTCTTCATGTCGGGGTATACGGATGATATGCTGCCGGTCGATAATCCGCAATTGGAAGCAGCACAAATAGTATACAAACCATTTACCCCGGATGTATTGGAATTGGCGATCCGACAATCACTGAATGCGAATGGATCGGGGAAGTAATTCATGTCGATCATATGGTTCCACGGGTGGGCAGGCAACCCCCGAATCTGGCATCCGATCAGCTCACAATTCCTTGAGTCTGAACATCATTACCCTTCCTTTGCGGAGGTGCGCTCACCGGATGATTTTATCGGCTGCGCTGCAGACCTTTTGATTCAGACTGGCAAAGCGTTGCTGATAGGTTGGTCACTGGGGGGGATGATCGCGCTAACATTAGCCCATCAATTTCCACAATGTATATCCGGTATCATCTTGTTTAATTCGACCGTCCGTTTCTGTGATGACAACCCCGCATTAGGGTGGTCGCCACGAATTCTGAACCGGATGCGGAGAAACCTTCAGACCGCACCCGCAAGTGTATTGTCAGGTTTTATCGGACAACTTTTTTCCCCGGAGGAAAAAAACCAGGGATTGGAAGAGCGATTTATCGCCGATATTTTTTCTGGACAGGTTATCGAAAATATGGATTTCACCATCGCTGGATTGCAATCCGGTTTGGATTTTCTCCGCGATTCAGATTTGACCGAAATCGCGGGCCAGATTAACTGCCCAGTCCTGTGGGTTCACACTCAACAGGATATCGTATGTCCGGTGCAGCGATTACTGGATTATCGAACCTTTGGCGCACCTTCAACCCGACAGTATTTTCAGATTTATCCTTGTGGAGGGCATGCATTCTGTTATGGTGATCCCGGACAAGCGAGTCAATTGATAAAAAATTTTATCCAGCACAAGATTTCCACCTAACCTCCTCCCATTTCCAATCCGATAAGTGACTATCCATGCCTCAGGAATTGATCGACAAAAAATTGGTTAAATTACATTTTGATCTTCACGTGGAAAAGTATGATGCATTCACCCCGGTACAGTCAACAATGGCAAATAATTTGTTACACCTTATCCGTGAAAAATTACCGCATGATTCAGCGCCAGACAGGGTCCTCGAAGTTGGGTGTGGCACGGGGAGGTTGACACGCCTATTGGCACAGATTTATCCCAGGGCACACATCGACGCGGTGGATATTGCACCACGAGCAATTGATTATGCGCGCCAGCGAAAAGGTGAAAACTCATCCCTTCGCTATATCGTTGCAGATGCGGAGGATTTGGCAGGAAAACTCCCCGCACCGGTTCCCTATAATTTGATTATTTCCAATGCCACAGTTCAATGGTTTAATACCCCGATATTAACGATCAGGGATATGGTAAAAAAATATTTGGCGCCGCGTGGCATATTATCCCTGTCGACTTTTGGGCCTAAGACTTTCATTGAACTGCGGGAATCATTGCGATGCGCTGAAACCCGATTACAACTTGCGCCAGTATCCCGGGTACATCAATTTACCGCTCCTTCCGAATGGGTAGCGCTGGCACGTGAATCTGATCAAGAAAAGGGAGAAACAACCTTCCGCGAAGAACTACAATTGATGCGATATCCCAGTTTTAGGGATTTCTTAAAGACCATAAGGCATACCGGCGCCACCAACGCCTATCAGCGAAAAGCGGTGATATTGGGTAAAAGTTTATTACACGAATGGGAACAACAATACCATGAACACTACAGCGATTCCCAAACTGGAGAGATATTCGCAACCTATCATCATTGCTATATTGTCATTATTAAAAAATAATCCGATTGTTTGGTGGTGAAAATGTCACAACGCAGGCATTCTGAGCGATCATTTTCGTCATTAACAGGATTTTCCCCATAACCATTATCTAAATGAGGCGCCATTCATGAGTTCTTCGACATATAAAATTATCCATCTTATTGGGATTATGATCGTATTTCTCTCTCTCGGAGGAGCAATCATATATAAAATCACCGATTCTGCCAATCCCCAACTGCGCAAACTCAATGGGATTTCACATGGGATTGGGATGTTGCTGACTTTAATCGCGGGCTTTGGATTAATTGCCAAACTCAAGCTGGGGTTTCCCGGATGGATCATGATCAAATTAGTTATTTGGGTTTCACTAGGAATGTTGCCCATTTTTGCAAAGCGGCGCTCAGGGTCCGGAATCTGGATCTGGTTGATTGCCATTTTACTGGGAGCACTGGCTGCGATTCTGGGGGTTCTAAAACCGACCTAACGCACCGATTAACCCGCATGAAGAACTTATCAAGTCTGGCGATTGCGATTCAATCAAATTCCGGTCTTGGCAGATTCCATAAACGCAATAAAAGCCCGATAAGTGATTGAGAATGAATTGATATGTCACTGATCTGATTGTCTTTCTGATTATCACCATAATATTACCGATTACGGAAGAGACTTCATCCCGGTTGTCACGCTGAAACAACCTGGAGAGCATTGACTAAAAAGGCCAAAAATTTTCTGGGAAATGTAACAAAGTTCATCATTCATCATCAAACTAAATATTCACATTTATCTGAGTATTAAATCTCCTCAGCATGTCCACCGGAATTCTCCCCAAAATATTGATTGTCGATGACATCACCCAAAACCGATATATGATCAAATCGATGTTGGAGTCGATGAAAATAGATATCTGGGAATCCAGTACAGGCGAAGATGCTTTGCAGCAAAGCCAGTCCCATGATTTTGCCGTTATCCTGCTTGATATTCAATTGCCGGGAATCAATGGATATGAAACCGCCGCGGCCATTCGTGAATGGGAAAAATCCGATCGAACTCCAATTCTGATATTTACCGCCCATCATTATGACACTCATGATCAACTTCATGGGTATGAGGTGGGTGCCTGTGATTATTTGCTTAAACCCATTATCCCGGAAATATTGCGCGCCAAGGTATTATTCTTTGTCGAATCATATAATAAATCCCATGAAATAAAATTGAAGTCGGCGGAATTGACCCGTATCAATCGGAATTTGGATCAGCGATTGCGTGAAATCCAACAACTCAATCGCGATTTGCACGCCCTCAATGAGAAATTAACGCAATCGTTTAACGAAGTTAAACAGTTGCGAGGCATCCTTCCCATATGCGCTTATTGCAAAAATATTCGCACCGATCAAAATTACTGGGAGCAGGTCGAAAATTATATTTCCAAACATAGTTCGTTGAAATTCAGTCATGGCATTTGTCCCCATTGTTATGAAAAACATATAAAACCTCAAATTCAGTCGGTCGATGATCATGATGAGAAAAAATTATCTTCTTGACACCAATGTCTTGTTGCATGATCCCCATTCACTGTATCACTTTCCCAATCAAACCGTTATTATTCCCATCGAAGTGCTCGAAGAACTGGATTCCTTCAAGCGCGAAATTTCAGAGCTTGGACATAATTCTCGCACGGTTACCGCGGCGTTAGATCAACTGGCCAAGCGCGGACAGCTTGGGCCCGGCGTCTCCTTGGAAAATGGCGGAATCCTGCGGATCTATGTGGAAGAAGTACCCGATACCATCCGGAAAAGGGGATTATGTTTACGCAATACTGTGGATAATCGCATGCTTAATGTCGCGCTCTACCTCGCTGCCAATGAAACAGATGCAGTCACAACCATTGTCAGCAAAAACATCAATTTGCGAATCAAAGCAGAAGCCCTGGGGATCACGGCTCAGGATTATGAAGATGTCCAGCCTCAAACTCTGCAATTTCACAGCGGTTATTACGAAATGGAAGTTGCACCTGAAGTCCTTGAAAAATTTCACCAGGAACGGATTTATCATTTTGCAGAAAATACTTTTTATCCCAACAGTTATGTCATACTAAAGGATAACAGCGGACAAAGCCCCGAGCAGTTGGGGAGGATAACCGATGAAGCGGGCTGTACCCTGACGCCAGTAAAAAACCAGACCGAGGGAGTCTTGGGAATTCGACCATTAAATACCGCCCAGATTTGCGCCATGGATGCCCTGCTAAATGACGACATCAAACTGGTAACCCTGATGGGCAAAGCCGGTACGGGTAAAACCTTATTGGCAGTGGCAGCCGGTTTATTCAAGGTTTTGGTGGAAGACAAATACATCAAGCTTTTGATTGCCCGGCCAACCTTGCCCATGGGCAGAGACATCGGCTATATCCCTGGTGATGTTGAAGAAAAAATGCGCCCTTGGATGCAACCGGTATACGATGCACTGGATATGATTCGCGATCAAGATCGGAGGAATAAGACCCGGTTTCTTCCCCGCGATATCCTGACCGCTGATGAGATTGGGATCGAACCATTGACCTATATTCGCGGCCGCAGTATCTCGCGCCAATATTTTATCATTGACGAAGCCCAGAATTTAACCCCTCATGAAGTCAAAACCATCATCACCCGAATTGGGTATGATTCCAAGGTCGTCCTCACGGGTGATCCTGAACAAATTGACAATCCCTATATGGATGCGTATTCCAATGGATTTACTTATCTTGTGGAACGATTTCACCCGGAAGTCATCTCCGCTCATATCACCTTGGTTAAAGGTGAGCGGAGTACCCTGGCAGCGCTGGCGGCAAATATCCTTTGATCGCGACCACGAACAGGAAACCCGCCTTAAGCAGTGAAACGGTTAACGATGAGTCTTTCCGCCAGCGACAAAGCGCACCTCGGTAATCCGCCGATCACTGAAACGATGAATCAATGCGGTAATTTCCGATTTATAGAGGCGTTCGATATGGAAGCGCCAGGAGGCATTGGTGGTTTCCAAATAGAGGGTATTGCCGATAATTTTCCGTGGTGTCGCGTGACGAAAGATTTCATCCATCACCAGCTCCTGCCAATGATCGTTTATTTGCCGCAACAAATAGTTGTCATCATGATCCAGCGAGTTCAATAACGGGCTCAGCAAGGCGCTGATGGCCTGGGGTGGCGGTTGTTTGGTTTCAGCTTCCAAATGAGCGTGTTCAGGGCCAAGCCAGTCAGCAAGCACCTGCTCGAATATATAGTCATTAGCGCCTTTGCTTCGTCGCCCCGAATAAGCCCAGCGGCGATCGGAGGAGCGAAAATTATGGGGTGGAGTTGTATTCATTTTTCCCTAACCTAATATAATTTTGAAAAAATAATCATTTCTCATGTCCTGTATCCACGACAACCTTAACGCAATTCAGCACACCATACAAGCAGCAATTAATGATGCGCACCGTCCCGCAGATGCGGTAAAATTGATTGCGGTGACCAAAACCGTTCCACCGCAATTAATTCAACAGGCGTATGAGTGGGGGCAACGACGATTTGGCGAAAACCGGGTTCAGGAAATTGTCGCCAAGGCATCACTGCTGCCAGCGGATATTGAATGGCATATGATTGGGCATTTACAATCCAACAAGGTCAAAACAGCAGTCAAAACATCCAGAATCATCCACTCGGCAGACAGCGCTTCGTTGCTCAGGAAAATCAATGAATGCGCCGCGGTCATGAAGCTGCGGCAGGAGGTATTATTACAAGTCAATATCACGGGAGAATCAACCAAATTCGGGGTCTCGTTATCGTGTCTTGAAGAATTATTGCTCGTCGCGTTGGGGATGCCGAACATAAATTGTTGCGGATTGATGACCATCCCGCCGTTCATTGCCACTGATGACGAGTTACGACACTGGTACAGAAAATTAAAGGATTATCGTGACCGGTTAGAGAAGAAACATAGAATTTTGTTGCCTGAGTTATCCATGGGCATGTCTGGGGACTATGGTATTGCGATTCGGGAAGGTGCTACCTGTGTTCGAATCGGGACGGCCATATTTGGCGAGCGCGCCACGTGATGAGATTGTCCCTGAAGAATCGAGTTGGGTATAATCGCAATCAATGTGAATTCGGAAATGCGGACGGCAATCGGGATTCCGACTAACCAAAAAGGAAATTTCATGTCAGTTTTCTATCAGATTCTTACCAAAGGCGGGGTATTGACAGTTTCCATTTTCATCCTTGGATTTGTCGCAATCTATATCATTATCGAACGACTCCTCTATTACCATCGTATCCAGATCAACGTTCCTGAATTCATTCGGGGATTGATCAATGTGCTTAAACGCAACAATGCCATTGAAGCCATCACCATCTGTGACGATACCCCCGGTCCTGTGGCTCAGGTTCTACGCGCCATCATATTGCACAATGAAAAAGGGGAAAAAGCCATGCACCAAGGCATTGCCGAAACCTGTCTCGTCGAAATCCCGCGCCTTGAACGGCACCTCAAAATTTTGTCAACCATTGCTTATCTGGCGACCATGCTGGGGTTATTGGGAACTGTCAATGGTATGATCGGCATCTTTGAGGCTATGGAACATCTCGGCAACTTTGTCGACACTAAAACCCTGGCAGGAGGAGTGAGAAAAGCGCTTTTTTCAACGGCAGCCGGTTTGTCGATCGCGATAATCGCCCACGGCTTTTACAACGCGTTCATCAGCCGGATCGACATGATTATTATTGATATGGAAAAAGCGGCTTCCGAACTGCTCGCATTTTTTGAAACCAACAAAGTGTCAATCCAACCTGTGAAATCCGAAATCAATGGCTTGCAAGATAAAAAAATTTAGGTTTCAAACGACAATCGGAGAACAGAGGCTTCCGTTTTTAAATAATTCTTTCCTTGTCATTGTCCCCATCGTCAATGTGTTTTTTTTATTGCTGATTTTTTTTATCATCGGCAGCACATTGGTATTTCAGACTGGCATCACGGTCAATTTGCCTGAAATCAAGCAGGAATATAAAAGTGTTCCTTATAAATTGGTAATTACTCTGACCAAGGAAAAGTTACTTTTTTTTAATGATCAACGTCTCGAAAATCTGCAACAATTGGAAAAAGCACTGGCTAATGCCACTTACAGTCAGGAAAATCAACCCGTACAAATACCGACGACCAGCGATTCTGAACGATCGCTGCTGATCATCATCAAAGCGGATCGAGACGTACTCTACGACGATATTGTTAAAATCACTGCCATCGCCCGCAAGTTTAGTTTAAATGTATTTTTGGTTACCAAATCAGATGCAACCTGAATAAATCATGTGGAATAAGCGACAATCATTATTTGCATTTATTGGCGCCACTCTCTTTTATGGGGGGTTTATTGTCCTATTCGATTATACCCCATCATTGAATGCCCACAATCAACCCTCACACCTGGCGGATGTTATTTTTTTATCGATCGATAAGTCACAGGCAAATGACTGGCAGAAGAATCTGATCGCTTCGCTGGAGTTGCTTGATCCTACCGTGCTTTCACTCCCCAATCCCCACCATGGTTTCAGCCGCATCCGTTCATTCGAGTTCGAAAGACCGGTAGAACCGTTTCCCGATTATGAATTTACCATCGCGGAAATCCAGCATTCTCTGTTCCCGCCAATAACTTTAACCACACCAATCAATGACGTATTGGCTGCGATAAATAACTTTCAAAATTCTCAACTTCAGATTAATCAAGATGCCACCCCAAAATACCCAACCCTAAACGCCACCATGTACTGGTCAAATCATCGCGGCGAAATCATGCCCCGGATACCGATCATTCCCAATGACGCCCTATCCAGATTGGGGGACCAAATTGTCACGACTGGTCCGAGTATATTTCTTGCAGAACAGCATCAGAAGTTGACCCGGATCAAGATTGTCACTTCTTGCGGAGCCCCCGAATTGGATCAAATTGGCTTGCTTCATCTGCAACAATATTTTTCCCGCATCCATTTTCTTTCTCCAGCCGAAGGAGAGGATAATAATGCTATGTTGATTCCGGATCATGGGCTGATTCTAGGACATTGGCGCTTGGTTCCAGGAATTAATGAACAGAAAACAATGCAAAAGGAGAAACCCTTCGATGTTCCGAATTGGTTTTGAACAATTTTTCATCATCTTCAATCTCACCTTGTTAATATTATTGCTTCTGTTCTGGGGGCGGAAAAGCTGGCGAGAAGTAAATCGGGAATGGAATCTCTCTCAAGAATCCTTGTGTCGGTGCTCCAAATGTCATCTGATATTTTTAGCCCATCGGGGGGTGAGTGCCGCGTCCTGTCCTTCCTGCCATGAAATGATCAAAATTCGACTGAAAAAAGCGGCCAAACGATTCCGCTATTGAGGTGGGGGGAGTAAATCCACCCGCAACCCTGTTCCAATCCGACACCGATGGCAGATCCCCGCGCTCCTTGTTTTGCGGCTTGATGTCCTGATCACTTTTATCAATCGCCGCAGATTATCTTTCAGCATATACCATAAAAAAAACTAATCTTCCCTTCTCTGCATTCAGGAGATGGGGAGAGTGGCACGGGAACATGACGATTCATGTCGACAAGGATTGGGATAATTTTAAAAATTATTTTAAAATTTTTTTTTTTGTGATTACAACTCTACCACAATATGTACTACCATTACAAAGCAAAGCCTACTATATGTAGTGGAGACAGGTATAACACATAGTAATATTTATAACCGTAATTCCTGAAAGAAGTTAACCATTTTTGTAGCCGATAATGAGCGCTGAAAGCCATCAAAAAATAAATGATTCGCGTCGTTCATGTGGTGTTTATTAATATTGGGGAGATTTAAAAATGACAGAAACACAAACCGTAACTGATTTACAATTAAACCTGGAGGGACTTGACCCTCTGCAACATCGGAAATTTCAAGTCAAAAAGCGCAATCGCGAATTAGTCGATTTTGATGAATCACGAATTGCGACGGCAATCGAGAAAGCTTTCAAAGCAGAATTAGGGCTGGATACGGCACAACCAATCATGAGCGATTACCAGACTCGGATTCGAATGATCGCCGACGCTGTGGTCGAAAATGTTTTGGCTAAAGTGGTCCATGGCGAAGAACTTCAAGTCGAGGGCATCCAGGACGAAGTTGAAACCCAACTCATGAAATATGGCTATTTCTCGATTGCTCGCCGTTATATCGTGTATCGGGAAGAACACCGAAAGGCGCGCCTGTTGCGCGATACCGAAGAAACCGAGCAGAAGGATGACAATGCGCTCTCCATTCATGTCATCAATCCCACCAATGGCGCCTGGGAATTATTTCAACCAGAACGAATTTACAATGAAATGAAGCATTGCTGTCGCCTTCTCGATGAGTATTGTTCGCCCAATACTATTTGTGAAGAAGTCTTCCGGACATTGTATGACGGCATTACTCCCGATGAAATCAACAAAGCCACCATACTGGCCGCCAAAACCCTGATCGAAAAGGAACCGGCGTACAATTTTGTCACCGCACGCCTGCTGTTGAAGAGGATATACAAGGAAGCGCTGGGCAAAAGTTATGAGCAGGTCGAGATTGAGCAGGCGCATCGACTTTATTTTAAAGAATATGTCGACGTCGGGATAAAAAACGAGCGCTTGACCCCGGCATTATTGGGATTCGATTTGGAGCGCCTGGCCAATGCCATACAACTGGAAAATGATTTAAAATTCTCCTATATGGGAGTGCAGACGCTGTATGATCGTTACTTGTTGCATGTGAACGGCAAGCGCATCGAAACACCGCAATATTTCTGGATGCGGGTTGCCATGGGATTGGCGCTCAATGAAAGCGAAGACAAGAATGAACGCGCCATAGAATTTTATAATGTGCTGTCTTCATTTTATTTTACTTCTTCAACTCCAACTCTATTCAATTCCGGCACCCTGCACCCGCAGCTGAGTTCATGCTATTTATCCACTGTAATGGATGATTTGGAGCATATTTTCAAGGTTATTTCCGATGACGCCAAGCTCTCCAAATGGGCGGGCGGATTAGGGAACGATTGGTCCAATATTCGCGCCACCGGCGCTCATATCAAGGGTACTAATGGCTCAAGCCAGGGAGTAATTCCATTCTTGAAAGTGGCAAACGATACCGCCGTAGCGGTCAACCAGGGAGGCAAGCGCAAAGGCGCCATGTGTGCGTATCTCGAAACCTGGCATCTCGATATCGAGGATTTTCTCGAACTGCGAAAAAACACCGGCGATGAACGCCGCCGCACCCACGATATGAATACTGCCAACTGGATACCCGATCTCTTTATGAAACGGGTGAACGCAGATGGCAATTGGACGTTGTTCAGTCCCGATGAAACCCCCGATCTTCATGATCTTTATGGCACTGCATTTGAAAAGCGATACCTTGAATACGAAGCCATGGCCGATCGCGGCGTGATCACACGTTACCGACGTCTTCAGGCCGTGCAACTGTGGCGGAAAATGCTCTCCATGCTGTTCGAAACCGGGCATCCGTGGATAACCTTCAAGGATCCATCCAACATTCGTTCTCCCCAAGACCATGCCGGCGTTGTCCATTGTTCAAATTTATGCACGGAAATTCTCCTTAACACCTCACGGGAAGAAATTGCCGTCTGCAACCTTGGGTCGATTAATCTGGTCTCTCACATCACGGATGGCCGGTTAAACGAAAAGCTGCTGGCAAAAACCGTCCGCACCGCCGTGCGGATGCTGGACAATGTCATCGACATCAATTTTTATCCGACGCCGGAAGCGCGCACTGCCAATCTCAAACACCGCCCTATTGGTCTGGGAATCATGGGGTTTCAAGACGCGCTCTATAAGCTGGACATCAGTTATGCCAGCGCCGAGGCGGTTGAGTTTGCTGATCGCAGCATGGAAATGATTTCGTATCATGCGATCATGGCATCCGCAGAGCTTGCGCGCGAACGCGGGACCTACAGCAGTTATCAGGGGTCGAAATGGAGCAAGGGGTTGTTGCCCGTCGATACTCTTGAATTATTGCGTCAGGAACGCAAAGGCGATATTGAAATTGATCGTCAGTCCCGAATGGATTGGAATAAACCGCGGGATTTGATCACACAACACGGAATGCGGAATAGTAATACCATGGCGATCGCGCCGACCGCGACGATCTCCAATATTGTCGGGGTTTCCCAATCGATTGAACCCGCATATAAGAATTTATTCGTAAAGTCAAACCTGTCCGGAGAATTTACGGTCGCCAACACCTATCTGGTTCATGACCTCAAGCAATTAAATCTCTGGAATAAGGAAACCCTCGATGACCTGAAATATTTCGATGGCTCGATTCAGGAATTGGAATACATTCCTGATTCTCTGAAGAAAAAATATCTGACCGCCTTTGAAATCGAGCCGAAATGGTTGATTGAATGCGCCAGTCGGCGGCAAAAATGGATCGATATGGGGCAGTCGCTGAATTTATATCTTGCCGAAGCCAATGGCCGGCAATTGAGCGAAATGTATATGCTGGCGTGGAAAAAAGGATTGAAAACGACATATTATTTGCGTACCCTGGCGGCAACACAGATTGAGAAATCTACCCTCGATGTCAATCGCCGCGGGATTCAGCCCAAATGGATGAAGAGCAAATCCGTTTCCAGTGCAATTTTGGTACGCCGAGACCTTGAATTAGCCAAGAGCAATGGCAATGGCAATGGCGCCACCGCGTGTAGTCTGCTCGACCCTGAATGTGAATCTTGTCAGTAAATAATCTGGATCAATCACGTGAGCAAGGCGTTCGGGGCAGACCCGAAAGAATGCTCGCAATGGCCATGGAATTTTCCGGCAATGGTCATGAAGATCAATTATATCGCATGGGCGCGCGGATTTATCTCCTGTTGCCATGATCATTTTACCAATTTTAACGAAATAACCGCTAAATAAAAAGGAATCTCACTTATGTCATGTTGTATGATTAGCAATGAAAAACTGCAGGCTCATGATCTTATGAAACGCATCAATCCTGAAAACAAACGCCTGATCAACTGTCGCAGTGTGGATGTTAATCAGATAATGCCTTTGAAATACAAATGGGCATGGGAGCATTATCTGAATGGGTGTGCCAATAACTGGTTGCCCAGCGAAGTATCCATGCAGAAGGACATCGAATTATGGAAATCGGATATTCTTACTCCCGGAGAACGGCTTTTGATCATGCGCAATCTGGGATTTTTCAGTACCGCTGAAAGTCTGGTGGGCAATAATATTGTCCTGGCCATATACAAACACATCACCAATGCTGAAGCCCGGCAATATCTGCTTCGCCAAGCCTTCGAAGAGGCGGTTCATACTCATACCTTTGTTTATATCGTCGAGTCATTAAACCTTGATCAGCGGGAAATTTTCAACATGTATCATGAGGTCAATACCATCGACGACAAGGATGCCTTCGAAATGAGATTGACAGAGGGCATTATGCAGGATGATTTTTCTACTGACACACTGGAGGGCATCCAGACCTTTCTTGATAATCTCATTGGTTTCTATGTCATCATGGAAGGGATTTTTTTCTACAGCGGTTTCGCCATGATACTGTCGTTGCACCGGCGCAACCTCATGACCGGCATTGGCGAACAATTTCAATACATCCTGCGCGATGAAACCATCCATCTCAATTTTGGCGTTGACTTGATCAATACCATTCGTCATGAGAATCCAGCGGCATGGACTTATGAATTCGAGCAGCATGTCTACAAGATGATCGACCGCGCTGTCGACTTGGAAATCAAATACGCGGTCGATTGTCTGCCCCAGGGGGTACTGGGATTAAATGCCAATATGTTTCGTGAATATGTTCATTACATCGCTGATCGCCGGCTTGAACGTATTGGTCTGTCCGCATGTTACAACGGCAGTAACCCCTTTCCCTGGCTGAGTGAAACCATTGATTTGGGTAAAGAAAAGAATTTCTTCGAGACCCGGGTCACAGAGTATCAAACTGCCGCGTCATTGACTTGGTAATCAAGGTTGCGGGTGTTTGATTGACCGTGGAGCGGGAAAAAGATTAATGAATGGTTAGGGTGAGTGAGGATATTCAGCGAGAGACAGGGACTTGCCATTCATTGAATGGGATAGCCCTGTCCCGCGTTCTTGTATCATGCACAATTGGCCGGATTCAATTGATCCAATGGCGAAGATTTATTGGTGCTGGAGGATAGGAGCGCCTGGAGTGGATCAGTAAGAGGTCATATCCATATCCTTTTTCGCGTTGGTGAAATTCGCCGCCACGCGCTCCCAATTTACGATCTTCCAAAAGGCTGCGACATATTCCGGACGCCGATTTTGATATTTGAGATAATACGCGTGTTCCCAGACATCCAAACCCAGAATCGGAATATCGTCTGTCATGTAAGGGCTATCTTGATTAGCCGTACTGTATATCTCCAGATAAGAAGAATCTTTAACGACCAACCACGCCCAGCCGCTGCCGAAATGACTGGTTGCTGCGGCGGTAAATTTTTCCTTGAAGGCCGTGAAATTCCCGAAAGATTTATTGATGGCCTTGGCCAATTCACCGCTCGGTTCACCGCTGTTTTTGGGACTCAGGATTTCCCAAAATAACTTATGATTAGAATAACCCCCGCCATTGTTGCGCACGGTCGTCCGAATCGATTCGGGAATCGATTCGAGATCACCCAATAATACCGATAATGGAGTTTTTTCAAACGCGGTGTTTTTGACCGCATCATTCAATTTGTTCATATATCCGGCATGATGTTTGGTATGATGGATTTCCATGGTTTGGAGATCGATATGCGGTTCCAGGGCATCATAGGAATATGGGAGAACGGGTAGAGTGTAAGCCATAATGTGTGAATCTCCTTTACTTGGTCTTCGTAGTGTTTTGGGGGGTCTTAGTGGCCGATGGCACTGTTTTCACCGCCGTCGTTTTTGTGGGGGGCGGCGGTGGTGTGGGATTGGTATCATAGACATTTCCCAAGGCGCTTTTTTTAATGCTCAAATCCTTGATTTCAATGAGAAACCAATCCTCTACACGTTTAACCCAGGTATATTGGGAATCCCAATAAATATTATCGGTATCAGCAGCACCAGTGCGAATTTTCAACCTTGATTTCACTCGTGCGACATATCGGTCATCGGCAATTTTCCTGACCTCCTCGACCTTTATATAGAAGGCGACACGATTTTTCGGAAGATTATTAATTGATTCACGAAAGTTGATTTTGCCCAACTCTACTTTTTCCGTGGCTTTGCCTTTCTTTACCTCGACTGTTTCGAATATCTGATTATCGCTTGACTGCCATCTGAAATTCGAATCCTGAAATTGATAAATATAAGACCAATCTTCCCGATTCACTGCCGCCTTGATCTTGTCAATTTGACGTGCGACTTCCTTCTTATTATTTTTCAGCATTTCATACAGGTTGCAACCGGTGCATGTCGTCAGGATAAGGATGGCGAGCGAAAAAATATAACTCAAGTTTTTCATGGATATTACAAGGATTGATTATGACATAAGTCGCGATTATAATCGCATAAAATCAGATAAATATTGGGGCAGTCTACAGATCCTCTGATTTTCTGCGTTATAGTTGACGGAAAAAACATTGCAGAGTGATTATTAAGATTTATGATAACATTCTTTATTATTTAAGTAAAGAACCAACCCCAATTTATTGGCATTCTCTGCAGATGCAACTGGATTTGCGGGCGGCATTTCGATTTTCTCGATTATTACGAACAGAATTTTACTCACTCAACCTGGAAAATTATTACCCCTCGATACCATGGCGCAACTCGTCACATTTTACACTTTCGGCTGTCGACTCAATCAAGCGGAGACTGCTGCCATCCGTCAGGATTTCAAACGTCGCGGTTTTATCGAGACCGACTGTGTAAATCCGGTCCCAGATGTGGTGGTCATAAACACTTGTACTGTCACTGAAAATGGCGATGCGGATACCAACCAGTTGGTGAATCGAATCTCACGAACCTATCCACAGTCCCGTATTGCCTTGATTGGCTGTCAGGCTCAGGCTCAGGCAGATAAACTATCCAGCCTGCCGAATGTCGCTTGGGTTGTCGGAAATGCCAGAAAATATGAATTGGCTGAAATTATCAAATCCACAGCCAACCCTTCTAATCTTACGCCGTCAACGGCAATACACCTTGATCCCTTGCCCACATCCAATTTTACCGTTCCTGCAATTAGTATGGATCCACATCATACTCGCGCCAATCTGAAGGTACAGGATGGATGTGATTTTTATTGCTTCTTTTGTGTTATCCCTTATACTCGCGGCCGGGCCCGCAGTCGTGTTTTTGCCGATCTCATGGATGAAGCCGGTCAACTCGCGGCCGCGGGTTATAAAGAGTTGATTCTTACTGGGGTTAATATCGGCACATATGATGATGAAAACCGAAACCTCAGTCAGGTGGTCACCACATTGCGCAGTATCCCTGGGTTACGCCGCATTCGCATCTCATCCATTGAACCCACCACGGTCCCCGAATCGTTAATATTGCAGATGCGAGCCACCGATGTATCATGTCGTTTATGCCGCTATCTTCATCTTCCAATGCAAAGCGGTTGTGATCCCATTCTGTATCAAATGAATCGGCGCTATACCGTTGCCGAATATAACAAGTTCGCACAATTCTCCTTGAACCATATAGCCGGGTTATGCCTGGGCACGGATATCATTGTGGGATATCCGGGAGAAAGCGATGCGTATTTCGATGAAACGTACGACACCCTTGATTCATTGCCATTCGCTTATTTTCACGTCTTCAGTTATTCCCATCGCGATCAGGCCAAAAGCCGAAAATTCAATGATCATGTGCCACGGGATGTCATTAGAAAACGCAGTAAAATCCTGCGCCGTTTATCCACGCACAAGCGCCATCAGTTTATGAACGAATTTCTGGGAACGACTCAGGAAGTGCTTTTTGAACAAGAAAAAGACGACTATTGGATCGGACTGACCGATAATTATTTACGGGTCAGGGTGAAATCGTCACTGCATCTGCGCAATGAACTGATCCCGGTTGAGTTAAGACAAATTGCTGATCAGGAAATGATGGGTGAAATTCGCTAATTATTAAATCATGAAACCGCTATGATTCGAGATTGTTTTATGCGACATGTCTTTGTCATATAAAATCATTGCGTTTCCTTGAAGACGGTTTAATTTCGCAATCATGCCGATAAATTTTTCCCATTTTTTGACCGAGAATGCCCGCCTTTTTCCCGATAAAACAGCCGTTATTTTCCCCTCATCATGCCACCGAAGAGACGCAAGTTGCTCGACTGCGATTACATTTCACGACCTGGAAGTCAGAATTAATGCCTTCGCCCATGGATTAAATCGCATTGGGGTTCAAAAAGGGATGCGGGTGGCATTCCTGGTTAAACCTGGCCCGGATTTTTTGCCTTTGATATTCGCATTGCTCAAGATTGGAGCAATTAGCGTTCTCATCGATCCCGGGATGAAGCTGCGTTTTGTGCTGCCCTGTTTGCAGCAAGTTGAACCGGAGGTATTCATTGGTGTTCCACTGACGCATTTTATCCGACGCCTGTTTCCCCGCTATCTGCGTTCAGTTCATATAAAAATCACCACCGGTCGACTGGCTTTTGGCGACACTCACCGGCTAGATAACTTGGTTCAAAGCGGCATGGGCATACTTCCCGAAATTCTGTTCTCCGAGGACGATCATGCCGCGATTGTCTTTACCACCGGCAGCACCGGACCTCCCAAGGGCGTCATCTATACCCAGGGCATGTTTATCAGCCAACTGCAACTGATGCGGGATAAATATGACCTTTCCCCGGAAGATATTGATATGCCCGGATTCGCCATGTTTGCTGTTTTCAGTATTGCCGCCGGCATGACTGTAGTTTTGCCGGAGATGGACCCCCGTAAGCCGGCCATGGTAAATCCCCGGAAAATAGCAGAATGCATCAATCATTATCGGGTGACATTCTCATTTGGATCACCGGCATTATGGAAGCGGATTGCACCATATTGCCTGGAAAAGCACATCACCTTTCCCAGCCTTAAGCGTATTCTCATGGCTGGAGCGCCCATTCCCTGGTATCTGCATGAGCAGTATCTTCGTCATATTCTGGCGCCGGGGGCGGAAATCTATACCCCCTATGGCGCCACTGAATGCCTGATGACGACATCCTTTCAAGGCACGGAGGTGTTGGCGTCTACCATGATGTTGACACGAGCCGGCAACGGATATTGTGTTGGTCATCCTTATCCGGGAATCACGGTCAAAATCATCAAGATTTCCGATCAACCACTGAAGGATTGGAAGAATGTCACGATCTTGCCGGTTGGGAAAATCGGCGAGGTGGTTGTTTGCGGCACGACGGTCAGTCCGGCCTATTACGCACTGCCGACACATACTGAATGGCACAAGATTTTTGAATATGATGGGGAGAAAATGGTCCGTCTCTGGCATCGACTTGGTGATATTGGCTATCTCGATGACCATGGCAGATTATGGTTCTGCGGCCGCCAGTCTCAGCGTGTCGAAACCGGTTCAACAACCTTATACACCGTTTGCTGTGAAGCCATATTCAATGAACATCCGCGGGTTAATCGTTCCGCGCTGGTGGGGATTGGCAGTAACCGTTATCAACAGCGCCCGGTGATGATCATTGAACCCAAGCCCGGTGATTTTCCTTATCGTCAACGAACGCGCCATCAATTCATCGCTGAATTAATTGAACTAGCCCGTCAGAATCCTCTGACTGCCAAACTGACCGACTTTCTGTTTCATCGCCGCTTCCCTGTCGATATTCGCCACAACGCCAAAATCTTCCGTGAAAAACTTGCGCTCTGGGCACAGGAACGGGTTGTAATAAACTAATGAAACATAACGCATATCGAACCACTCCAAATGCGAAGAATTAAATGGAGTCCAAAATCGGGATAAATTATGAGAATAACAATCCCATTATTTCATGGCGGCCGGATGCAGGGATTGAGTAAATGAGATAAAATTTGGTGCTTGTTTATCCTTATGCTTTTTCGGACCAGTCATCTTGATGAACAGGGATTGACCATTGTATTCACCGATGATGCCCAGAAGAAAAAAATCGTTCATTTTGGTGCCGGACATGGCAGTAAAGTCGCCTTCGAGTTCAATGAATTTAGCGGGGCGCCCCAAGATGGTAACCTCAGGAAGTTGACGCGCCTCATCCGGGTTGATTTCCTCCAACCCCATTTGCTTTCGCCAGCGGTTGGTATTGGCCAACAGATCACCACCTGCGCCGGGAAGCAATGAGACGTAAGTTTCGATTTCCGGCACGTTATCTACACCTAAATTGATGAGGCGCATGGAGGTTGCCGGCAATTCCTGCCAACCTGCCGGCAATTCCCAGTGGAAGGGATTGGAGTGGGGATTCGCCAAGGCTTGAGTTGTTGAGCCGAATGCGGTGCGATTTAAATTAAACCGTTTCTCGGTTGTTGTTTCCTTGTGAGCATCCATGGGGGGACGATCAACGACGCGTATTTGCTTGATTTCATGGGGTTGATTTTCCGAGCAACCACAGGGGAACAAAGACGCAGCAGCCAATGTGATTTTCAGAAACCATCGGATTGAAAAATTCATGATTCCTCAGTCTTCACCAGGTTTGGGTCAGCGCCGCGACGATTTTTTCACAGGCATCATAGGTCGCACGCCGCAATCCATCCTTGCGCACGATGTCGATATCCACCAGTTCACTGAATAAGGCTTTGCCATCTACTGGTTGGGATAGTGGCGGCGGAGCATCGGCAGTACGCGATAACAGCGTGTACTCAATGTGAACGATAACTTCGTATGCGGAGGAACGATATTGGCGCAAGTCACTTTCTGGTGAGTCGATCCTGACTTCACCGATACCCTGAACATTATAGGATAGAATTTTGGCGTCGAGAACATAATCGGCAGCGCTTAACTGCCGGAGACGAAATGTCCCGTCCAATAGCAATTGCTCCGGCATTTTATTTTTGAAATAGGTCGAGAGGCGGGTTTCATCGGTATGATTGTCGATATTGCCGATTGCAATACCCATTTGATTTGCAGGATGATTCGGAGGTGAAACCAGATGATAATGGCGGCAACCGATTGAAATAATGAAAAAAATTAATGCGCCTAAAATCTTCATTATTGATCTATGTCCACCGGCAATTGGCTCGGCGATTCTGCATCGCGGAGCGGAGAGGCATTGAGCGGGTCATATTCAGGGGTGATTTCAACCAATAATTCCTTGGCTCTCCAAGCGCTTTTGGTATCGGGATATTTTATGATTAAATCATTCAAATACCGCCGCGCTGCTGGTGAACGCTTATGCGCTTTTCGCTGATAAAATTCTCCCAGGTATAATAATTGTTGCGCTTCAAGGGATTCTGTCAAATCCAATACATTCTTTGCTTCCTGCAAGCGGGGATGTTGAGGATTTTGCTTGAGAAAAACGGTGATTTCGCGATGGGCATCATGAATCAATGAAATATCGCCGTCAGCATCCGCGGCGGTCTTGATGTAGGTTTGCGCCAAATCAAGACGAGCGTCAGCGGCAATGGGAGTCAACGGATAGCGGGCGATTATTTGTTTAAATTTTTCTATAGCTTCTTCGTAGTCCTTTTCTTTTAATGAGATCAGCGCCGATCGATAGATGGCATCTGACGCAAAGGGTGCATATGGCCCTTTGGCTGAAATATGATCGTAAATTTCCTGTGCTTTGGCATCGGTGGAAAATGAGAAAAACAGAAATCGATCGCGCTCTCCCTCAAAAAAGCGCTTGGCGATATCATATTCCAATTGCAGCACGTTAGCGAAAGGGACAAAGTTCGCATAATTGTCGATTACCTTTTTGTAGCATAAATAAGCTTCCCACGGCTTTTGCATCTGTTCACGACATCGTCCCTGAGCAATCAAGGCTTTGGCCTTATTGCTCAGGTTGATACTTTTGGCCTCGATCTGGCGGTAAATCTTCAAGGCGGGCTTATAATTTCCTTGTTCCTCAAATTTTTCCGCCTGATTAATCAGACTGGCGACAGTATCTTCCTGACTCCTTTTCCAAGTTGCTTCCGGTTTCCAATCCGATTGTGCGTACATCGGGAGCGACAACATTAATGCGAGTCCGACCACTGCCAGGATTCGAATTGAAGTGAAAAATGTGACAGCGAGACATTTGATCGCCCGCATTGGTTGATGACGGCAATCCGGTTGATGATAACGACTATTCAATAATATATTCACTGTGATGAAATCCTTGCGCAATTATGGGTTGTATTCCACGCCAGTCAGGGTGTGATAGGCTTCAAAATATTTTTTCCTGGTATTGATGACGATCTCATCCGGCAGATCCGGTGCTGGTGGTTGTTTATTCCACTTCAAGGTTTCCAGATAATCACGGACGAATTGTTTATCCAAGCTGGGTGGATTGACTCCCTTTTGATGAGATTCAACCGGCCAAAAACGGCTTGAATCCGGTGTCAGTACTTCGTCGATGAGGATAATATCGCCGTTCAGGTAGCCAAATTCGAATTTAGTATCCGCAATGATAATTCCCAGTTTTTTAGCGTAATCAGCGGCAGTGGAATATAGCTTCAAGGTGTTATCGCGCACCCAGGCGGCGGCTTCAGCGCCGATAAGTTCAATTACTTGTGGGTAGGAGATATTTTCGTCGTGTTCGCCCAATTCAGCTTTAGTCGCGGGGGTAAAGATGGGAGAGTCAAATTTCTCTGCCAGAGTATATCCTGATCGCAAAACGATGCCGCAAATCATTCCGGTTTTCTGATAATCCTTCCAGCCTGAACCGATTATATAACCGCGAGCGACGCATTCAACGGGCAACGGTTTTGCCTTTTTCACCAACATGGAACGTCCCTGCAGATCCTTATGGTACGGTTTTAGTATGGCAGGATAATCGTCAGTATTCATGCTGATAAGGTGGTTGGGGACATCATTGAATAACGATAACCAAAAAGCGGTTAAGCCTGTGAGAATCTTCCCTTTGTCGGGTATTCCGTTGGGCATGATCACATCAAAGGCGCTGATGCGATCTGTCGCGACCAGGAGCAGTGAATTGTCCAAGTCATAAATGTCCCGGACTTTGCCCCGCTTTGGTGAGGGCAGTCCGGGAATGTCCGTATTCATTAATGCGCCATTGCGATCATAGTTCATAAGCGTTTCCCATTCAGTTAAGGTAAGTTTACCGTATTACTTGTGTGTTGCTCGATTTAAATTTACGATCTTCTTCAAATAAAATACTTAAGTATACATTGTATGACCAATTAAATCTCCCAATGTAATAATGATTTCGGTTATACTCATGTTGAAATCCGATTTTTTATAGTTCCTCACCGGTATCTGCATTAAAAACTTTAAACTCCTCATGATGAAGATTGGGATCGGAGCGAAAGCTGAATTCCCCACCCAGTTTTATCTCCATACGTTCAAGAAGATGGGCATCCTCGTTTTTCAGGCGGTTAAATACGGTTGGATGCACTGTGATTTTAAGCGGAACTTTACCCTTCACCTTGCGCAGAATTTCGCCTACCCTTCTTTGCAGTTCAACACTGATTGTCACCGATGATTTGACCAATCCCCGACCATGACAATAGTGACAATTTACATAAGTAGAATCTAATAAGCTCTCATATTCTCGCTGCCGGGTCATTTCCATTAATCCAAGATTGGAGATCTGCAGGATTTTAGACTTGGAACGATCCTTGGCTAATACCTCGCGCATTTTGCGATATACTTCATTGCGATCATTGCGGGATTTCATATCAATGAAATCTATTACCACCAAGCCACCGACATTACGAAGCCGTAGTTGTCTGCCGATCTGTTCGGCAGCTTCAAGATTGGTTTTCAAGATGGTTTCGGGATGATCCTTGCCGCCACGGCTTTTTTTCGAATTAACATCGATCGCGATCAAGGCTTCAGTCTCATCGATGCACAGTTCCGCGCCACTGGAAAGGGTGACGATACGGGAATTGATCTTTTCGATCTGTTCCTTGACACGAAAGTGATTAAAAATCGGAGTCGGATCATGATACATACGAACTCGAGTCTGATCCTTTTTTTCCAACCGCTTGACATAACCACAGGTCAGATCATACGCTTCGGTTGAATCAACGATAATTTCATCGATATCTTCAGTCAATGAATCGCGGATGGTTTTCTCGAGAATTCCCGGCTCCTGATATACGATCACCGGTGCTTTACCTTGCTTGACAACTTGCTGGGATTTATGCCATTTTTCGACAACATCCTTGATATCCGAGAGGAGTGCTCTTTCTGATAATCCGGTACTCGCGGTGCGGCAAATGACTCCCAGACCTTTTGGAAGGTTCAATTGTCGGAGAATGTCTCGCAATCGAGTTCGTTCCTTGCGATCTTCGATTCGCTTGGAGACCCCAATGTACTGGCAATTTGGTAACAACACCACATAGCGTCCGGGGATACTAAGATTGGTTGTCACCCGCGGCCCCTTGGTGCCGATAGATCCCTTGGTAACCTGGACGATTACGGATGAATTGACGGGAAATCGCTTGGGAATTTCAGACAATTCAACAAATGGTTTTGATTCACGACGATGCGATGAGGAATGTTTTACTGGCGGGCTCTTCCTTTTCGGTGTCTCGATGGGTTTATTGTTTTTTCCAAAAATTCCGGCAACGCGCTCAAAAATTTTATAGATCTTTCCGGGATTTTCCACCGGTTCTTCCTGGGGAGTTTCATTGGCGAGCCAATTTTCATACGTATCCTCCTCTTCTTCATCACCATCATCATTATCACTTTCCAAGGTATCCTTGGTGGCGGGAATCATATCCCAATAATGAAGAAAAGCATTTTTGGGTAACCCGATGTCAATAAATGCTGCTTGCAGGGATGGTTCTATATTCGTTATTCTTCCTTTATAGATTGACCCCACAATGTGTTCGGCGCCTCCCGTTTCAATGTAATACTCTTGGATAATGTTGTTCTCCAAGATTGCAATGCGGGTTTGCAACAATTCGTGATTTACAATTAATTGTTTCATAATTATATGGATTTTCCTATGGTTAATTGGTTGCCATGGAGAAAATCGCTACTACTCATTTCTCTTTTGCCTTCAGGTAGAAGTTTTTCGATTTTCAGTACATGGGGTGAACATTTAATCTTTATACCATTTTTATCTGCTTGAATAATTGAGCCGGCAGTAGAGGATCGGGTTTCCGCGGTTTCCTCTTCCGCCATCGCCGCAGTAATGGTAATGCGGCGCGGACTGCTTTTTCCCGTGTGGATAAACCAGGCGCCAGGCCAGGGGTGATAGGCGCGAACCATGCGTTCAATAAAAAACGCATTTTTCAACCAGCTGACTTGGCCATTTTCCTTGCGAATTTTCGGCGCCACGCTGACCTTTGTGGGATCCTGCTTCTGGGCGATGATTTCATTGCTGACAATTTCGGCCAAGGTCGGAATGACCGTGTCTCCTGCCAGTTGCGATAAACGCGATTCCAATTCCTGAGCATAACAAGGTGACGGGATGACCATCTTATATTGCTTGAACACGGGACCAGAATCCAGGCCTTTCTCCATTTGCATATAGGATATGCCTGTTTCTGTATCGCCGGATAATAACGCGGCAGCAATTGGTGAGGCCCCACGATAACGTGGCAATAATGAAGCATGAATATTGATGCAGCCCAGTCGGGGAATTTTAAGCAGGGTTTCTTTTAAAAGTTGCCCAAATGAAAAGACGAGAATTATATCAAGAGCCAAGGCGTGGAGTTTGGCAAGGTAGGATTCATCATTGACGGACTTGGGCTGGTCGACAATAATCTCTTTTTCTTTGCAATATTTGCTTATCGGGGTTTGAGTTAGTCGATGAGCGCGTCCGGCGTGACTATCAGGTTGTGTTGCACAGCCAACCAATTCAAATTGGTTGGCTGAGACAAGTTGTTCTAAAACATGAAGAGCAATTGCTCCCGAAGCAAAAAAATATAGCCTGATTTTTGAGGCATTGGATAGAGTAGGCATTGTTGAATGTGTTCAAATTAAAAGGGTTAAAATTTAAGTGTTTCAACGCCGCAACTGATCGTCTAAGATAACGCAGTCCACGGTGAATTTTGGTGGTGATTTTCTTTGACAAAGAACCAAGAATGTGTGAATCATATGCCATTAACTTGCAGGTTAAGTTGCTGGGATAGTTGTCGTTGTCGATGCCAAAATCACTCGAATTGATTGTGACATGGGATTGACCGAGTTGTTGAGGTGGAAGTCGGGGGGGATTCCCATGGTGGGAGATTCCGTACCCCGGTGAATATGATAAAAAAGACTGGAAGAAAAGCAGGAGTAACTTATAGGGCAGAGAAAAAATCATGAGGCTGGTTTGGCGAATGCAAAGACTATCAACCTTGCCGATGTGGCAAAATGGATAACTATTCGCGAAACAAAAATGCAAGGCATAAAAAAACTTTGAATGGAGGTGATAGATCATTGAAATAATTAATTTGTCTTATCGATGATGGCTTCTTCGACCAGCATCACCGGTATACCTTCCTTGATGGGATATTTCCGGTGACACTCGACGCATTGTAAATACCGGTTGTCATCAATCAGAGCTACTGCTGGTCGAGATTGGCATGCGGGACACGCCAAAATTTCCAACAAAACCGGAGATATAGGTAAGTGGTTAATCCCAGATGCCGCCGCCGTCATCGTCATCATCTCCTTGTTCAGATTCTATTGGTGTTTTTTCGGTTTCATTAACTGGGATTTCAGTTGGCTCTGATGCTTTTTGTGCTTGCTCCTCTTCTAACTTTTTCAATTGTTTATTCGCATCCTCCCGGGTCATCCACTCGTTATTGAATTGCACTAAGCCATTGTCATAATATAGTTTAGTTTGCAACATGGGTTTTAATTTCTCACTAACAGCATTCCGTCTTTTTTCCAATTCGTCTTGAACGTATTTCCGTTTCTCCACCCAGACCCCGCCAATTTTAACATATCCCGCTTCACGATAGATCCGATCCGCTAATTCGGTTCTTATTTTATTTTCGTATGCGGATCTTTTATCTTTCAATTCAGCCATTTGGGCGCGTACATATTCCTTGATTTTTACATCTCGGTTTATGCGGTCAAAATGAGCGCGGGCATCATCGGTGAGTTCGTCAAACAACACCACCCGGTTATCAATTAATAAATTAATTTTTCCGATTTCACGGAAATACCCCTTGATCCTATCGCCTTTTTTGGTATCAAATTCAACCAGATCCCCTAACTCATAAAACACATATTTATTATTGGCTTCTTGTTCAAATGTATTTCTAAGCATCGAAGGAAACTCTTCCTCAGCACTTTTTCTGATCATGTCTGAGATTTCCTGTTCGACCATGTCACGATTTTTGTTGGATACATTCAGGGGCCATTCGAACCAGAATTCGTCACAGACGTGCTTTTCCGTGACCAACTCATTGACAATTTTACTTAATTCGGCATCGACCTTCATTTCCAAGGATTCGATCATACCTTCAGGAATTGCTGCATACAATGATACCGACAGGGATATGTAAAGTGCAATCAATCCAACCGCTGCATTGAGAAATCGGATATGGGAATTAGATAAGTTCGATTGCAGGTTTAATGAAATACGCATGGTATTACTTAGAAGGAGACTTTTATAATTGAATTGAAATGTCGGAATAGATTTTATTCCAAGGTATCTTAGATTTGTTAAAAATATATTGGTCTTTTCCGATGCTGTAAAGAGACCTATGATAATTCTTCTGACGGAATGATTCTCAACCAAACGCTTGATCACATTACTAATTGCACGTGTTTACGCCTTGACAGTTGGGCTTTTCCATTTATTGACACCAATTAAGAAAGAAACGATTCAATCCGGTTAAATAAAGTAGCTCTGTGAAAATAGTCATGGGATTAATACCGTTAATCAAATTGATCAACCGATGCGATTTTGTTTTGCAATCACTCAACCTTGAGCAATTAAGCATTCCGACACTCGTTATTACCATATTGTTGCTGGCTTCCGGTTGTCAAACTCTCCCCACCCCGCCAAATCAATCAAGTCAAACAGAGCTGCAATCTCAAATAAACTGGCATCAAATGAATACCTCAAAGCCATCAAAGTCAGAGCTTGATCACATCCGGTCCGATCTCCGGCAAAAATTGCCGGAGATAATTTCAGCCTTGGCATCCGGGAATGTGGATGAACGTCGTCGTGCCGCCTTTATATTGGAAGCATTGGGTCCCGTGGCAGCGACTGCCGGACCGGCATTGCACAAGGCGTACCAAGGTGAAAGCGATGAACGCAATAAGGCATTCATGATACGGGCGTTGACAGAAATCGGAGATCGATCACCTGAAACCCTGCAATTTTTAAAGACCGCATTCAATACCGCCGAGTCAGCAATAATCCGAACCTATCTGGCGGGCGCTATCATCAATCTGGATGGCTTAAAAAACGAAAAAAATCTTGCGGAAATCCAATCCTTGCTCGATAGCCTTAATATTCCTCAAATGATGGCAATCAAACCATTTGGAGATCATTCAAAAGCAGAGTACTGGGAGCGGTGTTGGGCGGCAACCTACATGATCGGCAAATTAAAGCATGATGGCAATGTCTTTATTCCCGTTTTGGAACTGGCGAGCGATTATGATGATATTCCGGAATGGGTTATGAAGGAAATCTGGTTCACACAACAAAAACTAAGCTCGGGAAGATACCCATGAATACAATTAACGTCGCAGTCTTGATGGGAGGGCCTTCCAGCGAACATGATATTTCACTGAAGTCAGGTCAGGCTATCGTTGACGCCCTGAGGAATTGTGGATTTAATGTCTATGATATCAAGTTTGATCAGCCGGTGCTGCCTGGACTTCCCCCTCATACTGACGTTGTCTTTCCCGCATTGCATGGGAGATTTGGGGAAGATGGAGAGATACAGGAGCAATTGGAAAAACGGGGCATTGCCTATGTCGGTTCAGATGCATCTGCCAGCCGATTGATGATCAACAAACACTTAACCAAGCAACGGTTGAAGGAATACGGCTTACCCGTGCTTCCTGGAATTCTCATTCATTCGACAGATCACCCCATCCCCACAGAACTTGAACTCCCGTTAATAGCGAAACCCAATAATGGCGGCTCAACAATTGGGATTAAGATTATTACAACCCCCAATGAGTGGAGGGAATCCCTGGAAGCTGTATTTAAGCATGACACCGAGGTGTTAGTGGAAGCTCTGCTTGCCAAACCGATTGAAGTGACAGTCGGATTGGTCGATGGCAAGGCGTTGCCGGTAGTTGAGATCGTATATGCAGGCGACATCTTTGATTACGATGCCAAGTATGTGTATAGCAAAGGAGCGACCCAATATTTTTGTCCACCTCAGACAATTTCTTTGACCATCCAAAATAACCTTCAACGCCTGGCTGAAAGTGCTTATATTGCCTTGGGGGCACGCGACTTATTGCGTATCGATATTCTGATTGATAAAGCAACAAATGCGCCATGGATATTGGAGGCCAACAGTCTGCCGGGATTCACGGCCAGCAGTTTGTTGCCGAAAGCAGCCGCTGTCGCCGGTTATAAATTCACTGAATTGTGCCAGCATTTGATCGAATGCGCACGCTCACGGATAAGATGAAAAATATCACCCAAATTTCATTTGAAGTATTAATGAATTTATTTGGTGTTAATCATCCTATAATCGTCCTTATGCTAGGCCTTGGACTTGTGAATGCGATTCATGGCGCTGATTTTTCCTTTTTGAAAGAGATTAAACTTCCGCCGGGATTCGGAATAAAAATCTATGCGGATAATGTCAAAAATGCTCGTTCCATGACTTGGGGAGAGCAGGGGACTCTTTTTGTCGGCTCCCGCGATGCCGGAATGGTTTATGCATTGCGCGACACGAATCAGGATTATCAGGTCGATAACGTGATCACGATTGCCACAGGCTTGAATATGCCTAATGGTGTCGCATTTCAGGGCGGCGCATTATATGTTGCGGAAATCAGTCGATTATTACGTTATGACAATATTGAAAACCGATTGTCAGAAATTAATCAGCCCATAGTTGTCCGGGAAGATTTTCCTCAGGAAAGCAGTCATGGTTGGAAATTTATTCGTTTTGGGCCGGATGGGAAGCTTTATATCCCCGTCGGAGCACCGTGCAATATCTGCGACCCTCCACTCCCTTTTGCGTCAATAACGCGTTTGGATGTTAATCAGAAAAACGGGATTGAGATCTTCGCTCGTGGAATCAGAAATAGTGTCGGCTTCGATTGACATCCGGTTTCCCGAGAACTCTGGTTTACCGATAACGGACGTGATTTCCTGGGTGATAATATACCGCCGGATGAGCTCAATCGTGCTCCCGAAAGCGGCGGTCATTTTGGTTATCCCTTTGTACATGGAAACAAAATCATCGACCCGGAGTTCGGAAATCATCAACAAACAGAAAAATTCATTGCCCCAGTCAAGGAACTTGGCCCCCATGTGGCGGCGTTGGGAATGCGTTTTTATACTGGTCTTAAATTTCCTCAGGAGTATCACCAGCAAATCTTTATTGCCGAGCACGGTTCATGGAATCGCAGTCGAAAAATCGGTTATCGTGTAACCATGGTGTCATTGGCGGGAAATACAGTTACCAATTACACTCCTTTTGCGAGCGGCTGGTTACAAGGAGAAAAAGTCCATGGTCGGCCAGTGGATATCGAGATTGTCAGCGATGGTTCTATCCTGATTTCTGATGATTATCGTGACTGTATTTATCGGATAGACTATCAAAAACCGCAATAACGATTTAATAATCACATGTAAATCTATCACAAATTAGATTTCGTATTTTCAACTCTTAATTCTCATTTACTATTGAAGGTGAGTTATGCATTGTGTGAGTGAATGGTATCCTTCTCTATCTTGTTTCACGTTTCCAACGATATTCATACGTTTAAAGCCGTTTGAGATCGAGTCTCTGATCAGTACAATCGTTCCTGTTCCACCCAGTCAGCTTATTAAAAATATTCAAAGAGCGATCGTCAATCTTCCGGGCAATTGCTTTATTCATGCCGATTGTTGTGCTCCAACAGATTCACCGCTTTATCAAAAGAAAAATGGCGCGGTAAATTCAGGGACAATTGGGTGGGAGATTTTGCGGGAAAGCGCGAAAGTGATCAATGCGTTCGCGAATGGCAAGACTGAGCGCATTGCCATTCATCCTTATCGACGGATGGATAAACAGCGTGAATTTCGGGTTTTTGTGTGGGAACAGGGCTTAAGCGCGATGTCGCAATTGGACCTCAATAATTATTTTCCACGAATCGTAAGCCGCAGCGATTTTTATTGGCAAAAGGCGGATGAATTTGTCCAGGACATTGCGGCATTTCTTCCGCAGAAAAATATTGTCATCGACCTATATTTCACGTCTAAGGATGAAATCATCATCATCGATTTGAATGACTGGGGATTGCCAACTGATCCACTGTTGTTGCGGATTTGGGATCGAAATTGGGAGCATCGGTCAGGACTAAAACTAATCTCAAAGCCGGTCAAGCTAAAGGGCAATGTTTCCGTTTCATTTTAATTTTCAAGCGGACTAAAAACCCCGTTTTTAGTCCGCCTAAAAAATTAACGGCTTTTAACAATCATAATACATATAAAACTCATAGGGATGAGGGCGAAGCCTTAAGGCATCAATCTCAACCGCGCGTTTATATTTAATCCAGGTTTGAATGATATCCTCGGTAAAGACATCGCCGCGGAGGAGAAATTCATGGTCATCCTCCAATGCCTGCAATGATTCCGGCAATGAACCGGGAACCTGAGTGATTTTTGCTGCTTCTTCCGGTTCCAGATCGTATAGATCCTTATCCATCGGCAATCCGGGATCTGTCCGATTCATTATCCCATCGATGCCTGCCATTACTATGGCAGCGAAAGCATAATGTGGGTTGGTTGAGGGATCGGGACAACGAAATTCGACTCGCTTGGACTTGGGGTTGGATGAGTACATCGGGATTCGCATGGTGGCGCTGCGATTTCGTTGTGAATATGCCAGATTCACCGGGGCTTCATATCCGGGGACCAATCGTTTATAGGAATTGGTTGTGGGAGCGCATATACCCAGTAGAGCTGGTGCATGTTTGAGTATGCCACCGATATAATGCAAAGCCATTTCCGACAATCCCGCATATTTCTTGCCGGCAAACAAAGGTTTGCCATTCTTCCATAAACTGGAATGGACATGCATCCCGGAGCCGTTATCACCAAATAAGGGTTTGGGCATGAAGGTAACTGTCTTCCCATTTCGATGGGCGACATTCTTGACTATATACTTGTAGATCATCACTTGATCAGCCATACGCAATAATGGTTGAAAGCGCATGTCAATCTCGCACTGACCCCCGGTTGACACTTCATGATGATGGGCTTCCACATCCACACCAACGTGATGCAATAACTCAACCATCTGAGCGCGAAGATTTTGCAAGGAATCCATAGGCGGGACGGGAAAATAACCTTCCTTATGACGTGGGCGATGCCCTAGATTGGGTGATTCGCCTTCTTTTTCGGAATTCCAAATACCTTCATTGGAGTCCAGTTCATAAAATGAATAATTCGATGCCTGACCAAAGCGTACCTGATCAAAAACGAAAAACTCCAATTCTGGTCCGAGATATGCCGTATCTGCAATGCCGGTGGATTTAATGAACTCCTGACATTTGTGTGCCACGTTCCTAGGGTCACGTGAATAGGGTTGTTTGGTGATTGGATCCAAGATCGAACAGATCAGGGACAGGGTGGGCGGCTCCATGAAAGGATCGATAAAGGCAGTGGCAGGATCGGGCATGACCAGCATGTCGCTTTCATTAATGGCTCGCCAACCGCGTATGCTCGAACCATCAAAGCCCACCCCTTCTTCGCAGGTACTTTCACTGAATTGATGGATCGGAATACTAAAATGTTGCCAGGTGCCGAGAAAATCCTGAAATTTGAAATCGATGAATCGTATCGATTTGTCTTTAATAAACTTTACCAATTCTTTGGGTGACATAAATAAAAACTCCTGATTTTAAGTGAATGATTGCAACCGACGCCCACGTCGATTTGAACGCAATCAAAAGATTTAAGGCAACTATTTTACATGACTGCTTGATGAATACAATTGATGCTAAAATTAATTTTTTATCATCATGGTATCATTGACTTGAAACAAAAATGATTAATGCCTGCAAAAATAAATAAAAGAGATTTAATTCCGTTCCAATTCCGTGATCGCCCATTGTGCATGTTCACCCAACATTTCATCCTCATGTTCGATAATTTGCCTTAAGAGTGACAGCAGTTTAATTTGCCCTGAATTTCCCGCGACCACACACGCATTCCGCAGCATCCCGCGTCTTTTTGCTCGTGTCATCGGGGTTCCGGCAAATAATTGGAGAAATTCCGCGTCTGTTCTTATCGCCAACAATTGTTCCAACGATAAGAACCGCCCATTTGAAAGAGTCGTGGTAAAATCAGTAGATTCTGACATTATCGCGCGACCGTTATGGGGGCAAACATCCTGGCAGATATCGCACCCGAAAAGCCAGCCCCCCATTGCTTTTCTTAGTTCTTTGGGAATCGCTCCCTTGTTTTCAATGGTGAGATAAGAAATGCATTTCCGGGCATCGATTGTAAAATCATGAGAGATTGCTCGAGTCGGACATCTATCTAAACAGCGACTACAGGAACCACAATGGATTTTAATGGGTTCATGATCGGACGGAAGTGAAAGTGTCGTCAACACTTCCGCCAAAAAAATCCACGAGCCGAAAATGTCGTTGATGATACAGGTATTTCTCCCGATATAGCCCATGCCGCTACTCTCCGCGTAAGCGCGCTCTAGAATTGGACCGGTATCGACATAGTACCTTGTTTCACCGCCAAACTCATCGGCAATGAATCGACTGAGTTTTTTAAGTTTTTTCGTGATAATTTTATGGTAATCCCGTGTGGCAGCGTATCGACTGATTTCGCCCTCATCCAATCCTCTTCGATGCACATCTCGACGGTAATAGTTTGTCCCCAAAACGATAATGCTTTTAACTTCAGGCAATAAAGAATAGATCGTTTTTTGCTCACGGACGCGGCGCGCCAAATAGTCCATCTCTCCATGCTTTTTTGCCTTGATCCATTGCGTGAAAGCGGACTGATGTTTCGCATCCAATACCGGGCTGGCAATGGTAATTAAATCAAATTCCAACTCGCGCGCATAGAGAAGTATCTCATTTTTTATTGTAAGCAATGTTGGGGTTGAAGAATCTGATTCCTGCATAAATCACAATTCGGATAGAAGGTAATCGGAGACCAGCGTGGGATTGAAAGCATCATCGCGACACAATTGTTTGGGCAAGGGGCACTGCCTGAGAAAGCACGGGGCACATGACACCTTGGTTCTAAACACTTTATGGATGGGGCCATAGGGACCGGTTTTATCCGGATCAGTCGGGCCAAAGAACGAAATGGTCGGCACATTCAACGCGGCGGCCAAATGCATGGGACCACTATCATTCGTTATCAATGCCCGAGATATTTTGATAATTTCGAGCATGACTGGCAAATCGGTCTTGCCCATCAAGTTAATCACGTTCTGCCGCGTCTCAAGCATGGCGATAATCTGCTCACCAATGGAACGTTCATGTTCTGTGCCCAAAAGACAAAAGCCAACTTGACCGCGCTGATTTCGCTCAATCAGAGTGATAATTTCAGCAAAAAAAAACTAGGCCAAGATTTGCTTGGCCAGCGTGAAGCAGGGGTAATAGCCAATAATTTCGGAACACCAGTAAGACCATGATCCGATAATAATCGTTGCGCCTGTGTCAATGCGTTTTGATTTACTTTAAATTGAGGTAGTTGATAACTGCCGTCGCAACTTAAGGCGGACTTCACCAAAAAAATATTGCGTTCGACGGCATGGGTGATGTAAGGAGGAATGGTGATTTTCTGATCGTAGAAACGCCCGGCATTTTCGCGTGCGTCAGCAAAGCCAATGCGTTTCCCGGCAGGCACAAGTGCGGAGATCAATCCGCTGCGCAACAACCCCTGAAAATCGAGGACATAATCGAAATATTGTGAACGCAACTCTTGGATGCAACGGTACCAATGGAACAGTTTTGATAATGAATACCACTCCTGGCGCGGGCAATAATAGCATTTATCGATGTCGGAAAACAAATCTCCCAACGGCTTAAATTGCGAAAATAATAACCAGTTAATGTGTGCATCCGGGAAATTTTCGCGAATGATCCGCACCGCCGGCAGGGTATGAATGAGATCGCCGAGGCTGCTCGGTTTGACGATCAATATTTTCACTCTTACGCGCCTTTTTCAAGTCGCAACGCAAGCCGTTCCGGCAAGCCTGCTTTAATGATTTTTTCCTGAGCGGTTTTTATGTCGTAGGGAATTCGGTATAGAGTTACCAGGTTCTTATCCGTATCATAAATCACAAACGCAGCCCGCCAATCGCCATCGCGTGGTTGACCGACGCTGCCGACATTAATCAGGTATTTATGACCTGCCTGGATTTTAATTTCACTATATTTGCCACCTTGAATCGTGCCAAATTTTTCGAAGGCCAGGGGCACATGGGAATGCCCGCAGAAGCAGATTTGTGAAAATTGATAACTAAAACTGGCGCCGGCTGAAAGTTTGTCGAAGATATAGCCCCAACGCTTGGGTGAATCCAGCGATGCATGAACGATGGTAATCTTACCGATTTGCATGGTCAGGCGCAACCGCTTCAGCCAGACGCGTTGTTCGTCTGAAAGATTATTGCGAGTCCATTCAATGGCCATGGCGGCTTGTGCGTTGAATCCCGCTAGATCTGTATCTTCCGCTGCTTGTTCATCGTGGTTGCCCATGACGACCCCTGCCAACGGAAGATCACGAATAATGTTGAGGCATTCGCTGGGATTGGCATTGTAACCGACCAGATCACCGATACAGAGGTAACTCTCAGCACCTAACTTCTTACATTCTTCTAAAACCGTGTTCAGTGCTTCTAAATTTGCATGTACATCACCAAAAACAGCGTATTTCATGGCTTATATTCCTATTTCAAGCTAACAATCTGGTTTAGACTATAATATTTCCAATAGCCACATAGTAATAAGTTTTAATCAGATTTCCATAAATAAATCAAGAAAAAGATTTATTTTATCTCTCCGCAACGTTGATATAAATACAGCAAACCTTGTTGTGCGCAAGCGTTATTAATAACTTCTTTTCCCCTGCCCGGCGGGATAAAAAGTCGGTGGGCTGCCACCTTGAATCGTCGATTATCCTGAAGTTTAGGTATTCGCTGCAATAATTTCTTGCCGCGCGCACAATGTTCAGGAGACTTTTCGAGGAAACTATAGGCAAAAAATAATGGGATAGCGAAATTCACAATCAAATCATTAATGCGATCTTTTCCCAACAAAATAATTGGTTTCGACAACTGCTTCTGAAAATGTAAAAACCTATCCAGTTGATGATCATAATCCGGCATGAAAATCTCTTTTAATAAACCTAATCCCACTTCCGGAGTTTCCCATGTGTCCATAATTCGCAGAATATTCTTGGCCAGTTCATAATTGTTTTTCCGTAGAACAAAGTGTGCCGCGATAATTCGCCGTTCGGGGGAATTAAACGGGCGAAGCTGATGTCGACGCCACGATATTTGATGATAGTGGGTGCGAATAGGCCACCATGCATCCCACAGTTCATGCAGCCAACGGTGATATTCTGGGAGAATTTGACAGCGGCTGGGATCAGGCAAAAGTCCGGCACTACCGAGCATTAATGCCAATGCGGTAGTTGCATTGTGAGTAGATAAATCGGTCAAGGGGATTTGTTCCGCCAATTCGCTAAATCCATCCTGATTGTGCTTATATCCCATTCCTGCTAAAAATCGACGATATCCAGCCTCCTCTAATCCCAGGGCGGTAATTTCTAGTGCCAATTGCTCACCCTTCGCCAGTATTCGCATTATCCCAGATGACTGCATGATATCGGATATTTGATCATTGTTCAGTGAATTGATCCAGGTGGAGTATTGCCCTGGTTTGACTTTTTGGGCATAGGGATAAGAAACAAAATCGATTTTATTGATCATGTCTTTTACTTTACCCCTGAGATGAGTGCTTAAATTAAAAATTGGCACTCCGGTCGGACACTCTGTAAGTGCATCGGGATTATGCCAGACAACATGCAGAATTACCTGGTCATAATCCTGATTAATGTGATGGCGGTGTTTTCGCCAGTCTTCAGGGCGAAAATGAATTTCTATGCATCCACTTCTCGTTTTATGATCGATGATGACACGGGCATCATTGAAGTCGGGGCCAGCGGCGACATTCCAGATCCCCGGGTGAAGGACTTTTAGGATCTGCCCCTTTTCTGTTCTTAACTCTGTCGCTAACCATTGTTCATTCCACAGTACTTGCAAAAAATGCTCTTGAAAATATGGTTCTTTCTCCTCAAATATGAAAAACCCCTGAGTTACTAACTGTTGGTAAAATTGATTGATTGATGGCATAATTTACTGATAATTCTGTTTGCCCCTAGAAAATCGGGGAATGGGTAAATTTTATCCTGCCAAGAAACTTTTAATCTTTTTTATGAATCTATACCATAATCTGTTCCAGCGTCAGAAGATGGATCAGATTTATCGATACTCGAAATGAACTGTCATCTTGAATATTGTACCAGTGATCATGAATTGACTAGCGCTTTAATATAACGTAACAAAACAATTCCATTCTAAGGATAAAGACAACTCATGCACACAGATCATAGTTTAATTCAACTCCTGAGAAAAATCAGCTTCTGTCTGGTGATAATCAGCGTTATTTCACCTGATAAGTTGATGGCGGATGATCATACCACTCATGAATCTCAAAGAATTACTCCCACCGTGCTGGCAGTCGCAAAAGTCCTGCCTTCAGTTGTAAATATTAGTACTGAACGCGTGGTCACACAACGATTTCCACGCTATCGACGAAATGATCCGTTCGCGGAAGTCTTCAATCGCTTTTTTGGTTATCAGGAAAAAACGTATAAAACCAATTCGTTGGGAAGCGGAGTTGTAGTTGATAGCCGGGGGTTGATTGTGACCAACAATCACGTGATCCAGAAAGCGTCCAAAATCATCGTGAATCTGGCTGATGGTGCGAATTATGAAGCGAAACCAATTGCCACTGATGAAGCCAATGACCTGGCGCTAATCATGTTGGTTGACTTTGACCGCAAATTGAATTTGCAGGCGATAGATTTTGCGGCACCGGATGACCTTCTCCTGGGGGAAAGGGTCATCTCTGTAGGCAACCCCTATGGTTTGGGACATAGTGTGACTGAAGGAGTGTTGAGTGCCAAGGGGCGTAAAGTGGTATACGAAGGCGATGTCCTTTTTGATGATATATTGCAAACCGATGCAGCGATCAATCCCGGGAATAGCGGCGGTCCACTCATCAATGCCGATGGGCAGTTAATCGGTATAAATCTTGCCATTCATGATGACGCTGAAGGCATCGGTTTTGCGATACCGCTAAAACGCATTGAAGAAGTGCTGAGCGTGTGGCTGGTGCCTTCATGTTTTGGGATGAACTCGTGTGGTTTTTTCCCTGAAACCGTGAAAACACCTGAGGGGCAAATTCTGGTCAGTATCAAGCAAATCACACCCGACAGTGCGGCGCAAAAATCTGGTTTGAAAGAAGGCGAAATTATCAAATCGGTAAATGACATACCCGTGACCCATGCAATTGAAGTTGGCCGTTTGTTGTGGCAAATGAAAGCAGGGGATCCAGTCAAGCTCCAATTGTCTGACAACCGCATCATCTCTTTTGCGATCGAAGCAGTGCCAAAATTAAGCGGGGAGGAATTGGCCAAAATAAAATTGAAAGTCGAATTACAATTATTGAATAGCAATCTTGCCGAAGCATTGGGATTGCCTTACAGCCGTGGATTGGTTGTCAGCAAGGTTGGTGAGGGAAGCGTTCTTGCTCGTCGCGGAGTGCAACGGGGAGATGTGATCAAGCAAATTGGTGAAGTGCCGATTGCCGATTTCGATGATTTGGGACGCGCCTTGATTGATACAACCAATCAGGATATTGTCCAATACGTGGTCGATCGAATCCAATCGAATTCCGGTCATATCTTCCTCCATCGGTATATACTGGATGTTTCACTCTAAGCGTGGAATCCAAAACCAAGGAAGATTGATTTGTTATCCATGATCATTGCCGATAGTTACCAATAATTCAAAATAAAGATACGTTTCCCATAAATAAAACGGCGATTTCCAGTGGTTTTTCAGACTCCGAAATGAGGCAATTATTTCTGTACGTGACAGGGGATGACCACACCGTCTCAATGGAAGCAATAAATTCCATAGAATCAGCGACCGATTCTATTTTGCCACACCAAAGTCCCACCATGACTGCAACATTGGCAATTTCACAATTAGTTGATTGCCAATGAATAACCGGTTTCTCCATGTTGATATAGCGCATCATGAATCAAAAAATATTGACTCTTCTCCAGAATTTGTGGGACTCAGATATTCTCCCTTGCAATGATTTTTCAATCTTATGCCTTAAAATTCGCATCGTTTCAGGTTCAATCCAGAATATCTATACCCACAAGTGCGATTTTAGCGGCATCAAGTGCGGCAATCACTGCGGTTTTATCTAGAAGCAGGGTTTTACCGGCCTGAACTGCCAGGATTTTTGCGCGTGCTTGTATCAGCGATTCCACAGTGCGAAGGCCAATACAGGGAAGATCGAAACGCACATCCTGTTGCGGTTTCGCGACTTTGATAACCGCAACCCCACCCTGCCCGATTTCGCCGCCGCGAATGATCGTTTTATCCGTCCCTTCAAATGCTTCCACGGCTAAGACCGAGCCATTTTTTATAACCACGGTTTGACCAATATTCAACCGACTGATTTCGCGGGCAATATCTCTCCCCAATATCATGTCGGAGATTTGGTTCCTCGAAGGTTTGATTTTTCCGATTATCCCGGATGTCGCGAGTTGATCTTCTAAAAACATGGACGCAGGGAGTATGGTAATTCCATCCTTTTGAAATTCGGCGGCAACCGCGGAAAAGATCGATTCCGCGTTTTTGCGCCGTAGTTTGACTAATAATTTCATTGCCCGCCAATCCGGCCGCAAATCGTCAAACAAACGTGTGGGCTTAATTTGACCGGCGAAAATCACATGGCCAATAGCCAAATTTCTAAAAAAATTTATGCCTTTGTTCAACTGTCCGGCATATATCCATTCGATGGAATCGACCACCGAAGCGATGCTCGGATCTGCATCTCCCAGAATGGCGCCCACACCAATATGCTTGACACCTTGTTTGCGGGCGGATTCAGCGATCATTCTGGGGTAAACTCCGCGACCAGCAAGTATACCCAATTTATCAAAAAGGAGGGACATTCGATTAAAAAATTTACTCTCTAATATAAATTATGGGACAGTGCTTTCCTTGTGAATAGACATGACTATATTATAAACCTTCATTTGCCAACGTCATAGTCAATTTGGCATGCCGGGGAAATTGATGCTGCAACGGGCAGGCATTATCTAATCGTTTTTGCGGTTAAGCGTAATTGATTTCATTGGTTCATCCCCGACTCAAATCGCAGATACGACGACCGGCTATTACATTAATAGATACAGACATCAGTAGAAAGAGGACAATGCGAATATGGGTAGTTTGGTCAAGAAAAGAAGAACAAAAATTGCCAGCCATAAGCGTCGCAAACGCCGCAAGGCAATGCGTCATAAGAAAAAATAAAACTTTCACCTGCCGATTTATCCCCAATACGAATACACGAATTTTCGTATTGGGGAATGGCCTGATTTCCTGCCTTGCTTCCTCCTTCACCAGGCTAGCACGAATGAGATTAAGTGTTTTTTTATTATCGATTTATCTACTCTTCCCAACCTTTTCAGCATGGAGCTGGTGGGGGAAAAAAAAGGATAACCCGATCAACGATGATGAACGCGTATATCTCAATCCTGCCGATTTAGCTGAGATTGAAACATTGGCTCATTACGGTTGGACTTATTATTTGCGTCTGGATGAAAAACCCGAATGGTCAAAAATCGTTAATGAATTATTGACCGCCATCCAATACAATCCGACCTCTGAATTGTTGCGCCGTGAACTGAGCTTATTCCCTGAAACTTATATTGACGATCAATCATTTGAATTGATGATCTCCCGTTTGACAGGCATTGCCAGTGAAAACCCACAGGCATTGGAACTGAATTTATATGCTGTCAGCGTCCTCATCCAGCACCAGCGATTCCAGGTTGCCGAACCCATTCTCTTAAATCTGATCGCACGCTATGGTCTGACCCATCCAGTTATCCTCAAGGAACTGGCGATTTGTTATCTCAGTACAAATGAGCTGAGCAAGGCGGAAAAACTTTTTGCCAAAGCCACACTAGCCGAAAATTTAGGAGGTAACCCCGAAGTCGAATACATGGCGGCATTGTTTTACCACAGTTTAAGTAACACCATGGGAAAAAATCTCAATGACCGTGAGCGCAAACATTTTCTCAAGCTTGCTTTCAATCATGCCCAACGCGCAGCAACTGCATATCGCAAAATTACGACTCTTGACAATCCCGATGAAGTCATCTCCCTGCTGGTTTTTTTGATTGAAAATAATTTTACTGATCAGGCGATAGCGGTTATCGAAGACCTGCGTATACACGGACTTGGAAATCCTGAGATGGATGTGTTGCTGGCTGAATCCTACGAAAGCAAAAATGCCGACAAGATGGCCCTGGATATCTGGCGGGATTTATCGTCCGCTGATCCCTATAATTTCTATTTTCACATCCGTCAAGGACAACTTTTCAAGCGCATCCGACGTTTAAAAGATGCTATCCTGGCTTTTGAATCGGCTTATCGGCTGAAACCAAATCCGCCACTTGCATTTGAATTGGCAAATCTTTATCTGGATACAAAAGAGCCCGAAAAAGCATTGAAATACAACAAGTTGTCACCCCAGGATCAGGACGTTACCGTGATCATGCAAGCCTATATCTATCATGAGCTCAACCGCAGCGAAGAGGCGTTGATGATGTTAAACAGCCTGTGCAATCAAAAGCTTTCCGGTGGGCAACAAGGATTCGATGACCGGTTTTACCTGACCGTCGCAGCCGCCTATATGCATCTAAAAAACCGGGAAAAGACCTTGGAGTTATTAGAGCAGGGATTGGCGCATTTTCCGGACAATGCCGAGTTGAATAACTTTATCGGATACTATCTGGCCAATGAGAATATGAATCTCGAACGCGCCGAAAATCATATTCAAAAAGCCTTGGCTTTACATCCCTATTATCCACCATATTTGGACAGCCTGGCGTGGGTCTATTATCGCCAACGACATTTCAAGAAAGCGGCATTTTATATCGAACGGACCATCGGATTACAAGAGCACCATAAAATCGATGGGGTAATTTTAGATCATGCGGGCGACATATACTACGCACTAAATCAGGTAGAAAAAGCGATTTTTTTTTGGCGTGAGGCACTGAAAAACAATGCCGAAAATCTGGATGCGATTGCAGCAAAGATACGAGCGGCCGGGGTTATTCCCTGATGCGTTGATCCGCGCACCAGCCGGTTTCCCCAATCATCATGAGATTTTAGTTTTCATGAATTGAAAGACATGCAACTAAATGGCATTTTTCAGGGAAGCACAGGAACGCGATTGCGGTAGGTGACATCAATCGAACCTATGGGTAGTTGTGCTTTCATGCGTTCGTGAATGATTGCCATAGCCCGCTCGAGCGCTTCCCTGTATCCTTCGTAAGGGACGATGAGGATAGCGCGATCGCGGATAAAACATTCCTTGCGTTCATGGAGATAAATGCGATATTCCTTGGCATTGGCATTGAGTTGAATCAAATCAATGTTGAGACAAAAACTATTGGTCAACATTTCTTTATAAGCCAGTAATTGCAGAGCGCCCAGAAGCATGGGGTCGTTTAATTTTTCCCCGGTTTTATAACTGTTGATTCTCGCAATCCCAGTGATCACTGGCAGGGTCAGCCATTCGCTTTTGTTGGCCGGCGCCATAATGATCCCGAGTGCATCCACCAATCGCTCTCCGGATTTAATCAACTGTGCAACAGGAGTGCGACCATACACGGTGAGACTTAGGGTGTGCGGTAAAATCCGCCGAATCTCGATCTCCTGAATCAGGGGATCCCGCAAAAATTCCTGACGTAATTCCCCGGGAGATATGGCAAAGAGATTCACCTTGCCGAGAGAAAAATTCAGTTTTTTAATGATATGATCTTCGGAAAAATTGCCTTTAACGATTTTGACGGCGACTTTCTTTACTATGAATTGGGGATTATCAGAATAAAACACCCGGTAGAGGCTGTTCCTTGCCAGCACTAACAGCAAGATGAAACACAGGATGAAAAGCACGCGCAATCCAAGACGAAACAGATAGATACTGGTTTTGCTGTGGGCTGTCGCAGCCGGTTCGTTGCGTGATTTATTTGCAGATTGATTGCGCATGCGTGATTAGCGATGAATATGATCCTCTTGCCGATTTGTTTGACATAACGTTGTTGTTTAAGTTTATTCATCAAGACGGGATGTGAAGAAAATTAAAGCCGGTGATGAGAATTGCGATTAATTTAAAATCATGCTATCGTTGCCGGTAATTTTATCTTACTCCATTCTTAAGATTAACTATGGCCAACACAGAATCATCGATCTTGTTTGTTTCCAAGGATCCGGATAATCAGTACAACGTGAAATCCTTGGTTGAACAAATGAAGTGTACCCTTCGTTCTGCCAGCTCACGGGCGCGGGCTTTTCAAACATTGTCATCAGCAGATATTGATTTGGTACTTGCTGATGTTGAAGTCTTAACGCCTGCAAGATTTGAATTCTGTTACGCGTTCCGCAAGGAAAAGAAATACGATAAAATCCCCTTTGTCGTTGTCGGTGACGACACCGAAAATTCTGCCAATTGTATCGCCGCGTTCAAGGCGGGTGCCGACGATTTCATTCAACATCCCTTCCACCCTGATGTATTTGCCCTGCGGATAAACCGTTTTCTTAAGAAAAATCTGGAAGAAGGCAAAAAAGCCTTTCTCTCAGTGCAAATTGGCCCCGGGGAGCTTCCCGGCATCATCCAGTATCTCGAGGCCGATATCAAAACGGGTAAACTTAATATCAAACGCAAGGATGACAAATTGGGGATTTTATATCTCAAGGAAGGTCGACTGGTCAATGCTATTGCCCCATTTTGTGATGCCATGGAAGCGATTACCGAAGTGCTTTCATGGGATTCGGCCCAGGTCACATTTGTTGAATGCGAGCTGGAAGAATCTGAGATAATATTCAATCAGGAGGCGACTGGCTCAGTCATGAACTGCATCGTCGATGTCGACGAATATCGCGAAGTGCAGCGCGCCATGCCTGACAATAAAGCCATGCTGATTGCCACCAAGCTAAACCTTAAACCTGATGTCGATCCTTTGCAAAAATCCATCTACGAACTGGCTCTCCACGGCTATTCCAAAGAGGATATCCTATCAACGGTCAAAACCACACAGCGTAAGGGGACGATGTTATTGCATTCTTTGCTTGACCAAGGTTACCTGACCATTGATGCGCCACCTTTTTCCAGTCATACATACACCGTTTATAGTGCATACCGAGGGTCGCAAATATTTCTTGACCGCTTCAATCGCATACGAAAATTATTGTCCGAGGTCAAATTTCCGCTGGCACGGCTTCCTGACAACCTGCCTTATGGAGGTAAGGATTTCATGGCGCCAGCCCCCAAGATTCTCATCGCTGGAGATAATCTCGACCATGTCAATTTGTTTGTGCAATCCTTGAGTGCATTGTCCACCCATATGTCTCAGTCAAAGCCATTGATTCTCAAGCACCGGAAAGGCATTGTCAGCACCCGGATTTATTTCTCCGCGAAGGAAATAATTGATATTCAACAACTTCCTCCCAGTTTTGATAAGTTGATTCAGTATAGCTTGAATGAATACCTCGGAGAAACTCACGCGGCGATTTTTCTCACTTCGTCCCAGGATAAAAAGACGACAGCTGAAGTTCGACAACAAATCCGGCTCATCTGGCAACGATTTAAAGGGGTTTATTATTTTGTCGTTCCCCAAGTGCCGGGAAACAATGGTCTCTGTGAATTCCACATGGATTGCACCGGTTGCGGCTATTTACTGGCTGTGGATATGGAAATGGCCGGTTCAATGGGGGAATGTCCGGTCTGTAAAACCAGTTTAACGATACCGGATTGTCTTGATCATCTCGCGCATTCACTGGATTTGCCTAATGAAGTGCCGATCGCACAGATCAGACCTGATTTAATGGATTATTGCCGTGATTTGCTGCTCTTACTTTTCGATAGCGTCATCCAGGCTCACGGCACTCCTCCTGCCAAGCCCCCCCCCATGAAGAAGACGCAGCCAACACCAACCAAGGACAAGCATGGAAGCGGTATCCACAGTTTGGAAAGAACTCAGGTGCGGGAACGTGAAGCTAAAAGCAATATTCGCCTCCAGATAGAATCAGAACCCATAAAAGATGCTACCGAACAATTCCATCAGGAACAACTAAAAACCAGCATGTTCATTGATGACGAGTTGATCCCCATTTCCGATACTGAAGATGAGAGTAAAATCAATCAGGGGCTTATCGATAAAATTTTGAGTTCGGACGACGATCAATTCGACATCGATGATTTTATCAAATCTGTGCGAAAAAAATAAGTCATAATGCCGCAAGCGGATTTAAAATGTCATTCAGGCGAAATCAACATTGATTATATCGCTTTATGTAAAGACATACTGCGGCGAGCGGGAGCCAAAATCACCCAACCCCGACTGGCAGTCATACATTGTCTGGCTATTTCCCCGCTAGCCCTCAATCCTCGTGAAATTCAGGAAGCAATCAGTCGCGATTCTTCATTGTCGACCATCGATCAGGTTTCAGTATACCGAATATTGGAAATCCTGCAAAAACACGGTTTGATTCATCAGGTATTTCCCTCGGGAAGCTATATTGCCTGTACCCATCTGGAATGCCGCAATGTCTTCCATTTACTGATTCATTGCACCGCATGTGATCAATCGGAGGAAATCCATATACCCAATGAAATCTCAGCGCCATTATTGTGGTACCTGAAGTCAGAACAAAAATTCATGCCGCGGGATCATCTCATCCAAATTGATGGCACATGTTCTCTGTGTACGGTTTCCAATGATGGGACTGCGGGCGGGATTTCAATATAAAAGTAACCCCGGAGCAAATGAAAAAAAGGATAAACACACCATGTGGATCAAGCGCTTGATCGCCATCACCAACCATGCTTTTCGCATTACCATTGCAGATCCGTTTTATCAAGTGCTCTTCATCGCGATGGTGGTGGTCGAGTTATTGCTCGGCGTACTTCCCGGGTTTACCACTCATGAACATATGAGAATGCTGCGAGATCAATCCCTGGCACTGTTGTTTTTGCTCGGTTGTCTGACTCTGACTTACAGCTCCATAAGAGTAATAACGGATGATATTCGACAGGGAGGAGGAGCGGTATTAAGAAGCCGACCTGTGGGGGCATTTTGTGCCATTCTCGGCAAATGGCTGGGGATCATTATGAGCTTGATTTTGTTATATTTTACTGGCTTGATCGTCTATCTTTGGATCTCTGAAATTGCTGCTGAAAGCGATTATCTAAATCAACAAAGCCTGATTTGCTTGATCTTGACATTGCTGGTGGGATTAACCGCAGGGGCATTGCGCCACTACCTTTGGGGAGGCTCGTATGGATTTTACAGCAATCTGCTTGTTGCCGGCTTGCTGATTGCGGTATTTGTCATTCGCTTATTTATCATCGGATTGGAAGGTTTCGACTGGCCAGGATTTAATGCGGGTATCATTCTGTTATTTGGGTTGATTGCATTTTCAGGAATCATGCTGCCGATTGCGGTTGTCGCCGATTCGGCGCTGGTTCTGGCTGCGGGGTTGTCAATTTTTCTCTTCGGTTTGATTTCAGATTACCTGATCAATTTGTCAATGCCATTCGAAATGTTGCGTCAAATCGTAAAAGCAGTGCTTCCCAACTGGCAACTTTATTGGATGTCTGATCGGATCGGTGATAATCTATCCATTCCCGGATCCTACTATTTTTATTCAGGGGCGCAATCGCTCTTATTTTTAACCGTTTATTTAATTGTGGCGGTGATCATATATGATCGTATGGAAAGTCAAACAGTACTATGAACACCTATAAGTTTCAGGAAAAGATCATCTGGATTGGGGTGATGCTGCAGATGGTCGCGGCCCTATTCTTTCTCCTTTTCAGCCAGTCTCTGGAAGGCATGGCAATCTCCGGACATTTTGTTCAACAATGCGGCAATTTGCTCCTGCTGGCCGCATTCGTTAATATGCTTTCCGGAGCGCATTTGAGACTTCAGCGTCATTGTGTGGAGGAACGAGCTGAGATTGAAAAGTTGGCGGGTGATTCGCGCCGTTTGTTTCATTCGGAAGCCGCGTCCGTCGGTCAATACCAACAAACCCAGAAACAATTCAATAAATATATTCTCCCGATCATACTCAATGTTATTACGATCACTGAAATATGTTTGGCTGTCTGGGTAATACACAATGAGAAAACCCATGATCATCTCATCCTGGCCAAAGACCTGAGTCCGATGTTGGTGGTCGCGGGAGTGATGTTTTCCGTTGCCATCATTCTCTTTCTCTTGGGCAAATATTGTTCCGCTCTCGCGTATCTTCCTAATGGCGGTTATCTTCGCCCGCTGTGTGGGACGATGATCGCCAATTCAATTTTCCTCTCGATCGGAGGTCTCATCGCCTTATTGTATTATTGGCGACTGCCGGTGGCCGCAACTTGGTATACCTGGTGCCTCTGCATTTTGGCGCTGCTTTTGGCGGGGGAGAGAATCGTTACATGGCTAATGGAGTTTTACCGGCCACAGACCGGGAAACAAATTTTTGTTCCTGTTTATGAAAGTCGTTTTCTCGCCTTATTCAGTCAGCCGCGCGGAATTGTTTCTGGTTTTATGGAGATCGTTGAATACCAATTCGGCTTTCGTCTCTCCGACACATCGCTGTTACAGGCGCTGCGGAAAATTGTGATCCCCTTTCTGGTCATCCAGTGTGTCAGTTTGTGGTTATTGACGAGCTTGGTATTCATTCCTCATGATGAAGTGGGTATACTGCAGTCTGGCAACCATTCTACTCCCAAACTCCTCGCGCCAGGTCTGCATATTAAACCCCCGTATCCTTTCAAGCGCGTATATCGGGTTCAAGCATCACGAATATTGATGGTACCCTTTGGCGGTCTGACTGTTGACACCGAGACATCCGCTCCCCCTCAATCAATTGATGATGAGAATAAAGTGGCCGTGGATTTATGGAGCAATGTCCAATATAACGCCAAACTTTATCTCTCTCCTTCTCCCCCGTCATCCACTTCTTCCACTGGTAATATCACCGCGACCTCAGCAACTGCAAATCTGAATCTTTTGTCTGCCGGCTTCTACCTTTATGGTGTCATAGATGATCCCATTGATTATTATCTTCAGCATCAAGATCCATATCAAATCATGGTAAATCTTGCCAACAAGGCACTCACTCAATATTTTCTGACGGTAGAGTGGCAAAAGGCATTGAGTGTGGAGATGAGTTTGCATGGCAAGGAGCTGAAAACACGCCTCCAGCGCCTTGTCGATAATCAGCAATTGGGAGTGAAAATCAGCTCCATTGAAATTGCCCGATTACAACCGCCGCCGGCGGTTGCCAGCATCTATAATGAACTTCTCAATTCATGGGAAACAGCACGGCGAACGCGTTCAGAGGCCGAACAATATTCCTTTGCGCTCAATGCCGCCGTTCAACATGAAGCCAACACGGTGATTCGCAGAGCAGAAGCTGAAACTGCTTATCTGGTACAGGCAGCGGAAGTGGAGAAAAACAATTTTCTGGAACAACGGAAAATTTATCATCAATATCCTCAGCTCTATAAAACCCGGGAAACCATGGAATATGTGGAGTCATGGCTCCGCGATGTGCCAAAGTTTATCCTCACCAGCAAGCGTGCTCACGAAATAATCAATCTGGAATTAAAACCACTTCGCCCCGATCTCCTGTCATTGCCTGGCAATTGATATAATACGATTATTGCACCGCTGGGCTTTGAATAATCGGTACTCCGATATGGAACATGACGCGGATATGGCAGGTATTATCAAGGCGCTGTTTAGGAAACAATCGCTTTGTATACCATGATGGTGAACAACATAAAGATAAGCACACTCCAGATGACTGCCAATGCATAGGTTAGAGTGGTCATTTTTGGGGGATCAAAAGAGGGTTGCCGATATCCGGGAATAAAGCTCTCCGATAATGACGAAAATGAAGCCTGGGTAGGATCATCACTAAAGGCCGGGTCTGATAAATCATTATCAGAGGCCCCGGGTCTTTTAACACTTCCTTTCGAGCGCAATAATTTTTGGGCATCCTCTCCAATGGCATTGGCCAGGGGATCGTCTTCAATAAACTCTAAGTCGGACGCCGCGCTTTTCATTGTCATCGTCGATCCGGTCCGGGGCGCAGGTTCCGGATCTCCCTTTTTCCTGAATTTTATCCCCATCTCTTCCAGAGATGCTTTCGACAAGGGCGCGACTCCAGCTGATCGCCTTGCTCCAGAACTTGGCCGTGCTGGTGTTGATTGTTTCTCTCTTCCAGGGAATGTGGGGAAATGAGATGCCTTGATATTTGGCGCTGAGGCTCCTGCCGAAGCTGCCGGCATGTCGACCGGTGCTGTTGCGATTTTTTTCAATGTCGGCTTTCCTGCTTCATCGACATCGGCTTGATCTGGAGTAACCGTGGCGCTCACCGGCGCCGCGCTGATGACTTTCAATGAAGCTTTTCGCGGCGCAGCGTTGTCTACTTCCATCTGTTTTTTATACTCAGCCAATAGATTATTCGGTAAATAAAGCAACCTGAAACCGCCATAGTCGACACGTTTTTCAGGGGGATATGCGAAGGTGCGTGAGATGCAATTAGTAAATTCGATTTGATTGCACCAGGAACCGCCCCGCAGGATATGAGGATTGCGGGGATCTTCGATCTCATCGACACACCATTCCCAGACATTACCCGCCATATCCATACATCCGAATGGACTTTTGTTCATCGGATAGGATCCAATCGCGACGGTGCTATCAATCGAATCGCTATGATGGAAGCAGGCGACGTGAGGATCGGGTTGTTCATACCCCCACGGAAACATCCGTCCATCGATTCCGCGGGCGGCAATCTCCCATTCCAACTCACTGGGAAGACTGTAATATTCAAAGGTTTTTTTTCGCAACCAGCGACAATATTCCTTCGCATCCAACCAACTGATGTGGGAAACCGGACAATTGTCTTCGGGAGATACCAGGCGCAGTTGCTCGATTTCCTCCTGAGGATAATTCCACCCGGATTTGGTCACAAAGGTCAAAAACTCTTTAACCGTCACCGGATATTTGGCGATATAAATACCGGCAGGCAATTCAGCGTATTCACTGGCATCCCCAAAGATGAACGGTCCGCTGGGGATATAACAAAAGGGGTTTCCCAACGAGTCCTGAATCTCAGACTTGTTTTTGGTTTTATTAACTGGCTGCAACATCTGATTTTGTGCTTTACAGGCCAGCAATAATTCCCATTTCTGCTGTTTGTATTCCGCTTCAGGAAGCGCGCGGGACGAATATGATTCTTCCAGTTGTTCGAGTTGTTGTTGGAAAGGATTGCTCATGGTAAATTTAGGAACTAAGAGCTGATTTTAATAGAAAAGTACTTATCGTCGCTAAGTTAATCGATGATATCATGACTGACAATCCTGCTCATGGATAATTATTCAGTTGATCATGAATTTTATCAGAACCACAAGTTAGTCCGAAGTTATGAACGATTGCGTCAGCGAAGCATATAAACCTTGGTCATGAATAAAAACGTTCAAATCATCCGGGATATCAGCAGAGAGAGAATTCGTATGCGATGAAACCGGGTGGGAGAATGTGAGGGTGCAGGCGTGAAGGGCTTGACGGGGCAGGCGCAGCTTCTTAAGTTCTTCTGGTGTAAGCATGCGAGTGATAAACGCAAGAAAGAGGCGATCATCCATGCCATAGAGTTTATCGCCCACCACCGGATATCCCAGGGATGATAACGTTGCCCTGATTTGATGGGTTTTGCCAGTGTGGGGCAAGGCCCTTAATACACTTAAGCGCCCACGTTTAGCCAGGCAGTGAAATTCGGTATTTGCCGCGTCTCCGTTACCTTCATCCGCATAACCGAATCGCCGTTTCTTCTTGACGCGGCTAGTGTAATCTGGATATAAAAATCCACTGGCATGCAGAGAGGGAGGAAAATCGCCTTCTACGATCACTAAATATTCCTTGCGCACAGTATGGGTTTGAAATTGTCGGCTGAGTTCTTGTGCCGCTTTACGATTTTTGGCGATGAGCACCAACCCCGAAGTTTCACGATCCAGCCGATTTATCATCCTTAAATCACCCGATTTTTGTTGTCGCAATTGCCACCACAGGGTATGGAGAAAATAACATCCACCAGGATGAGTAGGCAGATTGCCGGACTTGTTAATGCCAATTAAATCATCATCCTCGTATATAATCTGCCAGTTCATATCGACTTCCGGTTCACGAAGTGCTGGAGGCAAATATTCGATCTGTTCACCCGAACGAACCCGATGAGCGGTTTTGACTAAATTCCCATCGACCTGAATTTGGCCCGCGCGGATATGTTGCTGCCATTGCTGACGGGATTGGTAGGTATAACGCTGGGCAAGCCAATAATCCAGCCGCCAGCCGGTGTCGCTGTCACCACAGACCGTGTTTATGATGCGGGAGCTGATCATTCGATATTCTGGATTTGTTCTCGAATTCGTTCCAGTTCAGCTTTGAATTCAATTACGGTCCGGGTGATTTCCAAGACCGCGCACTTGGCGCCGGTTGTGGTAATTTCACGCAACATTTCCTGAACCAGAAAATCTAGCTTGCGACCACAGGATCCATCGTTGGTGAGTAATTCCTCCATCTGTCCCAGATGGGCATGCAGGCGGGTGATTTCTTCAGTGACATCACATCGATCAACCTGTAGGGCGATTTCTTTCAACAACCGCTCTTCATCAAGAGGAATTTCACGCAATAAGTGTTGTACCCGTTCCTTCAGTTTAACATAAATTCGTTCAGACGCAGACTGATTGTGTTGGGTTATTGTTGCTAAATGATCCAGCAAGCGCTGGCGCCGCTGGTCTAAATCCATCGCCAACACATTTCCTTCCTGGGTTTTGGCCGCGACCAAGGCTGATAACGCCTGATTCAAGGCTTCAAGGATCATTTCCGTCAGTTGTTCACTGGGCAGCGCAGGAGGCGCGACAATGTTGAATTGTGGTGAATCGATGAGATCATGCAATGAAATATCGCCGGGCAAGTTGAGCGCATTTTTTAATTCAGCCAGTTCTCGATACACTTCACGCGCCGCTTCCAAATCGATTTTAGGCGCCATCGCGGCGGCGGATTCAACACTTAAATTCACCTTTACATTGATCACTCCGCGGCCGAGCTTTTTGCCGAGAGTGGTGCGGATCAAGGTCTCGATGTGGGTTAATTCCTTGGGTAAATGCACATGGATATCCATATGCTTGCGATTAACAGAGGTGATTTGGACGGTGATCGCGAATCCCCCTCGGCGACAGTCGCCACTGCCGAAACCAGTCATACTTAATAATCCCATTTGGCTCTCCATTGATAACCGACATTGACCCGCTGTTTGTGCATTTACCTGTTTGAACCTGAACTGATCAAATTATTATTCTACAGAACACAATCAGGTTTTAGAAAAGATGGCACGATTCCCAGCTTGATTGGAACGGCGGCTGGCGAAAATTCGCCTGCTTGCAGTCAAAATAGGTCCATTTGCTTGATCTCCGCAATCTGGGCATTTATCGCGTTGGAAGGCATCTCGATAAGTTGGGTTCACTGAGGTTTTAGTTTACCCATTAGGAGGTGATTAGATATCCATTCAATCCCGCGATCACCGCCTTGATCGCTGCCTGATCAATATTGTTACCGATCCCAACCCCGATACGCACAGCGCAACGTTTTGGGAAAGCGATTTTAATAAAACAAATCGCCTCGGCTTCAGCAGTATGCCCCATCGTTTCCTCTTCATAATCCTGAATGATAAATTCCGGCAATTCCGTAATTTGTTTCAAGGCATGAACGAAGGCGGAAATCGGCCCATTACCCTGACTATGCAGGATCAATTTTTTATGGTGAAAGTTGAGATGCACCTCGCCTTCAATCGTTGCGGGGTCGGCTTCTGCTGGTCGCGGCCAGTAATTTATCAAGTCCAATGGTTGGCCATGGTCCATATAGGTGCGGCGAAAAATATCCCACAATTCATCGCTTGAGATTTCTTTTGAGACTTTATCTGCCCGGGTCTGAACCTGGTGGGCAAATTCAATCTGTACCCAGCGGGGGAGCTTGATATGATGATCGATTTCCATGATGTGCGCCACGCCGCCCTTGCCGGATTGGCTGTTGATACGGATATAACGCTCATAAATTCGTCCCAGGGAGCTGGGATCGACATGCAAATAAGGAATCTTCCACCCGTTAAATTGAGCGCGCAATTCTTCCTTCTTGCTCAATCCCTTGTGAATGGCATCCTGATGCGATCCAGAAAACGCGGTAAACACCAGTTCTCCCGCATAGGGATGACGAGGATGAATCGGAATATCGGTGACTTCTTCGACGATTTCAGAAATCCGCGGCAGATTGTCAAACTTGAGACCGGTGTCGATTCCCAAATATTCCAGGTTCATTGCCAGTGTCATCAAATCGACATTGCCGGTACGTTCGCCATGACCAAACAGTGTTCCCTCAACCCGTTCGGCACCAGCCAACAGCGTCTGCATCGCGGCAGCGACCGCGCAGCCCATGTCATTGTGATTGTGTACCGAAATCACCGTTTTATCTGAATGGGGATTGCGCCGGATGAACTCTTCAATCATATCCGCATAATGATTGGGCCAGCGCCGTTCTACCGTTTGCGGCAGATTCAAAATGACTTTCTCTCCGGGGGCCGGGTTCCAAGTCTCAACCACCGCATTACAGATAGCGAGGGTGAAATCGAGATCCGAATCGGTAAATTCCTCCGGTGAAAATTCCAACCCCACCTTGGAATCAGGCATGGCCTGTGTCATCTCCCGGATTTGGCGAGTGCTTTTAATCGCGGTGTCAATCAATTGCTGCTGATTCGTGCCCAGCACAAATTCCATATGCAAGCGGCTGGTGGCAATATAAAAATGGACGACGGCGTTTTTGGCGCCCCGCAAGGCTTCCATGGTTTTTTCGATCAGATGCTCGCGGGCCTGAGTCAATACCGAAATAGTCACATCGTCAGGAATAATGTTGTCGGTAATCAATTCCCGGCAGAAGTTAAAATCATCCGATGAAGCGGAGGGAAAACCGACTTCGATTTCCTTGAAGCCGATATCCACCAGCAAGGAGAAATATTTCCGTTTCTGCTGCGGGGTCATGGGATTTGGCAGCGCCTGGTTGCCGTCGCGCAAATCGACGGCGCACCAGCGCGGGGAATGGGTCAATTGTGCCGCCGGCCAATGGCGTTCTCGGATGGGCACGGGCGGCATGGTGGCATAAGTCATTTTTTTCATAGTGCTAAAAGGGTTAAGAATTAAAAGATGAATTGGGATTGGGAAAAAGGTATAAGATATTCCCAAACCATTTCATTTAAAGTAAAAATACATTTGCAAGTCGGTAATCAGCGGTTAATAAAAGTATCCTCAATTAGACAAATTATTAGCCCAGATTGTTTTCCACATGGGAGATGATAACCCTTTGTTTATCAACCTGCATGAAGTTTAATTTCGCAATTTAACCGTATTTGATTAGTAAGCATACTGTGTAAAATCACAATATTAGCTATACTACGCGCGATCATAAACTTAACTTTTTGTTGGTATGATATCATCACGAAACACTTATTCACTTTTCGGTCGTCCCGATGGGACTTCTGTCGTGTAATTCCTGCTTCCCAGCGATTAATCGCTGGGGTACTATCAGTTCATCCCGAATGGGATGATTGAAATTAGCCCGCCAATTCATTGGCGGGTCCGAGATGAAGGAATCCATAAGTCCCATAGGGACGATTGAAAAGTACAGTTTATGACCGTGTAGAGTATATTCAGTGATGAAATGGAAAATCTTCTCCGCTTGAATGGCTGATATATTATAGCCCAGGGCACCGCCCTGGGTTGAGATTTTCCCTGAGGAATAGAAGCTCTGCAGGAACGAAACAAAATACTCAAATTGTGACTTTATTAGGGATACAATCACAAACACTGGCCATGATCCGGGAATCGATAACCTTGCCAATGAACACTCACTGCGTCTGCCCACGGTCGCTCCGCCGACCCCGAAAATCCTTTAGAATGACATTGGTAGAGAGCTTTATCACGATCACGATCATTTTAATCGTGATATCGATCCTCCTCCCGGCCGTCATGCGCGCCCGCTCCAAAGCCCATCAAGCTATCTGCATGAATAATCTGCGGCAGATTGGCATTGCCATGTCTACGTATAGCGATGAATTCGATAGTTTTGTCATGCCCGGCAAATTCGGAAACACCGCTTCAGATAACGATTATAACCACTGGATTAATTACATGTATGCGGAACTCCTGCCTGACCAGGCGGTTTTTCGCTGTCCAGCGCTAACCAGCCAGGACAATTTCGATCCCAATGGCGCCAACTCATTGGTCGATATACGCAAAGCCAGTTACATCCGCAACACCATCTCGCCCTCTTCCCATTCATGGAACGGCGCCCGGATCAGCAGTGATCCCGAACGGTCAATGGGTTGGGGAACAACCGCTAACATTAATCCGATCACTATCCATAGTCGTGATGTGATCGATCCGTGGGATAAGATTAATGTTACCGATGTCGCTGCCGGCGGCATCGCCGGCACCCATCGTGGCATTACTCAATTTCAGGAAACCGATCATGGCGTTATTAATCGCGTCCCGCTCTCTGGCTATCGCCGGGTGGGGTATCATCATGGAGGCGGATTCAATGCCTTGATGGGGGATGGCCATGTCGAATTTCTTTTACACTCCCGCCCCGACCAATGGGTGGTGGTGATCCGTTGAAATTAGTGCTTAGAATATGGCAGTTGCCAAATCTATGCGGAATCATCCATGATAAAACATCATACCTTGGCTCGCACCGATCCATGGCGATAAAACGGCAGGGGTTCGATGACACCGGAGATCATATTCCTGCCCGCCAACGCCTGGATTTTATAGCTTGCGATGGCTTGTTCAGAAGAAAGATAGGCAAGAGCGATGGCGGTTTGCAATGTTGGCGCAAACGATCCGGAGGTTATTTCTCCGATAATTTCATTAGTCAGAGAGGTCAATTTCGTCCCTAGTCGCGCCGCTCGCCGTCCATCAAATTGGATGCCAACAAGCTTTTTATCCGATTCGGCTCGCAGGTTCTCTCGCCCCATGAACTCATGGTCGAAATCAATCAAGCCTCCCCAGCCCGCTTCGACAGGGGTTATTTCGCGGCTTAATTCATGGCCATAGAGTGGATATCCCATTTCCAGGCGCAAGGTGTCGCGGGCACCCAATCCTGCCGGTTGGACTGGTGCTAGTTCGGTCAATCCGCGCCATAATCGTTCGCTATCCGCGATCGGGTGATAAATTTCATAACCTAGTTCACCGGTGTATCCGGTGCGGCTGATCAGGCAGGGGATATCGAGAATATTTATTGTGGTAAAATGATAAT
>CAZTTH010000009.1:0-32784 GCA_964615975.1 uncultured Lentisphaerales bacterium | reverse complement strand
GTGCGGCTGATCAGGCAGGGGATATCGAGAATATTTATTGTGGTAAAATGATAATAGGATGGCAGTGCGGCAGGCGTCAGACCGCAGTCATGGAGTATCCGGGCAGAGGATGGTCCTTGCAAATCAAATTTCCCCCACGCAGAGGATTCATCATGAAATTCGGTTTCCCGGGATAAATGCTCACGAAAATAGTCTGCGTCTGTCTTGGTAGTGGCGGCATTGACAACAATAAAAAAATCTGTATCCGAGCGTTTGTACACAATCAGATCATCCACGATCGTGCCGATTTCAGTAAGCAGGAAATTATACCGGCATGATCCTGCCTTTTGAGTGCTTGCCCGGCGCGGCAGCAGACGATCCAAATCGTCACCGGCATGGTCACCCTGAACACGGAATTCCCCCATGTGACTGCAATCGAACAAGGATACCTGCTGGCGAGTGTGAAAATGCTCGCTGATAATACCCTCCTCATAATGCATTGGCATTCGCCACCCGCCAAAATTGGCGAGCTGGCCGCCCATTTCCCGATGGATGGCATCCAGGGGTAGTTTTTGAATAGGTTGATCGGCAATTAATTCAGACATGTTAAGAAGAGAATATATTAATTATAGAGTACATGATAGAAAATGGGGGTGTTATATCGTTGGCAATACAGTACTCCTTGCCGCTTAAAACACACATTCCATTATCATTTGATGATCAGATTGGAGAATTATTAATCGTAATTCAATCATGGTTATCCCGGCTTGGGTTCAGTGCCGATGAAGAAAGTTGGGGACACCCATATGAGGTTTTGCGCTAGACTAATTCACGCTTGTTATCCGCTTTCCTCGCTTTCTGGCGAGCAGGATTTCCGCAGCATTTCTGGCGAGTGCCAACTGCAGGATGTGGTCGGAACAACTTTCTATAGTAACGACAGTTACGTGATCGAAGTTTGCGGACTGACAGGATTAACCTCATGACCAAAAAAGTCACGAAGTTGCATCGTCATATATAGTTTGCCTGTAATGGCGAGAAGTAAAAGAAAAGAAAAAGGTTATTTAAATTGAGCGTCTCCGTCATGCCAAATCCACCATTGGTCACTTACATTCATTTGAAGATTTATTATCTCAAACGATTTAGGTGTCCATCGAATCCTATACCCTGCGGATTCTCGACCTTGCGGATTTAATCTGGTTGCGGCCTGTCGCTTTAGTTAACCCAAGGTTGGAATAGCAGTCTCACAAACGAATTCTATCCGGTAATACCAGCCGGTGCATAATCAATACCGAATAGTGGCGCGACAAAACCTGCCAGCGAATGGCATTAAGCCCCATACTGCGATATAATTAATGCCAAACGATTCACATCCGGCGAAATCAGGCGTATTTAGTATTTTGATGTAAAAACTCTCCGCTTATTCCAATCAAATATCACGATAAAATTTTTTGCTAATGACTAAAACGGTAAAAGTTATCATCCTGACCGGTTTCGGGTTTAACTGCGAACAGGAAACCGCATGCGGGTTCAAGGCGAGCGGCGCTGCCGTGTCGTTGGTGCATGTCAATGATTTGCTCGCTCAGCCCAAAACGCTGCTGAATTTTGATATCCTGACGATTGGCGGCGGATTTTCATATGGCGATCATCTGGGTGCCGCGACGGTAATGGCATTGCAGTTGAAATCCGGGCTGGCGGCAGAACTGCGGGCGTTCATCGACGCGGGAAAATTGATCATCGGCATCTGCAACGGTTTTCAAATACTGGCACGGCTGGGATTGACTCCGGCCCTTGATGGCATTGATTTCAATCCCCAGGTGGCATTGACGCGGAATGACAGCGGCGTGTTTCGCGATGCCTGGGTGCGACTGCGCTGTAACCCGTCGTCACCCTGTGTTTTTCTCAAAGGGCTGGATTATATCTCCCTGCCGATCCGTCATGGCGAAGGGAAAATCGTCCCGCGCGATGCACATACCCTGGCTGCAATCGAGCAACGTCACCTGGCCGCCTTGCACTATATTTCTCCGGCCACCAACGAGGCGACAGAAACCTATCCCGACAACCCCAACGGCTCGATTCATGGGATTGCCGGCATTTGTGATCCGACGGGACGCATCTTCGGAATGATGCCGCATCCTGAAGCCTATTTGTCCGCTTACAATCATACGCACTGGCAACGGCAAAAAATTACCCATACCTTGCCACCGACAGGAGAAGGGTTAAAAATTTTTGCCAATGCCGTGACTTATATGAAATATCGATAAATGATACACGAGCGACTGAAAAAATTCTTACAGAAAAAAGCGAACATTATGAACAATGAACATCATGAAAATGATCCTCCGAGGGTGGAGCAGACCGAAGCGTCACACCTGCCGCTCTGGCTGAAAGTCGTCTGCCTAGTTGGCGCCTTGACCATTGTTTCATTGCTGATCGTCAAATACGCCCGCAAATATCAGGAACGACCTGCAACCACCAGCGAAAATCTCAATCAAATGCCTAAATATCCTGACAACCTGACCACCGTGTGGCCGAATATCTCAATCCGCATCGACAGTGTCGCGCGGATAAGTTCAACCACCATTATCGCGGAATGGAATTATGTCAATAACACCACCGATTTTACCAAGGCCTTTTCCTGGGGTGATAGTGAACCCAATTATATCGCGATGTCCAAGCTCATCGATGGTCAATTGCGTGAATATCCGGTTGCCAGGAGCCCATCGGGATCAGCGTTATGCGCAGACACCAACCGCAATGATGGCAGCGCCAAATCCAAAGAGATTTATGGCGGCCGTTTTCTCCCGGCATGGGCCAAATTTGATGTGCCCGAAGATGCCAAGCCACCGTTTAAATTATGGTTGCACGGTATGACTCACGAGGGCAAAAACGCTACAGAAATCCCCATTCTGACGATCGAAAACCAACTGGCCCGGGCCTATATTCCCCGCTCGACCTTCTGGCCGGATATCTACATCAAACTGGAAGGGGTGGAACGATCCGCTGACAATGCCCTGAAAATTTACTGGAAATACGTCAACACCAATAGCAAAAGCGATTTCACCTGGGGGGTAAATCAGCCTAACTTCGTCAGTGCGACCCAAGTCTATGATTATAGCAACGGCACTCTCCATAACGTGTATGGCGAACGCCAGGGGAATCGCCTGTTATTATCCTGCACCAGCACCAACAAGGAAGATGGCTCTGGTCTGTCAAAAACGATTCCTGCCGGGGGGGAGCTGAAAGCGCAGGCCATTTTTAGGCCGGTTGAGGGGAGAAATATTCAGATCATCTTTCACGGATCAATGCCCTTGTTCTACACTCCGGTAAAGGATCAGAAAACCAAACCATTGACAAATTAGAGCGAAATACCACGGGAGCGGAATTTTGCTCAAAATTCAGCTTTGATTCCTGATCGCAAAGCGATTGCACCACACGCCATTTTCAGCATGAAAACCTGTGCGCTGATAAGGAATAAATTCAGCCTTTCAACACCCCGGCTTGGGTGTTGCCACAATGACACGCTGACGGGAATCCAAGCGAGGATAGATTGTGGACGACTGATTAGGTTGGATATTCAAATGTAATTTTTCGTTCGGCGATTTCGTGCAGGGCGATATCCAGACTCAATTCCCCGGTTTTAGGGTGAACCATGGGGCTGGAACCGCGATTGAGTTCGCGCGCTCGTTTGGTGGCTAGTAATACCAGGTTGATATGATCGGGAATTAATACTAATGCTTTTTTCAAATAATCTTCGTTCAATGATCGTTCTCCTTTCTGAAAGAATAATCAATCGTGTCATTTTTTTAATCGGATCAGTACTGTAGTAAAACTCATGAGATAATCAACAGAGAATAATAAAGAATTATAATCAAGGAACTTAAATGCGTACATTCAATCATCTTTACACGGTCTTCGGAATTGGCCTTATAACCGCTCTGCTCCATTTTTCCGCCATGGCGGAAACGCCATGGTTGCAGGAAACTCTTCCCAACGGACTTCAGGTTATTATCAAGGAGAACCATACCGCGCCAGTTGCCGATTTACGCATTTTTGTGCGCACCGGCAGCATCTACGAGAACGAATATCTGGGCGCTGGCATTTCTCATCTCTTCGAACATCTCATCAACGGCGGCTCCACCACCACCCACAGTGAAGAGGAAATCAATGATCTCATCGATAAACTGGGTGGCGCTAATAATGCCTATACCACCAAGGATCATACCTGTTACTTCATCACCACATCCGGGGAGATGATCTTCCGGGCAGTCGAATTATTGGCCGACTGGATGACGAATTGCACTTTCCCCGAACCTGAATTCAAACGTGAAATGGGGGTGGTTATTGAAGAATTAAGGAAAGCCAATGAAGAACCTGATCGCATCATCCATCAACTCCTCGACGATACCATGTTCAGGGTTCATCCCACCCGTTATCCAGTGATTGGTTACGAGCATCTGATCCAGGGGATTACCCGCAATGATATTCTTAACTACTATCATCAGCGTTATGCTCCCAATAATCTGGTCGTGGTGGCGGTGGGTGATTTCTCGGCTCCGCAGGTGATGGAAAAAATCTCGGAAGCTTTCTCCCGGAGCGAGCCCCGGCCGCCCCCCGCGCTTGCTCTTCCGGCTGAACCCGTCCAGGTGGGACCGCGCGAACGAACCATGCGCAGAAAAGGTCTGGGCGAAGCGTATTTTATCCTGGCCTATCATACCATCCCCATCGATCATCCGGATTTATTCGCCCTGGATGTGCTCAGCTACGTGTTATCGCAGGGACGAAGTTCACGACTGGTAAAAGCGGTGATGGAGGAACAGCGGCTGGTTTCGTCTATCTATAGTTATTCAGCGACACCGAGTTATGACGCGGGAGTATTTGCCATCACCGGCACCTGCAAGGACACGGAGGCTGAAGCCGCGTTATCCGCAATCTACCAGGAACTTGAACGGATTAAAACAGAACCGGCAGCCACAGGCGAATTGAACAAGGCGATCAAACAAAAACAAGCCGATGAAGTGCTGGGAAGGCAAACCGCGGCGGCGGAAGCCAGCGAAATTGGGATTAATATGATTACCACCGGCAATCCGAACTTCGGCGATGTTTATATGCGGGGGATTCAAGCGGTAACCGTTGCCGACCTGCAACGCGTGGCAGTGCGTTATTTTCATGAGAACAATCGTACCCTGGTCATGCTCCGGCCTGAAACCGAGCGGCAATCAGTGGAATCATCCGCCCTCAAAGTCAGTTCATCCCAAATTCACAAGACGGTATTGCCCAATGGATTACGCGTACTGGTAAAACGCAATCCGAATATCCCATTGATCAATGCGCAAATGCTGTTTTTAGGTGGTGTTCTTTCCGAATCCCCGGAGCAGGCCGGCATTTGCCGCATCACCACGGAGATGTTAACCCGCGGAACCATATCCCGATCCCGCGACGATATCGCCGGATTTTTCGATCGCTGTGGCGGGCGATATTCCGTCACGGCAGGGAACAATACCCTGGGATTAAGCATGGAAGTTTTGCGAGAAGATTTTCCCCAGGCATTGACAGTATTCGCGGACATGATCAAGAATCCAATTTTTCCCGCAACTGAATTGGAGACTGTGCGCAAGAACACCCTGGCAGCCATTGCCACCCGAAATGACGATTGGAACAGCGAACTGTCATATTACTTCAAAAAGCGTTTTTTTTCGCCGCATCCTTATGCCAATGATTCTCTCGGAAAGGAAGAATCCGTTGCCGGATTAACCGCCGCCGATCTGAAAATCTACTATGATAAGTTTGTCAACCCTTCCCAGGGAGTTCTGGCCGTCTTTGGTGATCTCGATGAAAATGAAACCCTCAAAATGATCGAAAATGCCTTTGGCGATCTTCCCGCTCGGGAAGAAAATTCCCCCCTGCCCAATCGCCCCCAACCCACTCCGGTGACGGAGAATCGCGTCAGCGAAGAAGCGGTGAATAAACAACTTTCCGCTGTCTATATCGGCTATCCCGGAATCGCGATAACCGATCACGAAGATCGCTTCGCGCTCACCGTTCTCGATACCATACTATCCGGCTTCAATTATCCCGGAGGACGACTGCATCACCGTCTGCGCGGTGGTGATAAAGACCTGGTCTACATTGTTCATGCCTTTAACTTTGTTGGTATTGATCCCGGATTCTTTGGCATCATGGCAGCCTCTTCGCCGGCAAAAATGAATGAAGTGATCGCGATTATATTGGAAGAAATCGAAAAGATCAAAGCGACGCCGGTGGGAGACGAGGAATTGAACACCGCCAGGATTGTTTGTACCACCATGGAAAAACTCAGCCGGCAAACCAATTCCGACATGGCACTGCAGGCCGTTCTTGATGAACTATGCGGCCTGGGCTATGATTTCTCTGACCGTTATACCGAATTGATTGGCAAGGTCACCGCCGCAGATGTGCAGCGGGTCGCCAACAAGTATCTGACTCATTACGTTCAGGTCCGCACCGTGCCGGCAAATAACCCTCGGTAACAGGTAAACTGCGCGCGGTCCAAAAGTTATTGGAACTCCCAGAGCAGATCGACGCCGTTGGTTCGTTCATCGCCGACTTGCGCTTCAATACCCAGATTTCTGGTGAGTTCATAATTGATCCGGAGTTGCCGGGGATCATCCGCGTCAAAGCCCTGCCGGAAGGAGACAAAAAGCGAGGGAGCAAGGTATTTCCCCATGAACACTGCCCCAGAACCGCTATCGCCATCAACGTTTTCTACCGTAAACACATCAATCAAAATAATATTATCAAGAATTTTATTCAATTCGGTAATTGCCAGTTGTCCGGTCACCTGCATCGCGGCCCTGTGGATATCGAATGCCTCCGCTCCCTTGAATTCACTGACGGGATTGCCAAATAACAAATAGGAAATGATATCAGATTGCGGCAGGGGGGGATCGCTGTTCAGACTGACACGCAAATCCTTGGCGGTACCAGTCACATTCAGCATGATGTCAAAACTTTTAACTCTGGTCACGGCATGCATATCAATTCGCGGATTGGGATCTTCCAAGCCGATAAATTGGACATGTCCCTTGGTGATGCGGAACAGTTTCCCATGAAAGTTAAAGGAGCTGCGCGCCATGGAGAGATCGCCATGAAGGGTAAAACGTTGTTCCGAGATTTTTCTCAAAGTGAGATTCCCGATGAGTTCGGACTTGATACCCTTTCCCCGGATCCAGACATTGCGGGGTAAATCAACCGCGATGTTTGCCATCAGATCATTGATCAACGTGTAGATTTGCTGATGTTTTTCGGGATCGAAGCCGGGATTGTTTTTTTCATAATCGCTGCCAATGATCTCAAATTCCGATTCTTCGTATGGCGCGAGCTGATCCAGATTGATGTGACTCTCATTGACAAATATTTTTCCCTGCATCCGGGGGAGATTCCCCGCTTGATTCAGGATTAATTGACCGGTGACATTTGCGGATATGCCCCGGACAAAATCAACCAACAAATTTTCGCCCCTGACATCGAGATTATAGTCACTGACTGAAAGACCGTTTAATTTGACCGTGCCGGTACCCGTCACGGTGCCAACTTTTTCGCTCGTGATTTGACCATTAAGGAATCGGATATTGCCGGGAGTGAAAGCCGCATCCAGATTGAGATTGGTAAAATCCATATCCGGACTGTGATGGGTATAGACGCCTTCATGAAAAGACGCCCTGCCCTCAAAAACTGGTCTGGACCTGACCATGGTCAAGGTCAAATCCGCATTCAATATCCCCTCAAGATTGGGTTGGAAGGAGAACAGTGTCGGTAACTGCGATACCCGGATATCATTCATTTTCAAACTCACCTGCGCGCTCTCGCTGTCCAACGAAAACGCCAAGGGGAACAAGGACAGGGTCATCCCGGCATATCCCGCGATATTCGCCAACGGGGTTTGATGCTTTTGCACCATCGCGTCAAAACGGAGTTTACCCGAGTGAAAATCGAAACCCAACTCGGTCTCCAATGCTGGATCCACGGGGCTGGTTAAATCTGTCATCTTCAACCGCCCGGAAACCTCTGGCGCATCAGGAGTTCCGGAGATCGCCATGTGACCAGTTATTTTACCGTCCGCTAAAGGCGATGGTGTAAACCAGGACGCGAGCACGTTCAGAGGAAACGCATTGAGATCGATCGACAACGCGATCACCTCCCTGGTTTTATCGCTTTCCAGTCTTCCATTCAGGGTGAAGGTGCCGTCATTGGAATCAAGCACAAATTCCGGTATTGAAATCTGCTCCGGTTGTAGCCTGACTGATATGGGAGCAGCATTGGCGATGATGAATTCAGAGGTGGAAAGCGAAAGCTGGGTCATGGTAATTTCTTTTTCTGTCGCCAACCAACGGTTAATTTCAGCGCTGGCTTGTACTGAGTCGCCATTCTCAAGATAAGCGATCGCGGTAACTTCATTTTTATTACCATCATGCATGGAGGTCACCCTCAGGTCTGCCAGATGAAAAGTTTCGCTTTCTACTCCAATGACATCGACACGTATCTCATTCACTATTTGTTGACTGCAATCACGGCTTTGACCGTTGATGGTTAATGATTGAATGGCCATAATCCGCGCTTTAAGGTCATCAGCCTGCAGACAAAATTCCAGGTTGGGACGATCGATTTCGCCGCCGATGCGGGCTTCACCAGATAGTATCCCCTGGAGTTTACCCGCTTTATCACGCACCACAGCGGGCAGACATTGATTCCAGTCAGCTAGATCCACATAATCTCCGATTATCCGCAAATGTTCACTCCCCTGACGGTTTAATCCTCCCGCGATGGCAATGTCCCCTGATGGTGATTGTAATGTACAGGCGGGGAGAGAGAATCCCTCAGAGGAAAAGGAAAAAACGAACGGGTGTTGATTGGTGAAGTTGCCGCATGGCAAGCCGAGCTGAAATGACGCGACTTCTCCCCGTTTCTCCGGCAATGTCCAATTGGTGAGCCTGCCCCCCCGCAAGGACAGGGTTACATTTTTATAGGTTGCAGTCAGTGACGCGAAATCAATATCTTCCGGGGTCAAGCTGCCCTGCATGGCCAGGGATGCCAGAGTATGTCCGCGATATCCAGCTTCCTTACAATCAATGGCAAATTTCCCGATCATCCGATCACCCTGATATTTCATGCCTGCATCAATCTTAATGGCAGCCAGGGAGAATCTGTCAGCCTGGATCGAATCACCATGGATGCGGAAGGTCGTTTGCGGATGCGGCATTGTACCGGAAAGCATACCTGAAAACTGGAGGGCGCCACTCAGTCGGTTGAGCGATTTCAAGGAATCAGTCATGGGGGATGGTAAATGGGGTAGTATTGAGTCACGAGCAACGCCGAGGTCGGGAATATTCCCCGCATAGTTTAATTCCACTTGTTTGCTCGTGGGATTGATTTTTCCCGTGAGCGTACCATTCCCGAATGCTGATGTGAGCGCCAGTTTACCCACGGTCAGAGCAGCGCCATCCCACCGGGTTGAAAATTGACGGACTGTAAGTGGTATGCCATTGAATAAAAATGGGTGGAGTTCACCATCGAATGAAGCCGCGGTGAGCGTCTGGCTGGGAAGATGAAACTGGATGTTGCCACTTGCGTTGCCCTCGAATACATTGATCGGGTTAAGAGCAGGGAAAAGGCGGGTCGGGTTATCACTGCGAAACGTTCCATTAAATTCAGCTGTAAGCGAATCGCCAGTGCTCTCCCGGAATAAACGTGCCGCCTGGACTGCCACATGTCCAAATTCACTATGGCATTCCAGGTTTTTAATCGCCACTTCATGGTGATGATTAAGTGAAGCAGTCGTACTTAATGAGACATGCTGCCCCAGGATTACCGATGAGTACAAAGCGATATCCGCCGTCCATTCATGTTCAGCGCCATTGACCGCTGCTCCCGTGAGATGAATATCGGCATTGATCATCGTCTCCTTCAATGGGTCATTTTTAAACATCGATGGCGGCGGGGAAATTTGCTCCAGCCTGAGATCACATGAAACATTGAGCTTGTTCCGGGTCGTCATTTCCATTGTACCCCGACCACAAATGGCGGAGTTCTGATGATGAAGATCCATGGTGATATTCATCATCCGGTCTTTACCATCAATGGTCAGAAAACCTGCGACAGGTTCGGGAAACATTCCCAGAATGTGGTTCAATTCCTTGAATTCAGCCATCACCAGATGATCGACCTGTACCACTGCGGTGACCTCGGGATGGTTATCTCGAATCACCCATTTTCCATTCACAACAATTTGAGACTGGGGCGTGGCAACTTGCAAGGATTCAACATGAATGGTTTCATCGCTTTCAGAATAACCGATGAGACCGGTGATTTCCTGACAACGAATCGTTGAATTGACGGCAGTGAATGAAAGATTCTTGATGGTCAAATATTGATCCGGGTTGGCATCCAAGCTACCGGCAAAATCGAGATGCTCAAATTGCTGGGTGATGTCCCCACGCGGCGTTTTTTTGATCCACTCGACCCTCCCATCCCGAATGCGCAAATCTAGGATGGTCACTCCGGGTGATAATGCAGCTTCAGACGCATGAGCAGAGGAGGATAAACCGGGAAAAATCGCCATTAAATCGATGGTGCCATCCGATGCTTGGTTGACCGTCAACTTCATGGTGTCCAGAACCAGTTTATCTATGATAATACCAGCAGGAGAACCGCGAAATAATCGGTATTCCAAAGACAACCGGGCTGCGCTAAATATGGGTAGGCCATTCCGGAATATTATCAGATTAAATACCCCAGGATTTGAAAGAATCCTGCCTTCGAGTCGGTCATAGTGAATCGCAACATTATATTCTCTCTCCCAAATGCCAATCGCCACCCTTGCCAAGAGAGCATCGAGTCGACCGGAACGGAAAAGCAGGATCATGACCAGACCTAAGATTACCAAACCGACAAATACTAATGTGACAACGATTTTGGTTTTGCGTGTTTTCATTTGTGACTCGGTATTCGCATCTATCGCATTCGTAAACTTTATAAGTATTGGAAGGTTGATTGAAAGTCAAATATAACGCTGAATGGTCATTATCTTTTTATGATCCAGCTCACTCGATTGAGGAGAATTGATTCCTTAACATCGGGATGTCGGCGAGAGGATGGGTTATTGTAGTCTATTATGTAACAATCGGGTAGCATATACTAGCATTCAGACAGACAAACCCAAGCTCACATCGCCACCTAAGCGCAGGTCATGGTATGTGTTTAGCGTAGAGTTTGAAGCTGGTGGAGTTTGGAGTTCATCCTTTTAGGATGCTCCTCGCTCAGGCATTATTGCCATTCAGGCTAAAAGCCTGTACTCCAACCGACGATAAACACATACAGGTCATGAGACCTGCGCTGCGATACCGCTCGCAATGACATTGTCCGGATAATCAATGCACGAATATCAACAAAATCAGAAAGAGGATATTATGTAGAAGGGGTAAAATTGTTCACCATTTTCGCATACAATGAGACTCATACATCCCTTGAGTAAGCATTATGGTTCAGATGGAACTGAAACTCCGCCACACTAAAACGCCTGTCCGATGCTCAGATGAATACGCCAGCGATTTTCAACCTCTCTGTGATCGGCGATGGCAGACGATACATCACTCCGGGTTGGCGGATTCAATTTATAACCAAAATCAACCCGAATTGGACCGATGATCGTATGGTATCTCAAGCCCATGCCGAGCGAATAACGAAACCCATCGTCATCGATACTGAAGGCTTGCCGGTCAATCATCCCCGCGTCAAAAAATACCACACCGGAAAACTGTCCATGAATGGGGAAGCGGTGTTCCAGATTGCCATAAAATGACGTTCTCCCGCCAATCGGATTATTATTACGATCGAGCGGTCCAAGCTTTTGAAATCCGAATCCCCTGACGGTGTTGCCGCCCCCCAGAAACAACCGTTTCACGATGGGAATATCGGTGGTATCTTCGGTATCGACAATACTGCTGAAGCGAATTCTCCCGGCGACCACCCCCCATTTTCCCACCGGTTTGAGATGGCGCAGTTCGAGAGTGGGATTGACATAATCGATTTCCGATCCCAATGCCTGTGAGGCTTCTTCCACTGAGATGGAAGCAAGCGACCCGGCGGTGGGGTTGATTTCACTGTTGGTCGAATCATAGGTCACACCGACCTTGATACTGGAGATGAGAAAATTGTTGTCCTGGTTAAATTGAATGACATCTTCGATTTCAGTTGTTTTTAATTCCTCGATTTCATTGTCTTCAAGCTGATACCCCATGGTTGAAGTAAAATGAGACCGCAATTTTCGTCTTAACTCCAGGTTGGCAAAGACATTTCGCCCGATATGTGAGGCGAGAATCTCGCGTTCCAGCCCGCTTTTCAGATTGAGGGTATTTTTGGGGTCAAGAAAAAAAGGCTGCTCGAAATCGGCGATGATACCTTGCAGTAAGTCTGAATATTGTCCGGTGAGGGTGGTTTTCCCGCCATATCCATAAAGATTGCGATAGGTCCACGCGCTCTTCAATCTCAGTCCATCCTCATTGCCATATCCTACACCGACATTGAATGCATTTCGATCTTTTTCCTCGACCTCGACCCGGATGGGGATGCGGGTCAACTCAGAGGTGGTTTCATAGGGACGCACCACAACATTTTTAAACATATCGAGATCATAAAGATTTTGTTGACTTTGCAACAGGGCATTGCGGTCATAGCGCGCGCCCGAAGTAATTGTCAACGCATTCTCAACCACCGATTTGCGCACAATTTTTTGTGCGGAATCAATGAACACAGGACCAAATTCACACCGGGGTCCAGGGGTGATATCGAATGTGATCTCGGCGATATTGAAATCGGTGTTTACCGTGACTCTCGAAGTAAAATCAGCATGCGGATACCCCGCGTTTCCCAAAGTTGCAAGTACTGACTTTTTGGCATCCCGATAGCGGGAGATTTCAAGGATATCCCCGGTTTTGATCATGATTGCTTCCATGATCAATTGCCGCAATTCATCGTGTTGATTGTCACTCATCAGATGAATGACAATCGTTTTAATGATCACCGGCGGCCCTTCCCTGATGGTAAATATAATCTTCACCTTGCGAGGTGAATCAACCATATCATCATGATCAGAATCGGGATTTTTGATTCGCGCTAGGTCAAGACGATTATTTTTGTCATTCATCAGGCCGTTAAACGGTTCAATCTGACCAGTTACCTGGGTTCGGTAATATCCCCGATCCTGATAAAATTGCTTTATCCGCAAGACATCGTCTTCCACTTCATCAAGGGATATCAATGGTTTGCGCCAAAACCGATGCCACCATGCGAGTTTGGGGATTTGAAGTTCGGCATGGAGGTCTCGCTTCGAGTAGCTTTCCACGCCCTCAAAAATGACCTTGTGCAGGGAGAATTTCTCATTCATTCCCGATGCTCCAAACAGACTGATGGCCGTGAGGGAGAAGGAGATTATGAGGATTCGTTGTAAATTAAATATCGCTTTCAATATCAAACCATTTTCTTGCAATCATGGGCTATAACATACATTCTTCATCGTGCGTGCCAGGATTCACATATACGTATTGGCGGATTTTATGGATGAAGTCAGGAAAGGCGGCCAGCGCTGGTAACCTTCATGCCAGGATTCAGAATATTGCATAGTCTGAATTCATCAATATATTAGATCACTGTCGCTGATGACCTGCCATTGAGCCGAAGCAAACCCGGCATGGCACCAGTCTCGCCTGCTGGTAAAGACTTGATATACTCATCGTCATCGAGTTTTCGAAAATTCGACATTGAGGGAAAGTTGGTAGTAAGGCTCGACCAGTGCCGTGAGCGACAAGGTATGCACGCATAAGAACGCCACTAGTCGTGGCTGACTACGAACGCCCGATCCTCAAGCATAACAGCGATCTATTTTCGAAAACTTGATGATAAAAGGTATAAACCAAAGTCAGACAATTATATATCGCCATTGAACCGACGGCTAATCACGGCCCAATCGAGGAATAATGGCAAATACGTACAACCTGTATAGTTCTAGATAATTAAGAATCAACATGCAGCAATTGCCTACCAGATTCATCCACATTCAGACCTTCCTGTTATGCGGGATATTGGCTTGTTCCTGTCAGATGTTAATGCCCAAAAAGTTTATCATTGGGATTTATCATAACGAAGAAACGGGAGAATATTTTGAATTTCGCGATGACAATGCCATAGTCTACACCTTGAATCTGGACCAACAGGGATTGATATTTGAGCCCAAGAAAGAATCAGTTGACGGCGAGCAAACCTATCAGGGAAGATACCGGGTGAACCGCAATGGTTCTGTTAAATTGATTCTGGCGTCGAGTCACCTGGGATTATTCGCCTATGAATTTTCACACAATAAGAACCAACTGATTATAAAACATCGGCTGACCGGCCGGGTATCAGTTCTAACCAAGATGTAACCGCCACATGATGAAAAATAAATTTTTAATCCCCCTGCTGATGACACTGGCCTTTTACTGCAGCCAGGGAATAACTCTGGCCGATGAACCCGGCGAAAAGGGTAAAAAAAACGATGCGGACAATGAAGTCAAGGATCAGCTTGTCGAAACCCACCATACCGTGACAATCAATGGCGGGGAATTAAACTATACCGCCACGGCTGGCATGTTGGTGCTAAAAAAAGAAGATGGCAAACCGCGAGCTTCGATATTCCATGTAGCCTATCATAAAAACGATGGGGACAAAATCGGGAACAGACCGATATCCTTTGCCTTTAATGGCGGCCCCGGGTCCTCGTCGGTATGGCTCCATTTGGGAATACTGGGTCCCAAAAGGGTAAAGATGTACGATAATGGTTTCGCCCCGCCACCGCCCAATGAATTAATTCCCAATGAGTATTCCCTGCTTGATGTAACCGATCTGGTTTTTATCGATCCGGTCAGCACCGGATACAGCCGTCCCGCGCCCGGTGAAGACGCGAAGCAATTTTATGGCTATGAAAACGACCTGGAAACGGTGGGTGAATTTATCCGTCTATACCTGACGCGTAATCAACGTTGGGCGTCCCCCAAATATCTGATTGGCGAAAGTTATGGGACGACCCGGGCGGTAGGACTGGCGAACCATTTGATGAACCGCTATGGCATGTATCTCAATGGGCTCGTGCTGGTCGCGCCGATTTTGAATTTCCAAACCATTAATTTCTATCAGGGCAATGACCTGCCTTATCTGTTGTTTTTACCCGCGTATACAGCGACCGCCTGGTATCACAAGATGCTGGCGCCGGAAATGGGCAATGACCTGGGGTCAATTTTAGAGCAGGTTGAGGCGTTTGCGCTTCGCGAATACAATCTGGCATTAATCCAGGGAACGCGATTAGCGGAGCCGGAGCGCCGCGCGATCATCAAGAAATTAGCCGGCTTCACCGGTTTGTCCGAAGAATTTATCAATCAGTCCGACATGCGGGTAATGATGAATCGTTTTGCCAAGGAGTTATTGCGGAATCAGGAAAACACCATCGGTCGGTTTGACAGCAGAATGTTGGGAAAGGATCGCGATGCCGCGGGTGAATCCTTTGAGTACGATCCGAGCTATTCAATGGTATTGGGACCGGTTACCTCAACCTTGAATCATTACCTGCGCACCGAACTGGAGTTTAACAGCGATTTACCCTATGAAATCCTGACCAGCGCGGTACATCCTTGGCGCTATAATGACTTTAATCATCGCTATGTCGATGTCTCCGATAAATTGCGGCAGGCCATGGTGAAAAATCCCGCACTCCGGGTCTTCGCCGCGTGCGGCATTTACGATCTGGCAACGCCTTATTTTACCGCTAATTACACCTTTGATCATCTCGGTCTTGATAAAAGTTTACAAAAAAACATCCGCATCGACTATTATCAAGCCGGACATATGATGTATTTTCATCTTCCCTCGTTGATTAAGTTGAAGCAGGACATGTCCTCATTCCTTGCCAACGACACCCACGAATAAGTGTCGCTTCACCTTGATTGCAGAACACCACAGGGTGGCGGGCCGCTTCCTGCCGGTTTCCGCAACAGCTAGCGCGTGTGACTGCGTTATTCTGATCTGATCCGCGTCCATCACTTATTAATCAACAGAATCGCTTTACCTGCGTTGCAAGCACAAGCAGCACTGGCGCGATCATCCTGGTATTCAAGTACCCCGCAGCCGATTCATCGTCAAGTCAATGGGGATAAAGACGCTATTTTTTCTTTGCTTTCGCGGCGCTGTCCTTGGTCGTCACTTTGGCATTTGCCTTGGCAACTTCCTTTTCACGGGCAACCTTGCCCATCTTGCCCAGCACGCGATAAATGGTCGCTCTTCCGATTCCGGCTGTCCGCGCGGCTTTCGACATGTTGCCCTTGTGGATTGCCAGGATGCGCGTCACATAATAATCTTCGAAAATATCAACGACATTGCGTTTCGCCTTTTTAAAGGGCAGTTCCTTTACCCATTTCTTGATCCCTCCCTTGCGCAAACGAGTTACAAACTTCTGGAATTTCCTTTCGTCGGGATCGTCGATATCCGCCCATTTTACCAAGCCTTCATTGAGTATGACACCGAGTTTCTCCAGGTCGAATGGCTTCTCGATATAATAGGATACCTGACCTTGATTGACAGCCTTGACCGCGACATCATGATCGGTGTAAGCCGTTACCAGTATCCGGCGAATTTCGGGCTTGAACTCTTTCGCTTTGATGAGCAGTTCCAATCCGGTTTCTCCGGGCATCCTTTGATCTGCCATGATGATCCCGATCTGATGCCATTTTTTAGTAAATAACTCATACCCTTCCCGGGCATTTGAAGCGGTGAGGATGGGATATTTATCTTCGAAATTACGCTTGAAGTATTTTAATGATTCGGGTTCATCATCGATATAAAGTATTTTTGCACGACTTACATACATGATTTTTGCTCCTTGTTTTTATTATTAATAACCTTATTTAGAGGTGAATTCAGTTAATAATGCTATATTCGCGCCTACTGTATAAGGCAAAAAAAAGCTCAACAACATGCATTAATTTTGAACCAAAATAACGAAAATGCCATATCCGATAAAAAAAAATAAATTTATCCTTGGATTTTTGCATCCTGCTTATATTTGATGCATTAAGAATTAGCGGGAGTTTGCCGCCGGGCATTCAGATACTCGATAATGGGGGGAAGGATGGAAAGAAAAATGATGGCCAGAATTACGATTTCGAAGTTCTTTTTCACAATCGGGATGTTGCCAAAAAAGTAACCACAGTAAACCAGCAGGGTCACCCAGATGATTCCGCCGACCACATTGTACATGACGAATTTGGAGTAATTCATCGCGCCGACCCCTGCCACAAATGGCGCAAAGGTACGCACAATCGGAACGAAGCGCGCCAGAATGATCGTTTTCCCCCCATATTTCTCATAGAATTTGTTGGTCTTCTCAAGGTATTCTTTTTTGAATATCCTCGAGTTTTCGTAATGAAACACGCGGGGACCAACCCGTCGTCCGATCATATAATTCACACTATCACCCAGAATCGCCGCCACGATCAATAAAATGGTAGCGAGATGGGGATTTAGCGCGTCGATTGCCGCCATCGATCCCACGGCAAACAACAATGAATCTCCGGGAAGAATCGGGGTGATTACCAAACCGGTTTCACAAAAGACGATGGCAAACAGGACCGCGTAGGTCCAGGCGCCATATTGCACTATGACATCAGCCAAATACACATCGAGGCGGAGAAAAATATCAATAAATTGTTGGATCCAATGCATTTTTTATTTGTTTATCCTGATGGGGAGTTTGGGGATGGGGTATTGGCGGTCACGATCCCCTATCATAGTGCCACTCAAGCAGATTGAAATTCCTTTTTATAATTTATCGCATAAAAAAGTTATGCCATGCCAGTTGTCCTGAGTTGACAGATGAACGGTAAATCGTTTGCCATGAATGTCACAAAGAGAATTATAACGAGTTTCGATCCGCACTACTTCCTCCGGCAGAATGCCACTGATGGCGAGCATTCCTCCTGGCCGAACCGCGCGCACTAGCAGTTCAGCCGATTCGAGCAGGAGGTTACCGAGTTGATTGGCCAAAACCACATCTGCAGTTCGCCCCGGAAAGACCGCTTTTATATCCCGGCATTCAAAGCAGACATATTCATGCAAATTATTTTTGGTTGCGTTTTCCTGGCTCACTCGAATGGCAACCGGGTCGCAATCGAAACCATAGGGATTGACAGCTCCGAGTGCTGCCGCCGCGAGCGTTAATATGCCGGAGCCGCAGCCCACATCAATGACCGTCATTTCACCGCGTGACGGGTGCCATCGCTCACAATACCCGGACAACGCCATGAGACACAAGCGGGTGGTGGGGTGATCGCACATTCCGAATGCCATACCGGGATCGAGATAGAGCGCGACCGCATCAACGGGCAGGTGATAGCTTTCCCGTTCCCACTCCGGCACGAGATGCAGTTTGCCGATCTGCCAGGCGCGATAATACTGGCGGTACGATGTTTGCCAAACCTGTGGCGCCAGCGGCAGGAATCGCGGCGTTGCCGGCAGCCGAGGTTCCAATACTCGCAATCGCTCCCATTGTTCCCTGGCTTCACCTGGAGCGGTGAAATAACCGGTCAACACTGGCAGCAACGGCCTATCCCCTTCCACCTCTCCCCGGGCAAGACGGATAACCCAGTTGGCACACTCGGTCATCGCGATACTTTCTTCGAGTTCGTTTGCCAGTTCATCGTCTATTTCCATTTCGACTTGAATCGTGATCGGATCATCCATAATTCGCTACATTAGCCATGGCCGCGGAAACGGCAACCGGCATTTGGCGAAAAGGCACCCCTGGCAATGATGATAAAATTCAATCCAGGTTGTTGTTATTCATCAAGGCTTTATTAAATTGCGCTGCAAGATAATGACGTTTTCCCAACTACATTCTCTTGGATGCCGATCATGTTAACTCACTCTACCCAATTCACTTAATCGTTTGACAACTACACCTGTTACCTTAGCTAATTCGCGAGAATCGTGGCGCATGCTGTGGCACAACCGCCAGATTCTCATCGCGGTATTGTTACTCCTGTTAACCCTCCCGCCGATCATCCTGGCGCCAATTTTCAGCGCCCGGCGCCCGACCGAACTGCGTTCCTGGATCGGCGCCCAGCCTCCGGGTTTTACACATCCGGATTGTTTTGCCGAAAATCATTTTCAGATCGGTAAAATCCCGCGTTTATCTCCTCAATTCGGAGCGGTTCGGGAATTACGCTATCAGGTGGTAAATACTCATCTGTTGCGTTATCGCATTGTGAGGCAGGAGAATCGAATAAAAAGTATCATGTTCATGCGCGGCGCCAAGACCCTGCCGATGCTTGATTTAGTGAGAGAATCAAATTCTATCCATGAATTGAATCTTGACGGCAGCCTGGGGCGCTCCCTGCCGAAAGTACTATTGCGGGTCAGGGACATCCCCCCGGATAATTTTTTCCTACCCCAACAAGACGTGGTTATTTTTGTCATTCGTCAAGTAATCGGACAGGAAAAATATGAAGTGCACCTGGATAATGGAATGGTCACGGCGATAACCCGTGATGGTCTTCCATTATCTCAGGTTTCGCTTCGGGGTGAAACGATACAAGAGGTGCTGGCGGATGGCAAACCGGCCAGATTCCGACATTGGCTGGGAACCGATGAAGCGGGAAGAGACCTGTTATTGCGTATTCTATATGGTGGACGGATATCATTGTTGATAGGGGTCTCCGCGACCCTGGTCAGTTTGATCATTGGGGTTTGTTTTGGCGCGCTGTCGGGGTATTGCGGCGGCCGGGTCGACCGGGTGATGATGACGATTGTCGATATTTTATATACCCTGCCATTCATGTTCATGGTAATCATTCTGCTGGTCTGGTTTGGCCGCAGTCTGGTCATTCTTTTTCTGGCATTGGGCGCGGTTCAGTGGTTGACCATGTCCCGCATTGTGCGCGGTCAAATCATGTCCTTGAAAACCATGGAATTCGTCATGGCGGCACGGGTCTGCGGCGCCACTCCGCTTCAAATCGTTTTCCGTCATCTCTTGCCTAATGTCATCGGGCCGATTATCGTCTATACCAGCCTGACCGTGCCGATCGTGATTCTCGAGGAGAGTTTTTTGTCGTTTCTCGGATTGACCGTTCAATATCAGGGCGATAATCTCGATTCCTGGGGCGCGCTGATCAAGCAGGGAATGGAGGCATTGGGCGCCTCCGGGGCGCAATCCTGGTTGTTGATCTGGCCGTCGCTGACCATGGTTGTGACCTTGCTGGGTCTCAATTTACTGGGTGACGGTCTGCGTGATTACCTCGATCCCAAAACCCGCAAACTTTAAAGCGTTAAGAACATGAAAACTGTAATTATTCATTCGGGCAGACATTCGACCCTGAGCTTTCTAGCTGGTCTGATTGTGATGCTGTCGGCGTTATCCGGGAAAGCGGATCTGCCCACGACACCACCCGGCACTGACCTTGAGCGTGCCATTTGGATTTGGGATATGGGGCCAAAATTATTGCTGGGCAATCAACGTGACCGTGACTTGTTTTACAGTTTCATTACTGCGCCTCATGGGGTTCCAGAAGCTCGGATCACCACCCTGTTCATGTTTTTGGAAACCACCATCCACGATGCCGCCGCGCGCGCTAATAAAGCGGACTGCGGATTGCGTTATCGTGAAAGCGCACGCGCCTTCATCGCCGATCTCCACAGTCGCGGACTAGCGGTTCATTATCTCGATGGCGATCCCCTCTGGGCGTTGTCTGGTCCGCACAATGAAGGGGCACTGAGGTTGATTGCCGCGATATGCAATTACAATGCCAGCGCGGCGAAAGCAGAGCGCTTCGATGGGCTTCAATTTGATGTTGAGCCGTATCTGCTCAATCAGCGGCATCCCTTGTCATGGGCGAAAAACCAGGCGGAAATCTGGTTGTCCTTTGTCGCCAACGTCAGGCAATGGCAGTTTTTGATCCGCGATCACAATCAAAAACATCAAGACAAATTAAAACTGGGATTGGCCATTCCTCACTGGTGGGACTCTCAGGCTGAAGAGAATTCAGGCAATTTCCGCACACTTCTCAATCTGGTCGATTATCTTGCGCTCATGGCGTATGAAACCCGCGCGAATGAAGCCAACAGCCATCTCATGGTGCTCGATATCATCCGCGATGAAATTGAATATGCATCCGATCCCAATGGCGATGGGTTGGTGGAGGATGCCCGGACGGGTTCGATTTACGCCGGTTTGGAAACCATTCAGGTCAATTGGAAAGAAACCAACCCTGAAAGTTTTTTTCGCCAATTATATATGCAATCCACCTCCTTCCACACCCATTCCAACCAAGCGCTGGAAAACGCGGTACAGGAGATTGTGCAGAATTATGGGATGATCAAGGATAATACCAGGAAATATCCGGGACTGGCGGGCATTGCCGTGCATTATTATGAGGATATCGACAATGGCGACTGTTCCTATCGCGCCATGCCGCATACCCTTTCGAAGCGTGCCCCGGCTTGCACGGTGATCTCTCCCAATGGCCACGAAATTATCAGCCGGCATGAACGAGTGCCAGTCCGATTTCGCCTGATTAACCTGGAGGTTGACGCGCTCAAAGTCGACATCGCCATCAGCGCTGATGGCGGCACTCACTGGGATTCTCTCATCCGCTTTGACACCCTCACCCCTGATCTGATCGGTAAAGACGGCGCTTATGACCTCGATCTGTCGGCATACCAGCCCGGCAATTATTATCGGGTGAAAATAACCGCGAAAAATACCGGTGCAGACGGGTTGATTGGATTTGATATGTCGGATTATGATTGGAAACTGGTCGATGCAATTGATGATCACATCCCGCCTTACCCCACTCACACCGCTGCCGCCATTGTCACCGCCACCATTCCTGGTCGTGATAGCCTGATCGTGGAATGGCCGGCTTTTACTGATCATCAGGGCATTCTGGGTTATTTTTATTCCCTCTTTCCTCCCCACGCATGGCGGCCGGCAACATTTACCCGGGGATTGCAGGGATATATTGAGCAAATACCTTTGGGCAATGTGCCCTTATATGTCTGGGCGGTGGATTATTCGGGCAATCTTTCACCCTGCATCTCCGGCAGCATCACCCAAGCGCTTGATTTCGATCATGATGGGATCGCGGATTCCATCGATCCGGATATCGATGGAGATGGGATAAGCGATGACATGGAATTAAAGTTAAATTCCAATCCTTTAACCCCAGACTCCATTCCCGGCAATCTGATCGTTGGTCATTGGGATTTCAACCATGCCAAACTTGATAATCGACTGGGAGGCCAATGTCAATTATTGGAAACCCGTGGCAAGATCGATTATCTGGAAACCACGGAGGAGGAGGAACCGGTCATCAACGTTCCCTGGGCGGAGAATGATCTCCCTGCTCTTGGAATGAGTGATCCGGGTGCGCCTTCATCCGCCAGTGCCTTCACCATCGAAATGTGGATCAAACCCCGGGCGGACGAGCGTATCCGCTATATGCCCCTGGTCTTCATCGGCGATCTCGACAACGGATTATCATTGCTCCTTAAGGATGATACCCATTCATTGACGGCGCGACTTTATTATCCGGCGGCCGAATCGCCGGGGACTTTCCTGCAAGTTTATCATCCCCGCCAGAAGTTATTTGATGGACAATGGCATCATGTCGCCATTTCTTATAACGGGTATCATCCAATATTCAAGCTTTATGTCGACGGTGAGCTTGTGTCGCGTCATCGCAGCGGCAAAATTCCGCCAACCTTGCCTTGGAAAGATACCCTTCGCTTTTTTACAGGCAACAGTAAATTCGATCACGACAATGGGGTTGAGTGTGAACTGGCGACCGGGAAAGGGTGTGTGATGGTGGCTGACAGCGCGCAGTTTGAAAATAATTATTTTTCCCATGTGAATGCCCGGGTGGGATATGTGGGGATGGTCGATAATATTCGTGTAACCCTGGCGGATATCCCGCCGATTTTACTGGGTTATTATCGTGATACCAGCAGATTCGTCGATCGTGATCGTGATGGCATGAATGATCATTGGGAAAAATATTATTTCAAGGATGTCAATCCCGCTCCTGACGATGATCCCGATGATGACGGTCAAAACAATCTGCTTGAATTCAAGCATTCCACCCATCCCAGAATCCCTTGATTGCCCGCTGACGTGGAATCCCAACATTACCAGTCCTCAGGTCATTGCAGGTGAATTCCCTGAGAACAATGTCAATTCGGAAGTAAGACGTCCGATTGGGAAAACCTATTGTGGTTGTGAACTGACATGATATTTTGAGGATCTAATTCTTAGACAAAATTGGTGATTTTCAGGGGCATTATTCCAATCTCGTCAAAAGCCCATAGACAATTGCCAAAAAACAGGCAAATTTATGGCATTATTGAATTCGCTAATTATGCCGAATCAGCTCATCTATAATTAACTCATTAAATAACTTATTTTTTCATGGATTATCACCGGGTATTAAAGCAATTAGATCAGGATCACGTGCTGAAATATTGGAACGAATTGTCCGAAGAGCAGCAGGCTGTCCTGACCAGCCAGTTAGACAGCCTGGATTGGGCGCGCCTGCAGCATTGGATAAAAAATGAAGTTCTTAATCCACCTGCCGAATCCCATTTTTCCGACCTGGCGCCAGCGCCTTATTATTCCCTGATTCCACAGACCGAAGAACAAAAGATCTTGTATCAGACCGCTGAAACTGAAGGCCGGGAGCTGATCGCCGCGGGCAAAGTAGCCGCCTTCACGGTGGCCGGCGGTCAGGGGACCCGGCTGGGGTTTGACGCGCCAAAAGGGATGTATCCAATCACGCCGGTGAAGGAGAAGAGTTTGTTTCAGCATTTCGCGGAAAGCCTGGCCCGTTATCGGGAAATTTATCGTGCCGCCATCCCATGGTATATCATGACCAGTCCCCTGAACGACGCTGCCACCCGCGCCTATTTTCGCCGCATGAATTACTTTGATTCAAATCCGGACGATGTCTTCTTTTTGATCCAAGGCACCATGCCCGCCTTTACCGCCGAAGGCAAATTAATCCTGGCCGACAAGGGAAATCTGGCGCTCTCACCCGATGGACATGGCGGCAGCTTGCGGGCGCTGTCAACCTCTGGCGCATTGCAGGACATGAAAGAACGCGGGATCGAACATTTGTCATATTTCCAAATCGACAATCCCCTGGTTCAAATCATCGATCCCTTGTTTATCGGCTTGCATGCCCTTACCCACGCGGAAATGAGCAGTCGCTGTGTGGTGAAAACCGAACCCATGGAGCGCATCGGTGTTTTCTGCCAGTGGGATGAAAAAATCGGGGTGGTGGAATACAGCGATCTGCCGCCGGAATTGAACCTCGCGATTGATGACCATGGCAACCTGCGTTTTGCGGCCGGCAGTCCTGCCATCCATTTATTGACACGCACATTTGTCAAACGGCTTAACGCGGGCGGTTTCAAGTTGCCGTTCCATCGTGCCATTAAGAAAGTATCTTATGTCAATGACCAGGGCAAGATCATTGAACCGAAGCAACCCAATGGCATTAAACTGGAAACCTTTATCTTCGATGCCCTGCGGGCAACCGCGCGTACCATTGTCCTTGAAATGCGGCGCGAACGGCAGTTTGCCCCGACCAAAAATGCGGATGGCGTGGATTCCGTGGTGTCCGCACGCGCACTTATGCAGGAAGAATATGCCCGCTGGCTGGAATTAACAAATGTCAGAGTTCCGCGCACTCCTGAGGGCAAACTGGCGTGTGAACTGGAAATTTCCCCACGCGCGTTCGTAAACGAAGAGGACTTCTGTTCCCGATTTCAACCAAAACTCACCATCAGACCCGGTGATCGGATTTATCTTGACCATGCATAACCGGATATTGATATACAGCCTCGACGACCTCGCCATTGAGTACGAGGATATTGCCATCGCGTTGACAAAAATCTGCGCTTACCGTGATGCGGAATATAAAATCAGTGGCGTCTGCCAAACCCGGGATCGGGTATATTTCCCCCTCGAAATCAATGAAGATAAAATTCACCCGACTTATATTTTAGCGCCATTCTCCGGTTTATCCGATGCCCAGGTGGAAGCTGATTTATTTTCCCGATGGACGGCGGGATTTAACACCAAGGGGTTGATTCGAATGACGGAATCCTATTTGGGATTGTTCGAATGTTTTCCTGCGCCCAACGATCAATTTAAAGGCTGAAGGTATTATTAATCCCGCCAAAATCATGCATCAGCAGCTTTCCGAACTTTAAACCAAGGAACTTCCTATGAGCAAAATCACAAGCAATCATATTTTTACCTCCGAGTCGGTATCCGAAGGTCACCCCGATAAAATTTGCGATCAAATATCGGATGCCATACTTGATGCCTGTTTGCGCGATGATCCGGACAGCCGGGTCGCCTGCGAATGCCTGGTAACCAGTGATCTGGCGGTTATTGCCGGCGAGATCACCACCGCCAGCGAGGTGGATTTCGACCGGGTTGCACGCGATACCATCCGCCAGATCGGTTATATTGACAACACGATTGGATTTTCGGCGGATGAATGCAAAATTTTTCTCTGTTTGCATAAACAATCCCAGGATATTGCGCAAGGGGTGAATGAGACGACAAACGCAACCCGGGAACAGGGCGCTGGCGATCAGGGCATGATGTTTGGCTATGCCACGGATGAAACCCCGGAATTAATGCCGGCGCCGATTATCTACGCCCATCAGATCATGGCACGATTGGCGTCGTTGCGAAAAAGCAAACCCAAAAAATATCCCTTCCTGCGTCCTGATGCCAAGGCGCAGGTGTCCATCAATTATCGCGACTGTGTTCCTGAATCCATTCATTCAATTGTGGTTTCCCATCAACATACTCCGGAGATGAAAGATGAAACCCTGGCTCATTTGATTGAAGAAACGATCGCGGAGGTAATACCGGCTTCTCTCCGGCACAAAAAGATTCAATATTATATCAATCCCACCGGTCGCTTCGTAATTGGCGGACCGCATGGTGATACCGGCTTGACTGGCCGGAAGATCATCGTAGACACCTATGGCGGCGTTGGCAGTCATGGCGGTGGCGCTTTTTCGGGAAAAGATCCCAGCAAGGTGGACCGGTCGGCCGCCTACATGTGTCGCTATATCGCCAAAAACATTGTCGCGGCCGGAATTGCCCGGCGGTGTGAGATCCAGGTTGCCTACGCGATCGGGGTTGCCAAACCCGTGAGTGTGAATGTCGATACCTATGGCACCAGCAAGGTGGATGAAGCGATCCTGCAGAAAATTCTCGAAGCCAATGTGATCTTCGATCTTCGTCCCAAGTCGATTGTTGAAACCCTGGGATTGAAATATCCCTTCAGAAACAACTGGAATTATAAATCGACAGCCGCCTATGGTCATTTTGGGCGTCTCGATTTTCCCTGGGAAGCCACCAATAAAGTGGATGCCCTGAAAAAAGCCGTGAAAACCAGGAAATGATGTTGTGCCCGGGTTAATTCCTGTTCGATGCGAGCTAACCCAAATATAACCAACCCGATCAGGTTGAGGAATTAGCTGGCATGATTTCCCGCCGGTTTGGGCCGGTACCGTATGAAAAATCGACTGCTTGCAGTCCAACCCTGAATTTAACATGCCCGAAATCAACATGCATATTATTGGCGTGGGATCACCGCTGCTGGATGTTCTCACCCATGTTGAAGAAGATTTTCTCGCTGGTATTGCCGCGGAAAAAGGCGGAATGCGTCTGGTGGAGCATCACGAAATCGATATCATATTGGGACATCGTCCGCTTTCCCCCCGTCATGCCATCGGCGGTTCCGCCGCCAATACCATCGTCGGCCTGGCCCGTTTGGGTGCGCCCTGTTCGTTTCTTGGCAAATTGGGCAATGATCACCTTGCCCGACATTATGCCGAATCGTTTACCGCCATGGGCGTCAGGGCCGATCGCTTCAAATACTGCAGTCAGTCTCAGACTGGCCGTTGTCTGAGCCTGATCACTCCCGATGCCCAACGCACCATGCGCACTCATTTGGGCGCCGCTTTGAACTTGCATCCAGATGAAATCACGCCGGCGGATTTTGCCGGTTGTCAACACGCGCACCTCGAGGGATACAAGTTATTTAATCACCAATTGGTCTACCACATCCTCGAATGCGCCGCCAGCGCCCAATGCACAATCAGTCTGGATTTGGCGTCATTCGAAGTGGTGCGCGAGAATCGTCATATCCTCGATGACATTCTCACCCGCTACATCGATTTTGTCTTTGCCAATGAAGACGAAGCGGCGGCCTTCAGCGGCTCCCACAATCCCCGAGATGGTTTGGAGGCGCTCAGTCGTTTCTGTGAGGTCGCAGTGGTCAAGATTGGCGCGCACGGCGCTTATATCAAACGTGGCCTGGAAGTTGTCAAGGTGGCGGCTGAGCGAGTACAGGCAGTCGATACCACCGGCGCGGGCGATTTATGGGCGGCAGGATTTCTGTATGCCTATTTGCAAGGCAGCGATCTGGCAACCTGCGGCCAGATTGGGGCCATCATCGGCAGCAGTGTGGTTCAGTATATCGGCGCTGAAATTCCTGATCAGGCGTGGGAGAAAATCAAGCGCCGGGTCGCCTCGCTGATGGTGATGAGAGTGTGATATCCGTTCACTGTGTGACTGCTGTCATGAGAAAAGAAACGGTCCGGCAAGCGCACTCCATCCGCGCGAGTCCGGAGGCTTGCAGTGCGCTCGCCCGAGCGTATTTCCGCTCACGGTGAACCCCGTTGGGGGAATGATGGCTTATCCAATTATCGATAAACTGAGGAGTGGTATCCTGCGGGTTGATTACTTCACACGCACTTGGAAGATGAGTTCAAAGTAAGGATTGTTGCTGCCACTGGCGCCATTCATCGTTCCCTGAGGATTGATGCGAATATTGGTGACATTGAGATTGAAACCATCCCCATCAATACAACAGGAGGGATCATAGATCCAGGTGATGCCGTTATCATTGGAAAACGAAATATCATCGGTCAAGCTCGGCAGATTGTTAAAGGTCAAGGTCAATCCGCTCGTCAAGGCGCCAGGCCCATCATTAAATTGTATCGGACTCCCGGAAGGAGAACTCCCCAGACTGTTGACAAACAGTTCGGTTGTGCTTGGAATGGCATCCAGGATTACCAAGGTATCGAGGTCAACTGTGCCGCCGCCGGAATTGGTGATGCGGATGGTATAGATCATGTGCGCGCCGGGTATGGCATGAGGATTGGTGGTACTGTTTATCGGATCGGAAAAAGTGACGACTGACTTCATATTGGTCAACAACGGGTAAGCGATGATGACAATGGTATCAGTGATCGAATCATCGATCGCGTTGTTGAATGTTGATGTGGCAGTAACCGTCACGGTTGGAGTTTGGGGCGCTACATTGGCGATGGAATAACAGAAGATCAGATTCATGGTGTCGGATGTGCCGGGGTTACTGGCCGCGAGCGAATAAGTGCTGGTTATCGGGGTGGTTTCACCGCCATCCAATATGCCATTGCCATTGGCGTCGTTATAGAAAGTTGCCGCGGTCACGGCACTGGGATTGGTGGTGGAATAGGTCAATGTAAAGGTATCACTGCCATTGCCGTTGTTGGTGACCGAATGAGAGGCGCAAACGGTGGTATTCTTATTCACCGCATAAAGTTCGGCGTGGACTGTCGGGGTATCGGTCGGGGTATGGACGAGATCAACCGCCGCGAATTGGGTGCCGCCGGCGCCGCCGCCACAACCCGCCATATTATCGTCGATCTGACTTGGGAGCGAAGCCGCATTGGGCTGACTATTGGTGCTCGAAACATGAAAGGTAAAAGCAGTATCCGGCGGTATGCCCAGATTGTAGGTTCCGGTATTCCACGGGATACTCCATTCCATTTGCACCCCATCGAGACTGCCAAATGTGCCGGAGGAGATATTCGGACCGCTGCCGGCAAGTGTCCCCGGCATTCGGTAGCCGTCCGCATTGCCGGTGGGCACCCCTGAAACATGGGCTGAACCGGACGCAGGATTGATCATGGGGTCGCCACCGCCATATTCACCGGGATAAGCGGCGATATAGGTAAAATATCTGACATCAACATTGCGGTTATTCCCTTGCCACTCAGCGGCGATCACCGGTTCACCGGTTTCCATCAAGCCATTGTTATTGGTGTCCGCGTAATAAATGAATTTATCAATATTACTTTCGGAAGCGATTCGTTTGGTATAGGCATAGACATTGGTGTTATCCCAGGTCTTGGCAAAAAGATGCAGGTCGCGCCCGGTCGATTGCACCTTGCAATCTTCGTCATCGATATAGCCGGTGGGCGGTGCCAGACAATTATTCCCCTGGGTCGGATTAAAGCCATCACAAACCACATTATCGATATCCGCCAGCACCGCACTCCAATCCGACATGGAGCCATCAATGGTGATGGTAGTCAGGGTAAACAGTCCGTCATCGACACCACAGGCGCAAGTTTCGGTGACCACCAGGGGTGTGACCACACCAGAAAATTCAGAAGTGCTGCCGGCAAGGGTCGCGGTTGCGGTTAATTGGGTGCTCCCGGTCACGGTAGCAGGATTGGTAAAGGCAAAACTGTAGACATTGGTAGTGTCCGTCCCCTGAAGGATGCCATTGACTGCTCCGGGGCCATAAGCATTTGATGATGAATTGGTATCAGCGCCGGAACCCTCGGTCCCGGTAAAAAGATAGGTTTTACCTTCACCAAAACTAGTGGGATCGACATCCGCGATAAAAAACTCAATTTTCGATCCCGGCCGAGCCCAGCCGGTAATCGTGATATTGCCATCCGCGGTAATGATGGCGGATTCCACAATCGGGTAATTGAGCAAGCCGTTGGGACCGGAGTCGCTATCGCCAGAGTCATTGAGGGTGACACCATCAGCAGGGCTATAGGTATTGGGATCGCGAGTCGTTGGATCGAGATCGATTCCCAACCCGCCGTTGGCATAGAACCTATTCCTGGTGAAGACAATACCGCTGGCGGTCAGCGCGACTGCACCGGGGAGTACTACCGCTCCGGGGCCGGCATTGCCGGTGACAATGTTATATTCAAAAGTAATCGCTGATCCCGCGGCCAGGCTGTACGCCAATATCCCCATGGTTTCCGTTGAGGGTACCCCGACGCTGGTATAACCGTTATCGACCAGAGAATTGTCGGTGGCGGTAGCAGTGATAACCCCGGTTCCAAAGCCAAATTCAAGTCCACCGCCGCGCTGATTTTTTACTCGATTATACCGGACTATGATATCGGTGCCGGTATTGGTAACCATGATCCCATCATGAGTGGCGGTGTGGCCGCCACCTGGTGTGCCCTGGGGAGAGTCGACTTCATTGTATTCGATGATCGCGTTGTTTCCTGGACTGTCGCCTCGTATGCCGCTATTATCGACCTTGATATAATTATGGTTCACCAGAATATTGCTGCCAGCGCCCAGGGTAATTCCATATGTTGCTGCATAAGCAGTGCCCACTGTCCCATCAGCACGCATCCCCACCAGATTGTCTTGAACCACGGAAAAATCGCCCGCCGCCTTGAGCGCACCATTGTCAATTGCCATCCCCATCAGGGTGACCCGCGAGCCGGTGGCATCGATAAGTTGGCCGGTAAGCACAACTTCAGGACGATTGAACTGGGTAAGGGCGATGGTATTCACCCCCACTGTGCCGCCCGTCCCCGCCGTGCCAGGATTGGTTTCCGCGCCTCCCGGAGTGGCGCGCACATTCGCAGTTTGAGTCGTGCCATCAAGCCTGGTTCTGGTGTCGGTGATTACCGGCAGTGCCGTCGCCAGTGAAATGACTGCGGCGCCGGCATTGGCGCCGCTGGTGGTCATTTGATTGGCGTAACCAGTGTTGTGTCCGGGGTTTGCCTGCCCATTCGGGATCATGAATATCGACGTTTCGTATTGGGCGATCAAACCTGCTTGCGCCAGGGCCGTTTCCACTCCCAGGGTGTTGGCGTTGGTGATAAATTGACGCACACTTCCCTGGCCGCTATCATTGATATTGACAATGGTATCAAAGTTAAAGCCGAAATCCACGCCCGTGATATTGCTGGCGCTAATGACTGCCGAGGTAATTGATTGCGGGGTAGCAGTGCCGGCAGCAGTGAGCGAGTACAGCGAGGCGAGGGTGGTATTGTCAACCGCATCCGGTTTTTCAGGGACCTCGCCGCCCACCCGGTCGGTCACCGCCACGGCTGTGCCGCTGGCGGCATTGGTGCGAAAGGTCTGCACGGGAATACAGGTGGTGCACGAGCTGCCATTGACGCGGGTGGAGCGAACATTTAAATTGGCGGCACGCACGGTGTAGGTACCGGCAGGCAACTTGCCAAAACTGTAAGCGCCGCTGGCAGTGGTGGGGGTGGTGCCGATGAAACTGCCGCCGACCGAGTACAACTCCATACGGGCGGCGGTAATACCGACCCCGCTGGAAGCCGCCTTGCTGCGACCAACTCCGCCGCCATAGTTGATATCTTCGAATACCGTGCCGCTGATTGAATAGATGGCGCAGGTATTCGGGTTGACAATATAAGTGCCAGCGATCCCGATGGTGGCGCCTTCACTGAGTCCCGCGGGCACCGTCTGGTCGGTCCGGATGATAAAGAAGCCATCGGTGCGTTGGCCGGGTTCACGGGTCCAGAGATGGATAATATGAATACCGGTGGTGGATATGGTCACAGTATTGGATCCTGATTCTGCCGTTGTCGTCCAATTCCAGCTATTATCCGGCCCCTGAGTCAATGCTCCAATTTGAGCGTAGTTGACACCCCAGATCGTCGAGTCGGCGCTGCCGCTGGGACTGTTGGCCCGCATCCAGATCCGGTAGGTGCCGGTGGCGGTGAAGTTTACCGGATAATCCAGCCGCATGCCGGTCGCGGGAAATTCCGGCGCGCCATTGTCAGTCAGGACATATTGTCCGAAATTAGCGCCGGTTACCGAACTCTGGATGGAGAAGGTATAGGCCGCGTTGGTGCCGGGAGTGGAGGTGGTGTAATTCTCCGCTTCGATATAGGTGCCGGTAATAGCGATATCGCAGGTGCCGGAAACGGTATAAACAGTCAAGGTTGGGGCATTAACGGTGGCGCCGGGGCCATAGGGATTGTTAATGGTGGCAGTATTGGGGATCGTCGTCCCGGAGGTTGCCGATCCGGAGACATTGACAGTAAAGGTAATGGTTGCGGAACTGCTGCCGGGAATGGAAATATTGGTGATATTGAGAAATCCGGTGCCATTGGCGCCGGTGCCGCCGCCGGTTGAGGAATTGCTGGCGCCGCCCGGGAAGGCATTGACTGTAAACCCGGTGACATTGGCGGGAATATTATCGGTGACACTGACACTTGACGCGGCGTAGGTCGCCGAATTGGTAACGGTGATGGTATAAGTCAGGGTATCATTAGGTTGTACATAGCCGCCGTTGTTATCAACCACGGTTTTGGTTGAGGTGGAGAGATTGGGACCATTGATGACGGTGGTGGAATCGGTGGCGGTATTATTGGCGGATTGATTGTCAAACAAGGTTCCGCTGACACTCGCGGTATTGACGATGCTGGCGGCGATTGTCGCACCGACACTGGCGGAGATGGAAAAGTTGAGAGTGCCGCCATTCGCGAGTGTACTATTTGCCGCAGGACCAATGGTATAGGTGGCGGTTACGACCTGTCCCAGAGCGCTGAAATTCCAGCCGGCGCCGGAGCCGGAGGTGAAGGTCAGGCCGCTGGGCAGGG
>CAZTTH010000008.1:102568-105121 GCA_964615975.1 uncultured Lentisphaerales bacterium | reverse complement strand
GTCAAGGCTCCCGTGTTGGACACATGCAGATCGCCCGTCACCCCGCTCGCCACCAAATTATTAATGGTCGTTGAAATTGCGTTATTAACCGCGCCGGCATCAATGGCAGCATCAATGGTCAGCGTATCGGCAACAATATTGCCTGAAACTCCCGAAATAATTCCAATATTTCCGGCAGTGGTCAAGGTCACATCATCGGCGGCAGCATTGACCACTCCGAGAATGATATCACCTGACGTTACGGTATTTAAGTCAACATTGCCAGTACCGCCGGCAATGATCCCGGTCGCGATCAGGCTGGCATCCGTAACGGTAATGGTAATATCGCCGGAAACGGTGCTGGCATTGAGTATCTCGAAATCACCCAGTCCTCCAGTGCCTAATTGAGTAATGGTAATGGTACTGGCAGCGCCGCTGGTCTGGGCATCTACATAGGTGTAGAAGGTGGAGGTGTTATTCAAGACAATATTGGCGGCAGAATTAATCACAATATGTGAACCAGTAGTCTGGGTATCCACATTGACTCCTGTGCCGGCAGCAGAGGTTGCGGTTAAATTAATATCCGATGCAATAATGTCCGGGATAATGCCGGCATCACCGGTGATACTATTCGCAATCAAGGTAACGGTTTGAGCTCCTGTCGTCGTCGAAGTTGCCGAAATTCCGATACTGTCGTCTTCTAAATCAATATCGCCGGCGCTGATGAGAGTCACATCATTCCCCGCTGCGATCAACGTCCCGTTAATATCAATATTACCGGCAGTGGTGGTGATATTGATATCACCATTCAATCCTGCTGTAATAGTAGCGGCATTAGCAACTGTCACCGCGCCTCCTGCCGTGATCGCAATATCGCCATTGATCGTCATATTGTTAGAGACGGTCAATGCGCCACTGGACAGAGTTAATCCCGTCAGAGGAGTGGTTCCGCCGATTTGACTCAGGGTCACCGTTCCGGTACCGGCATTCAGAGCGAGATCAAAAGCACCATTCAAGACATTAGCTGCGCCGAAATTGATCGGATCATTAGTCGTCGTCAGCAACACATTATTGCTTAAGACCACTGATGCGGCGGCACTCAAATCGATACCTGCTGCTCCCGTCGTTGAGATATTGCCATCCAGCGTAGTGGTGCTGGTGCTAATCACCGCTAATGAGGTTAAAGGTGTGGTTTTCCCCATGGCACCCAAGGTGACATTCCCGGCACCGGCATTAATGCTTACCGCCTGGGCGCCATCCACCGCGCCACCATTCAACAACACGGTCCCGCCCACGGTCGTAAAAGTTCCTGAACCAGCTCCCAAAATGATTTTGCTGGCGCCATCAAGATTGATGTTACTGGCGCCGGTGGCGATAATACCGCCGGTTAATGTTGTAGTCCCGGTACTATTGATATCCAAACTGCCAGTCGAGAAGCTGGCATCTTCCAAAGCGACATTACCGGCGCCGGCATTTACGGTCAAACTACCGGTCGTGAAGGTAACATCGCGTAGGGTGACACTGCCGGATCCCGAATTAATGGTCAAGCTATCTGCCGTTTCTACAATATCTGTGCCTGCCGCCAATGTCACCGAACCGCTTACCGCCGAAGTGTCTATGGTTAATGACGTCGCCAAACTTATGTCACCAGTGCCAGTTGTGGTAAAGGCATTAGCAGTGATATTCTGTTCCAGGGTGATCGCGCCAGTTGTGGCCAAGATTACGTTACCCAGCCGTGTGGTCGAACCCACGAAATCGAGTGTGATTGCGCCACTGCCGGCATCGATGGTCAGATTATTTCCACCTTGAGTAGCCCCCTGAATTGAGGCATTGGCAAAACTGATTGCCGTATCCTCACTGAAGATACTCAGGTTGGCCGCATTGATAGTAATCGCGCCGGTAATACCATCCAGATTTAAGGTGCCAATTTCGGCTGCACTCGTCCCTAAATTACCGGTTAGTACCACCCCGCCTGCAGTGTTAATATCAAGGGTCGCTGTCGAGGCTGCATCGGTCACCGAGCCCAAGGTAATAATCGTATTCGCATCCGCATCAATCGTCAAGGTTGTCGCCGCCCCTAAAGCCAATGTCGTACCCGTCAGATTCAGATTACCGGTCAAGCCATCATTAAGATCGATGGTCAGGCTAACCGCATTGGCAATTGTCCCAGCTCCCACTGCAGTTACTGACCGAGAGAATATGCTGTCATTCAAGGTAATCGCACCGGCACCGGTCAAGGTTAGACCACTAATGGGATTGGCATCAACACCAACCTGATCGAGGTTCGTGGTACCAGCGCCAGTGTTAATCACTAACACGGTATCGGTGGTATCATCTTCAATTTCCTGAGCTCCCATGGTAAAATTGGCGCCATTGGTATTGATGGTGACCGTATCATTCGTCCCGGTTAACTCGACTTCATTCGCGACATTGGCAAAGGAAAGGTTATTACTGACATTCAGGGTTCCCTGCAGATTGAGGTCACCCGCCGAATTTACAGTTAATGTACTCAAAGTAATTGCACCGCCGGTGATGCCCAGGCTGATCGTGCCAGTACCGGCCGTTAATGCCAAG
>CAZTTH010000008.1:98141-102468 GCA_964615975.1 uncultured Lentisphaerales bacterium | reverse complement strand
GCGCCCCCCGTCAGATTAATCGCTCCGGTTGTCGATAACAAGGTAATATCGTTGGTGGCCAGATCGACATCGGTGGCCCCGCTCAGATCGATGCCGCCCGTGGTCGTATTGATACTGTTATTAAGGGTCACAGTTCCCGTCGAATCGACATCAAGCAAGGAGAGCGGCGCGGTGTTGCCAATGCGTTGCAGATTAACATTGCCGGTGCCGGAACTGATGTGCAAGCCAAAGTTTTTCCCCGCAACACTATTGATCGTGTTGCCGGCATTATCCATATCAACAACTGCATTGGTCGTCTGAATCAGGACATCCTGGGCCAGTATGATCGGGGTGCCGGTATTATTAAGATCAATCGCGCCGCTGGTGCGAACATTGCCATGCAAAGTAACTCCCGCGCCGGCGTCGGCGACAACCAGCGAGGCCAGCGGTGTGGTTTGACCGATCGGCCCCAGAGCTATAGAGCTGGCATCGGCGCTTAGGGTCAGGGTAAAGGCGCCATTGATCGCGCCGCCGTTAAGCGTGATGACGTTACCCGTACTATCCATGGTGACATTATTGCTCAGGATTATGTTCGTGGCGCCACCGAAATCGATTGGCCCGGCGGTCGTGATTGTCGTCCCACTAAGTTCAGTTACCCCAGTAGAATTGACATCCAGATTAGTGATATTGGCGCCCAGATTACCCAGTTCGATATTACCGGAGCCGGCATTCAGTGTCAAGGTAAAGGCGCCATCGACACTTCCACCGGTGAGGATGATATCGCCGTTATGAGCCGCAGTGGTTAAGATGGTATTAACCGCCAGATCGACATCGGTTGCGCCGGATAAATCGATAAGATCATCAGCGGTGATAGTATCATTAAGTGTGGTAGCTCCGCTTGCAGAGACTGTTAGCGCATTCACATCAATGGCATCGAGAGTTACGACACCGGTGCCCGCATTGATGGTCAGATTGAAATTGCCGACCACCGCACCGCCATTGAGGAGAACATCAGTGCTGCCATCGCCCTGGATGACAATATTATTAGCCAATACCACATTGGTGGCGGCGGTCAGGGTGACATCATCATCCGCGGTGATGTTGCCATTCAAGGAGGTGATTCCAGTGCTGGTCACCACCACGTCCTGAGTATCTACAGATTGCAGAGATACATTACCCGCTCCAGTGGTGATATGGAAATCCTGAGCGCCGGTGACGCTTCCGGCAATGGTTACCGCACTGTTGGTAGTGGTCGTGTCAATAGTGACGGCATTGGTATCCAAACTGACGTTACCTGTGAGAGTGACCGCGCCATCCACCTCAACATTATCACCCAATTGAATAGCGTTGGCGGTGACGGTTAAAGCGGATAAATCGGTTGTCCCCCCGACTGTACTAACAAAATCAACCGTCCCACTGGCCGCGTTCACGGTTAAATTCCGTGCCCCGGTGACATCTGCGGTAAATGTGACATTGCCAGTCTGACTGGTCACGATGGCATTGGCAGTCAACGTTGATATCGGAATAATGGTGATATCATTCAATGCCGTGACATTGGCGCCAATATTAAACAAATTGGCATTATTAATGGTGATCAATCCACGGGTATTGCTGGGATTGGCGGCAATGGTGATAGTACCAGTAGCATTATCGGCATCCAAGATTACGGACGCACCGCGAACTGGCGCACTGATGGTGACAATTCCGGCTGTGGTATCATCTCCCAAGTTAACACTGCCAATGGCATCAATCGTACTGTTCACATTGATATTGGTTTGTGCCACGATGTTAATGCTCTCAGCGGAAGTGAGGTTGGCGCTCACAAACGTATTGCCGGTACCAAATAAACGAACCGACCCGGGAATATTCACAATGCCATTCAGCACAACTGTCGATGCGCCGCTATCAAATGCCGCATCCGCATCGGCATCCACCGCCAGGCTGGTCAATTGCGAAACATTATCCAAGGTGACGGCGCCGGTTCCGGCGCTGAAACGGAGATCGAAACCGCCGCTGATGCTGTTGGCGCCGGCATTGCTGAAATCAATATCTCCAGCTCCCGCGCCGCTAAAGAGAACGACATCCCCGCCGAGAATTACATTAGTGGCATCATTAAAATCGATATTCGCGTTATTGGTAGAGATATTTCCAAGCAATGTCGTCGATCCCGTTGAATTAACTTCGATTGCCAGTGTCGGTGTATTCTGACCAACAGGCCCCAGGGTCACGTTCGTGGCACTGGCATTAATCGTCAAACTAAAGTTTCCATCGACCGCGCCGCCGGCGAGATCGACCGTGCCGCTGTCGGTGTTGACCAGAGTGACATTGGTCGTCAGATCGACGTTCGTCGCGTTATTGAAATTAATCCCTTCGTCAGCGGTGATGGTGCCGGCGATATTGGTCTGGCCGGTTGTGGTCACCGTCAGGCTGTTGACATCAATGGTCTCGGCAGCACCATCATTCAAGGTTACCGCACCACTGCCGACATTGATCGCGAGATTGAAATCCCCGGCAATATCGCCACCGGTCAAAGTGACCGCATCATTCACTGTAGTGATGAGAACATTGTTGGCAAGGTTAATGTCCGTCGCACCATCAAGCAGGATATCGCCATCGGTATTGATGTCTCCCCCCAAGGTCAAAGTTCCGGTCGTATCGATATTCAGGGTTCCGACTGCAACACTAGTGCCGATCCGATCCAGCGAAACATTTCCAGCTCCAGCTTTAACGGTGAAGGTATTGGTTTCACCGATTGCACTGCGAATAATATTGTCACCAGTCACTGCCTGGTCCGCAAATAAGATGTTGCTGTTAGAGGAATTGGTATTGATTTCAGCGTTTTCTTCGAGAACAACGACATCAACCCCTCTGAAATCAACCGCACCACGAGAGAAAATTGTCGCCGCCGCCGGTCCGCCCTGACCCAGCACCGCGGTCAAAGCGTTGACCGTCAGACCATCAAGATTGGTCGCGGCATCAGCCACACCAACCGTAAAGAAATTAACCGTACCAAACAGCGCATTCACATTCAAGGAACGGGCAACCGCGCCGTTATCCGAGACATCGGCCGCAAATGTGACATTGCCGAAATTACTGGTGATGGTTGACGCGCCGGCGGCGCCATCGAGGGTAACGGGATTATTGATGGTGATATTCGTTTCCGCACTGATGGTGGTTAAATCCGCAATAGTCATCGGATTCGCGGTGCTGGTCAAACTGATAGTAGCGGCACTGCTGACATCCGCATTGATATCCAAATCCTGGGAGGAATTCAGGTTGATATCACTGGTAACGGTTGTTTTTATTCCGGCATTCACATTAATCCTCTCGGCATTGGCGGTAATCGTGTCGATACCACTTACCTGTGCGCCAAAAATAATTTCATCCTGATTAGCGCCACCAGAGGCGGTCATCGTAAAACCACCGCGATTGTTGGTACTGACAGCGTCGAAAGTAATGCGCCCACGATCAGCGCCGTCTCCATCATTGGCGGTAATGGTGACATCGTCGCCGATGACATTGGCTGAAATTGTCACCACCGCTTCTTCGCCACCCAAATTATTGGCTGCCGCCAGGGACACCGAACTGATCAAGCTGGTGATCGGAGCATCGACATCCAGAATATTGGTGGCAACTACTCCCACCGCATCGGTGGCGAGTATGCCATTGCCATTGATATCAACAAATTGTGACGGGGAAATTCTGCCAATGGTTACCGCGCCGCCTGACGCGATCCTGCTCCCGGGACCAACCACAATTTGAGCGTCATTGTTGGCGTTAAGCGTTTGCACATCGATGGTGATATTGCCGATTCCGGTGGTGACCACGCTGCCGATTAAGCCATTGCCAATAATCACTTCATCACCGGAAAGAGTTATATTCCCATTCTGACTGGTAATTGAAGCTGCCGCGACGGTGGCAATGACAATATCACCGCCTTCCGATGAGGTCGTGCCGATCGGGGTCAACCTGGTCGAGGTCACACCTTCATCATCGAGATTGTCGGAATCAGCGGTCAAATTAATCGTATCTGAGCCGGTGGTGACGATATCCGCGTCGATGAGAATATCACCGGTTGAGGTCATGGTAAGATTCCCTGACACATCGCCATCAATATCGATATCCGCATTGGGTCCCAAGGTGGCTAAAAAGTTTAATAAATTTCCCGCGTTAACTGATCCAGTGGCGGCCACCTGGATCAAGGATCTGGAATTCACAGTGATATTCCCCAACGTGGCGAAATGACCGGAAAAGATGGTCGTATTGCTGGTTGTTACCGTCAACGCGCCGATATCACCGGCACGCAACAAGACATCGCCAGCGGTTGTATCCGCGATGATGGTTAAAA
>CAZTTH010000008.1:93436-98041 GCA_964615975.1 uncultured Lentisphaerales bacterium | reverse complement strand
GTCCCATTGGTAGCGGTGATATTCACCGGTCCGGGGATATCGATGGCATCCCTGAATGTCACCACATCCGCCGATGTCACCGTCAAACCAGTCAATTCAATGGTATCACCAAAGTCAACGTCACCGGTACCGGCATTAACGGTCAAGGAATGAATGCCGTTCAGCGTGGGTCTGCCTGTACCAATGGCGCCATTGTCGAAGTTAAATAGATCCACATTGCCATTATTGCCGGTGGTATCGAAGGTGACGTCATTAAACAGGGTAATATCGTCAAACACATTCTGCAAGTTAAGCGTATCATCGGTAAAGATGCTGCCGTACACGAAGAGATCGTCCTCACTGGTCAGAATCAGTTGATTGATATCCACAAAACCGAGTTGGACATCCGCAACTCCGGTACCACCGGAATTGTCTATGGTCAGATTGAAGTCTCCCGTTATTTGCGAATTCCGGCCAAACAGAATATTACCTGAAACCCCGGCCGCAGATTCAGAATCGAGCACCACCGCGCTCCCCAGAGTCACACTTTCCACTCCGCTGAAATCGATATTGCCCCCGGCGCCGCTGTCGGTAAGAATATTCAGCGTACCACCATCGTTCAATACCATATCCGCGGCGCTGACAGTCAACGACAATAATGGGGTTACCAAACCGATATCATTGGCGATGGTGACGGTGCCATTGGCAGCGATCACAGTGAAATCCCGGGCGCCATTGACCGTGCCATTGAAAGTAATGTCATCGGTTAAACTCAAGACCGTCGAGGCGCCGGTATCCAAGGTGATATTGGTAGCAGCCGCAAAAATAATATTTTCAATCGCGGTCAGATTAACTCCCGACAGGGTGGTCGGCCCGGTAATATTCATGCTGCGGGCAATCATGTTATCATTGATATCAATTGCGGTTGCAGCTGTAAAGGTCAGATCTCCACCAGCGTTAATCGGCGCTCCCGAGGCCACATTGATATTGACCACTCCGGTGACGGAAAGAATCCCCGAAGTCGCAAAGTCATCCGTAAAGTTCACATCGACACCGTCAATGATATTGAGTCCGCCGATATTGCCGCGGCGCAGGGTGATGTCACCATCCGTATTGTCATCCGCATCCAGCGTCAAGGTGCTGTCACCGGTCAGATTCCCCAAGTTGATGGCAATACTACCGGCGCCGGTCCCCTGAGCATTAATCGTGTAATCAGTTGATACCACTGTCGAGGTTACCGCGGTGGTATTGATCGAATCAAGCGTGGCAACACCGGCGGTATTGGCATTGTCTGAAAGAATTAATTCATTAGCGGATAGCACCAAATCCGTGGCCGCGCCAGTGATGCTGCCGGTAAACGTAATGGTCCCGGATGTCGAGGTAATGATATCCGCGGTGCTGGAGAGAACCACATTTCCCAATAATGATATGTCGAGAAGCGCGGTGACATCGTCATTAAGGTCGATCGTGGCAACAGCGCCGCCCAACGCTGTCAGTTTGATATTACCAGCAGTAGAAGTCAACGTGCTGTCGATATCAATTGCCGCAGCGAGATTGCGGATAGCGCGAATATTGAGATCACCAACCGTGGTGGCCGGACCTAAGACATCGGTCGTAAAGCTGGAAATTACATTCAAGCTTGCTAGGGGAGTCACATTTCCCACTGTTCCAAAAGCCACATCACCATTATTAACCGCCGCCGCGTTGATCACCAGATTAAAAGCGCCATTCAAAGTATCACCGGCAACATCCGCAAGAAAAACATCGTCGTTGGTGGTGGTTATCGTGACATCTTCACCCAGAATTATCGTTTGCCCCTGGGTGAGATCCACAAAATCATTGCTGGTGATATTGCCCAGCAATGTGACACTGCCATCGGCGCCACCGCCAGCGGTATCGACGACCAATCCATTGACCGGACTGGTTGAGCCAATGGTTCCGAGTTGAACCAGTCCTGAGGTGCCACCGCTTTCGGTGCGGATCGTCAAGGACTGGGCACCGTTTTTACTGTTAATGGCAGTAGTCGAAGACGTAAGAAAATCACCAGCCTGATTGGCATTATCTTCATCGGTATCAATGATTGTATTGGCGTTAAGAACAATATTAACGACATTGCGGAGATCGATATCGCCATCGGTTTCGGTAGTGATATTACCGCCCAGGTTCAAGGTTCTGGTACTCACGGTGATATCACCCAACGAGGCCGTCGGACCAACCGTGCTGCCAAAGGTGGTGCTGCCATTCACCGCGGTAATGGTTAGAGTTTCCGCGCCATCAGTGGTGCCATTGATCGTCCCGGTAATACTGACATTGCCGGTGTCTGAGGACATGGAGGTGGCGCCAGCTCCTGCCAATACCACCGTGCTGGCAAAGCTGATGTCACCCACCGCGTTCAGGGTGGCGGTGTCGAGTTCCGCCGGATCGGATACGGTGATTGAGGCGCCGATGATCTGGGCATCAATCTCGATCACGGTATTGGGTGAATTCAAGGTTACCGCGCCACCGGCATTAATACTGCCAAAGACATCGATTTGCCCGGCTCCGGCACTATTATCGAAGCGCACTAAACCGCCTGCCGTCAGGGTTTGCCCGGCAACCAGAAGAATATTGCCATCAATGGCGGGATCAATATCAACATCACCGGCTACAGACAACGATTGATTAAAGGTTACATCGTTGGCATCATTGATATCGATGAAACCGACCGCGCCGTCCTGGAAGACAACATCACCGGAGCCGGCAACACTTATAATTAAACCGCCCGTTCCGGCCAGGGTATTGAAGGTAACATCATCCGCATTGGTGCCGCCAACGGCATTGATGGTCAGATTGGCAGCAATTTCAGAAGAACCTACCGCCGCCGCACTAAAGGATTCAAGGGTATAAGTTGGTGTTGTATCAAACGTGTTACCAGATAACACGGCGGAATTGGCGGTTAAGACCAAATCAGTCGTTGCGCCGGTAACATCTCCCGTGATGGTTATCGTGCCAGAGGTCGCGGTGATATTATCAGCGGTCGTCGATAATACCACATCACCCAACAACGATACATTCAAGGCGGCAGTAACATCGGCATTCAAATCGATGGTCGAGGCATTGGCGCCCAATGCGGTAAGCGAGATACTGCCGGCGGTTGAGGTCAATGTGCTGTCGACATCAATCGATGGCGCTGTCGTATGGGTTGCCAGAACGGTTAAATTTCCCGTGGTAGTGGCGGCGCCGAAAAAGGTAGTGACATCACTGCGAATGACATTGAGTGCGGTTAGATTGGTGGTTTGCCCCACCTTGCCGAAGAACACATTACTGGTGGTGGCGGGATTGATCGCCAGAGCGAAACCGCCATTCAATGTGTCATTGCTGTTATTGGCAAAATCGATATCACCATCCGCCGCTGTGATCGTAACATCGTTGGTCAACGCTATGGCCGTATTGCGATTGCCATTGTCGGCATCCAGATTAACCCCGCCGGTATTGACCACGATATCGCCGCCAAGATTGACATTTAAGGCGTCAACAGTCAAAGACTGCAATCGTGCCGCGGTACCGATGGCGCCGCCAAAGGTGACCGTGGTTGCCGCGGCGCTCTTCGTGTCAATTGACAGGGTGCGATTATTGGCGGCGAGATCGGCATTAATGTTGCCGCCGAAAGTGACATCCGCGGTCGCCGCGGTGGTATCGACCAGCACATTGGCATTAAGAGTCACATTACCATCAAAGGTAACCGCACCATCAACGGAAACGTTCCCGCCTAATTGTGCTGTAGCCGAATTAACGGTTAAAGCCGATGGATGGGTGCCAGCACCAATGGTTGATTGGAAATTCACATCACCGGCTGCCGCCTGCACCGTCAAGGATGTGGCAGTTATCGCTGAAACATCCTGATTGAAGCGAATATCTCCGGTGACACTCCTTATGGTCGAAGGATTGTTATTGACCAGTGTTTCATCCAAAAACAGAATATTGCCAGTCGTGGAAGATACCGTGGCATTATCGAGAATAATTTCCGAGTTGTTCGAGGCAGAGCCAGTCAGTGTCACACTGGTGCCGCTGACCGTGGCGCTGGTAATGACTAAATCCTGACCCGTATTGTCGGTATCGAAGGTAATGCTTGAAATCGAAGTCGTCAGTGCGTCACCGAGTATGGTAATCGCGCCGGCGTTGCTCAAGGTCAAATCATCTCCCACCACCAATTGCCCTGCGGCAGTGATGGTGATATCGCCTTCTATACCGGTAATCGAAATATCGCCGGTAGTCTGAAAATTCCCCTGAATGGTGACGTTATTCCCGCTGCCGGCAGTCAGGCTGGCAATGCTGGCATTGCGGAGAATAATGTTGTTACCGGTTTCATTGACAACGACCAGAGTCAGATCATTGTTGCCATCCATCGAGCCCAGGTTGATTACATTCCCGGTATTAGCAGCGGCATTGGCACGAATCGTAACCGCCGATCCCAGGGTTGTGTTATTGATCGCCGTGGAATTGAATGTGCTGACATCTATCAACTGGCCAGCGGTATCATCAGACAAATTCAAGGCATTACCGCTGAAGGTCAAAGCTCCGGCGGTGGCATCAATGTCCCCTGCCATGGTAATCGTGCCAGTGGTGCCGGTAATCGTAGTATTGCCG
>CAZTTH010000008.1:89545-93336 GCA_964615975.1 uncultured Lentisphaerales bacterium | reverse complement strand
GCCGGGATTCAAGGTCAGATTGAAGGCGCCATCAGTGTTGGCGCCGAGTGTGAGATCATTGCCGCCGGTAACAATGGTGACATCATCGGCGAGATTCGTTCCCCCGGTGGCATTGGCAAAGGTCAATGCCGCGCTCGTGGTAATATTGCCAAAAAGGTTCAAAGGACCGGAAGTCGTAATGCTTAATCCGGTTAGAGGCGTGGTATTGCCGACTGTACTTAAGTTGATGGTTTCATCCCCAGCATTCAAAGTCAAATCAGTAGCGCCGTTGATGGTTGAATTGGGACCGAAGTTGATATCGCCGCCGCCGCCAGTCACCAAATCCGGAGATCCAGACAGGGTGACGAAATTGACATTACCGAAATCGATGCTGTTGGCGCCGCCGGCATTGGTACCGTTGGTGGTAATATTATTGGTTATGTTAACCGTATCGGCTGCCACCGTCAAACTGTCAAGTGATACCGTGTTACCAACTTTACCTTGAAAATTAACCGTGCCAAGCAAAGCATTAACGGTCAAGTCAAAATCGCCATCAATAGTGCTGGTAAAAATTACCCCGCCGGTAGTACTGGTCACCGTTGAAGCCGCCGTGGTCAAATCGACACCGCCGGTAAAGGTGATGGTGTTGTTGGCGATAATTGAACCGCTGTCCAGCTCGATATCATTGTCGGTATTGGTCAGGGACACAGCCCCCCCGGCAATGATACTGCCCTGGATATCGATGAGATTATCGCTCGTGGTCACCGTGACGTTGCCGGTAGTTTGGAAAGTCGTCGCGTCGGTAAAAGTAATGGTATCGGCGTTGGTTATCGCCAGCGAACCAATAGTAGCATTGCGCAAGGTAATACTGGAGGCGGCGCTGCCGGTCAGGGTCAGATCGGTGGTGCCAGCGAGAGTGCCGAAGGTCATGTTGCCATTGCCGGCGGAGGTGTTGATGGTAATGCCGGCAGCATTGACCAAGGTAGTCAATCCGACTCCCGACGCATCGAAATTACTATTAGTGGCGATGCTGCCGGTGAGTACCGCCTGATCGGCATTGAGATCGAAGATATTAATCAGATTGGCGCCGGCATTTCCCGTAATGGTTCCCAGGGTAATCGTCCCATTGTTGGCATTCAATGTGACATTATCGGTAGTCGTTTGGATATCGTCAATGATCTGGATCGAGCCGGAATTGCTGGTGATGGTCAACGCGACATCGGTAATGACATCATCGGCCAGGAAGATATCGCCTTCCGCGGTCAAAGAACCGGCAGTGACATCAAGATCACCGTTAAGAATGCGGAAAGCACCCGCTGAAGTAACTGCCGCATTCAGTTCAATAGTGCCATCGGTACCGGATCGCAGTACAATATTTCCACCCGCCGCGGTTGCCACGGTGGAATTGAAATCAATTGCCGGCGTACCGGTGGATGTGGTAGCAACACTCAACCCGGTTAATTGACTTACCGCGCCATTAAAGGTTACCACCCCGGTCGTACTGATGCCCAGATCGTGCGCGCCATTGACGGTATCCAGAGAAACCGCACCGACCGCGGTAATAAATGAATCTCCTACCAATGTCGTTGTCGTGGTGCCGGTATCGAAAGTGACGGTACTAGTTGAAGTTATATTACCGCCAAGTTGGACAATGAGACTCCCTTGCGCGTCATTTATGTCAAAGGTACTGATTGGTGTACTGTTACCGATAGCGCTTAAGAATGTCACCGTATCACCTGCGGCGCCAGCAGCATTGGTGACCGTTAATGTTTCTGCCCCATTGAGTGTTCCGACCAGAGTATAATCGAAGCCTTCCAAGGATATCGTCGTTCCCCCTGCTGGGAGAATCGCATTGTCATTGATAATTGTATCACCCCCGACTTGGATTAATGTCCCCAGGGTCACAGTACTGCCATCACCGGATAATTGCAGACCGCCACTGCCGATCGTGAAAATTGATCCCATGATGGTTTCGGAGGCGTTGATAATCATGGTATTGAAATCGAAAGTCGTTCCCACATTGGCAAAGGTAATGGTTCCGATCGGCGCGCTGATGGTGATATTATTAGTATTGGCGGCATTACTGTCCAAGGTACCAAAAAATGTGATATTCCCGGCATTGCTGACTATGACCGAATTGCCGGTAACATCCAAATCATTGGTTAACGAAATGTTGCCCGTCAAGGCTGTTAACGAGCCGTTCAAATCGAAATCGGTGCCGCCGCCGGTGATGGTAATGTTATTGGCAATAATATTACCAATGATGTTGATTGTCGGACTGGTATTGGTATAGGTGCCGGCAATAATGGTGTCACCGACAGTAGATGTGCCAGAACCCGCAATACTCGTCGTTCCGGCGCTGACCACAATGAGCTGGCTGGTGATAATGTTATTGGTATTTGTCAGGAGCAGATCGCCGCCATTGGCATTGACAGTGAATTTATCTGTTGTCGCATCGCCAATCTTCATTTGAAAACCAGCCGCATTACTGGCTTGTGTGATATTGCCGTTGGTGGTCAGGCGAAAATCTCCATCGACATCAGTGATGCCAATACCAAAAACAATGGCGTCGGTATCAGACAGTTCAACGTTATTCGCCGATACAATTTGTATGGTGGAAAAATCATTAGTGGTGGTGTTAAGGATGATATCATTCGCCGCACCAGCGGTAATGATAGTATTGCCGGCCGCCACCACACCATCCGCTGTCTGGGTAATGCCGCCGGTTGTCGAAGTAATGGTTAAATCACCTCCGACATCGACCGCGCCCAATTTGATGGCATTGGCGCCGGCATCATAGGTAGCATTGCCAGTTGTACCCTTGGTGTTTAATCCGATGGAACCCGATACGACCAAAGCATCCAAGTCAACATCATTATCCACGGTTCGGGTAGTGAATACCGCATTACCGCTGACTGTACCGGCAGTAGGATCGTTGATATTCCCCAATTCCGAAGTTACTGTCAAATTCCCTCCAACCGCCAAACCGGATAGAAGAACATCATTGGAATTTACGAGGGTGACGTCACCACCCGCGACGTTAGTATTCACATCTATCTTGGTGGCAATTGTAGTGCCAACATGAAGACTATCCAAAATAATATCGGCATTGGCAGCACTGGTCGTAAATGTCGCGGTTTTACCCGTGCCGTTAACCGTTACTACCCCGCTATCGGTAATATTTCCAGTACTCGCAGTTACCGATAATGCACCAGCAACCGAGGATGTTCCCAGATCAATGGCAGTGGCATTGGTAAAACTGACATCACCAGCCTCAGCCCCACCAGTACCCAAGGTGTTAAAACTCACTGAACCGGCAATTTGATTCGCACTTCCCAACATAATGGTTTTATCGGCCACATCCGTGGTAAAGCTGGCATTACCACCCACCGTCAAGACTCCGGTCTGCGTGATCGTACCACCGGTAATCGCCGTCAGGTTACCACCTGCTGAAGATGTCGCCAGGATCAGATTAGTAGTGCCGTTGTCGATCGTCACGCTATCCGGGCTGGAAAGCGTGATCGCTCCGGTCAACGCGTTCGTGGTTGTATTCAATGTGATCGGCCCGGCGGTCGAGGTGAAATTTGAGGTGCTCCCAATGGACAATGCTCCACTGTCTGTAATGGCACCCAACGCTGTTACATTTAACGTTCCAGTACGGGTTGTTGTACCAAGATCTATCCCACTTGCAGCAACTAATGTTACATTTGTTCCTGTCGTTCCTAATACTACTGAACCGCCGAAGATGTTGTCGCCACTGTCCAGCGTCACATTCCCCGCCGCCGCACTCGTTGTCAGTGTCGTCGTACCGC
>CAZTTH010000008.1:81735-89445 GCA_964615975.1 uncultured Lentisphaerales bacterium | reverse complement strand
TTAACGAACCCGTCGCCGTCACATTACCTAAATCAATCGCTCCCGCGTCCACCAACGTAATGTTCGTCCCCGACGCATTTACCGCCCCAATAAAGTTATTCCCCGCATTGCTCAACGTCACCGCATTCCCCGCATTCGAAATCGTCGTATCACCGGTAATAGCTAAGGCACCAGATTGTGTAATGACACCACCAGCAGTGATATCAAGATTGCCACCAATACTGGTCGCAGCCAAGGCGATGGTGTCGGCATTATTAAGGGTAAAATCACCGCCAATATTTGAAGCCGCTATCGATATCGCCCCATTTTCGGTTAATTTGACGGCTTCACCAAGAGCAGTTGTAAAGGCAACAGTGGTGCCAAATGTATTGGCCTGAGTGAGGATAACGGGACCACCTGTCGATGTGAAGGTAGCGGCTCCCGAAGTATCTAACAAACCTGTCTGAGTTATCGCCCCACCTGCAATGACATCAAGAGTGGCAATCTGCGCGGTATTGGCCGCCAGGATAATGTTATTGATATCCGTAAGATCGACATTTGTACCATTAACGATGGTAACAGCACCGACAAAATCATTATCGTTATTCAGTGTTATATCATTTGCAGCTCCGGGTGTAATAGAAGTAGTGCCGCCAATGTATGAGGCAGCACTATCAGTTATATTACCTGTCGTTACCAAGGTAAAATTACCCGCCGTTTTAACCCCGGACACTCCTGCCACTGTCCCTAAATTGATTCCATCAATATCTGTGACACTTATATTGGCGGTGGTATCCGCAGCCAGATCGGTCAAGACATTGTTTTGCGTCAGAGTAACCGTTCCTGAACCTTTTAGCGCCAGCCCATTGGCAGTAATGATTGCCGCCTGGGTTACCGGTCCAGTGGAATTAATGGTGACATTGCCAGTGGCAAATGATAAAGCAAAATCAATTGATATCCCACCTTTTCCAGCATTCAATACAAAACCGCCGGTTCCTGCGTTTGTTACAGTTGCATTAATGTCTATTAACCCATCTGCAGCAGTTGTCAAGGTAAGAGTATTAGCATGATTATATGCAGCAGAAATTATGCCGGGGCTAGCATCGATGCTAATATTTCCCGATTGGTTTGCTTCAAACCCAACTGCCGTGCTGACTTCAACATTAGCCGAAGCCAATGCAGTTAGTATTGAAGTCCAAGTAAGTATGGCACCTGTTCCCAGGGGTTGAAATGGTGTTAATACAGTACTTACATTGTTATCAAGAGCGATATCCTGTATGCTTAAATTGGTAGGATCTAAGAGCAGATTACCATTTTTACCATTTTTACTACCAAGATCTACCGTACCTACAAAATTAAGAGTAGGGGCTGAAACCTCGGCAAAACCACCATCGCCAGAAATGGAACCGCCCCTGGCTGAAATAGCGCCATAGTATTGGGTGCCTTTATCCGACCAGACGATAACTTCGCCGCCGTCGCCTATTGTACCCGCATCGGCATTGATCGTCGCATTTGGCGCTATATAGGTGCGTTGAGCATTCGGGATTGTTTCGTCCTTGCCCTGAAAGCCGCCGCCAATATTAACCGCGCCGCCGCCGGTATCGCCGGAAGCGTTGACCACGGCATTACTCATCAGGCCGACATGATCGCCGAGGACTTTAACCGATCCTCCTTTTTGGCCCGGGGCGGAACCGGAAGCATCGAGGGTACCGTAAACGAGGGTGGTGGAAGGAACAGGAGGGATTCCTGATTCCTGATTAGTGATTTCGGATTGATATGCCTCCCACATCGAGGTGGCTTTGCCGGAGGTGATGGCAATTTTACCGCCGCCAGTGGCTTGCACCAGGGCTTCTTCTTCGACCGTGACATTGCTCACCCCTTCAAATTGAATGTAGCCGCCGTTGAGGCCGGCATCGGCGCCGCCCGCGGCATTGGCCAGAGCTTCACCAGAATGGGTAACGTTGTTACCTTTGACAATGATCGCGCCGCCAGCGGCATTCGCAACTACAGCCGAGGCATCAAGATAACCTGAGTTGGCGACATCGCCCATCATGCCCTTGACATCAACTTTTATCTGACCGCCATAAGCGCTGTCGATCTGAACCTGTGAACCCGCTGCCAATGCAATCTGATTGGCATCGATACGGCCCATGTTCTCGATGGCACGGGCGATGATCACCACAAACTGTTCGGCCGTGATCGTGGCACCGCGGTTTTCGATCTTCGCCATCGACTCGCCAGCAAACTTGAGGACACCATCAAGGAAGTCCTTGTCTTTGATGTTCAAGGTGGTCGCAAGCAGGGCGCCGACATCGATCTTGGCATTTTGGCCGAAGATGACACCGTTCGGGTTCGACAGGTAGAATATCCCGTTGGCATGGAGAATCCCGAGAATCACCGAAGGATCGATACCGGAGACACGTGCCAATAACGCCGAATTTGAGCTTGGCTGGTCGATGTACACCCCGTTTTGGGCACCAATTCCGAAGGAGTTATATTCGACGATGGCTTTGTCGGTGGCTTGTTTGATGCGCAAGGCATCGCCATCGAGCTGATGAGTCACCGATCCCGATATGACATTCGGGCCGGTCGGCAGCTCACCCCCTCCCTGGGCATAACCGATCTCATAGACCGGCATGACAATCAGGATCCCGCAAAGCAGGCCGCTGATCATCTTGGATATCGGAGTAATCCGCGGATTAGAGCGGTAACGCGAACCACGCACAGAATAGAGCTGATTATACAGCTTTAAGAATAATGTTGACATAAGGAACTCCCTTTTTATAATTATTTGAATTTAGAATTCAGAACTAAGAATTCAGAATTAATACATACTAAGTCTATGTTATTGAACCACATACCCGTAAATGACGGGTTTTGCTTTGTGGTTTCGCCGGCGGACTGAATGGACAATCCGCAGGCGGAACGACAAAGGAGATTAGCCGCAAAAGGACACAAAAAGCGCAAAGAATTCATAAACCACGAAAAGCACGCAAAGATTAAGGCTCGCGCTAAGTTGCCAAGGCGCAATGTGAAGAAAGATACCACGGAGACACAGAGTATGTGGATTAGATTTTTAACCACGGATAACGCGGATGAGCACGGATAATATAAAGCCAGTTTTGCAGAGGAAATCATAGTCTCGTGGCTGCTCAGCTTTGCTAACCCGCTGGCCTGGCATTTTATTTTTATCTCCGTGCTCTCCACGACCTCAGTGGTTAATTCGAAAGTTTTCTTCATTTTGTTCCCTTCTTCTGCTTGTGTTGTTTTTGTTTGCTTCCACATTCACATCAAAATTATTTTTGCCTTTGTTCATCTCTCTTGCTGTTTTATTGATGTTTTCTCTCATATTGCAAGTGAATCTTTAAAGCAGCAAAGTCACGAAGGCATGTCTTTTTTTTTATGCCAATCGTGTCTGTCCCAACAATAAAATTTCTTCTTCCCACAGCAGGCTAAGCGATAACAATCCCCCGATTGAACGCTGTTGACATGCTCACTGTGAGAAGAAGTTGGTCGTTAATCGTACTTAATGAGTACGCAGCGACCGACTTCAATCTAATAAAAATTTTTGCGTTTTTCATAATCATCCCCTTAACCATGTAATCATTCAACAAAAGGTATTAGAATTGCAATTGCAGTTGGAGATGGCTGCGACCGGAATCAGAAGCATCGGTTTTATCCAAAGGATACCCATAATCCATCCGCACCTGAGTGTATTTAGTCAACCCCAGACGGAACCCCGCGCCAATGCTGGACATGGACTCACTTTTGTTTTCGCCGGGTAACGGATCCGTTTGCTGGGCCTGGCCAAAATCATAAAAGGCGATGAATTGCAGCCGATGCATCTTCCAATCTTCTGGATTGGCGGCCAAAAACTCATCGGTACGCACTAAACCGGGAATGAAGTTTGTGACCAATGGCGTATGCAATTCCAATGATCCCGATACACCTGAATCAGCGGAGACTTCACGTTCTTCATACCCGCGGACAGAGTTTGCGCCACCGATGCCTTTTTGCATGGCCGGCACCAGTGAATCATCCGCTAATTGCGCGTCTACCCGCAGGAACATGGTCCATTTTCCTGGTTCATTTTCGCCGGTGAATAAACGCTGATAACGCGCAAATTGGAACCGATCAACAATAAAATTTCCTTCAGCAGACGGAGTATTCAAACGGAATTCCTCTGCATTTGAACTGCCCAATTTTCCTTCGAAGTTAAAGATAAGCGTATTGGACAAATAGTTTCGACCATTGAAACTATCGAAAACTTTCTCTGAATACCCGATACTTAAACTTGGCATACTAAGAGTAACTTCACGGTTTGTTGGGGTATTATTGCCAAAAGTGACTTCATTTTGTGAATATTGATACAACCACCCAAAAGTTGCATCCATATTAAAATCATCCGTCTGTTTCAATATTTTTGAATATTGTGTACCAACATAATAGCCCTCGCCGAAGACATCGATCAATGGTTCAATGTCATTGATATCCGATTCAGAATACCCCGCATACAAGGTCAAACCTCGCTCCTTGCCCATCGGTAAATAATAGCTTCCGGAAAACGCATTAACCTGACTTACCTCCTGCGGATCAGTCAACCATTCCAACGAAAGTATGTCATTACGCCTGGTAAGATTCAGATGCTGCAACGTGGAGCGTAGCCGCCAATCTCCGGTTTCATCGGATCCGGTATTACTCAGACTTAATGAGCCATGGATCGGGAAATGATCCTCGATGCTCATTTCAACATCGACGATACGCTGCCCAAATTCATCAACCTTGGGCATTAACTTGGTATTTACACGAACATCAGGGCGAGTATTGAAATCAAAAAGATTTGCATAAAGTTTGCGATAATTAAATTTTTCGCCTGTTTCCCATGATGCGGAGTCCAGTATTTGCTTGGCGGTGTACCAGCGATTGCCGACCACGGTAACATCTCCCTTCTTACCCACATGTACCCTGAATTTAAGAAAGCCAAGATTTAACGAATGCTTATATACCGATACCGTTGAGAACACATAACCCTGATCCTGCAAATCCTTTAATAAACGCTGGCGAAATGATTCGATATCTGCTTCTGACATGGGGGTATATAACGCATCATTTTCATATTGCGACCAGTTGCTCAACGCATAAACAGCATCTCGATCACCAGTCACCACCACGGAATTGATATCATATTTTTTGCCATCTGGTTCCGAGGCGCGAGCATTTACGTCTTTGCCTTCTGATTTGGGCGGCCAGGCGCCTTGATAGGAAACGCCATCAGGTCCGGCAGTGCCTGACGCGGTTTTTTCTCCTGCTTTCTGAGCTCTTGTAGATGCCATTTCAAGTTCGATTTTACGCAAACGATCACGCTCCATACGTTCCCGGGCCGCTTCCTCATAGATCTGATTTGATCGTTGTGCCATTTGTAAGCGATTGCGCGCTAACTCCAAGTCTTTGGCTGTATTTCCTACTTCCAGTTCTGCCTTGGCTTCCTGATCTTGGTAATCCTTCAATATGCTCATTATTTGCATGGCATTACTTTCTGCATCACGCACTTGAGACAATGCGTTGTACCATTGATCCTTGCCTTTGGCTAACAAGGCCTCCTGGGTTTTTTGGGCGTAGGCATCACGGGCTTCCTGTTCCTTATCCTGCAACCCACGCACCGTCAGGCGGAGATTCTCAAGGTTTCGCTCCGCTTTGTGAGCGGCTTCCTGCGCTTGATTGAAAGTGATTTCTGCATTATTAACTTCTTGTTTGGATTTCATTTCCATTTCCAATTCCACGGCATCACGCTGACTGATATCGCGATCATAGATTGTGTCGGAAGCCATGCGCTGCAGACGCGTTTTATCCATCATCGCTTTGAGACCATGTATTTCTGCTGATTTCTTTTGTGCCATCTCCAAGCGGGCACGTGCTTCTTCGACATTCTTTCTCGCTTGAACTGTTTGAATATTCATTTTTGCTTCCTGAAAACGAGCATCCTTCAGTTCTTCCATGACTGCATTTACGTTCTGTTCCGCTACCGCAATTTCACTCATTACTTTTGACCAATCATCCGCGGTGGCTGCAGCAGCTCGTTTGGTCATTTCCACATAGAATTGTTTTGCTTCCCGTTCTTTATTCTCCATATTTTTTAAATTGATTCTTTGGGGAGCGATCTCATTTTCCAGATTGTAAAGCTCGACCTGTGCTTGTTGCAGTTTATCTTCAGCCGCTTTTAATTCTGCGCGCGCTTTTGCATCGGCAATTTCATCGTACTGCATTCCACCTGATGATGGCAGCGAACCGGATGGCACTCCCCCGATAGCTGAAGCTTTTAATCCCATTTCCTGCAATTGAATGCGTTTATCCTCAACCGCTTTTTTCAATGCCAATTCCGCCGCCGCTTTTTCCTTTTCCACCAATGCATTGCGAATCTTTTCTTCTTCGATTTTCTTTTGGTTAAAACGTTTTAATGCTTCTTCAGCCGCCGCTTTTTCACGCATTGATTGTTCAGTGCCAACAGTTTGTTGATCCTGACTCTTCTTTGCGGTTGCCTGCATCGCTAGTTCCGCCGCTTCACGGGCAAGGGAATCATCAGAAGCCGCATCCAGCTCTTTGCTTTCTTTGCGCAACAACGCTTCCTCCATTGCCTGCTTCTCCTTATCCAGTTCACGCGCTGCAGTCTCGGCTTTAAGCTTTTCCTCCAATTCTCGCTTTTTCTTCTCTCGATCCAATTCCTCCTGTTCCTTCGCTGACAATCTGGCCATCCGTTCGGCTTCGCGCTGAGCTCTGACATCTGCTTTTTCTTTTTCCGCTGCGGCTAGCTGAGCCATCCGCCGTTCTTGCTCTTCCAGCTCACGATTGACCTTAAGCTCCTTATCCTTTTCTGCCATGATTAATTGTTCTTCTTTTTCTTTTGCCTCAGCTAATTGCAAAGCCTCCTGTTTCTTGCGGCGTTCCAATTCTTTAGCAATATTTTCCTGCTGTCGCCGCAACTCTGCTTGTTGCTTCGTTTCTTCCTTGGCCCTTAATTCAGCCTGTTCCAAATCTTCCAGTTTACGTTCTGAAACCAGGTAAGGTGCATATTTGTTTTCTGCTTGGCGCAATTCGGAACTGGCAAGCTCAAGTTCCTTTTGTGCGGAGGTAGCTTTTTTGACCGTATCCGCGAGATCATCTCGATAGGCTTTGAGTTGCCTGCGATAATCAGCTACCTTCTTTTGAGCTTCCTTGCGTTCTTTCTGAGCTGATTTTTTCATGTCGCGATCTAATGCATTTTTAACTGCATCATCCAGCCTGACAACTTCAGCTTCACCTTCAACTTCCAAGTCTTCCAAGGATTTGATTTTGAACTGATATTCATCGATGCGGCGCGCCTGATCCGCAGCGTTACTTTGGGATTGATTGTAACGAGCTCCCGCTTGTTCGTAATTGCGGCGTAATTTTTCTATCTCCCGGGGTGACAATTGATCTGCCGGTGCTGATTCGGTATTTGTGGCTGCGGCAATCATAGGAGACACCTGATCGGTTAATTCTTTTGGCTTTTTACCTTCTTGTTTCAATCGTTCCTTCTCGGCAGCAATTGAAGCCGCTGCAGCAGCTTTCGTCATTTCTTTTTCCTGCTTTTGGAGTTCTTTTTCCGCCTTTTCCGCCGCTTCGGACATTTCCTTTTGTTTTTGTTTTTCTGCCTTCAAGCGCTCCTTTTCCATTTTTTCCGTAATTTCAACAGCTTCTTTTTGCGCTTTTTCCAAA
>CAZTTH010000008.1:0-81635 GCA_964615975.1 uncultured Lentisphaerales bacterium | reverse complement strand
CTCCTTTTCCATTTTTTCCGTAATTTCAACAGCTTCTTTTTGCGCTTTTTCCAAAGTTTGTCCTGCTTTTAATTGGTCATCCGCTTTAGGTTTAGATTGAGGAGCAGTTACTTTTGCTAAGTTTTGTAATTCGATCGCCTTGCGTTTTTCTTCTTCAAGCTCTCGGACTTTTTGTGCTTCCTTTTTCGCGTTTTCTGCCATCTCTTGGGCAATTTGTTCCGCTTCTCTTTTTTCTTTCTCCATTTGCTCTCGAGCCAATTTAATCTGGCGGTCTTTCTCTTTAGCTGCTTCTCTAGCCAACCTTTCTTCCTCTGCAATTTTTTGACGCGCTAATTTTTCCGCTTCAACACGATCTTTTTCCAATCGTATCCGGGCTTCATTTTCCTGTTTTTCCTTCTCTCTGGCGGCAGCTTCGATCGCCTGACGTTGCTTCTCCGCCTCTTCGGTGATTTTCCTCTCGGCTTCCTTGGTTAAGCGTGCTTGTTCCTTAGCGGCATCAGCTAATGCACGTTCTTTTTCCGCAGCAATTTTCATGGCTGTTTTCTCTGCATCACGTAGTTGAATTTCAGCTTTTTCTTGAATTTCCTGCAACCGACGCATTTCTTCTTTTTGTTCTTTCTCTGCTGCCTTGGCCTGAGCCTGTGCTGCTTTTTCTGCTTGGATTCGCATAGCTTCAGCCTGTTTTTCAGCTTCCTTAATCCGGCGTGCTTCTTCCTGAATTGCTTGTATTTCAGCTTTTTCCTGTGCTTTTGCTAGGGCACGTGCAGATTCTTCAGCTTCCTTATGCTGCTTTTCTATTTCTTTTTGAGCTTGCAGCGCAAGACGTTCCTGTTCTTTGGCTTGCTTTTGCATCTCGCGACGTGCCAATTCCGCTTCTTCAACAGCCGCTTTTTCCATTGCAATTCGTTGCTTTTCACGATCACTTATCTCAACCAACATTTGTTCCAATTGTTCTTGAGTGGCACTTTGCATGTGAGATTGATATTCTTGACGTTGTTTCCCCATTTCACTATCGATGCGAGCCAATTGCTGACGCATTGCAGCGTGTTGAGAACTAACATCCGCTTTTCTCAACTGTGAATCATCGCCAAAGCGTCGTGCCTGTTCTAGCCGATCTCGTGTAGATTGCAGATCTCGACTCAATTTTATCGCTTGTGATTCAACCAAACCAAGTTGTTTATTGGCTTCTTCCCGCTCGCCAACAGTAGTGGCGATTGCCGCAGTTTTACTGCGTTCGGCTATATCCGCGATTACAGAACGTTGTTGTGTTTCAATTTGGTCAACAAGCTTTTGCAAATCTTTAATCTGTTGGGAATTTTGGGTCAGAGCAGTTTCAGCATTAACCATATCCTTTTCTACGCTTACAAGAGCATCTAACCAGTGTTTCTTGCGCGCTTTTGTCGTGTCATCCAAAGTTGAATTGATCGTATCAATCAATCTGTTTCGCTGCTCGATTAACCGATTCGCTTCTTGTTCTTGCGCGCTCATTTTTGCAGCAATTATTTCGGCTTCTTTTTTCGCCAGTTTTTCGGCATCAGCTCTTTTGTTCAGCGCTTCCCTTTCTGCAAGTTCAACCTGACGTTCTTGTTCCTTGGCTAATTTTTGTGCCTCCTTTTGATCGATGCTTTTTTGTTTCTCCAGTTCGGCCTGGCTTGCCTTTTGCTGACTTTCCTGATTGGCACTAAATTCCTGAGCAGCCTGTGCTGCTTCCAAACGGGTGGCTTCCTGGACCAGGGCAATCGCCTCAGTTAAACGACGTTGAGCGTTCTCATTGTCCTGTTCCGCTGCAGCGAGATCTTCGCGCAGATCACGAACATTCTTGGTAATTTTTCGCGCGTTTTTTTCAGCAACCGCCATATTTCGAGTTGCTTCCTTGCGTTCTTCTGGAGATTGAGCTTGAGCAGCTAATTTGGTGAGAGAGTTTAATTCGGCTATGGCATCTTGCTCCTGTTTCAGTAAGCTGTTGAGTTCAGTTTTTAACTTATCAACTTTATCTTGAGCTTGTGTGCGCAGTACCTGAGCTTTCTGTAATTCCTTATCGGCTTTTTTACTGGTAATTTGAGAGGCGCCGATTGCCAATAGCATAATGAGTATTACCAAACTGGTTAAGAGCGGATGTTTTCGCAGGATATTTATGGTGCTCTTTAGTGACATGCGCTTGGTCCTCTATTTGATATCCAATTCCAGTAGAAAGTGCAGTGTGCCTTTTTTGCCATATTTGTCAATTCTTCTTCTGTAATAATGAGATCACAATACCTTTTGGACATGTGCTATCTTGCATTCCAATCCGTGAATTGCTCCATCTCAAAAAACTAGTTCGTTCAACCGACATGCTTGGCACCTCGTACATAAACTCATAGAAATGGATTGGCAGTTTAAAATATTTCCCGATTAACGATAACCGGCGGTGAATATATTGTGGCGAAAGTTCCCGTGCAAACCAGAAAAATTATTTTTTAATAAATTTCTTAGCTATTTTATAACTTTCTCATTTTTCATGGCTGATATTGCTGTTAACAAAGTCTTGGTTAAACTCATAACAAACTTATTTTCAATGTGTTACAATAAAATATCGGGTGAATCCAGGTGCATCTTTCTATTCGATTTACCATGTATACCTATTTCTGGCAGGATTAAATAATTGATGCAAAAAGCCAAAATTTATTGTCATTTGATCCCATAGCATCATATATGCTTATGCAAATCAATCAACATGATGATCAATGTTGAACTGGTATTCAGTGATTAAAAATTACTCTATTTTTCCTGCCTACTTTTATACCGGCATGGCGAAACAATCATGTTTACAATACCTCCTAACTAAAACTCTGAATGAATCAGGTCATTCAGCTCTCGCTCATTTTATGAATTGAAATTTTAGTAATTGTTAAATGCGCCATCAGCGAGTTGACGAGAGATTTCACCTTCCAAAAGCGGTTTAGGGTCTTGCCAATCTTCGGGTTTCATTATTTTGCCATCTTCACGTCTGATGACTTTGCCATTTATAACTTTTTCCATATTGGCAGCATGAACGATAGAAAATAACGGATCCAGATTAATCCCATGCTTCACCGCACAATCACAAAGGTAATAAATGGCATCAATTAAGGCATCAGCTTGTTCAGGAACAGTACCGGCTTCAGACAATTCTCTCATTTCATCATCGATCATTTGTTTTATGAAAGAAATTTGAGTTGGAGAAATTTGGATCGGATATTCGGGCAGATTGTCATTACATGCCAAAGTAAATTCGCGAACTGTGCTTGTGTAATTCATGCGCATCAGAAGGGATAAAATTTCTCTATTATGAAACAAACAACGATGAAGTGAATTTATCTTACTCTGTCATCAAACAAATACAAGATTTTTATCTATAATCTCATCTACCCAATATTCTTCAACCTAAACTTAAACCTTACCCATTAAATTTTCATCGTTTCACTTAATCAATCGAGCAAGCTTTTTGATTTGACTCAACCCATTAAGTAGTTAACTATAGTTTAGTATAGTTCTTATATCTTTAGTATAGTATAGTTCAGTATATTAAAAATATATTGCTTGGCTATTGATGTTTTTTGGGAAGAAGTTATAAATTAAAAGGTAATTTATTGTGCAATAATCCAATTGATGGGACAATAATTAGGAGTAATGGCACCAGTGACACCAACAGATTTGATGACAAAACAGATTGGGCAGCTTAAAGAATGTCACTTTCATATACTTTGCTGGGTGGCTCAGGCAGAGAACAAAAAAATCAAGTACAATATTACCAATGTTTTTGATGATCTTAAACATTGGCAAATAACGCGTACAAAACAATCTGCAATGACATATATCGAATCGCTTTCACTGCTGTGTTTTATTGCCATTCTATTGGAGCAAAATCGGCGCAATCTTTATATCACCAAGGAAGGCGCAAAAGCATTGGAAATATTAATAAAACAACGATCATTCACCACCAAATCATCTCTTTTTCTGGAGGGCTAAAACATGAGTATTGGCATCGGCGGAGCAGGCAGCAAGTTGGCTTCATTATTGGATAATGGTGAGGCGATAATTGTGAATATTTCTGAGGTGGAACTGGACAAGGTGGCCGCACAGGAAAAAATACGGGCAGTCATCCATTCATATAAGGATCAATTCAAGGGCGCCAGGAAAGAACCCCAGATTGGTCGAGAGGCATACCATTCCATCAGCGATAAACTTCTTGAAATTATACGAGGCAACATCGTTTTTAGTTCTACAGGCGGTGGCACCGGCAATGGGATCTGCTCGCAAATACTTGAAAGATTGAGTGGGAATGAAACCATACCCCTAGCGAACAAAACCATGTTTGTGTTTGTTCTTCCATATCCAGAATTGGAAGCATCTGAATATGTTGATAATACCTTGATATTTTTACAAGGTCCGGTTTCCGCAGCCATCGATACTGGAAATACGGGAAATATGGTATTATTCTCGAACCGGGTAAAGTTCACAGAAAGATTGGCTGAAAAAACATATAATGAAATGGTAATCGATTCCTTGCGGCAATTTCTCATTATTCCGGATAAAAACGCTAAGCTTGCCAATCTGGATGGCAATATTGATCACGAAGATTTTTCGCTGTACAAAAGCAAGCCATATTTTAATCACTTTTGTCAGTTTGTATTTGATCCCAATAAGTCGTTTGGAACCCAATATCAAAATCATCATAATCCATTGTTGTTGGCGCCAGAAGGAGCAATTGAAGCGCTGTTCCTATTGGAATTGCCTGATCCCGAATTAACCTCAAAGTTTTATGATATTATTGATTTTTTTGCCACGGATGGAGTGTCGCCGATTTACAGTGTAATCCACAATCCACAAATAAAGAAACCCTTGATTACCGTGTCGGTATTATATTCACGTAAACCGCTCGAATTAGTCGATGATTTCAATCAAATTTCCGGTCATCATAAACGAACCCGAGTAAAAAAAGCAGTCGACCAATATGTGACTTTGCCTAAATTAGAAGTAGACCTTGGCATGGAAGCTCGCGACGTCGCGGCCTCACACGGCAACAGCGGTGACGACATACTTCGCGTTTTAAAACGGATTGGTAAATTGTAAAGATCCAAGCTGGGATTTTGATCAATGCGGTTCTCTGCGAATATCCACACTCCGTTGCACAACCGTTCACCAATCTTTCAAATAATGGCCGTTAAACATGTAATGTCAGGCTCAGGACCTCTCTGTGGTGTTATACGCGGTCGATACTGTTCTCCCTGAAGAGATATTACTGAGAGATGATTCCCTTCCCAATATTGGAAGTGGGAATTGCAACATAAATCATTATTGAGGGTATAACCAATCAGGGTAGGTCTCAGAAAGCACACATTCGTATCGGTTTACGTCAGCGGGAAAAGCCGAGAAGGGCTTCCAGGCAGTTAATTGATTGGTGAATTAAAATTCTATGAGTGAAAAAAAATGTGTCATCCCCCTTCAGCAGTCTGTAATGATTACGCTTTGGTCTTGAGACCAAAATGACTTAATGCGATATGCCGGATAATTGCTTTTACGGCAAAGAGTTACTTGCATCCGATCCGATGAGTAAGCACTCAAGGAAAGAAAGGTAAACGAAAATGATAGGGATAGGAGGACGAAAAAGAGTAGCAGAAATTACCATGTTTCAGGCATTGACAAAAACTTGGGTTTTTCAGGGGGTTAGTTTCCCGTATTTCAATTCTGTCATCATTCTGGGGGCATTTGTGCTGATTATGCAATCAGGATACTGCCAAAACCAACCTTTCATATCTGGAGTAGAAACGGAAGAGGAAACCATTGCCAAATGCCTTGCCGATTTGAATTCCACACAGGTGGAAGTCCGTCAACGTGCGGTGTTGATATTGGGCAAATATAATCAACCGAATGCTATGCTGGGAATTCAGAAATCATTGCGAGATCCAGCTTCCCTAATTCGTCGTTCAGCCCTGGTATCACTTACCGAAAAAAAAGCTATTCCCGCCACCATCGCCCAAACGATGCTGGAGATGATCGCCGATGAAGACGTTTATATCCGACGCATTATTTCATCTTATATTCCGGAAATTTTTCGCTTCCGGAGTTGGGGTATTATTATCACGCCGGGACAGGAGTTTGACGAACAATTGAAAGTCGCACTGGTAAAAGCCTTTGCGGATAGCGATGTCACCGTGCGAAAAAACATGATAACCTATTACCATTATTTCCAAACAATTTTACCCGCCGAGAACTTAAAAAAATTATTACTGGATGCCGATCGCGATGTCCGCATGTTGGCGTTGCAGGCGGCATCAATAACATTGTCGATGCCGGAGCTCTTCGAGACCATTGCCAGACTGACTCAGGATCCTGATATTTCCATCCGTAAACGCCTTACCCAAATATTAGGTCAATTCAATGACAAACGCGCAGATAAAATCCTAGAAGAAATGATCAAAGACAGCGATTTTGAAATTGCGCATTCCGCACGCTTAAAATTACTTCTTCACGGTCAACCAGCTCACGATAAAACATTGCGACAAGCACTTGATGATCCGCGAATCGATCCCACACTCGCGGAATCCATTATTCAATCAATGCCAGTATTGGGAGATTCCGGCAGGACTGCTTTGCAGGAACTCATGAAACATCCGAATCCCGGCTATCGCACCATGGCATTGAAAACATACGGATTACACTATCGTTTCGAATCAGATGTTGAGCTGCTATTTAGTTTGGCATGCGACAATGACAGGTCGGTGCGCGAGGCTGCAGAACAATTATTACCCCGCATTCCACAACCAACCACCGCCCAACTTATGTCACTGGCTAAAAGTCGTTTTGGTGACAACCGCAAAACCGCTATTCTGCTCTCCCGGCGACTCAACAATGGGGATGCCGCATTGCTGCTGGAAGAATTAATGCTCGACGATCAACAATCGATTCGTTCAGACGCAGTGGGAGAAATCATTCGTCGCCAGCTGGACAATTGGGAAACAATCACCACCCAAACCCTGGCTGACAAGGATCAGTTATTGCGCCAGCAAGTCCTCACCCATTTACTCCGTTTTCAACCTGATAAGGGGACAATATTACTCCAGGAAATCGCGGCCACCACCACGGATATCACCTTGCGGCAACTGATTCTACCCCTACTTGGCGGAAGTCTGTCTTTTCCCCCAACCATACCACAATTTGTACCCCAATGATAATCACTTCAAACGAAGTGATTTTTTACTCTGTAGTGCTGTCAATTATTATCACTCACTCAAACCTCGAGGCTGATTTCCCTGGAAGGGTTTGCTGTTTCGGTATTCCTTGCCCGCACCAAATGTGAATGCCAATCTTGACCAAGATTTCATTAAAGAGGAGTGTCGATTAGATCCCTCAATCTCCTAAAACTTGAGAAGCACATTAATCAATCATCATGAGTATCTGAGTAAAACTTGAACTCCGCTATTGTAATGATCAAGTAATAGGGGTGAATTCTCCGCCCGCCCACGACTGCCGGGGAACGGTGCATTTTATTCTCGTCAAGTTTGTATCTTCAAAAGTATGACCGGGACATGGATCCACATCTGATGAAGAGACAAGGGGGAGGTTGCCAAAAAGGATTCGACTGATCTAACATAAAAAAAATCTCGATCAAGATTGTGAGGATAGTTATAAACTTGTATGAATCAGGTTTTCGGAATTTCCAACATTTATTACACTCCTTCACAGCTAAATTTTCATTGATTTAACCTACCCAAGGGTGTTACCCTGGGCTACATCTCAGCCCTTCGGGCTTACAAAAGACATCCATCCCAGATCAATAAAATTAAGAAAACCTGATAACGATTAGTATATAATCAGATAATCGTACGAGAGCGAATAATATCGTGAAAACCAAATGTACTTGAATCGATACTAATATAATTAATTGGAAACAAACGTCACCCCATGAACGATTTGATGACACATCTCGACTCTGCGTTGCAAAATGGCCTGACAGCAATTGACCAGGTCGAAACGATACCGGAACTCGAAGCCATTAAAGCTTTATACTTAGGCAGAAATGGCGCTATTTCACAGATGATGAAAAGCCTGGGGATATTGTCACCCGAAGAACGGCCGGAAACCGGTAAAAAAGCCAATGGGGTCAAGAAAACACTCCAGGAAGCGATTGATCGAAGACTGGTTGTGATCAAAAATACTTCAGCAGCTGACCGAACTATTGATGTGACTCTTCCGGGACGCCGGCGTAAAACTGGATATAAACATCCCATCAATCATGTGATTGACGACGCGGTCGACATTTTTCGCCGTATGGGATTTATTGTGGCCGATGGTCCTGACATCGAAGACGAATATCACAATTTTGATGCCCTCAACACCCCTTCCGATCATCCCTCGAGAGATTTGCAGGATACCTTTTATTTTGCCGACGGGCGACTCCTCCGCACTCACACCTCCCCGGTACAGATCCGGGTAATGGAGAAGCAACAACCGCCGGTGCGCATTATCGCAACCGGTCGTTGTTACCGACGTGACACTCCCGACGCGACCCACAGCATGAATTTTCATCAAATCGAAGGGTTATATGTCAACCGGCAGGTATCAATGGCTGAATTAAAAGGAACACTCCTGCGATTTGCCCATGAAATGTTTGGTCCCGACATCCAAGTAAGATTTCGGCCTCATTTTTTCCCATTTACCGAACCGAGTTTGGAGTATGACTTTAGTTGCATCAATTGTCGCGGAGAAGGGTGCTCAATCTGCAAGCAAAGCGGCTGGTTGGAAATCTCTGGCGCCGGGATGGTTGATCCCGCAGTTTTTACCTCGGTCGGTTACGATCCCGATCATATTACTGGATTTGCATTCGGCATGGGAGTCGAACGATTGGCAATGATTCGATACAAGATTCCGGATATCCGGCTGTTGTATGAAAACGATGTCCGCTTTCTGCAGCAGTTTTAATTAACTCACTACTGTAATCACGGGGGTTACGATGCATGGTTTTATACGTTTAAGTTGCGCCGTGCCAACCATTTCAGTTGCTGATGTGGATGCCAATATCAAGAACATTCTCAGCCTGATAACCCAAGCTCAAACTGAAGAAGCGGCGGTTGTGGTATTTCCGGAATTATGCCTGACCGGTTACTCTTGTGGCGACCTGTTCTTTCAGGATCAACTGCAGACGGCAACCCTTGAAGGATTGAATACCCTGCTTACGACACTGGGTAAGAAACGCTCTCCTGTCACCATAATCGGCTGCCCTTTGCGTCATCGTGATCGATTATACAACTGTGCCGTCGTCATCCATCAAGGGAAAATTCAGGGCATTGTACCCAAAAGTTATCTGCCTGATTACAAGGAATATTACGAACAGCGGTGGTTCAAACCAGGCAAAGAGCTTGTCGGTGACACCATTGAGATTTTTGGCACGCCAATACCATTTGGTGTCGATCTGCTTTTTCCCATAAACCATGAAGCCATCCTGGGCGTAGAGATATGCGAAGATCTGTGGAATGTGATTCCCCCCAGTTGTCATCACGCATTGGCAGGCGCGACGATTATTGCCAACCTGTCGGCCAGCAATGAACTGGTTGCCAAAGCGGATTATCGCCGCGAACTGGTTCGCCACCAGAGCGCCCGGTGTGTGTGCGCCTATGTGTATTCTTCAAGCGGCGTAACCGAATCCACCACCGACCTGGTCTTTGGCGGTCATTGCCTGATCGCGGAAAACGGCATATTATTGGCTGAAAATGAGCGCTTCATACGCAGTAACCAACTTCTCTGCGGCGATATTGATAGCCAGCGGTTGACGATGAGTCGACTGTCCGAAACCTGTTTCAAGCAAAACCAACCGGCATCGTACCGTCATATACCGCTGACATTGAAGCCCACGATTACCCGCCTGCAACGCGTCTTTGATCCCCATCCTTTTATTCCCCGTAAAAGCGAAACCCGCAATGAACGATGCCAGGAAATTTTTCAAATTCAAGCCGCAGGCCTGGCTAAACGCTGGGTGCATACACAAGCGCATACGATGATCATTGGTATTTCCGGCGGATTGGATTCAACCCTGGCATTACTGGCAGTCTGTGAAACCGCAAAATTATTAAAGAAAGAGAACGACTCAATTATCACGGTCACCATGCCGGGCTTTGGAACCAGCAGCAAAACCCTCTCACAAGCGGTAAAGCTGTGCCTGGCATTGAATACTAATTTTCGTGAAATTTCAATCCGAGACGCCTGCAATCAGCACTATAAGGATATCAACCACGATCCCAAATGCCAGGATACCACATTTGAAAACATTCAGGCAAGGACACGAACCCTTATCCTGATGAATCTGGCCAATCAAAACCATGGATTGGTGGTGGGCACCGGCGATCTCTCGGAGTTGGCGCTGGGCTGGTCCACCTATAATGGCGATCACATGTCAATGTACGGAATTAACAGCGGCATACCCAAAACATTGGTCCAATATATTATCAAATGGGTCGCGGATCATTCCTCGACAGAGCTGATGAAGATTTTAATCGATATTTTGAATACACCGATCTCACCGGAACTAACCGAGCCCAAAGCAGACGGAAGCATTGGGCAGGAAACTGAAAAGATCATTGGCCCCTTCCAATTACACGACTTCTTCCTCTATCATCTGCTTAAATACGGAGCGTCACCCGCAAAAATCAGATTTTTAGCCATTCATGCATTTGCCGGTCAATATCAACCCGAAGTCATCGACCGTTGGCTCGCGGTATTCCTCAAACGCTTCTTCAGCAACCAATACAAACGCAGCTGCCTACCAGATGGGCCCAAGGTCGGGACAATCGGACTTTCTCCACGCGGTGATTGGCGGATGCCATCTGACGCGTCGGCAACTGCATGGCTGGCATTTGGGGAGGAATAAAACCTGAAGGAAGTGGACGAGAGAAGTGTGATTGCCTCTGAGAAATTCAGGTTTTCTGCCTGATCTACTCTGGCCTGTCAATTAAGCTCGTTACAACTCTCGCGGAGAATGCGATACAGGATTGCGGTTTAGCGATTTGTGGAAAATAATCTCTAACCCCGACTACGGAATTCGACTTAATTTTTGCCGACCGAAATTAGGCCGCCGATCCCTAACATATATACCAATGCTCCCAAGGACAACCGCGTAAATTGATCCCAACGCGGACCGGGTTTCAAGGTTGAAATTGCGGCGTTTTCAGGATTGACATAGACGGTGACAACAGGATGTTGACGGCATTCCATTATGGTTTTATACGCCACTTCCCGGCGCGAGCTCTTGCCCCCGAAATAAGGAACCTGCAAATCTGATCTCCCGGTATAGGTAACCCCCAAAGATTCATAGGAATAAGTAATATCTGGAACACAGGTCGAATCATCCGAGACTACCGCCGTGATGACCCGACCTGGCAGAGTCGGCCATTTCTTCTGTAACATGCCATGTTCGACTTGAAGACCATTGAAAACGATCAAACCCACACCGCATAATGTTATCATGCCCATGACAGATCGTGGCGGAGATGAGTGCGGGGGCAATAAATTCAGGGGAAAATTCAGTAATTTCATCGCTACCAGCGTAGACAGTGTCAAGACCAGGAAAATAGATAGTATTAACATCAGTTATTCCTTACAATTATTCGGCTTTGAATGGTTACAACTCCAAGGTGAAGGTTGTGATCCCATAAAATCATTGTCTTTCTTGCTCTGAATCATCGTCGAGTCAACGATGCTGGAAGACAGGTGACAATCAGGTAACAGCGAAATATCAATTCCAAAGCTGCTTGCGCGCGTCATCATACAGCATCGGCACAGAGAGCCCATTTCAGCACCGGTTAACGCGCATAGACAATGGCGCGGGTTTCACGAATAACGCATACTTTTATCTGCCCTGGATACTGCATTTCCGACTCAATCTTTAGGCAAATATCGCGAGACAGTGAATGCGCTTCGCCTTCACTCATTTTTGCGGGTTCGACGATCACCCGCAATTCCCGGCCTGCCTGAACCGCGTAGCAGGATTCAATGCCATTGAAGCTTTTGCCAATTTGTTCGAGTTGCTCCAGTCTTTTAATATACACTTCATTGGTTTCAGAGCGGGCACCTGGCCGGCTGGCACTCATGGCATCACAGACACTCACCAGAGAAGCCAGCGGGGTTTCCGCAGGAATATCGCCATGATGGCAACCAACGCCATTAACGACTTCCGAATCTTCACCGGCACGCTTGAGAAATTCTCTGCCTATCATCGCATGGGGCCCCTCGATCTCATCATCCAAGGCCTTACCGATATCATGAAACAACCCCATGCGTTTGGCTTTCTCCACATTCAGACCGAGCTCAGCGGCGATGATCGACATAAATTTAGCCACTTCAATCGAATGCTTAAGTACATTTTGCGAATAACTATAACGAAACTTTAGTTTACCCAATACGGATATGACCTGGGGATTGACATGACCGATGCGCAATTCATGTATCGCTTCTTCCGCCGCGCGCACCAATTCACTTTCAACTTCAGTTTTTGCCCAATTCACAACTTCTTCTACCCGAGTCGGATGAATCCGACCATCTTCCACCAATTTCTCCATTGCCAGGCGGGCGATTTCCAAGCGGGTTGGCTCAAAACAGGTCAAAACTACCGCTGATGGGGTATCATCGATGAGCACATTCACCCCGGTTTCAGCTTCAAAGACACGAATATTCCGGCCATCGCGGCCAATAATCCGGCCTTTCATTTCATCTGAGGGCAGGGCGACCGTAGCGGTGGTGCGCTCATTGGCACATTCACTGGCAAATTTTTGCATTGCCTGGATCATCAGCACCTGGGATTCTTTTTTGCATTTTTGCTTGAGTTCATCCAAATGCCGACGAATCAATACGCCCCGATCATTGACCAGGTCCTGCTCCAACTTTTGCATGATTTGCACCCGGGCCTGATCACGAGTAAGCATGGCGATCCCTTCCAGTTGAACAATTTGTTTTTTGCTTATTTCATCGAGTTCATGTTGTCGGGATTTAAACCGTTTCTCGATTTCATCAATTTCCTTTTCTCGACGCATGACTTCATCGAGCCGATTCTGGACAATGTCCATTTTTTTATCGATGGTTGTTTCACGCTCCTTGTAACGTCTTTCTACTTCATGCAGTTCCAGTTTTCGATCCCGGGTAGACTGTTCAAAATCCTCCCGCATTTTAATCGCTTCTTCCTTGGCCTTTAATTTGGCTTCCTTAATAATCTGTTCGGCCTCCAGCGTCGCATTGTTCTTCATTTCAAGGACCAGTTCATCGATGGTTTTTCGGGCGTTCTGACTGGCTTTTTGCGCCATGATATACCCAACTCCTGCTCCGATAACGGCTCCGACGATCGCCAATATTAGTGCAAATACTAATGCCATAACTATTTCTCCTTCATTGTATCAATTGTTAATTGTCCTTGTATTCCATCAGAGGGATGGAGTTCCGCATGTACCCATGGCATTCGCATCCGCGATAATTATGCCTAAATCGGTTGTTGCTGTCGATCTCCACTCCTGATTAAATTTCTAGTCTTGGTTTGATTGCGACATTCGACCCACTGACGATCCGTAACCACATACTGCATCAGAATGTCTTCCGAGCCAATGGCAACCTTATCTATGATCTGCCAATCGTAACCAATTCCTATCCTTATTCCTTCCGTACCCTGCAGCATCCGGTCGTAATGACCGTAACCCCGCCCCAAGCGCCCGCCAGTTCGATCAAACGCGACACCGGGAACAAGCCAGAGAATCCGATTGGCGATCTCCTTGACCTGAATTCCCGGAGCCTCAGGCCGAGGTTCGCGAATCCCATGTGGACCGGAAATGAAATCAGTTTCAGGTTGATCCACAAATGCCACATCATATTGATCGCGGTCCTTATTGTAACGAGGATAAAAAATTTGCGCGCCCAGATCGCCCATTAGCGCCACAAAATGATCCAGTGAAATTTCATTGCCCACTGCCGCGTAAGCAACAATATGGCGTATCTTCCGCACCCACGGCACATCGAGCAAAAGGCGGGTAACTCGTTCACCAGCTATCTTTGATTCACCTTCTGCCATGGCTTGCCGCCGCTTCAGAAGCGCGTCACGTTGACGCTTCTTTTTTAATCTCAATGATTGATTCATGCGGTCGTATTTTTCCTTTGTTCATTCCAATCCCGCATCCGTTCCTTGATCCGCGTTTCATACCCACTATCGGCTGGTTCATAATAAATTCGCGGTTCAGGGAGATATTCCTGTGCAATGAAGTGTCCGGGATAATCATGGGGATATTGATACCCCTTACCGTGTTCCAACCGTTTCGCTCCGGCATAATGAGCATCACGCAAATGAACCGGCACCGAGGCAACCGGATGGTGCTCGACATCGTGCATGGCGCGGTTAATGGCAAGGTAGGACGCATTACTTTTAGGACACGTGGCACAAAACGTGACTGCTTGAGCAAGGATGATGCGAGCCTCCGGCATGCCAATTGCCTGCACTGCCTGCAAGGCATTGACCGCCAGCACCAGTGCCCGCGGATCGGCATTGCCCACATCTTCAGCCGCAAAAATAATGATTCGACGGGCAATAAACCGCAAATCCTCTCCGGCATACAACATTTTTGCCAGCCAATAAATGGCAGCATTGGGATCACTGCCGCGCATGCTTTTAATAAACGCGCTGATGGTATCATAATGGCCATCAGCTCCATAGTCGATCGCTTTGGTTTGCAACGCGTTTTCCACTTGTTTCAGGGAGATTGTCAGTGACTGGGCCGCCGTGGAATTATCTTGGGTTGCTGCCGTCACCACAACTTCCAAAATATTCAATGCCTTGCGGGCATCGCCTTCGCATGATTCGGCGATGAATTGTGCCGCCTCCGGCAGCAGATGAATTTGCCATCCCGGAAATCCGCGTTCGTCCTGGCAGGCCTGATCGAGAATGGAAAGGATATCCGCCGTCATTAAGGGGTGGAGCTGGTATACTTGAGAACGCGAAAGCAAAGGGCCGATGACATGGAAAAAAGGATTTTCTGTGGTGGCGCCGATTAAACGAATGGTGCCATTTTCGACATCCGGCAGAAGCACATCCTGTTGCGCCTTATTGAAGCGATGGATTTCATCGATAAATAAATAGGTTCGCCTGCCCGTGCCTGACTGCCATTCCCGGGCCGCGTTTTCAATGCACCGGCGGATATCTGATACCGTCGCAACGACAGCACTCAAGCGTTCGAACCGGGCAGCGGCAGTTGCTGTGATCAGCGCCGCGATGGTGGTTTTTCCCACTCCCGGAGGCCCGAAAAGGATGAGCGAAGACAGAGTATTATTATCAATTGCAACACGCAAAGGTTTGCCTGCCCCAAGAAGATGCTCCTGGCCGACAAACTCACTAAAGGTTCTGGGCCGCAAACGCGCGGCAAGCGGTTGCTCCACCCGCGAATTTGGCGGTGGATTCTTACCAAAGTCAGCGGAAAACAGCATGTTAATTCATCCTCCCAAATACTTTGGATAATCGATTAACGGATACCCCGAAGGGGTTGTCGATTTTATTATCCTTACCTCTTCATTCGTCATCACGACGATGAATCAATTCATTTAAGAACGATGAGAAGGTTGGACTATTAATGACCCGATTGGGAGAATAACAACAGGCAAGATCGTGTTGAAGACAAAGTTGGCAGAAGTGGCGGTGATTAAGAGGGGGCAATTTACCCCGGAAATAACCGTGGATGACCGATTGGACAAAGCTGCAGTTGCTGCCAATACCCTTCATCCCAGGAACAAAATTTTTGCTCCATTGGGATAATACAGACGGTGGACTTCACTAAGTGAGCATTTTGGGCGAAAGCTGGTTTCGCCGCCCACTCGGAGTCTGCATTTCTACCCCCATCCTGATAAAGTGGAAGCAACAACAACCGAAGCCAATTATTCACAATATCGCAGACACAATTGTATCCGTTGTGAAATTCAAAAACCAAACGCTTTAAAGGCATGAATGCCCTAAAAACACATTCAGTTATGCAATCCATACTCCTTCTCATCCTCAATACCAACATTTGAATCGATTCCAAAGAGAGCATAATTATTCCCATTATACCCATTAATACCTTATTACCGATTACAACTATACATGAATAACTCACGATCCAATTACACCATATTTCCCAATTGCTATTTTCATAATGAACACCCACATCGTCCGTAGACTTGGGTACTATAAAAATTGACTGTCTCCAAAGCAATTGGAAAAGTAAAATCTTTTTCACTCATCCTGAGCAATACACCGATCCTCATAGATCCCTATATCGGTGAGATGCGCAATCATCGCATCAACGGTTTTCGCCAGCGAAAGCTGTGACGTATCGATGATCACTGCATCCGCGGCCGGACACAAGGGAGCGATGGCACGGGTACAATCAAGATGGTCGCGACGGGTAATATCATCAATAACCGATTGCAGGGTAGCGCCCTCCTTCACTTCTCCGGATTGTGCCAGTCGGCGCCGCGCGCGAACCTCCGGACTGGCGGTGACAAAAAATTTTACCCTGGCCTCGGGAAACACCACGGTTCCAATATCCCGTCCCTCCATGACTATCGTCCCCAATTGCGCTGCCTGTCGTTGATAGCTCACCAGCCGCTCTCGAACTTCAGAAATGGCAGCGAGCTGACTGACGTAACGCGTCACATCCGGATCACGAATCGCTTGAATGTCCACAGGTTGATCGTTGAAGTAGAGTTGTATTCCATTTTCCCTTGCGTTACCACTGGTGTTAACGCGAAAACTTAAATTGAGTTGAGACAATAGTTCAATGACTTGAGACGGCGAATGACCCGGATCGATTCCCGCCTGCAAAATGAACCAGGTAACCGCCCGATACATTTCACCGGTATTGATATAATAAACGCCAAGCTTCCCTGCCAGTATCCTGGCGGCAGTGCTTTTCCCGGATGCAGCTGGACCATCAATGGTAATTTGAAATGGGTTATGTTGTATGTGTGATTCAGTCAACACGATTTATATTGGTGATAATGAAGTTTTTTTCATTGGCTTGCGACCGACATCATACCTGCAGGATCGCGAGGATTCAATTAATCTCATATCGTAGTGCCAATCTGCTGCTCTCGCTACCGTGGACACCAGGTCGATCATAACTAATCTTGACATGGCCATAATGACATTAATAATACTATCGTGCTTGTCCATTTTTGTATTGCGTGGCATCCAGCCCAGTAACTTCCATCACCACAAGGTTATATAGTACTGTCAGTAGAGAAAATTTAATTGATTAATCTGTGTTATGATAAAAAAATTTCATTTTTTAACGGGCATCGAGTCATTACTGATTCCAAGCATTGTCGGCCTCTCAATTATTTTAATTGGATGGCGGGCAGACAATCTGATGAAACAGGCAACCCAGGAAATCCTCACCAAGGACCTAAATGATGTATTAAGGGCCAATGTCAAAGCACTGCGTATCTGGAACCAAGGCCAGGAACGTAATGCCGAGTCGATTGCCTATGAACCTCTGGTTCGCGAGTTGGTCGCGCAATTGCTACAAAATACCGGACGCAAGGATCATAAACACCTGATCCAAAACACAGCTCTCCAGCAACTGCGTGATTACCTAAGTCCCAAATTGATGCGGATGGAGTATTTTAGTTTTAGCATCATCGGCAGAAATGGGGGTTTTATTGCCGCCAGCAATGACTTTGTCATCGGTCAAGAATTAGATGAAATTGCATTGCATCGTATTCAACCCATTCTCAATGAAGGTCGAACCCTGGTAAGCACTCCGTTTATACCTCGTTTTCCTCACTCAGACTCGGGAAAATCCAAGTCGATGGTGGTCGGAACGCCAATAAAAGACACTGCGGGCCAAATTGTCGCGGTGTTAGGACTTCACTTCCATCCGGAAAGCGAATTTACCAGAATTCTCTCGGTTGCCCGTTCCGGTGAATCCGGCGAAACCTACGCCTTCGACAAGCAAGGAATAATGATTTCGGAAAGCCGCTTTATTGACGAATTGAAAAGGGCTGATTTGCTTATGGATATGACCGAATCAAGCTCAGTCCTCAACCTGGATTTGCGCGACCCCGGCAGCGCTGTGACAAGCGGATATAAAACGGCCCGCCCGCGATCTCATCTGCCATTGACCGAAATGGCTGCCAGCGCGGTGTCCGGTCACTCCGGAATAAATGTGGACGGTTATCGAAATTATCTGGGGGTACCGGTAATCGGCGCCTGGACCTGGCTCTATGACTATGACTTTGGTGTCGCCACCGAAACCGCGTACGCTGAAGCCTATCAATCATTGAAAACCATGCGCCGACTGTTTTGCGTATTATTTGGATTGCTGGCATCCTATACCGGTATCACACTGATATGTTCAATTGTGGCATCCAGGCTGCAACGAAGAATTCACGCCGCGGAAATGGAAACCCGGCAACTGGGGCAATACACACTCGAATATAAAATTGGTGAAGGCGGCATGGGACCGGTTTATCGGGCGCGACACGCATTCATGCGTCGCCCCACCGCGGTAAAACTGCTATTGCCCGGAAATGCCGCCCAGACCATGATAAAGCGATTCGAAGAGGAGGTTCAGCTAACCAGCCGGCTGGTTCATCCCAACACGATTCAAATCTATGATTACGGCCATACTCCGGATGGAATTTTTTATTACGCGATGGAATATCTGGATGGCGTTAATCTGAAAGACTTGGTACAAATCGACGGCGCCCAGCCACCCGGCCGGGTTATTCATATGATCAAACAAGTCTGCGGCTCCCTGTCCGAAGCACATGAAATCGGACTGGTTCATCGCGATATCAAGCCCTCGAATATTATTATCGGTAAACGTGGAAATATTTACGATTTTATCAAGGTTCTCGACTTTGGTCTGATGGAAAACATGACGACATCGGATGACAACGGTAATTCATCAAGAGACTTGGATATCATCAGCGGCACCCCGCAATATCTGGCGCCGGAAACCATCCTCAATCCCGAGAATATCGATCCCCGGAGCGATATCTATTCCCTCGGCGCTACCGCTTATCTGCTGGTAACCGGACAGGAGGTGTTCACCGCCAAGACTGTCGTCGATATTTGCCGCCATCACATCGCAACTCCGCCGGTACCCCCATCGCAACGATTTAAGAAGCACTTTGACCAGGATCTGGAAAACGTGATTATGAAATGCCTGCAAAAGCAACCAGAAATGAGATTTGCGAATGTGAAAGAGTTGATGGTCGAATTGGAACGACTGCAATTAAATACTCCCTGGAGTGAAGATGATGCCAGCCAATGGTGGAAGCGATTTCAAAGCAAAACCACCTCGATCATCAAACCTGCCGCGGCCGCGACAACGCATTTATCCAAAACCCTTGTTGTCAATCTTGAGGAGAGAAAATCACTCACCAAATAATGCGGTTAATCTTCATCCGGTTCGGGCAATTCCGGGGTCGCCGGGGGGAGCGCGGGCGGGACGGAGGCGGCTGCAATGCGGTCATCTCCGGCTTCACTGGTTCCCTGACCATCTTCATCATCCATCTGCTGGATAATGGCCATGCCCATGACGGTATCGCCTTCGCGTAAATTGATGAGCCGGACTCCTTTGGAAGAGCGCCCGATGGTGCGAATTTCATCGGTATTGATACGGACTATATTGCCATACATGGTGGTAATCATCAACTCATCATGAGCCTGCACCAACGACGCTCCCATCACCCGGTCGCCTTCACGCAATGACATTGAACGCACCCCGGTGCCGCCCCGGCGGGTCAAGCGATAACCACCCCCAATTTCCGCGTCTTCTTCGCTTATTCCCGAACCGATCTGACTGCGTTTCCCCATGCCCCTGCTGGTAATATTTAAAATCTCATCGCCGGGATTTACCACCAGGAGTGACACCACCTCATCGCCGCCACGCAAACGAATCCCGATCACTCCAATACCAATACGGGATCTTACGGGAATTTCACGAATCGGACAACGGCAAACCTTGCCCAACGATGTAAAGAGCATGACTTGATCGTCCTGACGAGCCAGGCGGACATCGATCACATCATCTCCCTCTTTGAGGGTGACAGCGATAATGCCTTTTTTTCGCATTTTGCGAAACAGGGACAATTTCATCTTTTTGATAATCCCGCGCCGCGTGGCAAGGATGATAAACAGATCATCCACATCGACTTCTGTAACCGTAATGAGTGCACGAATCTGTTCATCCTGCTGAACTCCCACCAGATTGACGATTGCCTTGCCGCGCGCCGCGCGCATCCCCTCTGGAATTTCATAAACCTTGAGCCAATGCATTAACCCTTTATTAGTAAAGAACATGATATAATCATGGGTACATGCTGAAAGTACCTGCCGGACAAAGTCATCTTCCTTGGTCTGCATGACACTGACGCCAACACCGCCGCGCCGTTGAACGCGGAATTCATCCAAAGGCAGGCGCTTGATGTAACCGGTATTGGAAATTGTGATGGCACAGATTGAACGGGTAATAAGATCTTCGATGTTGATATCGGTTTCAGCAGCAATAATTTCAGTGCGCCGTGGATCGGAATACTTATTTTTGATATCAATCAATTCCTGCTTAACCACCTCAATGCGCAATTCCTTGGTGGCTAACAGACTTTTCAAATACTCAATGCGCGACATGGTCTCATTGTAATCCTTGATCAACTCCTCCCGTGCCAGGCTCGTCAATTGATGGAGCCGCATTTCCAGGATTGCCATGGTCTGTTTGCGGGATAGTTCAAAACGGATAATCAACTGTCCGGCCGCGTCCTCCCGATCCCTGGCACTTCGGATAATGGCAATGACAATATCGATATTATCAACAGCTTTGATCAGTCCTTCAAGGATATGCGCTTTGGCCTGAGCTTTCTCCAGCTCGAATTGGGAGCGGCGAGTAATGATTTCCAGGCGGTGGTCGATGTAAGCCTGCAACAACTGCGACAGATTCATGGTCACGGGACGATTGTTACTGACGACCATGAATGTGGCGCCAAAACTGGTCTGTAATTGTGAATGCTTGTAAAGCTGATTAAGTACGATATCCGCACGTTCGTTGTTCTTGACTTCGATTACCAGACGAATCCCCGTCCGGCTGCTCGATTCATCTCGCATCGCGAAAATGCCGGGAATAACTTTTTTATTGACTAATTCAGCAATGCGTTTTTGCAATGATTCCTTGTTGACCATATAGGGAATTTCAGTAACGACAATGCGTTCACGACCAGTTTCGGTTTCATCAATGGTCGCTTTAGCCCGCACCTTGATGATCCCATGTCCGGTTTCGTATAGATCAATGATTGGCTGACGGCCGATAATCATGGCGCCGGTGGGAAAGTCCGGACCTTGAATCAACATCATTAATTCCTTGGAGGTGGTTGCCGGCTCATCGATCAATTTAACAATGCCGTCGATAACCTCTCCCAGATTGTGAGGAGGAATATTGGTGGCCATGCCAACCCCAATACCAGTGGAGCCATTGACCAGGAGATTGGGAAAACCGGCAGGCAATACGGTTGGTTCAAGCAGGCTCTCATCGAAATTAGGGATCATCTCAACCGTGTCTTTATCCAAATCGGTCAACAATTCTTCCGCCAATCGTTTCAGCCGACACTCCGTATAGCGATATGCCGCCGCCGCATCGCCATCGATACTGCCGAAATTTCCCTGCCCATCGATCAGCATATAACGCTGGGAAAAATCCTGCGCCATGCGCACCATGGTATCATAAATCGATTGATCTCCATGCGGATGATAATTACCAATTACTTCCCCGACAACCTTGGCGCATTTGGTATAGGCATGAGTATGGGTAAGTCCCAATTGCCGCATGGCGTAGAGAATGCGGCGGTTGCCGGGCTTCAAGCCATCACGGACATCGGGAATTGCGCGGCCGATATTGACACTCAGCGAATACTGCAGATATGCCGAATGCATGATATCTTCGATATTGACGTCAATATAGCCTTTGCTGTGGTCCGGTTCGTTAGCCATAGATTATTGCTTCGCTCTTTGATAAAGATGCGCTTATGAACATATAAGCATCATCATGTTGTATTCGTCCCCGGATAATAATTCCATCGGGCGGATTTATCATCCAGACAATTCCCAATTAAATATCCAACCCCTTCACGGTAGCTGCATACTGCTCGATGTAACGCCGGCGCGGACCAACATCATCTCCCATCAATAAGGTAAAGATGCGTTCGGCTTGGAAAGCGTCATCCATCGTTACCGTTATCATCCGGCGACTATCCGGATCCATGGTGGTTTCCCATAACTGATCCGCATTCATTTCCCCAAGCCCCTTATAGCGTTGCACCTGGATGCCCTGCCGTCCTGCTTTGGTAATTTCCTCATAAAGTTCCATAATTGATGTTACCGTCGTTTCATCATCGGTATGGCCTCGACTTATTGTGAATAAATCTCTGCCTGCGCCATATAATTCCTCAACGGCAATGCCGATTTCCTGAAGCCGGCGGCACACCTCTGAAAAGGACTTGGTCTCATAAATCCGCGTGATCTCGGTACCGGAAGGCAAGGTTAATTCGGGCTCAACTTGCGGTTCTTCTGAAGCCATAATTTCGGAAGATTCTTTCTCGCCGGCGGCTGTACTCGTTGCGGGATCCGCGATGGTGGCGGTGGGATCTCCATCTTCTGCCGCACGCAGTGAACGCGTGACACAAAGTTCTTCAATCAATCTGGCTTCATCCGCATCCGAGTATATATAAGTTTCCTGCAATTCTCCACCTGACTCTCTATAAGTTAAGCGGGCGATGGGAAAGGCCTTGGTTTCGGGATGGATTTGACGAATATAATTTTCCGGATCAATGCCATGACGGATCAAACTAGTGGCCAGGTGTTTCACTTCCTTGACGATTGCCTGGAGAGCTTTGATGGTTTCTAGCGTGATCGTTTCATCATTGCCCGCACGTTTCACGATGAAATTATCCAATCCGTTTTCAAACAAGTAAGTATCCAGCTGTTCTTCTGTTTCAACATATTGTTCATGCTTTTTGCGCTTGATCTTGAACAAGGGCGGTTTGGCAATGAAGATGTAGCCCTGTTCGATGAGCGCCTTCATGTGACGGAAGAAAAAGGTTAACAACAAGGTGCGGATATGCGAACCATCAACATCAGCATCGGTCATGATAATAATGCGGCGATATCGGGTCTTGCTGATGTCTATTTCATCGGCGCCGATACCGCAACCGATCGCTGTTATCAGAGCTTGAATTTCAGTGTTCTTCAATAATTTGTCCAAGCGCGCCTTTTCGACATTCAGGAGTTTGCCGCGAATCGGTAAAATCGCTTGAAAACGGCTGTCGCGGCCTTGTTTCGCCGAGCCGCCTGCGGAGTCGCCCTCGACAATATAAACCTCACATTTAGCGGGATCACGCTCGGAACAATCCGCCAACTTACCGGGCAAGGAATGACCGTCAAGCGCGCCTTTGCGCTGGGTCAGTTCACGTGCTTTTTTTGCGGCTTCCCGGGCACGGGCAGAGAGCAGTGTTTTTTCCAGAATTTTTCGGGTTTCCTGGGGATTTTCCTCAAAAAATGTTGACAATTTCTCGTTAACAGCCTGTTCGACTATGCCGGCGATATCACTATTGCCCAACTTGGTTTTGGTCTGACCTTCAAATTGAGGGTCGGGCAACTTGATGCTGATGACACAGGCAAGTCCTTCACGCACGTCACTGCCCGTGACCGGCGCTTCATTCTTGAAGGCAGGCACAGTCTTCAGATAGACATTGATGGTCCGGGTGATTGCTTTTTGAAAGCCGGTGAGATGTGTTCCGCCTTCGATGGTATTGATGTTATTGGCATAACAGAAAATGGTTTCGCTGAAGCCATCATTGTATTGCATCGCCGCTTCCACAATCACATTGTCCTTTTCGGCGTAGAAATAAATGATGTTATGCAATGGCTGTTTACCGGCGTTGAGATGGCGGACAAATTCGACAATTCCGCCTTCATAAATAAAGCGGTCTTTTCGCACACCTTCCACGGGTCGTTCATCAGTAAGGGTAATGGCCACGCCCTTGTTCAAAAAAGCCAGTTCACGCATGCGCGTGGCAAGAATATCCCATTTATACTCATGGGCGGTAAAAATAGTGGGGTCGGGTTTAAAGGTAATCTCGGTGCCGGTATCGGTCGCCGGACGCACCCGGGTGAGGGGCATGACCGTTTTACCGCGCTCAAAACGCATATGATATACACTGCCGCCGCGTCGGACTTCGACTTCCAGCCATTCGCTCAAGGCATTGACACAAGAAACCCCGACACCATGCAACCCGCCGGAAACCTTGTATGATTTGTGGTCGAACTTGCCGCCGGCATGGAGAAAGGTGAGAACCACTTCAACAGCAGGCAGACCTTGTCCGGCATGGATATCAACGGGAATGCCGCGGCCATCGTCGTTTACCGTTATACTATTATCGACATGAATGTAGACATCGACATTTTTGCAGTAACCGGCCAACGCTTCATCGATACTGTTGTCGACGACTTCATACACCAGATGATGCAAGCCACGATCCGCAGTGTCGCCAATATACATACTAGGACGCATACGCACCCCTTCCAATCCCTCCAATACGGTGATGCTGCTTTGGTCATATACCGCATTAGCTTCATTCGCGGATGGATTTGCCAATCCGCCTCCCGCGGATTGATTCTCCCCAATCGGAGAACCTGCCAGAGCTCCCACATTAACCCCTTTTTGGGATTCGCTGTGTGAGTTATTTTCCGCATGCGATTCGGGTAATTTTTCAGACTGATTTTCCATGATGTTCACGAAATAAAATAAATGATGTTTGAACGACTGTTCTGAGTGAATGAATGTAGCATTAGAACCTCGAAATCATACCCCGGCAACGAGAAATAAAGAGAATTAATTTTGCTTATGAAAATGCATCAAAAATTAGGAGGAAAAGTCCTGATGTTGGTAGACCCATCGGCCGTTTGACATGGTCCCCATGATTTTACCGATGACCTGTTTGTGATGAAAGGGAGAATTTCGGGAGCGCGACCGGGAGTTTGTAATATCCAGCGGGAATGATTGAGTGAGGTCAAAAATAACCAGGTTTGCGGGCGCACCTGGTATCAAACCGTCTTTAGGCAGATGCAATAAATTGGCTGGTCCTAGCGTAAATCGCGACAACAACGCCATCAAGTCCATGTGATGTTTACCATAAAGTTCAGTAAGGACGAGTGGTAAAGCAGTTTCCAGACCAAGGATGCCGAAGGGGGCCGCGCCCCAATCTCGCGCCTTTTCCCAAGACGCGTGTGGAGCATGATCGGTGGCAATGATATCGATCGTGCCATCCAATACTGCCGCGATCAAAGCCTGGCGATCCTCTTCAGTCCCCAGCGGTGGATTCATCTTGGCATTGGTTCCCAGGATGGGTACCAGGTCATGGGTAAGTGTCAAATGATGTGGTGAAGCTTCACCGGAAACCGGCAATCCTTCCTGACGAGCGCAACGAAGAAGCCGAACTGATTCCTTGTAACTCAGGTGTTGCTGGTGGAAATGAGCACCGGTTTCCCGACTCAATTGGATATTGCGGGCAACGATATTGCTTTCGGTTTCTCCTGGCATTCCAGGCAGACGCATACTTTGGGATATTGGTCCGGCCCGCATTACCCCGTTTTTACTAAGGAAATGATCTTCACAATGATCCATGATTGGAAGATCATTTTCTCTGGCAAGCCGTGCCGCTGCTTTCATCAGACCATAATCCTGGACACAGTCCCCGTCATCGGATAACGCGACGATTTTGGTTTGTTGTTTTAATCTCGCTATATCAGTCAATTCCTCGCCGGCGCGATCCCGGGTGATGCATGCGGTGATATGAGTCGCGATGAGGGCGCTTTCATCAATGCGATGCTGCAAATCGGTAACCCGGGCGATGGTATCGATAGCGGGGTTGGTATTGGGCATGGCAACAATTGTGGTAAAGCCTCCCGCGGCAGCCGCGGCGGTGCCGGTGGCAATTGTCTCCTTATATGCAAAACCAGGTTCTCGTAAATGCACATGTATATCAATCAGTCCCGGCGCCACGATCATACCGGAAAGATCGAATGTGTGAAGCTGCGGATCTGATTCAATTTCTTGAGGCAATACCAAGGTGCTTCCGCAGATCCCAATATCGCGGACGGTATCCTTACCGGTGTATGGATCGACCACCCGCCCATTTCTCAAAATAATTGCAGCCATGTCTCTCAAGATTAATATAAGTTTAACGCTCTCTTCGCGTTTATTGAACCCGCATGCGAGAGAACTTGATTATCGTCACTATCGGAGCAGAAAGTGTTGGGAATTTGATCGTTATGTTGAAATTCATGCAATCTTTAATTCAACACCAATTTAGTTCGTACTCCACTGCAGCATCAACTGATGCATTGCGGTATACCTGTTACAAGCATGTTCTACGAAAGGAATCATTTTGCCGCATTCAAATGCCGCTGGATTTTATTGAGCAATTCTCCAGGTAATTCATAACCGAGGGAGCGGCATTGATTAGCACATGCCATGGCCATTTGATAATTCTGGTTTTCATAATAAGCAATGACCAGATTACGCCAGGCTTCGACAAATTGAGGTTTAATGGTAATGGCTTTTTTAAAATATTCGATGCGCTTGCTGTGTTCATCCTGAATACTTCCCATATTATGCCAGGCTTCGGCGAATCTAGGATATACTTCCACCGCTCTCTGGTAGGAAGTCATTGCCAGGTCCTTCATCTCCTTGCGCCGATAAGACATGCCCAGATTATTCCATGCTTCCGCATCTCCAGGATTAATTTTAACCGCAAGCCGACACGCTGAAATCGCTTCATCCAAACGTCCTTGATCGCGCAGAAGGCTGCCTAAGGGGCTTAAATAAGTCGCGATTGTTTCCTTCGGTGACAACGGGCGAAGGTAGAACTCCCCATGCAATTCCGCGGGGTTGGATCCAAGCATCTCCAAATAATGCTTATCTGAATAATTACTGCCTTTCAGGGTCGTTTCGATATTAACGTAATCCGGTCCACGGGAAAAAATCCTCCGGACTCCTTTGTCGATCTCCCAGCGAGCATATATATGTTCGGGTATGCATAAGGCCACTACCGGTACTTTTAGCCGTTTCGCCACAGCGAGATAAAGAGCCACCAGCGACATGCATCTTCCCTGTTTATTATCCACCAAATTATTGATCAGGAAATCCTCCGGAAATGGATCAATAACTGCCGTAAAACGATGGTCTTCATAAAAGCATTGATTGATAGCGGCGATGACCGTTTCCGGTTTATTGCTTCGCCCTGATTTATCTTTTATGGTCTCCAACATCTTATCAATGAAATCAAGATAATTCTTGACATTCAAGCGTGGTTCAAACACCTTGCCAATCAATAAGTTCGCGTAGCCAATATCCAGTGCATTATCGGATGCCTGTAAATACTCTTCAATATCTGAGATCGTAACCGAACGTTGAAACAGAACATCGTCACCTTGGTCTGGACTTGAAGTATGCAAAGAAGAATCCGCATTCGATCTCTGTGCCAATGCCCACTCGGGATAACAGTTTGGGGTTGCGGATGAAGAAGATGATTTTTCAGCGGAAACAGGCAATGAACTTTCACCAGGGAGAATCAGCTGGGTGGCGTATGGCGACAAAAAGAAGGCGGAACCCCCTGAATGGGTTCCGCCTTCACATACTTTTACATTGCCAATAAAACTATGCCCTAACACTATGCAGATACATGTCTTTCTCAGTCGTGGTATTAAGATTGACATTATCGATCATACTCATATTGAATTCGCGTGTTGTAAACAAATTAACTAAACTGATATCTGACGACACAGCCCGGGAATGTTCTGTTATTCATAGACTTCGCCAACGCCTTCAACATCCTCTGGTTCGGCTTCCATAAGTTCCTTGACATTCATATTCTCGATGGTAAACATACTCATGCAACGATCTTTTACTCTGCTTAAACAATCACTCAATATTGACCCTTCATCCGCATGATTTTCCGTCAGATAAACCCATGAGACGATTAAATTTCGTTGTGCCTCATCCCTTTTTGTTAATATTTTCTTGCCCTGATTCAACTGGCGGATCTGATTCCGCAAATGGGATATTTCCTTAATGAGATAATCATTTAAGTATTGATCGATCTCGGTTTCGATGGTTTCCACAAATATGAGCGATAGCCCCTGCATCATTTCCTCATCCTTGAACTCAGCGTAACGTTCGCGTAATTCCACTGAATTTTCACGCAGAAAATCGGTAAATGAGGGGATCAACTGATTTTCCAAATGCTGTGCCAGGTAATCTATCATGGCATCCGCCTTTTCAAGGAGAGGCTCTTCCACCTGAGGAATGGCTTCAATGGATTGCTTGACTATTTCGACTGCCCAGACGGACGAATTAGCGTGCACCTCATCAGTAAAATTCGTCCTCATTTTAGATAATAACTCAGAAACCTCAGTTAAAATGATTTCTGTCATGGCTTGGGTGCTGGTGATTTCCTTGAGTTTCGGGACAATCCACAGAGTGTAACCAGCAACGACGGCAACCAATACCGCATAAATAATCAGGGTGTTGGTGATCTTTTTCTTTAGTTTTGTCTCCTTTTGATTCAGGAGCGTTTCCAGAGTCGAAATTTTATCCGCTATTTTACTCATGGTTCACCTCTTTCTATTATTTTTTTACCGGTTCATCGCCGAGCTCGGGTTTAATTTCATATACAACCAAATCGAGAATTGAATCCAACACTTGAGCTTCCGCCTGCTCCTTGGTAGTGGGAACATGATCCTTCATGGCATCAGATTTACCCAGTTCCATGATCGATGATTTAAGCGTTTCGATGCTGGATGAGATGTACGCGATTCGTTCTTCCAGCGAATCATGCAGAGTGTCGACATAGTAAGTCATGGATTGACCGATTTGTTTTTCCAAATTCTCGGCGGTGAATGCCGGAAAAATGATCTGGATTTCCTTTTCGCTGGACTCCAAACCAGTGATCATTGATTCAACTAACCGCTCTTCAGCATGAAGACGAACTTTTTCTTCAAGCCGATGCCCCAATTCCAACGTCGTATCTTTAAGCAAAGGCATTTGTTTATCAAATTCATCGGTTAATTGTTTCGAGAATGTCGGCAACAAATCAGAACGAAGATCATTTAAAAACAATTCTATTTCCGGTTTTACAACTTCCATGGACTGAGCCCGCAAATTGTCAATCAAGATATTTACCTCGTAATGCCGTACATAGTTGATCAGACGATACACAAATAGCAGGAAGAAAAAGAGTACCAGAAAAAGACCCGACAATGAAATGTATTTTAACTTTACCTGCAAATCGTCATGGCGCGTAATTTGTGTTTCCAAACTTTCCAGCCGGCGCAAAATAGCGGCTTCATCTCCTGTCTGATTATTTTTGTCGCTCATAAATAATACCCCTTTTCTGTATTATTGATTATGTTATTCCCGGCTTGCCAGCAAGCACGAAAACAACTAATGTCATAATTAATAAATAAAACGCCGTACATTAGCCGACTGATTTTATACTGTCAATTTCAACGGCAAAATTGTATTTACTTACACACCAAGTAAACAAACAGATAAATCCTTATTGTCTTGTATGAATATCGCACAAGATTGAATTATAACCAAGGGTTTAAACAATACCACACCATAAAAAAAATTGTATTCAAGATCATGATAAAAATAACCAAATGTATCGAATGGGATATGGGGCATCGGGTTCCGAATCACAATAGCAAATGCCGCAATCTCCATGGACATCGCTATCGTTTGGAAGTGACACTCAATGGCGACCTGATTGAAATACCCGGGAACAGTTCGGAAGGAATGGTCATGGATTTTGGCGACATCAAAAAAGTCATCATGGAAAACATCCATGATGTGCTGGATCATGCGTTCATGTTCTACGAAAATGATTCCATCCTCTATGAGTTTTTCAATCAACAACATCGCGGCGATTTCAAAGCAATCAGTGTTCCCTTCATCCCGACCGCTGAAAATATTTCTGGATGGTGTTATCGCGCGCTTGTCTCCCATCTTCCCAACCGGTTGCAGATTGACAAACTGCGTCTGTATGAAACCCCGAATTCCTGGGCAGATTTTATTGCCTGAAAACAGCGCCAGCCCCATAATCAACTGCGTGAGTCTTATTCCGTCATGCCGATTGCATCCGACAAAATCAACATCAGTGATATTTTTGTGACCATACAGGGTGAAGGAAAATACCTTGGTCATCCGGCTATTTTTATCCGCACCTCCGGATGCAATCTCCGCTGTCAGTGGCAAACCAACCCATGTGACACCCCTTATACGTCCTGGCAGGCGGAAGCGAACTTTCTTTCTGTCGATAATGCCTTGGCGATGGTTCTTGCACTACAGGCACGCCATCCGGTGATTGACTTGATCATCATAACCGGCGGCGAACCATTGCTGCAACCGGCGCTGAAAGAGTTGCTTTGCGCCTTACATCAGCATGATTTTACCCTGATGCTGGAAACCAACGGCACCATCGCGCACTACCTGCCTTTCGATTTTGTCACCTTATCACCAAAATTAGCGAGTTCGACGCCATTGAATACTCCTTATACCGAGCTGCATCAACAGGTTCGTTATCACCCCGAAGCACTGCGTTTCTGGTGTAAAAATTATCCCCATCAGTTTAAATTTGTCATCGACAATGAGAATGATGAAAGTGAAATCCTCCAAATTCTTGCCGACTTGCATGCGCACAACGATCCCGATATCTACCTCATGCCCCAGGGGATAACCCCGGAAACGCTTGCCAACAATGGCAAAAAATGCCTTGCCATGTGCTTCAAGCATGGGTGGAAATACACGCCCCGCGCCCACATCGAACTTTTTGGCAATCAACGCCGCACCTGAGGGAGATCGATTCTTCCAATTATCCTCAAAAATGCGCTCTGCAATAGGATCGAACTATCACTTGAAAATTGGCTGTCATTGCAGCTTAGCCAATCTCATCGGTTAATAACGAATCAAAATGGTCTCCAATGCCGCCAAAAAACGGAGTACATCCGCTTCGGTGTTCTGGATGCCAAAGCTGATCCGGATGGTTCCGCTAATCCGGCGCGACGACAATCCCAAAGCGGTCAACACCCGGTTGGGCTTTTTAGCGCCGGCGGCGCAAGCGCTGCCGGTTCCGACAATGATATCCTGTTCTCCCAGCATCCGCATCAATACCGCGCCATCGTAGTGCGGAAAACTCAGGCTGATTATATAGGGAGAAGCATTTTCAGGAGAGTTGATGTGGCATTCGATCTGGCTGCCTCGCGCATCCTTCATGCGGGTTAATCCGTCAAGCAATAATTCACGAAGTTTGATAACGCGTTGTTCCGATTCCTGCCGCCATCGGGTATGCCAGCAGGCGGCCGTATTCAGGAAGCCGAGAATCGCCGGCGCATCGAGACTGCCGGAACGAATGCCATCCTGCTGTTCACCGCCGTGGAATAAGGGGTGTAATGTGACCCGATCCTGACGTGTCAATAAGGCTCCGATACCACCTGGCCCGTGGATCTTGTGACCAGAAAGCGTCAGCATATCAATACCTGCCGCATGCCAGGGGAGGAGAAATTTTCCCATCGACTGAACACCATCAACAAGCAATCTGGCTTCGGGCGCATGTAAGGAAATCATATTTCTCAGTGCCGTCAAATCCGCCATGACACCGATCTCATTATTGACTGCGGAGAGTGCGATTAAATTGGTTTTATGATCGAGCATCTCAGCAAAATGATTGACATCCATATGGCCATGGTTATCGATTGCAGCCCATTTCACCTGCGCTCCACGTCCCTGAAGATACAGAAGCGGTTGATAAATGGACGCATGTTCGGTCTTTAGGCTGACCGCGGTGAAATCCGCCGCCTTTTTGAAGGTGGCGGCATAACCAAGTATCGCCAAATTATTGGCTTCCGTGGCGCCACTGGTCCAGATGATATTTACTTTTTCATTTTCAAATCCCGGTTGCCGGAGAAACATTTCTTCGCTTCGAGAAATCTCATTCTTTATGGAACGTCCCAGCTTATGCAGCGCAGTTGGGTTGGCATAATAATCAGACAGGAGCTGAAGATAATCCGCTCGCTGGCAGGGAACCATCGGAGTCGACGCGGCATTGTCGAAATAGATATATTTACCTCGTTTATTATCGGTATTCATGATTACATCCGGGAATATTGGCGTTAGGTTTCAAGTTGTATTGCTGACAAATCTACTAAACATAATCAGGTTTTAGAACAAGATCACACGATTACCAGCCTGATTGGAACGACGATGTTCATAAATTCGACTGCGTGCAGTCTATTTTCATTACCATGATACATCCTCTAGATAATCGCCAAATCAAACCGCTGATAACCGCGGCAGCATTGCGTGCCCGGACGAGTGAACTTGCGGCCCAGTTAAGCACGGATTACGATGGTAAAATTCTTGATCTTGTTATTATCGCCAACGGCGCCATAGTCTTTGCCGCCGATCTGATCCGCAAGCTGACCATTTCCATCCGCTACGATGTCTACCCGGTTTCCTCCTATCGAGGAACCGCGAGCACAGGCGCCCTCAACGTTCGCTCAGACTTAAAACTGCCGCTGCACCACCGACATGTACTGATCATCGATGACATTTTGGATACTGGTTTTACCCTGGACGCGCTCATGAAGGATTTTGCGTTACATCACCCTGACAGCTTGCGCTGCTGTGTATTATTAAATAAGAAACGCCACACCCCGCCGGCAATAATCCCAGACTATCAGGGCTTTTCGATTGATGATCAGTTCGTAATTGGCTATGGCTTGGATTATAATGAATATTATCGCCAGCTGCCCTATATTGGAATTTTGCATACGGAGCATCAAAAGGCTTGCACACTCATTGAATCATGATAACACTGGATTTTTAATCGCACCCTACTTATGGAAAACCTGGTAACCGCAATCGAGTATTTCGGAAGATACTGGACGCCTTTGCGCGAAATGGTGCAATTTATAATTCAGATCGGATTACTGACGGTTATTATCTACACGGTTTTATTGTTTTTGAAAGGGACCCGCGCGGAACCCATACTGGTGGGAATTGTCATTACCATTCTCAGCGGGTGGATCCTTTCTCAGATTTTCGGATTGGAAGTCATTGAGTGGATTATCGCCAAGCTCCCCGCATTAATGTTTTTTGCGCTGTTGATCATCTTTCAACCCGAAATTCGCAGTGTATTTGCCGAAATCGGAGTCAATCCTCACCGCTTGATCAGCACGGCTAAAACGAAAGAAGAAACCATCAACGCATTGATTCACTCCGCCTATAGCCTGGCGGAAAAAAAGATCGGCGCTTTGATTACCATCGAAAGGGATATCGGCATGCGGTTTTACACCGAAGCCGGGGTCAAGATCAATGCGCCCGTATCCTCTGAATTGCTCTCGACGATTTTTTATCCCAATACGCCCCTTCATGATGGCGCGGTCGTGATTAAAAACGGCATCATCCTCTCGGCTGCATGCTTTTTTCCTCTGACTCAGGCTGAAATTGGCAAATCCATGGGGACCCGACATCGCGCCGGGGTCGGGATCACGGAAGAAACTGATGCCGTCTCGATCATTGTCTCGGAAGAAGAGGGTTTTGTCAGCCTGGCACACAAAGGCAAGTTGGTGCGCAATATTAACGCGGAGAGACTGGGGCGTCACCTCCTCAATTATCTGGTAAAAAAAGATAAGACCGGAATCGTTCTGGCAGGGAAATCAATCGACTTAAAATCCCAAATCACCTCAATCGTCAAGTCCTTGCCGGTCATGAAAAACATGGAAAAGGAAAAATCGTCATGAAATTGCATGGGCCGCTTCGCATCGACTTGCCACGGAAACTTATGGCATTTACCTGCGCTTTCCTCATCTGGTATTCCGTCCATAAACAATTGAGCGAAGAAGAAGTGTATCGCGATATCCCCATCACCTTGAAACATAACAAATCAATCACTGTCGGCGAACAGGAATTACCCAAAGTAAATGTCACGGTTAAAGGGTCAAAAAAGCGGTTGAAAAATATGACCAATGCCGATATCAAAGTTTTTGGTCAGATAAGCGAAGAAGCCACCAACGGACGCTATACCGTGCAGTTAAGGGACAAAAATATCGAATTACCCGGTCATATGGAAGTGGTTGATATTCAACCCAATTCATTCCACGTTTATATTGATCAGGTTGAAACCAAGGATTCCGTGCCCATCCGATGTCGTTTTGATGGTCAATTACCGGAGGATTATGGACGGAAAAACCTGATCATTGTCCCCAAGATCGTGCAAATAACCGGACCCTCCAAAACCATCAGGGGTATCAGAGATATTACCACCGAGCCAATCAAGCTGGATAAATCGATCATGCAGGATTTTGAAATCGAAATCGCCCTCGAGAAACTCCCTCAGGTCACCATCACACCGGAAAAAGTCAAAGTCACTGTCGAGCTTTATAAGATGCGAGATTCCAAATTATTCAGTGATCTTGACATTGCCATAATGAATTCCTCAAACAAGGATTTTTACGTGGCGGAGATTTTATCGGGAGGGTCTCTCAAGGCGGAAGCAGTGGTCAATGGCCCCAAAGGGGTAATGGACGCCTTGAGCAATTCGTCGCTGCGTCCATTCATTGATATCTCAAAGATATCCACGATTGGCACCTGCCGACTTCCGGTTCACCTTTGGGTCGATGCCAATGATTGTGTCCCGCTGGAAATCACCCCGCTAACCCTGGAAGTTCGTATCGGATTACAAACCAAGTAAATACCGCAGGACGATTATCCGCCCAGTGAATCTATCAGTTTGATCAGGGGCATGAAGAGCGCGATGACAATACCGCCGACAACCACAGCCAAAAAACAGATCATCAGCGGCTCGATCAATGATGTCAACGCATCGACTGCCAAATCGACTTCTTCTTCATAGGTTTTGGCAACTCGAGCCAACATGTCCGGCAAGGCGCCGGTTTCCTCGCCCACCTCGATCATGCTGATGACCATTCCCGGAAATATTTTTGCTGATTCCAAGGGTCTGGTTACCCCTTCCCCTTCAGCGACGGCATCATGGGTAACCTGCACGGCATTGGCGATCAATTGATTTGCGGTTGTGTCGCGCACGATTAACAAGGCATTTAAAATCGACACTCCCGAGCTCATTAATGTCCCTAGAGTTGAACAAAACCGGGCGACAGAAACCTTGACGACCAATCCGCTGAAGGGCGGACATTTGATGACAATCAGATCAAATAAATAAGATCCTAATTTGGTTTTCATAAGTTGCTTGAAAATTATCCAGCCGACAAACGCACCCACGGCCGCATGAATGGCATAATGACTCATGACATTGCTGATGCCCATAACGAATTGTGTCAGGCCAGGCAAGGGTTCTCCGGCTAACATTTCATCAAACATTTTGGCGAATTTTGGTACAATGAAGACCATCAACCCAGAGGTGATGCCGCCCGCGATAAACAATACCGCCAACGGATAGGTCATCGCGGCTTTGACTTTCGCTTTTAATTTTGCCGATTTCTCCATGAATTCAGCCAGCCGGTTCAACACTGATTCCATGGCGCCGGAAGCTTCACCAGCCCTGATCATGTTGACATAAAGTTTGTTATAAGATTTGGGATGTTTCATCAACGCTTCAGAAAAGGTCTTGCCGCCTTCAACACTCTCGGCGATATCGCCAAATACTTTTTTGGCATTTTTATCGGGAGCCTGCTTTTCCAATGTTCTCAAGGCTCTGAGAAGCGGCAGCCCCGCATCCAATAAGGTCGCCAATTGCCGGGTAAATTGGCATAATATTTTGATGCTTATGGTTGGGGAACCAAGAGAAATGTTGATCCCTTTTTTCTTACCCGTGGTACGGGATTTAGCCGCGCCTCCCTTGCCTCCTCCTGAGCCTTTTTCTTCGTTAATACTGGTAGGAAAAAGGCCTTTTTCTTTTAATTTTGATGAGGCATCATTTTCATTATCGGCATCAAGCGTCCCTTTTTGTTCCTTTCCCTGACCGTCCATTGCGACATAGTTGAATTTTGGCATAAACCACGCTCCAAATAAATAATTAAGTCGGAAATTACGCCACAGTTGCGGCTGGTCCGATACATATCTTACAGCAAAATCTACTTTATACTAATTTTTACTTCCCTGCAAACTTTGAATGATACCCTGAGGGTCTTTGCATTTCGTGATCAATTCACCATAAGTGATCATATTTTTCTCGTAAAGACTGGTTAGATGAGCATCCAATGTATTCATGCCAAATTTGGCTCCGGTCTGAATATCCGAGGTGATACGAAAGGTTTTTCCATCCCGAATCAATGCTTTGATGGACGGTGTGTTCACCATGATCTCGAAGCCGGCAACCCGTCCGGGTTTATCGGATCTTGGCATCAACACTTGGGAGATGACAGCAACGATCGAAGAGGCCAACTGCGTCCGAATTTGTTCCTGTTGAGTGCTGGGAAAGGCATCCACTATGCGATCAATGGTTTCAGCGGCGCCCGTGGTGTGGAGAGTGCCAAAGACCAAATGTCCGGTTTCCGCGGCGGAGACAGCAGCCTCAATGGTTTCCAGATCGCGCATTTCTCCCACCAGGATGATATCCGGGTCCTGCCGCAGGGCGCGGCGCAAGGCTTCGGCAAATGATGGCACATCGACGCCGACCTCGCGTTGGGTGACAATGCATTTTTTATGGGGATGATAAAATTCAATTGGATCCTCGATGGTGATGATGTGATCATCTCGTTCTTCATTAATAATATTAATCATTGAAGCCAGGGTGGTGGATTTACCGCTCCCCGTCGGTCCAGTCACGAGTACCAATCCGCGTGGACGGAAGAGCAAATCCTTGATCATGGGGGGCAGACCGATTTGTTCCATGGTGAGCAGCTTATTGGGGATCACGCGGAGCACCATGCCGATCGCCCCTTTCTGCTTGAGTACACTGACACGAAAGCGTGCCTGATCGCCAAAGGCAAAGCCAAAATCACATCCCCCCTGTTGCCTGATCTTCTGTTGATTCGGCTCGGATGTTACTGATTTCATTAGCCGTTCTGAATCTTCCGGAGTCAATGGATCGGCATCAAGACACACCATTTTGCCATTCATACGGATGGCAGGCGGAACATTCGTTGAAATATGAAGATCGCTCCCTCCTTCATCCAAAATTAATTGCAACAAATCACTCATTTCGATTGCCATATTGACCTCCTCAGTTAGTTATTAGCAAAAAAGTGATTTTCCATCGCAGCCGATAGAAAGTGATATACCGGTAAATGAAGCTCCTGAATCCGATAAGTTTCAGTCACAGGAACCTTGATGGACCAATCGCAGATCGTGGCAATTGTTCCTCCCTTCCTCCCGGTTAATGCTCCAGTTTTCATCCCTATGGTTTTCGCCACCCGCGCGGCGTGACACACGTTGGCTGAGTTCCCTGAGGTGCTGATACAAATCAGTAAATCTCCTTTTTTTCCCAAAGCCAGAATCTGTTGGGCAAAAATCAGATCAGCCCCCACATCATTGGACATGGCAGTGATAAACGCCGCATTACTGGTTAACGATGATACTCGCAATCCATTCTCCAGGTGAGTGGCTAAATACCGGCCAGTCTCGTGAAAATCCTCACATAATCGCACCTGAAAATCCTCATCAAGTGGTCGTGGCATTACAAAACTCTTCACCAACTCCGTGGTCATGTGTTCGGCATCCGCAGCACTCCCGCCATTTCCACATATGTAAATATGGCCATCACTTTCCAGCACCAAAATCATGGTTTTTAATGCCATATCGATATCCACCTGGCAGGAATGTAATTCAGGAAATCTCAATAATAATGAATCGATATCATTTGCTGTCATAAGATGTAAGTATAAGATACCATAAATTGAATTGACTCAAACCATTCACCACTGATTGGTGACATCAAACCGCAGCCACGCGTCAAAAGATGCATTTGATATAATTAAAACAAGTTGTTAATAAAATATCAATAACCAATCTATCAACAAATCGGCTAAAACTATGAATAGGGTTATAAACAGGTATATTCTGACGTAACTGGTTTGAATTTCAATAAGAAGGAAAATTTGTCAACATACTAACAGCTTATAATATTAAGTTTAAAGTTTATTATACCAATACTTATATTAACAATTATCACTAAACCAATAACTGCTCTCAATCGCTAACACGGGGATTTAACATGAGGTTACTTGTACCTTCGAAATTACTCAATGACGCCTTGAAAAAGGTATTGAATGTCGTCGCCAATCGGACCACCATGGCAATTTTGAATAACGTCTTATTGGAAACCAAAGACAATCAGTTATGGCTGACCACCTCTGATAATGAAATTACCATTGTCACAACCATCGATGCCACGGTTGAAAAATCCGGACAAACGACCATTCCCGCAAAAAAGTTTGCCCAGATAGTTGGGACATTTCCCGATGGTATCGTCACCCTGGATACCAATGACCAGTTAATTACCACCATTTCATGCGGGCGGGCCTTATTTAAAATCATGGGATTGGATCCGGCCTCGTTCCCCAAACAAATCGAATTTGACGGTGAACAGGAAATCATTCTGCAAAAACTCGAGCTGGCCAAGAACCTGCGTAAAATTTCATATGCCATGAGCAATGATCCCAGCCGCGTGGTTTTAAATGGCATTCTCCTCAGCATCCGTGATTGTACCATGACAACAGTGGCAACCGATGGACGGCGTCTGGCCATGGTCGAAAAAGTTTTCGATTCCAACAAGAACCTCATCGACAGTGATATCATCATGCCGACCAAAGTGGTAAATGAACTCCAGAAACTTCTTGAATCCGAGGGGGAGATTATTATAAAACTCTCACAATCGTATGTTCAATTTATTATACCAGGGACGATTTTGACATCAAAATTAGTTGATGGCACTTATCCCAATTATCGCCAGGTCATTCCGGCTTCTTTCAATAATTCGGTTATACTTCCACGTGAAGAATTCTCTGAAGTAATGAATCGTGTCTCCATGGTTCTCAATGATGGCAGCGCGTCAGTGAAGATGAAGCTCGGAAACGATTTGATGATATTGAGCGCAATGTCTGCCGAGATTGGCGAGGCTGAAGAACCAATCACGGTCGCATATGTCGGTGACCCTGTAATTATCAATTTTAATCCTCTGTTTATCAAGGAACCATTGAAAAATCTTGAGTGTGATGATCTGACCCTGCGGTTTAACGACGAATTCAAACCCGTGGTAATTCTGGGTGATGAAGGGTTTCTCTATGTGATCATGCCGATGCGCGGGTGATTAGGTTATCGTTCTGTTGAAACCATCCCATCCAGCAGCGCGAATAGCACCAGGCATAAGATGACCGCACTTGTACAGGGGATTCATCATCTTACCGCGATTGCCGGAGACGCTCAGGAAAATGTCGATTTTTATGCGCATGTGTTGGGATTGAGACTGGTCAAAAAAACGATTAATTTCGATGACCCAGGCACCTTCCATCTTTACTATGGCGACTATTCCGGAAATCCCGGTTCCATCGTTACCTTCTTTCCCTGGACCAGGAATGGATACCGCGGAAACGCCGGTACTGGTCAAACTACTGTGACCGCCTATTCAATCCCGCCGCAGTCGCTCCAATTTTGGGTCAACCGGCTTCAGGAAAATATGATATCCTTTGCCGGTCCGATAACACGTTTTGAGGATGACTGCATCACGTTTCATGATCCGGATGGATTGCCGATCGAATTGGTGGCCTCAGTGAAGGAATCCCGTCAGACATGGGCGTCATATGATATTCCGGCTGAGCATGTGATTCGTGGATTTCATCATGCGGTTTTGACGGTTACTGATGATGAACGCACAACACTTCTTTTAACCGAGCTTTTAGGTTTTCGACTGATTGACTGTGAGGGTAATCGACAGCGTTATGAATCAGGTAGTGGTGGTCCAGGATCCATGGTGGATGTGGTATCACAGCCGACGGGTAGAAACGGTCAAATCGGCATCGGGACTATTCATCATATCGCGTTTCGCGTTCGTGATGCAGAGAAACAATTTCAACTCCGGAATCAATTAATCAGGCATGGTTATAACGTCAGTCCGATTATCGATCGGCAATATTTTCACTCGATTTATTTTCGCGAGCCCAATAATATTCTCTTTGAAATCGCCACTGATCCGCCTGGATTCACTGTTGATGAAACCCTCGCGGAATTAGGAGGCCATCTCAAACTACCGCCCTGGCTGGAATTACAGCGCGCTACCATCGAAAACGCCTTGCCGCCATTAAAATACCATTAACCCAGACATACTCAGGGTGATTCATCTATAGATGATCTTAACTGCCAGCGAAATTTTAGGGAGTAAAACATGAAACCACATGAAGGACAACTGATTTTACGCCGGGGTGAACCGTTGGAATCAGCCACGGCTGCGATGATCATGATCCATGGGCGCGGTTCAACAGCTGAAAATATGTTAAAGTTCGCAAATCAGTTTAAGGAAATTAACCTTTCTTATTTGGCGCCACAGGCCAGTTCCCGCACCTGGTACCCATATAATTTTATTCGCCCCATACCTGAAAATGAACCCGGTATTTCATCAGGTATTATGGTGATACACAAGTTGGTCGAATCAGTGGAAGCCGCCGGAATACCCAGGGAAAAGATAGTTGTCCTGGGATTCTCACAAGGCGCGTGTTTGTCCTTGGAATTCGCGGCGCGTTATCCCTGCCGATATGGCGGGATCGTCGGGTTGAGCGGCGGTCTTTTTGGGCCGATCGGGACATTGGTTAACTATCCGGGCAACTTATTGGGGACCCCGGTTTTTCTTGGTTGCAGCGACAATGATCCGCATATCCCCGTGCAACGCGTTCGTGAGTCTAGCACGGTTTTTCAGAGAATGGGTGCGAGTGTAACGGAACGAATCTATCCTGGTGCAAATCATGTGATCAATCAGGATGAAGTCAATTATGTGCGGACGCTACTGTTGTCATTGACTGGCGGTTAGACGCATATTTACAAACTTCTGCTTAAAATTAAGAAAATTTAACCACGGATCGCGCGGATGAACACTGATAATGAATCGGAGGCACACGGATATTCTTTCAAAAACAAAACATTTACCATTTCAGAAAAAATTTAGTTTGTTTATGGTTTTGCCGCGTTGGGATATAAACAAAAATTCAATCGTCAGTTTGGAGCGATTCCAATCATAAAACATTAAGTAAAACATCACTCAGCATATAAGGAAACTATTTATGCCCGATATCGACATGGATACTCCAATCGATGCCGGTGTGCGTATCGGTCACATCCATCTCAAGGTAGCCGATCTTGATCGGTCTTTGGCTTTTTATTGCGGTGTTCTTGGCTTTCAGGAAATGCAGCGTTATGGGCAGGATGCGGTATTTATCTCCGCGGGCGGTTACCATCATCATATCGGGTTGAATACCTGGGAGAGCCAGGGCGGGAAACCTCCTCCCAATAATGCCACCGGCCTGTATCATCTGGCCATATTATATCCTTCCCGTGCCCTCCTGGCCGATGCCTACTGCCGGCTGATAAAGGCGGATATTAAACTCGATGGCGCGTCCGACCACGGAGTGAGTGAAGCATTATATTTGCGCGATCCCGACCGCAATGGCGTGGAGCTATACTGGGATCGTCCACCAGAGTTTTGGCCGCGCACGACCGATGGCCGACTGGCCATGTTCACCCGTCGTCTCAATCTCGAAGATTTGCTGAAATTTGTTTGATGTGAGCCTGTCTGATCATGGGAATACTCGAAGAAATAACACCGGTTGATTTTCGCAATCTCGAGAATGCGGCGATCACAACCGTCCCCGGCATCAATCTGATTCTCGGCGCCAATGGACAGGGTAAAACCAATCTCATCGAAGCCATCCATTTTATCTGTTATTTACGTTCTTTTCGTGGTTCCGGTACACAAAATTTAAGCCGCTGGCAACGGGATAATTTTGCCCTTCATGCCCGGTTCAATGATCGTGGAATCAGCCAGCAGGTTTCCATCAAGTTTGGTCAAACGACGCAATTGACCATCGCCGGCGCCGCGGTTGGGCGTGCCAGTGATTATATCAATAATTTTCTCTCTGTCGCATTTGTTCCTCAGGATTTGCGTGTTGTCCAGGGAACCGGTGTTGATCGCCGCCGTTTCATCGATCTGATTACCGCGCTCATTCATCCCGAGTATATTTTTTTGCTTAATGATTACTCGCACAGTTTGAAGTCGCGTAACATTCTCTTGCGCCAATATCCTCCCGACAATGAGAGCCTGACAGCTTTCGATGGATTACTGACGCGCAAGAGCGCCGCCATAGCCTTGCGGCGTTATCAGGTGTGTCAGCAGATAAATCGTCAACTGGCAGAAACGGATTATCGGATCGTCGATCACCATCGGATTATCCTCGACTATCAATTTTCCTGCGCTGCCGAGATAAAAAAAATTAATGAGGATCATCTGGCAATCGCCTATGCGCGGACCCTCAAAGACAATGAGGATAGTGATCGTCGCAATGGCTATACTCAAAGCGGTCCTCAGCGCGAAGATTTTGCCATTGTCATGGATGATGTATCACTGCGGTTTTATGGCTCACAAGGGCAATGCCGTCTGGCGATGCTGGCGTTGAAATTTGCCATCGGTCAATTATTAGTAAACAGTAAAAACCGAGAGTGTATCATCTATCTGGTCGATGATGTTCTGAATGAACTGGATGCCCGCCGTCAGGAGATCTTCCTGGAAATATTGCGCCTGGCGCCGCAGGCCTTTGTCACCTGCACCGACCGTCATTGGATCGAGCGTTTGCAGCCGGCGGCAGTATTTAGCGTGGAAGACGGCAGTTTTCAGCGCGAATAATTTTAAGTTAATAGACGACAATATAAATGGTTGGTTTTATGGATGCAGTGCGCAACTTAACACATTATAACTGGGCAGATTATTGCCATTGGGATGATGGACAGCGCTGGGAACTCATTGACGGTGAAGCGTTCAACATGTCTCCGGCGCCAATGATCCGACATCAGCGGATAGTCCGAGAGTTATTTATTGAGATGCGATCATATTTTGCTAAAAAGTCTTGCGAATTATTGATATCACCAGTCGATGTAAAACTTTCAAATCAAGACATTGTTCAACCGGATCTATTGGTCGTATGCGATCCCAGGCAAATCAAGGAAACTCATATCGAAGGGCCCCCCGCTCTGGTTGTTGAAATCCTTTCTCCATCCACGCAACGGCATGACCGATTGCGAAAAACTTTTGTGTATGCCAAATTTGGGATCAAGGAATATTGGCTGGTAACCCCGTATCCCGCGTTGGTTGAAATCCTGCTGTTGGACGGCGCGAGCTATCGGATACATCAGGGTTATGGTCAGGACGAACGATTGACAAGCCCCTCGTTTCCGGGACTGGAAATCGATTTGACGAAGGTGTTTAACTTCCCCGTTCCTCCCGATGAACTTATCGATGAAGTCAGGGAGGGAACCCCGGAGTATGTTGTCAGGTCGGAGTAACCTTGCCGATGGTTATCGAAAAGGCTGATTCTATTGATTTGATTAACCAAATCCTAAATCACTAATCTTATATCTAACGTTTATCACATGATCACCGCATCAGAATTAAAAAAGAAGTACATCGAATTTTTTCGCCAGCACGATCACGCCCCCATCAAGAGTGCTTCCCTGGTTCCGGAAAACGATCCCACCTGTCTGTTTACCACGGCCGGGATGCATCCGCTTGTCCCTTACCTCATGGGACAGAAACATCCTGCCGGCAATCGCCTAGTTAATGTCCAGAAATGCGTTCGTACCGGCGATATCGACAGCGTTGGCGATGAAACCCATTTGACCTATTTCGAAATGTTGGGGAACTGGTCGCTGGGGGATTATTTCAAGAAAGAAGCTATTTCCTTCAGTTACGAATTTTTAACCTCCGAAAAATTTCTCGGATTGCCGCCAGCGCGGATGGCGGTCTCGGTTTTTGCCGGTGACAACGACGCCGCTTTCGATCAATTCGCTTATGACTGCTGGCGGTCTCTCGGGATCCCGGAAGCACGCCTTGCCCGACTGGGCAAGGAAGACAACTGGTGGGGACCGGCGGGACAAACCGGACCATGTGGTCCGGATACTGAAATGTTTTATTGGACAGGCGGCGGCTCTCCTCCAGAAAACTTTGATCCCGATGATTCCCGCTGGGTGGAGATTTGGAATGATGTGTTCATGGAGTACAACAAGACTCCGGATGGATTGTATGTTCCTCTGAGCCAGAAAAATGTCGATACCGGCATGGGAGTCGAGCGGGTAACCGCGATTCTGCAAGGGAAATCAAGCGTCTACGATACCGAACTATTCACCCCCTTGTTCGAGCGCTTGCAATCGTTTATTTCCGCTCACAATCCCCGGCAGAGCAGGGGTGGGAGAATCGTGGTCGAGCATCTGCGCGCCGCGGTGTTTATTATCACCACCGGTATCGTTCCCGCCAATGTGGATCAGGGTTATGTGCTGCGGCGGTTGATCCGCCGTGCCATCCGCGAAGGGCGGCAATTGGGCATCGATGGGCACTTTACCCGATCACTGGCAGAAGCAGTGATCACCCAATACACCCCCGATCATCCGGATTTGGAATCCCGCGCCGTCGAGATTTATGACACCCTGGAGACGGAGGAAGCGCAGTTCAAGAAAACCCTGGACAAGGGACTATATGAATTGAATAAGTTATTACAATCAAACAACGCCATCGCCAGTCAGAAAACCATCTCTGGGATCCAGGCATTCGATCTTTATCAAACTTATGGGTTCCCCTTGGAGCTGGTTCGAGAAATCGCGCGGGATAAGGGTTATGCTGTGGCCGAAGCGGAATTTTACGAAGAATTCAAAAAACATCAGGCGTTATCCCGGGAAGGGGCGGAAAAGAAATTCAAGGGGGGGCTGGCCGATCATTCCGATGCGACGACACGGCTGCATACCGCCACTCATCTTCTCCATAAGGCATTGCGAATGGTATTGGGGGATCATGTCGCCCAAAAAGGTTCGAACATCACTGCCGATCGATTGCGTTTCGATTTTTCCCATCCCGATAAGATGGATGAACAACAGCTCAAACAGGTGGAAACGATCGTGAATGAGCAAATCCGCCGCGGCTTACCCGTGTCGCGGAGCGAGACCAGTGTCAGCGAAGCCAAAAAACAAGGCGCGATTGGATTGTTTGAAGAAAAATATGGCGAGGTGGTCAGTGTCTATACCATCGGCGATTTCAGCATGGAAATTTGCGGGGGTCCTCATGTGCAAAATTCCGCGGAACTGGGTCAATTCAAAATTCTCAAGGAAGAAAGTTCCAGCCGCGGGGTCCGCCGCATCAAGGCGGTGCTTAATTAAATTAGGGAGTAGTTATGTCTAGAGCGATAAAAAATCTCATCAAACCGGCACTGCTGGCGGTCATCATCCTATCACTTTACTGCATGGTAGCGCTGGTTTCCGGTGCGGAGCCGGCTGATCCTGAGGCGCGTTACGCGTTTCCCTTCAAGGGCATTGTCAATTCCAATAAATTGAATGTGCGCGCCCAGGCAGGTATTCAATCGGAAGTCGTCTGTGTGCTGGAAAAAGGAGCGGAGGTGGAAATCAAACGCCTTGTCGATGACTGGTATGGCATCGCCGCGCCAACCAACACTGAAACCTGGATCGCCGCCGATCGTCTCGCCGATAATCGGGTCATTAATGACCACACGCCTGTATATGCCGGACCGGGGGAATTGTTTTCCGCTTATTTAACCTTGTCAAAGGATGATATCGTTGAAATCCTCAATCGAGTCGGCCATCGCTGGGTGCATATAAAACCGCCGGCAGATACGATTGTCTGGGTCAACGCCAGTTTCATAACCGTTGATCGGGAATCGATGCGGCGCGACAAGAGCTGGAAATCCCAATCCCGTGATGAACAGGGGCACGATTTGAGCAAACAATTGGTAGAACAAACCGTGGCGCCGGCGACTCTAAGGGATGGCATGATCGTTGATCCTTTGGTGCCCGCGGCGCTTCCCGCGGAAACGATTCCGGTGGGAACGCCGCGATCAGTAACCAGGCAGGGGGAGCTGATTACGTTGAAGCTGGGTGAGCAACGCTCGATATACGCTCTGGCAATCGCCATCAATCAACGCTATTATCCACTGGCATATTTAAGTATGCCCAACGGTGATCTGGCCGTTCATCTGGGAAAACAGGTTGAAATCACTGGCGAAGAAAGCTGGATCAAAGGCTGGCCGCGACCACTGATTCAGGTCGAAACGGTCGAACGCATCGAAGCGCCGCTGAAATAGCGGAGAATCCTTATCATGTTTACAAATTTCATCGGCGGGGAACGGTCGCTGTTTCAGGATCATCACCTGAAATGGAGGAAAGTCCGGACTCCACAGGGCGAGGAATCCGGGAGCAATCCCGGATATCGAGGACCAGACGCCTCGGTCAGGAAAGTGCCACAGAAAATATACCGCCTCATCTTCACCGCCGGCGGGATGCGAACCATCCTGCCGGCGGTGAAGATGGGGTAAGGGTGAAATGGTGGGGTAAGAGCCCACCGGATTCCGGCGCAAGCCGAATCGCAGGGTAAACCCATCCTGGAGCAAGGTCAAATAGGGAACAAGGCGCGGCCCGTGCCGTTTCGCAAGATATAAGTTCCGGGTAGACCGCGCAGATAAATGGTCGTTACTCTGGGAGCCGCGTTGATTCATGGCTTAACCGTCATGATCAACACGGCGTTACCACCAGAGGACAGAATCCGGCTTACACCCGCCGATGAATTTAACAATAATGCTTTCCCCTCTCTAGTTTGTTCTGGGTCAGCATTCCATGAACATCACGTCGCGCGCCTATATTGCCAATATAGAGGATCGCTGTTTGTATCATCGGCATCCTTGCCGTTTGTGACATTGTATATCAACTTTCCATGCATTTTTCTCCCCAATGTATTCGCTATACGTCATGGGAAGTCGAACAAGATTTTAACGTGATCTTTTATTTGTCAACACTACAAGTTCTATTAATCGAGTTCTCGATTTCTGACAAGATTCTAATACGCTAATAAAATCTTATTCATCAATGTCCAATCCCTTCTTCGACCACCCCATCCTCAACTCGCCTTATGAGTGTCCAAGTCGACACTGGGAATTGGATAAATCTGGACAACCGACACAGCGGATCATGCTGAGTCGTCGCCGGGCTGAGTTTATCACTCCTATTCCCAAACCGAAGAAGCGGAAGCAATCCGCCGCTCAGGAAGAATTCGTATTCGACGAAGGCCAGGGGCTTTCGACCAAGGATCAGCAATACGATCCTACGTCCAACATCAATGAAGTTCGCCGCCATGTGAATGCCTGGCGGGCGTTGTCCAATCCCGGCCAATGGCAGGTTAGCCCCGAGACAACCCGCCTGCTGCAGCACTGGCGTCACCATAAATTCGGCGACTTCCGCCCGTTCTTCTGTCAGATTGAAGCGGTCGAAACCGCCATCTGGCTGACCGAAGTCGCTCCCTTTTATAAGAGCAGTAAACAATTGCTCGATTACCTGGCAAGCGCTAATCAGGATGCCAATCCTGAACTCATGCGCTTCGCCCTGAAACTGGCCACCGGCGCTGGCAAGACCACCGTTATGGCCATGCTTATCGCCTGGCAAACCATCAATGCTGTCCGCCGCCCTGGCAGCAAATATTTCAGCCGTGGGTTCCTCATCGTCGCCCCCGGTCTGACCATCAAGGATCGTCTGCGCGTCCTCCAACCCCACGATCCTGACAGCTATTATGCTAGCCGCGAACTCGTGCCGCATGATATGCTCGACGATCTCAAGAAGGCCAAGATTGTCATCACCAACTACCATGCCTTCAAACTCCGGGAGCGCACCAATCTTTCAAAAGGCAACCGTCAACTCCTCAAGGGCCGAACCGGTGATGATCCGCTAACACTTGAGACCGAAGGCCAGATGATTCAACGTGTCATGCCCGAACTCATGGGCATGAAAAATATCCTTGTTATAAATGACGAGGCACATCACTGTTATCGTGAGAAACCTGCAGACGACAGTCAGTTCACTGATTCAGAAGGTAATCCTCTTTCTGGCAACGCACTGAGAGAAGCCAGGGAAGAAGCTGCGGAGAACAACAAGGCGGCACGACTTTGGATTTCGGGACTTGAGAAAGTGAATCGCAAAATCGGTCTTCTTCGTGTAATCGATCTTTCTGCAACACCTTTCTTTCTCCGTGGCTCTGGATATCGAGAAGGTACGATGTTCCACTGGACGATGAGCGATTTTTCACTCATGGACGCAATTGAGTGCGGAATCGTGAAATTGCCTCGGGTTCCAGTCTCGGACAACATACCCGGAGCTGACGTTCCGTTATTCAGAAATCTGTGGGAGAACGTGCGCTCGAAAATGCCAAAGAAAAAGCGCGGTCAGTCTAGACTTGACCCTTTGAGCCTGCCCCCCTTACTTCAAACCGCACTCGAAGCACTCTATGGCCACTATTCCAAAACTTTTCAGTGTTGGCGAGAAAGAGGGATCCCGGTTCCGCCATGCTTTATCATTGTTTGTCAGAACACGGCCGTTTCGAAGCTAATCTACGATTTCATTTCTGGCTTTGATCAACTGCAGGAGGATGGAAGCTTCAAGCCTGTGGGTGGACGTCTCGAACTATTCCGAAATCATGACGAGCACGGCAACCCATTAACTCGCCCATACACATTGCTCATCGACAGCGCTCAATTGGAATCGGGGGAAGGTTTCGATGATAACTTCCGAGCAGTTGCAGCCCCTGAAATTACTCAGTTCAAGAGTCAAGTTATGGAAAGAGGCGGCCCCTTGGCGGAGCAATTGAGGGAAGGAAAAGATTTCGACGATACAACCCTATTGCGGGAAGTTATGAACACTGTGGGCAAACCTGGGACACTTGGTAGTGACATTCGTTGTGTTGTTTCAGTTTCCATGCTTACCGAGGGCTGGGATGCCAACACTGTCACTCATGTACTTGGAGTTCGGGCTTTTGGTACTCAGCTACTATGTGAACAGGTCATCGGCCGAGCTCTGAGGCGATGGTCCTATTGGCTAAATGAGGAAGGATCGGATAAAGGATTGTTCAATGTAGAATATGCTGATATTATTGGCATTCCCTTTAACTTTACAGCCCAGCCCGTAATCTCTCCCCCACAACCACCCCCGCAAACCGTCCGAGTGAAAGCCATTAGCCCAGAGAGAAATCATCTGGAGATAATTTTCCCCCGTGTGGCAGGCTATCGTGTTGAATTGCCCGATGATCGTCTAATTGCCCAATTTGACCAAGACTCGATTCTTGAGCTTACCCCGGAGTTGGTTGGTGCAACAACGACTCGTCAGTCTGGAATAATTGGACAAACTGTCGACCTGACTCTCGATCATACTAGAGAGGTGCGTCCATCACAAATTCTTTTTGAATTGACTTCCCATCTCGTTCTGAATCATTGGCGTGACCCGGGGCAGTCTGCCCATTTTAATCTTTTCGGACAATTGAAACGGATTGCCAAGCATTGGCTGGACACTTGCTTGATTTGCAAGGGTAGAACTTACCCCGCGCAGTTAAAATACAAAATGCTCGCTGATATAGCTTGCGAACGCATTACTGCCGGTATTACCCGCGCCTTCGTCGGAGAACGTCCCATCAAAGCCCTGCTCGACCCTTATAATCCCACGGGCTCCACGGCCCATGTTCGCTTTAACACCTCGCGCCGTGACCGCTGGGAAACCAGTTCCAAGAGTTGCCATATCAACTGGGTTATCCTCGACAGCGATTGGGAAGCCGAGTTCTGCCGGGTCGCCGAGTCGCACCCTAAAGTTCATGCCTACGTCAAAAATCACAACCTCGGCCTCGAAGTGCCCTATCGCCATGGTTCTGAAATCCGCAAGTATCTGCCGGACTTTATCGTGCGCGTGGATGACGGCCACGGGCCCGACGATCTCCTCCATCTGATTGTTGAGATCAAAGGCTACCGCCGCGAGGATGCCAAGGATAAGAAGTCCGCCATCGAAACCTACTGGGTACCCGGTGTGAACAACCTGGGCACGTTTGGCCGCTGGGCATTCGCCGAGTTCAATGATGTTTATCAGATTGAGGCAGATTTTTCCAAGAAGGTTAAATTTGAATTTGATCGGATGTTAAGCATGATAATACACCCGCGGCCGGCATCATTATGAATAATCCGTATACAATCTTGCCATATCCTATACACATTGTGCGCCATATGTATAGAAAACGCTATTTTTATATACATATCGACAAGGGGTTAAGGGGATAACATGACCACCATTCTGCCATTAGATCGTTTGCCGTCGATAAGATTCGATACTCCCGTTATCCTTAAAAAATTGGCTTTAACAAGTCGTAAACTAGCTGAACTCAAGGGAGTCGCCGCCTCCATTCCTAACCAGGGGATACTCATCAACACTCTGGGAATACAGGAGGCCAAGGATAGTTCGGCCATAGAAAACATCGTGACCACTCATGACGAATTATATAAAGATGACCTTTTTCCCGAGAACTTGCACCATGGCGCCGCCAAGGAGGTACTACGGTATCGCCAGGCTTTACGGGTTGGATTCGATCTAGTGCAACAAAGTGGTCTGCTTACCATCAACCATATCATTCAGATTCAGGTAGAGCTGGAGCAAAACAACGCCGGTTTCCGCAAACTGCCAGGGACTGTGTTGAAAGATGGCTCTGGTCAGGCGATCTATATGCCGCCGCAAGATCCAGATACCATTATCGCGCTCATGCGCGATCTTGAGCGTTTCATCAATGATCGTGATTTATTTGCCGCTGACCCGCTCATTAAAATGGCGTTGATCCATCACCAGTTTGAAAGTATCCACCCGTTCTATGATGGCAATGGCCGCACCGGCCGCATCGTTAATGTGCTTTACTTGGTGAAGGAAGGTCTGCTCGATATCCCGGTGCTATATCTCAGCCGCCACATCGTCCGCACCAAACCGGATTATTATCGACTGCTTCAGAGTGTTCGCGAAAACGATGCATGGGAAGAGTGGGTGCTTTACCTGCTTACCGCCATTGAATCAACCGCCGGTGATGCCATCGAAACCATCCATGCCATTAATGCGGCGTTGATGGATGCGAAGCACCGTATTCGCGCGGAGTACAAGTTTTACAGTCAGGATCTGATCAATAACCTGTTTACCCACCCCTATACCAAGATCGAATTCGTCGAACGTGATCTGAAGGTGTCGCGCCTCACCGCCACCAAATATCTCGATGCGTTGACCGGCGGCGGCTTCCTTAAAAAACAAAAAATAGGGCGGACTAATTACTACATTAACACCGCCTTGAATGCTATTTTGACCAGAGAATCCATGCAGGAAGGAAGTTAATGATGTCTAAAAATTCGCAACCTATACGCATCGACAATATCACCATCTTCGCAAGTGAAGATGGGCGGGCTCGCGTTGAAGTTCGCTTCGAGAACGAAAATGTTTGGCTCACCCAGAAACTCATAGCCGAACTTTATGAGTGTTCCACCGACAATATCTCCTTGCATTTAAAGAATATTTTCGCCGATCAAGAACTAATCGAATCAGCAGTTACCGAGGAATCCTCGGTAACTGCCGCTGATGGCAAGCAGTATCGTACGAAGCTTTACAGCCTCGAAGCGATCATAGCTGTTGGGTATCGCGTCAAAAGCGTGCGAGCGACCCAATTTCGTACCTGGGCTACCGATCGGTTAAAGGACTACATCCTCAAAGGTTTCGCTATCGATTCCGACCGCTTTAAACACGGCACTCGTTTCGACCGGCGATACTTCGAGGAACTGCTTGAAGAGGTCTGCGAAATCCGGGCGAGCGAACGCATGGTTTATCAGATCGAGGCGGATTTTACTAAAAAGGTTGAAGCCGAGTTCAACAAGATGATCGATGATGTAGTCACTGACCGATTGGCAGTTTGAAATTTTTCATTCCACGATTGGTAATGTAACGTTATAATTGTTCAATCAATAAAATCATGGAGGTTATCATATGACAGTATTATCAAAACGTTCCACTATTTACCTAAAACCGGATATTCATAAAGCATTACAGCAAAAGTCCATTGATACATCAAGATCGATGTCCGACCTCGTTAATGAAGCGGTAATATTGTCGCTGGCGGAGGATACAGAGGATTTAGCCGCCTTCGATATGCGCGCGGATGAACCATTAGTTTCGTTTGAGGACATGATTATCGAATTGAAACGCGATGGCAAAATATAAAATATATTGTAACAACTCAGGTATCGATTTTGAGGATAACGGAGGGCGGACATTCCTGTCCGCCTTGTTTGGCGGGTTGGAAAACCCGCCCTCCGTTCACCACCGTTCAAATTTAACCACGAATCAGACGAACGACACGAATATTCAATCCAAGCAAATCAGCCTTCATTCTTAACTGAGAACTGAACATTCGTGTGTTTTGCGTGATTAGCGGGCCGAATAAATGTAGACAACAACCTGATTTTGGGATTTAATAACATGGCCAATGCAAACAATAAAACCAAGACAGTCGAAACACTCAAGCACGACGACGCGACGCGCAAGAACATTCCCACCGCCGAATACCAGTCGGTGCTGGAGAAGGAGCAGCAGAACCCCAAGCAGGTGCGTTATCCCCGCAACACCGATCTCGATCCCCAACTCGTTTGGCGCGGCAAGGATGAACAGGACTGGAGCGATCTCGTTGTCCATGCCCCGCCGTTATACATTCAGGAGAAAATTCACCCCAAGGTATTGATTGACGATCTACTGCGCCACTCTTCACTATCCACTAATCACTCCACCGAATCGTGGCAGCCAGACTTATTCGCGGATTTTAATGGCATTCCTCAGGGCGTGGACAAGACTGAGTTCTATCAACACGATCAGAATTGGTCCAACCGCATGATCCTCGGCGACTCCCTCCAGGTCATGGCCAGCCTGGCCGAGCGCGAGGGGTTGCGCGGCAAGGTGCAGTGCATCTATATCGATCCGCCTTATGGCATCAAGTTCAATAGCAATTTCCAGTGGTCCACCACCAGCCGTGATGTGAAGGACGGCAAGGTTGATCATATTACACGTGAACCCGAACAAGTTAAAGCCTTTCGCGATACCTGGCGCGAAGGCATCCATAGCTACCTTACCTACCTGCGGGACCGGTTGACAGTGGCCCGTGACTTGTTAACAGATTCCGGCTCCATCTTCGTCCAGATCGGCGATGAAAATGTTCACCGTGTCCGGGCAGTGATGGATGAGGTCTTCGGAGAAGAGAATTGTGTCAGCCAAATCACATTCGTAAAGACAGGAGGTCTTGTTCAAGACTTCGTGAATAACAAATGCGATTTCATTCTCTGGTTCGCAAAGCATAAGACCCATGCGAAAGCACGGCATCTGTACGCCGAGAAGAGACCAGGAGAACATGGCGGCACAAAATACAACGGAGTCGAACTACCAGATGGAACAAGAATTACACTAAAACAAGCGAGTGAAAAATTCCCTGATGCCTTCCCGCCCGCGTCACGAATTTTCCGTCTCGACAAGACAACGTCAGAAGCAAACCCAGTAGTGTTAGTGACACTACGAAACTGCGAACACCAAGGCAGTTGGAAGACAACACCCAATGGCATGGCCAGACTCGAATTGGCAAATCGTATTTCTCCGAGCAAGCAGATATTAAATTACGTTCGCTACATTGAAGATTTTCCCGTTCATACACTTTCAAACGTCTGGGATGATATCGGGGGCATTCAAAGCCGTGCAGATCCAAAGATTTTTGTCGTTCAGACTGCTACAGAAGCAATAAAACGATGCCTTCTCTTGGCCACCGATCCCGGTGACCTCGTACTTGACCCGACCTGCGGTTCTGGTACCACCGCCACCGTCGCCGAGCAATGGGGGCGCCGTTGGATCACGATCGACACCTCACGCGTGGCGCTGGCATTGGCCCGTGCTCGCATCATGGGCGCACGGTATCCCTTTTACCTACTAGTCGATTCCATTGAAGGTCAGCTCAAGGAAGCCGAAGTCACTCGCACCGCCCCAAGTTCGCAACCGGTGCAGGGGAACATCCGCCACGGCTTCGTCTATGAACGTGTGCCACACATCACGCTCAAGTCCATCGCCAACAACGCCGAGATCGATGTTATCTGGGAGAAATTCCAACCAGAGCTGGAATTTCTTCGAGCAGAGCTCAATACCGCGCTTAATATGAAATGGGAAGAATGGGAAATTCCGCGCGAATCTGCCAGTGTGGAGCAGACATTCCTGTCTGCTTCTTCCACCGCCAAACTCCCCCCTAAAGACAGACAAGAATGTCTGTCCCACATTCTGAAGCTGCATTCCGACTGGTGGCACAAACGAATTGCCCGCCAAAAGGAAATTGATGCGTCGATTTCCGCCAAGGCTGATGTCGAATATCTCTACGACAAACCCTATGAGGACAAGAAGACAGTCCGCGTCGCCGGTCCCTTCACCGTGGAGAGTCTTTCACCTCATCGTGTGCTCGGGGTCGACGAGGACGACGAATTGATCGACACCATGTTGGAAGGCGGTGTCGAATATGGAAAGCAGTCATTCCCCCAGATGGTTCTGGAAAACCTCAAGACCGCAGGGGTGCAGCAGGCGCACAAGGAGGATCGGATCACTTTCACCTCGTTGGTTCCCTGGCCGGGCGAATTGGTCTGCGCCGAAGGGCGGTTTGAAGCAAGTGGTGAGTGGTTAGTGAAGGGTGATCAACAAGAAAAATATGCCATTAACCACTCCTCACTATCCACTGATTCCGGCACGGAAATCCGTGCTGGAATCTTCATCGGCCCCGAGTTCGGCACCGTCCAGCGCGCCGATCTCGTCGCCGCCGCCCGCGAAGCCGGCGATGCCGGGTTTGATGTCTTGATCGTCTGCGCTTTTAACTACGAAGCGCACACCACCGAATTCAAGAAGCTGGGCCGCATCCCAGTGCTCAAAGCCCGCATGAACGCCGACCTCCACATGGCTGAAGATCTCAAGAACACCGGCAAAGGCAACTTGTTTGTGATATTCGGGGAACCTGATATTGAAGTGGCAAGTGAAGAGTGGTTAGTGGATAGTTCAGAAAGGAGAATAGCACCTTATGAAATCTATAAGCTCATATCGGGAGTTAATAGTCTGGCAGAAATCAATCGACTTGGCGGTGCAGACCTACGCGATTACGCGCAGCTTTCCTGCCGCCGAGAGATATGGGATTACATCACAAATGCGACGGGCAGTGACCTCCGTCCCGGCAAACATCGCCGAAGGGCAGGCCCGCAGGAGCACGGGGGAGTTTCTACAATCGCTTGGCATTGCGCGGGGATCGCTGGCGGAGTTGGAAACCTTTCTGATCTTGTCCGAAAGGCTGGAACTTCTTTCCAGGAAGGACTGCGAAAACTTATTGAACAATTGTGCCAAGATCAACAAAATGCTAAACGCATTGATCAAATCGCTATCCACTCTCCCCTGACCACTCGCCACTATTTCCAGGTCACTGTAAATGGAGTGGATGTCTTCAAACCCCAAACCGGTGAAGTAGAAAGCTGCAATACCGATGGCATTGCCTGCTGGTTCATCGACACCGATTACAATGAAGAAAGCTTCTTTGTCCGCCATGCATATTTCCTTGGCGCCAACGATCCCTACAGCGCCCTCAAGACCACTCTCAAAGCCGAGATCAACGCCGACGCCTGGGCCACTCTGAACAGTGACACCTCCCGCCCATTCGAGAAGCCGAAGTCCGGCCGCATCGCCATCAAAGTAATCAACCATCTTGGAGACGAGGTAATGAAGGTATTCCGGGTGAACCCATGACGAATCAGCAATTACTTGATAAACTTGATGAACTACGACAGCTTCCCCATGAAACGGAATGGGTGGAGTTCAAAGAAGCGAAAAATGATTTCTCCTTCGATAAACTGGGGCAATATTTTTCAGCGTTGGCGAATGAAGCAAACCTCAAGCATCAACCCTGTGGCTGGCTGGTGTTCGGCATCGCCAATGATGATCGGAGCATTTGTGGGAGTCGTTATCGCGACAAAGCAGACTATTTGAATAGCCTTAAACATGAAATTGCCAATCAAACCAATCGCATGAGTTTTATCGATATTCACATTGCGTATCATGCCGCTGGCCGGGTCATTATGTTTCAGGTTCCCGCGGCGCCGCCCGGGTTGCCGGTCTCCTTCAAAGGGCATTGGTATGGTCGCGATGGGGAGTCGCTGGTCGCCTTAAGTCTTCATGAGTTGGAGCAGATTCGGTCACAAGCAGTGCTTGATGATTGGTCAGCAGAAATCTGTTCACAAGCCACTATTGACGACTTGAATTCGGAGGCAATCGTGGCGGCTCGGCGGAACTTTCGTGATAAAAATCGAAACAAGTACTTTGCCGGAGAGATTGATTCATGGTCGAATACGACATTGCTGGATAAAGCCAAATTGACAAAGAACGGCGCGATTACCCGTGCATGTCTGCTGTTGCTGGGGCGAGAAGAAGCGGCTTATCATCTGGAACCGGCAGTAGCGCAAATCACCTGGAAACTGGAAGGAACGGAACAGGCATACGAACACTTCAGTCCGCCATTTCTCCTGACTACCAGTGAATGTTATGCCCGGATTCGTAATACCATGCAAAAGCTTGATGTCCCCGGTCAACTGGTTCCATTTGAAGTCCCCAAGTATGAAAAATGGGTGGTACTGGAAGCAATGCATAATGCGATTGCCCATCAGGATTACCGCCAGCAAGCGCGGATAATTGTCGCGGAGCGACCTGATCGTTTGGTATTTGAGAGTGCGGGAGATTTTTTCGAAGGTGGGCTTGAGGATTATACGTTGCGGGAAAAGACCCCAGAGCGCTATCGTAATCGTTTTCTCGCAGACGCCATGGTGAATGTGAATATGATCGATACCATGGGATATGGCATTCGACGGATGTTCCAGGAGCAACGCAAGCGATTTTATCCGTTACCCGATTTCAATCTATCGACACCGGGTAAAGTAATCGTAACCATACATGGCCAGGTGATTGACCCTAATTACACCGTCATGCTTATGGATCAGAAAGATTTGCCGCTGAGCAAAGTGATTTTATTAGACCGAATTCAGAAACGACAAGCAGTATCCAAAGATGAAGCGAATATGCTACGAAATGATAAACTTATTGAAGGCCGTTATCCCAATCTATACGTGGCAGCGCATATCGCCTCGGCCACTGGAGATAAAGCACAGTATATAAAAAACCGCGCTTTCGACGATGCACATTACAAGCAGATGATTCTGGAATTCATTCGGAAGTATGGCCATGCCACACGCCAGGATATCGATAAGCTCTTATTCAGCAAATTATCTGATGTCCTGGATGATGATCGGAAACGTAACAAAGTAACTAACCTGATTCAGTCGATGGCAAGGGAGGACTTAATCCGGAATGAAGGATCGCGAAAATACCCGAAATGGCATCTTATTTAGAAATAAAACAGCGATTTTAATAAAAAAATATTTATAAGAAAATCATAACTCATTGCAAAAACGCTTGTTTTGAAAATAAAAATTTATAAATAAAATAAATAAGTTTAGAAATAAGAAATGGAATTCCGTATCGCCGCCACCTTCACCGATAGCCTTGCACGCCTGACTGGCGATGAGCAGAAAGCAGTTCAGACGACAGCATTTGATTTGCAGGTTAACCTGGCAAGATTGGCACTGATCTTCTATAAACTCGACAGGGCAAAGGACAGGTGATTTTGGTCAGTGTGGGTAAAATACAGACCTCAGACGGATTGAATTGTCTATCTTAATTTTGTTAATGTTATATATGAAATTGGTTAGACCCAAAAACATAAGGATAAATCAATGAAGAAAAACAAAAAAGACATACAAACACAATTACCGGATTTTGAAACTCCGCCTATCAATGAGGTGGTGGCTGGTGTTTATTTTAAATCATTGGCGGGATTCAAACTTCCTCATATTGGACGTTATTGGGATAGAATTCAGGAGCGATATCCCCATTGTGAACATGCACAACCACTTTTACCATTAGACCCAGAGAACGATCTGCCATGGCCGCGTGTTTGGTTATTGAACTCAACCCAAACATCGCTGATCCAAATTCAGAGAAATTGTTTCGTGTTTAATTGGCGGCGGATCACAGGTGACGAAACCTATCCGCGATATTCCAATGTCATTAACGAATTTTGGAATCAACTTAAGGAATTTTGTACCTTTCTCTCCGAACAAGAAATACCCAAGCCCAACATTCAGAAATGCGAACTGTCTTACATCAACCACATACCTATAGGTGACATATGGCAAACGCCGGCAGAAGTTGGAAATTTCGCCCCCGATTTGATTTGGCGAAATGAAGACCGATTCCTGCCGGGACCAGAATCAAACGCATGGAGAGGTATCTTTACATTACCTGAAGATTTTGGACGACTGACGGTAAGCTTGAGCTTTAGTCAAAGACAAACGGACGGTAGTCCTATTTACATTCTCGAATTATCAGCTAAAGGTTTGGGTGGAGACGTCAGTTATAAGCGTATGGAGGAGTGGTTTGACCTGGCGCATGAATGGATTGTTTATGGATTTTGCGATTTTACTGATATTAATATCCAAAAAAAATTCTGGGGGAGGAAGGATAAATGACTGCCGCAGTCGCATACAAGGATGATTTTGACTTAACCCGCGAAGCACTATTCGATCAAGATGAATATCAAGTACAATCATTGTTGTTATCTCGAAGACAAACGGATTATTCAATTCTTGCCCAGTGGGAATCATCTCTCAACCCCAAAACCTCGTTCTCATCTATCAAACCGCGGAATTATTTTACACCCATGATCTATTTGAGTGTTTGCCCAGAGGACAAAGCAATCATAGCTGAAATCGAATCCTCGGAAAATACTTCCATGGCTATTTTAGGAGATATAAGGTCAGAATATGACAAAGTTCGAGCAACATTAATAGACTTTCGCCTTTCAAGCCGAACACTGTTAAAGAAAGATGAAGTGCTGGCTCGCATTACAGAATTGAATGACCTTCTCGCCGAAGATCTAGAGGAAACGAAATTAAGTGCAACATCTGTCGGCGCTTGCTTGCGATTTTTATCCCAGAATAAAGACCTTTGTCATCCTGACATTATGGCATCCCCTAATGGGACAATTATCTGTCAATGGCGCAAAGATAAATCCCGAAATCTGACCATTGAGTTTCTTTCGGATTATAACCTTAATTATTTGATATTTTCTCCGTCTCAGGACGGAATAATTAGGAATTCAGGAAAATGTGGCATGAAAGATTTTCGTCAACTCATAACGCCCTTCAATACAGAACGATGGACGACGATCAATGAGAAATGACATTATCCAGGATTCCGATCACGTTTCAAGATATTGTAAACCTCGGAGTCTTTCACCTTCCACTGGACTACCAACCGGTGCCTCATTCATGCTTCGAGATGATGAAACTTATCTGTCCGTGAATTGGCTGGAATATCTCAAGAAAACTTCTCGTGTTCAAGAAATTGAAGAAGTAAGACGAATTTTTGCTAAAAAATTCAATGTGGCATCAACGGGTATGTTTGCAGTGGTGAATGTTGGAAACACCAGGAATTTTGTAAAAAATGAATCGAATGATTCGCGTCAGTTGCAGTTCATTCATGAACCTGAAGACAATGATCCGTCTCATAGCGGAATTCATGGGATTTCTCATCAAGATAATCTGACTATAGCACAACTGATCGCCGATACTGTTATGGAATGCCATTATGCTAAATGATCCGAGTTATATCGAGGATATCCTGAGATGAAAACTGAAAACGATTGTAAGTGACGGGTGAGGAAAGTTCATGAACTTCCGCATTGCCGCCACCTTCACCGATAGCCTTGCACGCCTGACCGGCGATGAGCAGAAAGCGGTCAAGACAACGGCATTTGACCTGCAGATGAATCCCCTCAATCCCGGGATGCAATGCCATCGTATTGAGGGCGCCAAAGATGCCAACTTCTGGTCGATTCGAGCAACCAGTGATATTCGGCTCATCGTTCACAAAACCGGTACCAGTTTGATGCTCTGTTATGTCGATCACCACGATAAAGCCTATAATTGGGCGCAACGCCGGAAACTGGAAACGCATCCCAAGACGGGGGCGGCTCAGCTCGTGGAAATTCGCGAGACGGTGAAGGAGGTCTATGTACCAGTGTATGTGCAACAGGAATTGCCGGCGCTACCGAAACCACCCCTGTTTACCGCCAATTCCGATGAAGAACTGCTTGGCTATGGCGTGCCGGCAGAATGGTTGAATGATGTGCGCCAGGTTAATGAAGACAGCCTGTTATTGTTAGCGGAACGTCTGCCCGGGGAAGCGGCTGAAGCGCTCCTGGAACTTGCCACCGGTGGCAAACCGCGAGTGATTCAACCGGCCATGCCGATTGCAAGTCCGTTTGATCACCCCGATGCGCAACGCCGCTTCCGGGTGATGAACAATATCGAAGAGCTTCAATGTGCTCTCGATTTCCCCTGGGAGAAGTGGACTGTTTTTCTCCATCCCGAACAGCGTCAATGGGTGGAACGCGACCAAAATGGACCATCCCGTGTTTCAGGATCGGCTGGAACCGGAAAGACGATTGTGGCGTTGCATCGGGCAGTGTATCTGGCCCGCGCCTATCCCGATGCCCGCATCCTGCTCACAACCTTTTCCGACACGCTGGCAAATGCGCTTCGTACCAAGCTAAAACGATTGGTCGGCAACGAACCGCGTCTTGTCGAACGCATTGAAGTTTACTCCCTGAATGCCATCGGTCTCCGACTCTTTAAATCACAATGTGGCAAGGTGAACCTGGCCACTCGTGATATCGTGCGGGAATTGCTCAATGTCGCGGCGAAAGTGGTGGGAGATCACAAGTTCAGTCTGCATTTCCTGGTTACCGAATGGGAACAAGTCGTCGATGCGTGGCAATTGGAAACATGGGAGTCTTACCGCGATGTAGCCCGCCTTGGCCGCAAAACCCGGCTGCCCGAAAAGCGACGAGTGGTACTCTGGTCTATCTTTGAGCAGGTCAGCAGTGGATTGAAAGAGCGGAAGTTATCCACTCATGCGGGGATTTTCACTGCCTTGTCGTCCACATTGGTGGAAAGCAAAAAGCTACCCTTCGATTTTGTAGTTGTTGACGAGGCACAGGATCTCAGTGTTTCACAACTCCGCTTCCTTGCCGTGCTTGGTGGTGAGCGCTCCAACGCTTTATTCTTTGCCGGTGATCTTGGTCAGCGTATTTTCCAACAACCCTTCTCCTGGAAATCACTCGGTGTTGATATCCGCGGTCGTTCCCGCACGCTGCGAATCAATTATCGCACATCCCATCAAATCCGCCAGCAAGCTGATCGTCTGCTTGGTCCGGAAGTTACTGATGTGGACGGCAATCGAGAAGATCGGAGCGATACAATTTCGATCTTCAATGGTCCATTACCCGACATTCGCGTGTTCAAGAGTGAAAATGACGAAATAAGTTCTGTTGGTACATGGATTGCCGAGCTCACGAAAGCCGGTCTCCTACCCCATGAATTCGGCGTCTTCGTGCGTTCACCAGGGCAACTGGAACGAGCTCAAGATGCAGTCAAGGAGTCGGGTTTGCCATTCAATATCCTCGATGACCATGTCGAGACGAGCAGTGGTCATGTATCGATCTGCACCATGCACCTGGCCAAGGGGCTTGAATTCCGCGCCGTGGCCGTGATATCCTGTGATGACGAGATTATCCCCTTACAGGAACGTATTGAAACAGTCGGTGACGATGCCGATTTGCAAGAGGTCTACGACACTGAACGTCACTTGCTTTATGTCGCTTGTACACGGGCAAGGGATCATTTACTGGTCACAGGCATTGAACCAGCCTCAGAATTCCTGGATGACTTACGAGCTTAAGCTGCCTTGCCCAACCTGACGGGAAGATGAATAGCCATCATTCATGTGCAGTATATCTGTTATGGTAGTCAGATGGTGACGGCAAAATTATCATTTTCCAAGCAAATTTTTGGATGGATTAAAATTTCATCCTGGGTGATCCAGATAGCGTTGTTCCAAACGGTGAACTGCATCCACTCTAATCCGCGTCGCGGGCGCGGAGTTCGTATTCGAGCTGCCACTGGCGGTCGCCGTTTTCTTCCAGGCACCAGAGCTGCAGAGTGCCGATTTCGGTGAGCACGGTCTTGAGGCGGATAGGCAGGAGGGTGCCGGCAGGGATGGTGGCTTCATCCGCCGGCAGTTCGGCGGTCAGCACCGGCAGGGTGTGCAGTCCGGCTTCTTCGACATCGGCGATGATCGTACCGCATTGATCTTCCTTGTGATCAGTGCTGGCGAAGAACTGGAAGTCGGTGCGTTCACCAACCACCAGGCCCAGGCCGGTGTAGGGAATATCGACAGTGCTGCCTTCTTCGAGGCCAAATGGCGCTACGCACAGTCCCTGCAATGGCGGTTGAAATCCGGGTATTGCCGGTTGTGATGATTCCACCCCGACATAATAGGAGAACGCGCTGCCGGCCTTGATGCGAATGCCTTTGCCAATACTGACATGACCATACCAGCAGGCGCCGATCGCCACGGCCGTGTCGGGATCCGTGCCGGTGAGAACGGTGATTTCCGAGGCTTCAGAGTTGCCATGCCATTTTCTCAGGTTGTCGATGATGCGCTGGCAGATGCTGTCGGCTTTGGTGACGCCGCCGTTGAAGAGGATCATCTCTGGCAGGCCGGCGGCCCCCGCCGTGTCTGAGTGCCGGGAAAGAAACGCCGCCAAATGCTTGGTTATCACCGGATCGGACTCGTAATTCAAGCCGAATTCGCGTAATCCCAGTCGCTTTTGTGTTGTCGGTTGGTCACTTAGCTCGCAGGGGGGGAAAAATCCCTCCAGCACCACCGTGGTCAATTCCTCCAAGGTAAGTTCCGTGGTGATCGTGCCGCCGATGACACTGCTGCCGCGTCCCAGCACGGTGATTTTCTGCGGTTTCGGTTTAGCGCTCGAGAACAGCTTCTCCTTGGCTTCTCGGCAGGAATGGGTCATGGCGGTGAACTGATTGAGATCGAGCTTGATCCCCTTGTCGCGTTTGAGTTTTTCGGAAAGATAGACTGCCAGCGCCAGGTCCAGGTTGTCCCCACCTAGCAGGATGTGATTGCCGACCGCGACCCGCTCAAGGCCGACACTGCCGTTATCGTCAACCGCCTGAATCAAGCTGAAATCGGTGGTGCCGCCGCCGATATCGCAGACCAGTATGCGCTTGCCGATCGCCACCATCTTGCGCCAATTCTTCTCATGCTCATGCAGCCAGGCGTAAAACGCCGCCTGTGGTTCTTCAAGCAAATTAATTGTCAATCCTGCCAGTTCCGCCGCCTTGACCGTCAATTCCCGGGCCACGGCATCGAAGGAGGCGGGCACGGTGACAATGATTTTTTGCTGTTCAAATGCGAGGGTGGAATCGTCCATGGCAAAATGCTGGTTCCAAGCGCCTTTGAGATGCTCGAGATAATAGCGGGTCGCGTCAATCGGGGAGATCTTGCCTGCCGTCGCAGGTTGACCCCACGGCAGAATCGGCGCCAGCCGATCGACGGTCGGTGTGCACAGCCAGGATTTGGCCGAAGCAATCACCTTCCCGGGCGCCAGCGGCCCGTTCTTGCGCGCCAACGTGCCAACACAATGTTGGGGTTTCTCTGCCCACGGCAGATCATAAATGCCGCGTTCCACATCCGCCTCGGGCGGGAGATAGAGAAATGAGGGGAGCAGTGGAAGCGCATCGATCTCTCCCGGCGCCACCAGTTGGGGGACGGAAAAGAGTTCCACTGTGGGCGTGTCGGATTCCAGATCCAGATAGGATATGGCGATATTGGTTGTGCCTAAATCGATGCCGATGATATAACGTGACATGGGGGTATGGGATTAATAAAGTTCAAGGTTCAAAGGTTAATGGGGTTCAGTGTTAAGAGGTTAAAGAGTTAATAGGTTATAAGGTTCGCAGGTTAATGAGTTCAACGGTTTATTTATGAGTTATACCACCATCATCATCCTTTAATCCCGGGATACGATTCAAGCGATTTCCACTTCCGCGGCGGCAATGATGTGGGGATCGATTTTCCCGCTCCGTTCCGGCAAATGAATTTTACCAATCTTCCATCCCTTGTGACGCAACACCCCCTGGTAGGGAGGCGCGGCGGGGATGGCGCCAGTCAGTTTGATTGCCAGAGGGTCGACAGCTTTTTCGAATTTTATGGGCTGTCCTTCTTCCTCTGGCAGGATACGCTGGAGGTGAAAATTCTCGGTGAAAACCACCTGGCAATCATGATGGATTTGACGGACGGCAGTGCCGATTTGTTCGTCGCTGTAGTCGTCCAGCTTTTCCTGAAGAAAATCAATCAGGCGGCCATGCCGTTGCAACAGCACCAGGGCATAGATGGCGCCGTGTTGAAATGTATGTTTATCCGATGAAGCTGATTTGGATGCGGCGGTAATCGCCGCTGCAGGTGTTGCCGGAGCAGTTGCTGGTTTTACTGACTCTGGTTGAACCGGGACAGGGGGAGCCTCTTCGCGACCGCAAAGGATGTGCCAGAAGGCTTTAAGCGCTGATAGTAGACGTTTCATAAGTTGATAATTCAATCCTGTTTTATCGCCTGATTGTCGTATTATAATTTCGCAATGAAGGGGGTAAAATTAACAAGCTTGATGATGTTTTCAATCACTTTACCTAAGGATTCTCCATCTGAGTAACGCGGTTGGACTTTTTGAGTACCTGGATTCGGGCTTAAATTCGATCACCTTGGCAAATCCGGGCGCATGGCCGATCACTGGCAATTCAGCGATCAGGGGCGAGGAATTCGGGGAAGAATTTTAACCACGGTGTCAGTTCAGTCTGGGATCATATGTCTGACTCTACTACCGGATTAATAAAATTTTCATATCCCTGAAAGTTGTTTCAGGTTTCAATTACCTCGACCAACCCTGATTCGCTAGAGTGGGCTGACAGGCGGAGGTCAAATGTGACCAGCTTTCCTGAGTGATGACGGGCTACTTCCACCAACCAGGCGTCATTGATTTGCTGATGCCCTATGGCACGGGAGAAGATGGTTGGATTATCTGCTGGTGGAGCATCCCAGAAATAATGGGAATTCAGTTAGGTCCATTGTTTTAACAAACCAGCAGCTTCTTGGAGAGTAACGGCACTTTCTGTATCTGCCGGATTGGCGGAGAGCCGAATAAAACCAAGTTGGGTTAAAGCACAAGTGCCCCAGCCGTTTTTTGACTGTATTGCAAACCATAAATGTGCCTGATGCTGACCTTGAGGATTCAGCCATCCTAACGCCAGAACCACATTCGTATCCAATCGGGCTGATTTTCACGTTGCTTCTTCTGCCATCATTTTACAGGCGAGATCATTTGGGATAATCCTGGCATCCTGGTTGACTTTAAAAACAGGCAATCCACGCTTTTTCGCACTATCGAGTGAAACGCGCAATCCTCGCCGAGCCAGCAATGAAAGAGCCTGACCAAGCCTTATGCCAGATGCTTGCGCCAGCGCTCGAGCTGCTTCAAATACATCATCATCAATGGTTATTGTTGTCCTCATAATAATAGATATGGTGATGCGATGATACGCTGATAACAATTAATCACCTAAAAATAATTTCATATCAGCGAAAAAAAACAATTAATACCGATGTTTGAGCTGGCGCCGATGTTCGGGAACGATGATAAGCCATAACGATTTTCTGAATATTTATTGAAAGCAGGTAATGATTCCATATTCTTAAGTATCCCGATTCGTAATCAGTCAAATTATTACGCGATCACGAATATTTTTTTATAGCAATCAGTTCGAAAGATGATGATCATCACGCCAAGGCGCCGAGACGCGGAGGGGGAATGTTGATTCAATGACTCAAGTACAAGCAGAATTCCCAGGATGAATTGACAGTTTGACTCAAACGCAAATAGTAGGTATTCAGTAAGATAAATTTGGCAACAAGGTAAAACGCACAATGAAACGATATCTACGAAAAGCCAGGAACCTCGCGGTTGCGGGCATTTCCTCTCCGAAGCTCTTCTTGGTGCTGTTGGGGAAGATAACATCGCGCTTCACGGCCGAGCAATATGTTTCGCGGTATCGTGAGCAGGGCGGGGCACCAGTTGAAACCGCACTGCCGCCAGCAAATCCGCTGAGAGATTACTTCGAGAATCATACTGAAGGACACGGAATATGGAAATGGCGGCATTACTTTGAGATATATCAACGGCACTTCTCAAAGTTCGTTGCGCGAAGGGTTAATATATTGGAAATCGGCGTCTACAGTGGCGGCAGCCTCGATATGTGGCGATCCTACTTCGGCCCCCAATGTCACATATACGGTGTTGATATAAATGAGACTTGTAAGTCCTACGAAAACGATCACATAAGCGTGCGCATCGGTGACCAGGCTGATAGGAGCTTTTGGAAAGCCTTTAGAGTAAATACTCCTCCGATCGATATCTTGATCGACGATGGCGGCCATACACCTGAGCAACAGCGCATAACGCTTGAAGAGATGCTTCCACATTTGCGTTGCGGCGGGGTGTATTTTTGTGAAGACGTGCATGGAAAGGGGAATGATTTTTCCGCCTACGCGACCAGTCTCGTTGACCAGCTAAATCACTTTGGCGACTTGAATGAGTTCCAGAAGTCAATCCATTCGATCCATTTCTACCCGTTCTGCGTCATCATCGAGAAGCATGCTGTTGCGCCAAAGTCATTTGTATCTTCTAAGCACGGCACCAAATGGCAACCCTACTTCGATAAACGGAAGGCCGGGCAAAACAGTGCAGGAAATGAAGACAAGCGCCGTGGAAAATCAGGGTCAACCTGAGCGATGGACCATAATTAAACACATACCAGCTGGGGGTTATGCTTTTAATTATGTTGGATTTTCATCCATGACAGTAAATTCAGCCAAGCCGCTGATCACTATTTCATAGAGGTTGGAAGGCAGCAATTTTCCGGACACACATCATGCCAGGGACCAAGCTGGCCGAGGGCACGGCGGTCAACGCGCAACCCCAGCCGTTCTTCGATCAATTCGCGGATCATGGCCACAAAGGCGGGATGAGCGCCGGCGGTTTTGGCCAACGCCATGGTCATGCCGAGCTCCTGACATAATTCCCGGGCTTCGGTGTCAAGGTCAAAGAGGATTTCCAGATGATCGGAAATGAAGCCGATCGGCGAAATCACCACCGCTTGTGTCCCTGCTTCGTGCAACCGCCGCAAATGGTCAAGGATATCCGGTTCCAACCAGGGCTGATGGGGTGGACCACTGCGGCTTTGATAAACCAGATCCCAATCGTCCCAAACCAGCGCTGCGGTGACCAGCTTGCACGCTTGCCGCAATTGCTTTTGGTAGGCGCAACCCTGTGCCATGGACAGGGGTATGCTGTGGGCGGTGAAGACGAGGGCGGTATGGGATTTGTCCAGCGTCGGCAATGAAGTCATGGCCGCCCGGATATGGTTGGTGTTCGCTTCAATAAAACCGGGGTGGTTAAAGAAGACCCGGATTTTATCGACAACCATATCAGGTCGTCCGGCGGTGGTCCTGGCATCTTGGAGGTTCTCCCGATACTGACGGCAGCCGGAATAGCTGCTATATGCCGAAGTAAATAAAGCCAGGACCCGCCTGATCCCGGCATCACCCATTAGCCGCAGCGTGTCGGTGAGCAGGGGATGCCAATTGCGATTGCCCCAATACAGCGGCAGATCGATGCCAGCCTCATCCAGTTCTGCCCGGAGAGCGGCAATCAACTCCCGATTCTGCTGATTAAGGGGACTGATTCCGCCGAAATGGTAATAATGTTCCGCCACTGCCAGTTTGCGCGCTTCGGGTACATTGCGGCCGCGCAGGACATTATCCAAAAAAGGCATCACCTCGTCGGGCCCTTCCGGTCCGCCGAACGAGACAATCAAGATGGCATCATACGCAGGGTTCATAGGGATAAAATACTCTTGGAGAAACGCCAAACCGAGATGAAAATTAAAATCATTATTGGCGGTTAAAAAAGCAAGATTTCCAGTGATGGCGGTCGGTTATAGACTGCAAGCAGTCGGATTTTCGCACACCGCTGTTTCAATTGGGCTGGTAATCATACAAGTTTTGATTAAAACCCGATTGTGTTCAGTATATTTCGGCAACCCTAAATTGCCTGGCGCTGCCTCAATTCCGCAACCAGATCTTCAGGGCATTGGTAAAGGTGAACTTTTCTCTCAGGTCAACAGTTTCGTTTACCACCCCGTTCAGAGCTTCCTGCATTTTGGCATCCTTGGCGGCTAACTTGGTGGCGTAATCAAGGAAATAACGATTCGAACACCACTTTTCCGCCAGTTTATACCCGTCATAACGGGGATGTAATCCATTGATCAGGCTGGTATATGAATTCAATAAAGCAAAATCGTTTTTCGCCAATGCTTCCTCGATAACTGTCGCGGCCATTTCCCCGACTTCCATTGCCTTCCCAATTCCCTCACCGGTGAAGGGGAAGGTGGTGCCGATGGTTTCTCCGGTGACCAGCAGCGATCCGCCATTGCCATACGTTGTCCCGGTCAAGCCGCAGCGCAATGGACAGCCGTGCAAGGGAGAAATCATTTCACCTTGGGCGAGGAGTTCCTTGGCAATCGGGAATTCCGCCATAAAAGTTTTGAACACCTCTTTCAGCCGCATGGTATCATGCTCATTGCGGTAAAACGCGCCGCAGCCGACATTGTATTCGTTATTCGTGAGGGGAAATATCCAGGCATAACCGGGAAGGATCGAGCGATCATAGGAAATGACCAGATCATCCAGGCGATACTTTGACCGGAGATACCCCCGGATCGCGACTCCGCTGGGTTGACGGCGGGTCACCAGGTTCTGTTTTTGTGCCAGGGTGATGGTGGCGCCGGTGGCGATGACCGCGACGCGGGCTTTGACTGCTGTCGAAGTCCCGGCGATTTCCAACTGATTATGATCTGGAGATGAAACGATTGATTGCACTGTCCCCTGGAGCAGACGACAGCCGGCGCGCACCGCCTCCTGAACGATGAGGGTATCGAGGTAACGCCGTTTCAGGGTGAGAAACTGGCCCTTGATGGCAACATGATGTCCGGATGGGCTGTAGACCTGCAATGAATTAGTGGTAAATGACAACGATTGCACCGTTTCCAATAATCCCACCTTGTCCAGACATTTAAGTGAGTCGGCGATCAAGCCGTCCCCGCAGGGTTTGTCGCGAGGGAACGCGCAGGAGTCGATCAGCAAGGGTTTTAGCCCTTTTTTCGCCAGACAGATTCCCGCATAAGCGCCTGCGGGTCCGGCGCCCACAATCACCACATCCCAGATCGTATCGGGCAGGTGTTCGATGGGAGTTTGCAGGTTCAGTTGTTCTAGTTCGGCAATAGACATGTGAAGCGATATAATGTTATGAATGAGGTTGCGTTCTTGCTGGCAATAATAATATGGTTTGATACTATAGGCCGAATCATTGGAGATAAAAGAATTCGATCAAATTCATTTATCTGTATAATTAAAAGGAGGCGAAGAAATGAAACTAGCAGTATTCAGCACCAAACCCTATGATCAGCGGTTTCTGGAAGCCGCCAATGTCAATTACCACCATGAGTTGGTGTTTTTTGAAACTCATCTCAATCAGGCAACGACAGCATTGGCCAGAGACTTTCCCGTGGTCTGTGTCTTTGTTAATGACCACCTCGATGCGGCTACTGTGGCGGCATTGGCGGCGGGCGGGACTCGTCTGATCGCCTTACGCTGTGCCGGCTTTAATAACGTCGATTTAAAAGCCGCGGAAACCCATGGAATAAAGGTGGTCAGAGTGCCGGATTACTCGCCATATGCCGTCGCCGAACATACCGCCGCATTGATCCTGACCCTCAATCGCAAGATTCACCGTGCTTATAATCGGGTGCGCGACGGCAATTTTGTCCTGGACGGTCTGTTGGGGTTTGATCTTCACGGTCTGACTGTCGGGCTGATCGGCACTGGCAAAATTGGCATTGAAGTGGCCAGAATCATGCGCGGATTTGGCTGCCAGGTGGTTGCCTATGATCTCGTTCCGCATGTGGATGCGGAAAAGATTGGACTGCGATATACCGATTTACCTGAGGTCTATGCCGTTGCGGACATCCTCACTCTCCATTGTCCACTGACGCCAAAAACCCATCACCTGATCGATAAAAAGGCGATTGCCGCCATGAAGAACGGGGTGATGCTGATCAACACCAGCCGCGGCGCCATGATCGATACCGCCGCGGTGATCGAGGGCTTGAAGTCGGGCAAGATCGGTTATCTCGGACTGGATGTCTATGAGGAAGAGGGCGATTTGTTTTTTGAGGATCTATCCAGTGTTGTATTGCAGGATGATGTCTTTGCCCGCCTGCTGACCTTTCCCAATGTGGTGATTACCGGACATCAGGCGTTTTTTACCCGCAATGCCCTGGAGAACATCGCCCGGACCACCCTGGAGAATATTGCCGCGATTGAAAAGTCGGGAGCCTGCGCCAATCAGGTCAAGCCGGGCTGAATGTCCGACGTTTTGGTCTATACGAAAAATCCCGAAAATTCATATGCGGGGAAACGAGGCCTCACTTATTCTTCTCCAATGGTATCAGGTACTTCATCTCCAAACTTTTTGTGCAAGATCGAGTGAATTTCGTGATGGAATTGCTTTGCCATCGTAACTGCTTTTTTTGCCTGTTCCCTGGTAGCCGACTCTCCAGGATACCGAAAAACTGTGGCATATTGTGTTAACATTTTTAGTGCGTTGCGATACGATTCCCATAAAGGATAATAAACCAAACACTCATTTAATAATACATTGAGATCATGAGTCTTGTGAAAATTTACGTTATGCATTTGCAAGATGGCCTTCATATCTTTCTCGATACATTGTTGTGAATGAAAGCAGACGGCATCATAATTAGGATTCCTGCGGGCACGGTTTTCACGAATCGCTGTTGTCAAATCTCCTTCTGCTTTATCAATCCATTCCCGAACGACTACATTCATACAACGTCTTGCCTTCGTTTAAGATAGTAGTAAAAAAATTGTCTTTAGCCTTTAATCTGCGGCGTATTTCTTCCGGTGAACGCACAATTAAATCCAAGGGAAAATCACAATTGATCCGCTGGCGGATATCCAGTGCCTGCTCGGTAAAATTCCGTGATGATGGTATGACGATAAATAAATCCACATCACTATCCGGGGTGGGGTGTCCGGAAGCGTATGAACCGAACAAGATTATTCGTTCGGGAGCAAACTCCTTAACGATTCTGTCAACTAAATGTTGTATTTGCAGGAAGGTAACAGTATTCATTTTTTCATCTCATCATATCTCATTAATCAATATGTATATCGATTGATTAAAAGTAATCTTTCCAAGATTTGTTTAGTAGTAGAGAGTGTACAAAATTTTTCGATAATTACTAATCAAGTGTCTAATTACAACCGGGCAGGCCAAGTAGCAATCTACCCAAGTTGGAAATGATTTGGCAAATTAAATACTTTAGCTTGGAGGTTAGATCCAGCCCCAGACCAGTTGAAATCATTTTCAAACGACTGGTTGAAGGAGTGTTGGTGCATCGACGAGGCCGGCATCGTGGATTCGGTCTAATGATGCTGATCAGCGAATAAAACTTGCCCGCGAATGACGCCAATGACGCGAATGAGAGAGGAAAAAAATAGTTCATTCAATCCTACCCTTCCTGAAGGCCAATAAATTCGTGTGATTCGCGGGCAGAAACATAAAAGTAAGGATCAAGAGGAGATTTATCATGAGCGAACTGATTTACCCGGACGAATGTTACCAAATCATGGGAGCGTGTTTTGAGGTGTACAACGAGAAAGGGTGCGGTTTCCTCGAATCAGTCTATCAGGAATGTTTGGAGATCGAGCTGGCCTTACAAGCCATTCCTTTCAATCCGCAAGTGAGATTCGAATTGACATACAAGGGGCGGAAATTGAAACAGACCTTTACCCCGGATTTTGTCTGTTACGATGGCATTATTCTCGAAATTAAAGCGGCGGCGGGATTGGTGGACGAGTACCGGGCGCAAGTGTTGAACTACCTCAATGCCAGTGGATGCGAACTGGGGTTGCTGGTGAATTTCGGGCATTATCCCAAACTCGAATGGGAGCGGATGGTGATTACCGCTAAAAAATAACCAGAAAGCAGATCAGCCCGCGAATGACGCCAATAACGCGAATGAGAGAGGAAAGAAAACGATGATTCGATCATGCCGGCCTAAAAGCCAATAAATTCTCTTGCCCTCGACTTTTTTAAAAATTCGTGTGATTAGTGTGATTAGCGGGCAAAAAACTCCAGCCCTGCCTTGCAAATCTTAAGTCTGACTTAATATTTGCAATAATGATAAATCGTATAATACAAGCTGATCTGCTACAATATCTGGCAACTTTTCCGGTTGTTGCCCTGCTGGGTCCCAGGCAAGTGGGAAAAACCACACTCGCTTTAGCGCTGCGCAAGGCAGTTAACAAACCGTGTCATTATCTTGATCTTGAACTGGATTCGGACCAATCCAAATTAGCCGAGCCGGAGTTGTATCTCCGCCGATTCGCCAATCAACTGATAATTCTCGACGAAATCCAGCGCGCGCCCAACCTTTTTACCCTCTTGCGCGCGCTGGTGGATCAACGCAAACAGAATGGCGAAATGAGCGGACACTTTCTCATCCTTGGCTCGGCTTCTCCTGATCTGCTCAAACAATCATCGGAATCTCTGGCCGGCCGCATAGGCTATCTGGAACTGACACCGTTTCACCTGTCTGAAGTCGTTATGTCATTCGGTGAAGAGGAAATGAATATCGTGGAAAGACTATGGTTTCGGGGAGGATTTCCCGAAAGTTATCTGGCGGATTCCGAGTCGCAAAGCAGCCTCTGGCGGCAGCAGTTTATTCGCACCTATACTGAACGGGATATTCCCTTGCTCATGCCGCGTCTGCCGGGTGAGCGGGTTCGATTATTTTGGAATATGCTGGCGCATAATCAGGGCGGCTTGTTAAATGCCGAACGAGTGGCAGGCAGTCTGGGTATTTCCGGCAATACCATTCGTCATTATCTCGATGTTCTTACAGATTTGTATATGGTGCGACAGTTACGCGCCTGGTCGGGGAACTCTCTTAAACGATTGATCAAATCACCACGCATCTACATCCGTGATTCCGGTATCGTCCATGAATTTCTGAAAACCTCCAGCTTGGATATGCTGCTCGGTCATATGATCTGCGGCGCTTCCTGGGAAGGGTTCGTCATCGAAAACATAATTGCTCATGTCGGCGAGACCTGGGAATATTATTTCTATCGCACCGGCGCCGGCGCCGAAATCGACTTGGTATTATGTGGACCCCGGGGACAGCGGATTGCCATTGATATCAAACGCACCCTGTCGCCGGTTCTCAGCAAGGGATTTATTCTGGGGTGCGAGGATATCCAGGCTACCCACCGCTACTTTGTGATTCCCCAGGGAACATCCTATCCCCTCGCTGCCGAAACCGAAGCCATCGGCATCAGGGAATTTCTCCAACGCCAATTTTAACTTGACCGACCATTCAGTCGCATGCGATTCCCGCTGAATGTGTAATTCAAGGGTACAGAGGCCCGCGAATGACACGAATGACACGAAAGAAAGCGGAGAGAAATAGATTATTCAATCTTACCTTTCCAGAAGGCCAATAATTTTGTTTGACTCTTATCTGCTTAACATCAACAATTCGTGTGCTTAGCGTGATTGGCGGGCCCAAACAAATCCGTGACAACTGAAAAATTTGTGAATCAATTTGCCCAACACGCTGATCTCAATAAGTTATCCCGCAACTGGAACTGTTTCAGCTCAGTTTTGGTAATCTGTTTTCCGCTGCCCATCGCTTCAATTACTTGAGATATGTGATGAATGATTTCAGGCAATACTTCAAATGTTTGACCGGGAATGATCCATTTGAATGGCAGGAACAATTATTTCTTAAATTTCACCACGGAGAATTCCCGGATGCCTGTGATATTCCAACAGGATTGGGCAAAACTTCGGTGATGGCGATCTGGCTTATAGCGCTAGGTCTCGGATCATCTGAACAGGAGCGAAAAATACCCTTGCGATTGGTTTATGTTGTCGATCGTCGCGTCATTGTTGACCAAGCATCAGAAGAAGCAGAAGGGTTGCTAAAAAAACTCACCCACGCTGCCTCTGAGCCGATTCATCCTCTCCACAATTTTGTAAAAATACTTCAGGAAACTTCTCTGCTTGGAAAGGAATCGTTGTTAGCTCTTTCAACATTGCGCGGACAAAAAGCTGATAATCGCGAATGGTTTTTCGATCCATCACGTCCAGCTATCATCATCGGCACAGTTGATATGATTGGCAGCCGACTACTGTTTTCAGGATATGGCAAAGTCGGCATCAATCACCGCAGTTTGCAAGCCGGTCTTCTGGGGCAGGATACATTTGTGGTAATTGATGAGGCCCATTTGTCACCGGTGTTTGTCTCAACACTTTATGAGATAAGAGAAGCGGTTCAATATACCGCATTGTTGCGTCCATTTTATCTCATGTCACTTTCTGCAACGCTCAGTGGATCAGGGAAGGTATTGAAAATTGATGCGCTGAAAGAATGTAAGAATAGTGAAACCGCGAGACTTCGCCTGCACGCGAAAAAACACATCGAATGGCTTCCATTCAATCAACTGACCAAGGCAAAAACCCCTGATAAAGGCGCAACTCCTAGGGAAATTGATGAGGCCTTTGCTGATTGCTTGGTGAATCGTGCCATAGAACACGAAGTAAAAGAAGGTAGTGCTTCAGTTCAATCGATTGTCATTTTTGTTCAGACAGTTGAATTGGTGAATCGGATAGTTGAAATGCTGACTGAAAAGCTTTTGCGAATGACTGAATCTACAATCAGTAAAAATGAAAAAGCGGAAGCTCGTAAGTCCATTGAGGATCGGATTCTGAAAATTACCGGGGAAATGCGAAGCGCTGAACGTGATGTATTAGTCAAACTTGATAAATTCAGAGTATTTTTACCAGAACGTGACAGGGAAACACCGCGACCAACGCATTATTTGATAGCGACATCTTGTGCTGAAGTCGGGATCAATCTGGATGCCGATCATGGTTTATGCGACTTGTCGACGCTTGACAGCATGATCCAGCGGATCGGGCGTATTAATCGTTTTGGATTAACGGATGCCAAGATAACAGTGTTGATTGATGAGTTTGGACTCAACGCTATTGGATCGGATATGCAAAAAGTAAATGAAAAAAAGCAGATTCTCACAAAATTAGCGAAAGATATCAAAACGCTTCATTTGCGCATAAAGAATTCCAACGCTGACAAATTATTGAAAAAGGAACTTCAGCAAAAAATTCGGGTGAAAACGAAAGAAAAAAACGCATTTGAAAAGAAGGGCACTGAATTTGGATTTAAGAACATTACAAGAGAAGATAAAAAGGTTTACTTCACATGGCAGGCACTTAAATCGATAACGAGAGAGGTCGACGGTGTCAATGCATCTCCATTGGCCTTGCGTGGATTGCTTACCTCCAACCCCAATGCATTGCCTGATATTCCTGTGAAGCCGCCATTGGATAATGCGCGGGTTGATGATTGGGCGATGACTTCGCTTAAGCAGGATGAATATCCACGTCCGCTGGTACATTACTGGCTGCGCGGCGTAATTGACGACGAAAGAGCGCAAACGACTTTGGTTTGGCGCGCTGAACTCGACCATATAAATCTTACTGAAGAAACCATCAATGAGCAGATTCAGCAGGCTGTAGAGTTGGTGACAATCATTCCAATTCAACCGCAGGAACGTGCCAACATCGCCACTTATCGCGCTGAAAAGTTATTAAAAGAATTGACTAAAAAGTTCCCGCAAAAACCATTTGTCATCATTAATTCCAGTAACGAAGCCAATGGTTTTTCCGGTGAGCAATTAAAGGAAGAAAGATTTCTCTTTTCCAAACTATCATTTTCTACCGTTATACTGCCATGCTGTGTCGGCGGTTTGGATGTTGACGGCAATCCTCTTGATAAACAGCCAAAAGAATTAAAGACGGTGATTGATGTGGTCGGATCTGAGTGGACACGAATCCGGATTGAATATCAGGCCGCCAATAAATTTTCTGTTTGGATGTTGAATAATGGATCAGCAGTGCCACAGGAATTTGCATCATTAAAGGAGATTTTAATAGCATACAAAGGGTGTGGAGTTTGCGTCAACTGGAAAGAGTTAAAACAAACCTTTATAACAGATGACCAGAGAGCTATTTCGATCGCTTATTTGTATAAGCGGTTGCATCTGGATGACTTTATAGACGAAAATCCGGATGAGGTTAATTCGCTTGAAATGGCTGAGGTTACCGTTCAAGAACACAATTCCGCTGTTGGGAAATATGCACATTTACTTGCCGGGAAGATAGGATTACCGAAAGCCCTCAGCGAAGCGGTAGCTGCCGCCGGATTCAGGCACGACCTTGGTAAAACCCGTGAGTGGTGGCAGAAAGCGATCGGCAACAACGAATTCGAAATCACCCCGTTGGCAAAATCCAAAGGCAATATGTTCGATCACGGTTTCAATCAGGGGTATCGCCATGAATTCGGATCATTGATTGATTCACTTGTTGATGAATCCCTCAATATTCATCCTCATCGTGAGTTGATCCTGCATTTGATCGCGGCGCATCACGGCTTCGCCCGCCCCCACTTTCCGGCAAGAGCATACGATCGGAATCTCCCTCCACCGATCAATCAGTGTATTGCCCGCGAAACCATGCTTCGTTTCAATCGTCTGCAACGAGAATATGGCTGGTGGCAATTGGCTTATCTTGAAGCGATTCTCAAAGCCGCGGATGCCCTTGCATCACGAGATTTAAACAGTGGTGAGATATGAAATACAATATTCAGGTGAATCCCTTGAATCCGGTCAACTATCTCGCTTGTTGCGGGGTCTTCGAAATTCTGGCGCGCTTTGATTTCAGTGCCACCAGTTGGTGGATTCTCGAACCACATCCTTGCTTCTGGATTGAAAGTGAAATCGCCGAAACATCATTACTTGATTGCCTGACACGAACGCTTACTGATTGGAGCCAATGGCAAGTTAATGCACTATCATCTAATGAGGATAAACCAGAAAAGACGTTTGATGAAACTCAAGATGACAATCCAGAGGAAGATTGTGATGCGAGTGATCGCAACCACAGTGAAGGTAATGAAGTTATTTCTCTCAAGCCTTCGTTTCATCTGCACAATAAAACGATCGTAATGACATTGGATTGGTGGTATGAGACACTTACACCAGAGCAAAAAATCAAAATGAAAAGTGGCTGGAAAATGTATGCTGGCCAACAAACCGCTGATAAAATCAGCCGTGCAATGACGATCTGTGCCGCAATCTTACATAAACAAAATCAAATTATCAAAATTTCACAACTTATTGAATTATCGATTGGAATGAAGGGAAGGTTTGGATTTGATCCACGTGCTTCGCGAAATGCATTGGATACCGGCTTTTCAGCGAATGATTTGAATCTTGACATTCCAACTTTCCCATTCTCCGAATCATTGGCGACTATTGCCGCTCAACATTTCTTTCCGCCACGGAATCGCCAGAGCGGTGGTATTACCTCTTCTCGAGGTTGGATTGAAAACAAGATTTTTCGGTATGCTTTATGGAAACCCCCGCTTCCGATTCAATTGGCGCGAATAGCAGCCTTCGGTGCCGCGATCGACAATGATGCGGTGATCCCACTGCAAGCAGAACGGGCATACCGCGATAGGTATTCAAACTTTAATATGGCAACTTTAAATACCTGGAAACTTAACAACTAACACCAACCCTTAAAAAATCAGGAGGAAATTGATATGTCATCAGAATTCAATATCGAACAATATGATGAATACATAAAATCGGTGGATTGGCTTAAGGATACCGATTTGCCGTTAGCAATCACATTAACGGAAATCCTTGAACCTTCTGAAGGGAAAGATGCCATTATATTTCCCCCAACGTATGCTGTTAGTAAAACTGCGTCCCATCCATATCAGATTGATATTCTGGAAGATAATCTAAGTTTGCAACAAGCTGCCCAAGCTGGATTCGAGAAAAACACCTGTTTGATTGATAGCATCGGCTCACAAGCAAATCGCATGGAATCAGTATTCAAACAGATGCCACTATCTGAGTTGGTTCCACAGATCACGATCAAATTGAATGATACAGTTAGCGCTAATCTTCTGGATGTAGGGCATCGAATTGCTGATGGTGCGGTTCGATTCTCTGGGCTTCGATTCAATGTCACAAAAGCGATCGAAGCGTTAAAAGATCATGCAAATGCTCTGCCACTTGCCAAACTGGCGCCGACTTCACTTATATTCGGATTTTGGGACTCTCGTCCAGAAACAACACTGTACAAGTTTGGCCGGATGCTTTCTTCTACAATTCGAGCGACAAACGTTGCCATAGTAAAACGATCAGCTCAATTCAATCCTGCTTTCGATCCAACATTATTAGGACTTGAAGATGAAATTTCCACAGATGAAATTGAAGCACACGAGAGCTCAGGAAAGGCTGCGGATGGAAAAGACCCTTTATCGAAACTGGGGTTGCGTTCAGCTCCTGCTGTTAATACCCATGGCGGGGTACGTGTATTTGGTCAAATTGTGCGTCGAACCCAAATCAATCTGGTACGATTACGTGCGTTAGGGGCTACCGAAAACGGTAAAATAAACACGATTGAAACCTTGAAATTGCGACGCTATCTGCTCGGATTGTCTTTGGTCGCTGCTCGTGTTCAAACAAATTATGATTTGCGAGAAGGATGTTTATTGTGTTGTCAAGAATCAACATCACAATTGATTTATCCTACCGGCAGGAAAGGAAACTTTGAGTGGAATAAGCAGTACATTTATAATTATGTTAAAAATGTAACTACAGACTTCGGTATTGGTGAAGACAAGATAGTTGATTTCGATGATAAGGCAGTTAAGGCCGGACTTGAAAAAGTGAAGCAAGTAAAACCATCCAAAACGAAAAAGTAAAGGAGATCTCACATGTTACTGAATCTGTCAGTAACTTTTGCTGCGAAACGATATCATGGACGAATAAATGATGAAGAGTTGGAATTTCCACCATCACCTTCGCGGTTATTCCAAGCACTGATCGCTGGCAGTCATTGTGGTGTTTATAACTTGATTCATACAGAGAAGCGCGACCATGCTTTACAATGGCTGGAAACGTTGAATCCACCCGAAATAGCAATACCATCGGTGAGTGAATCGGGAAGAGGCATTACAAACTTTGTTCCCAATAACGATAATCAGTTACTCCAATCACACCTTCCTAATTCAGGTCATATTCGCACCGCCAAATCATTTTTGGCAAAGATATTTCCCGATGATAATACATTGCAGTATCGCTGGCGCTTTGAGCGTAATCTGGAAGCCCAAAACAATGCCCAGGTGATTTGTTCCATGGCAAAATTGATTACCCATCTGGGGCAGCATCAGGATACCGTTTATGCATGTGGTGAAATTGTTGATGATGGTGCGGTCTCCGCTGCTGAATCTCAGATACAGCTTCCTTCCCCAACCAATGATGGGAAATGGACATCACCTACAGTCGGCGCATTGCAGGCTTATCAACAGCGATATAATGCATGGTTAAATGGAGATTCAAAAGATAATGTCATGATCCCATCCCGAAGAGTGCATTACCGCCCATCAACAACGATAATTATGGATGCGCCAATGGCGTTGTTTGAAATGTGGCGTAACGAAGACGAACGACTTCGTTATTATCCACGCGATTTATGTCAACCTGCCGCGATGGTAAGGCATGCCATGATTGAATGGCTGGCTGCGCATCCCGCGTTTCGCGAGTATTATGGGGAAGAACTGACCACACCCATGATCTCTGGTCATGATGGCGACCAACAGCACAATGGAGCTCATATAGCCTGTGTTCCGATTCCCAGTCTACACGAAACCGGTGTTGCGGATGGTCTTATTCGCCGTGTTCTCGTTATTGGATTCGGTTGTCAGGATAAAACTGCCAGAGAGTTGTTCGAGAGCGTGACTCATGGGATTAACGGTGCGGTACTTCTGGACAATTCCGTGAAGATCGGATATTTGAAAATGGCAGGTTTGCATGATTCTGTTCTCAGTCTTTTCACTCACAAAGCCTGTCGGGTTTGGCGCTCTGTCACTCCAATCATATTAACTGGACTTATGCGGCGGGGACGGGGTGCGGAACCACTTATTTGGCGCGCTCTGAAGCAGGCAGGATTTGATGACACTGATATCGATTCCATCGCGGCTTTCCGCGGACCAATTGTACCCAAAACAGATAGGGCGTTGGAATATCGCGTGAAAGGGTATCTCAATGAGACCCCGCGTTATCATGCCGAAATCATTTTTAAACGACCGGTTGAAGGGATGTTGGTACTTGGACGAGGCCGGCATCGTGGATTCGGTCTGATGATGCCAGTCAGCGAATAAAACTTGCCCGCGAATGACGCCAATGACGCGAATGAGAGAGGAAAAAAATAATTCATTCAATCCTACACTTCCTGATGAAGGCCAATAAATTCGTGTGATTAGTGTGATTAGCGGACACAAACAAAATAGTAACCATTGGCAGGAGATTCATCATGAGCGAACTGATTTACCAGGACGAATGTTACTGGATCATGGGGGTGTGCGGACAGAGAATTTGTCAGCTCTTGATTTTGGAAAATTAACCGTGAAGATAGCCATCGCTCGCAATTGTAGTTATAACACACTGGTAACAGGACAGTTAAATGTAACATAGTTTCCACGTCAGAAAAGACGTGGCCCCATTGAAGCACGCAGTATTACGGGAATCACGCAACCGAGGAAGCGGTTTCCACGTCTGAAAAGACGTGGCCCCATTGAAGCATGGTATCGTAGAGCGCCAGTACCTTTACCCGCAACAGTTTCCACGTCAGAAAATACGTGGCCCCATTGAAGCCAGCCGAACGTCCACGGCAATATCTCAAGGTGAAGCGGTTTCCACGTCTGAAAAGACGTGGTCCCATTGAAGCTAGACCTGGTCAATGCCGCGGAAATTAAATCCCTGCGTTTCCACGTCAGAAAATACGTGGCCCCATTGAAGCTAAGACGATGGCGCTTGGACGAGGTCGGCATCGTGGTTTTGGTTTAATGATGCTGATCAGCGAATAAAACTTGCCCGCGAATCACGCCAATGACGCCAATGAAATAAGAAAAAATGGTTCATTCAAACCTACACTTCCTGATGAAGGCAAATAAATTCGTGTGATTCGCGTGATTAGCGGGCACAAACATAATCGTAACCATTAGCAGGAGAATCATCATGAGCGAACTGATTTACCCGGACGAATGTTACCAGATCATGGGGGCATGTTTCGCGGTGTACAACGAGAAAGGGTGCGGTTTCCTCGAATCAGTCTATCAGGAATGTTTG
>CAZTTH010000007.1:63168-106278 GCA_964615975.1 uncultured Lentisphaerales bacterium | reverse complement strand
TTGCTTCCCGAATACTCCAGTAATATACTGTCCTACTTTTTATGGGGGCACTATACTGAGTATGTGTTTAATGTCGGAATTGGATGAATTATAATGAACTTATACCTTTTATCATCGAGATTTCGAAAAACGATCATCTCATAATTTTGAAGTAGACGTTCGTAGTAAGCCACGATTAGTGGCGTTCTTAGGCGTGCATACATTGTCGCTCACGGCACTGATCGTGCCTTACTACCAACTACTGTTCAATGTTGAATTTTCGAAAACTCGAAGACGATGAGTATATGTTCTTTCCTCGCCTGTGACGAGACAAAAGTCTACCAGCGATCTGCTTGATTGTGATGATGACATTATATAATCCGAGCATCTATGATGGGTTACGCACAAGTTTGCGGACAGGGAAGACTCCATTACTTCCCATCAGCAAGGAGTATGTTTACCGGAACATCGAGATCAATATTTAAGGTTAGAGTTGGATTAAGATTGAATGAAGATCAACCGTATTATAGAACTCCAAAATATTCGAAATTTATTCCTCTTACTTTTAATTGTATTGCGATTGTGGAAAGCAATTGAATATTCCACTTTTCAACCTTTTACATATGACTTATTATGAATACCGATACCTTTAATGATCACATTCGTGAATTAAACCACATCACGCTGATTATTGAATCGGTGGTGTCGCCTCTCACTGAGCGGCAATTAAACTGGAAACCGGCTTTAGGGGTATGGAGTATCGGCGAATGCCTGCAGCATGTGATGGTTACCAATCAGGCATATTTCCCGCAATTCGCCGCCATTGCCGGCGCCAGTAAAATCACACCAACATGGTGGCAGCGAACTCCCTGGCTTCCCCAACTCTGGGGGCGGATGATGATCAGGATGCTTGATCCCCAATCGACAAGCAAATTGAAGGCGCCGAAGTTGTTTCAACCAACTCAAGCGGTATTCGAGCGTAAACTGATTGCCCAGTTTACCGCGCATCAAAAAGAATTATCAACCTGGATTGAAAGCTGCAAAACGATTATTGACCAGGAACGGTCCCGCGGTCGGGAGCCTGTGATCAGCTCGCCGGTCACCGCATTGATCACCCTGAAACTGGGGGATTGTTTTAACCTCCTCATTATCCATGAGCAGCGTCATCTGGAGCAGATCAAACGCCTGATGTCACTCCCCACATTCCCATCCTAATCTTCCGTACACTGCCGATAGACCGAGAGGAAACTAGCTTTTTCCGCCGCGGCCAAAGGGATATAACGCTTCTTCAAAAGGCGCATTGCCAGCTTATCCTGCGGTAATGACAATGAGGTGATTTGTTTGCCTTCCCGGCTGAAAATATGGGCGCGGGAGTTTTTTCCCAAGACGACAATGGATTCATGGTGTTGATCGAAGAAAAAATCACTCACCGCCGCGCTCGCGACATCGATATTGGCCATGTGTACAGGCCGATTCTGCAGTGATCGCTGGCGCGCATGGGCGGTTCGTTGGCGCTGTTGCCGACCGCGTTGTTCACAGGCATGGGTCAAATGCCGCAAATGACCAAATACTTTTTGAATCAGCCGGTTTCGTTCCCGCCCCACCCTGGTCTTACACCAAGCCTGACGCAAGCCTTCAATCTGCCGACGGGTATCATTGATTTGATCATATAAGCGTAAAAACGACCTGCCCGCACCGGCTTCATCGGCCAATAACTGCCGCACCGTCTCCGTCGTCAACAACTGAAAATGTAATTCGCGTCCCTTGGTCTCGACCACCTGCATGGTTAGCGCGAAGCGATGGCTGCCATGATTGAAATAGCCCGCAATGGTTTGCCCCACAATATGATACGCATTGCTGTGCTGGCCAAAAGAGGATAACTGATCGCGGATTAATGGCTCGCGTCCCACCACACGGCTGAGGATAATCGGTTCAGGGGTAAATAATTGATCGATGCGGGTGTCGCCAAGCTGGGCAAGAAAATTAAAGAACTCATGCCAGCGCGGCCGCCCGGTGTCTTCATATCCGGCAAAAACCTGACTTTCCGATAGCGGAACGGCATGTTCACATGCCGCCGTCCGGCAGTGGAAACAGTGGACCCGCCCCTGTCGTAATTTCGCCGATTCCGAACATGCCTCGCGATAATCATCACAAACTTGCGCGGCAAACTCTTCGGGGGAGGTTTGGGGCGTCCATTTGATTTCGATCTGATCACGCCATGGTTCTGGCACCAGCAACCCGCAATCTTCGAGCGCGGCAAGATGCAATTCCCACAGCGCTTGCCAGGCTTTACCTGCCTGCTCTCTTACCGGTGCTTGAACCGGGGTATCTCGATCAGGATCCACAGGTATATTATCATTACTTTCAGCGCGGGAAGCCATAAAGATAATTATTACTCCTTGGAGAAGACCATTTTCAAAATTATCAATGCCTGAAAGATCGGCCTCGGGAATAGGTAGTTTTCTCGTAAATATTCAATGATAACACCCAAGCGAAAATATCAGACGGCAGCAGCGGCAGCAAGATCAATCAGCGCCATCAATTCAGCGATGACAACGCGACCCTCAGGATCAATGTCATAAAGTGCCGCGACTTTGCGGCGGGCGCCGGGGATATCACCACATGCCTTGCCGCGCGCTATAAGTTCGCGACATTGCCGTGGCATCGGTCCCCACTGGCCGCATTCGACAAAGTTATCATTAAAAAAAATAAACTTGGGTATAGCCTCACCGCCATTGGTTAAAAAGCGCACAAAAACCTGGGGAAACTGCTCTCGCGAAATATACTTGACTTTGAGGTTTTCCGCGGCATCGGCCATTTTTTGCAAAATGGGGACATGCCGGACAACATCGCCACACCAATCCTCCGCAATGGCCAATACATAAACCGGTCGATCGATTCCCCGCAACCAGGCAAGGGTACGGGAATCAAGGATGGTTTGTTGATAATTGTCTACCATTTTTTCTTGATTTTCTGCTATTTCACTGGCATTCAACCACTCGGGATAGTGTCGACCGGCAGAAAAAATCTCAGGCCATTTGATGGGGGGTAATAATGGAGGTTTGGGCATGTGGGGCATCTCCGGATATGATAAGTATTGGTTTATATCTAATCGGTGGCAAACTCTCTAAATAATGGTGGTTAAACGGAGCGAATGCAACCCCGCAAGTCAATTGAAAAGCGAGATTATTCCGTGGATAACTCAAGCCTGATTCACTCTCTTAACCGGCACGAAATTTTATTGGCGCGATTAAATTCAAGCTCATTTAATTTGATTTGCGCCTTGTGCAACGGCAAATTGAGTCCTTAATCTGTATGCTTGATCATATCCGCTAAACACATTCACAAGGGAGAATTCTATGGCACTATGGGGCGCGCGCTTTTCTGACAACCTGGATGACCTGGTTCTGAATTATACCGAATCCTTATCGTACGATCGCCGCTTGTATGCGCACGATATTCAAGGTAGCATCGCACACGTTAAAATGTTGGAAAAATCCGGTATCATCACGGTGGTGGATGCGGATAATATCGTTAAGGAACTCACCGCGATCAGGGAAGAAATCGCACGGGATGATTTCACTTTCGACACCGGAATTGAAGACCTTCACATGCAAATTGAGAACGCATTAATCGACCGTTTGGGAGATACCGGCGCCCGTCTTCATACCGCGCGCAGCCGCAACGATCAAATCGCCACGGATATCCGCCTTTACCTGAGAGATGAAATTGACCTGCTGCGAACCGCAATCAAAGAAATGCAAAGTCGATTGGTGCTGCTCGCTGACAGTAACCCGGATGCCATCATGCCCGGTCTCACGCATCTACAAAACGCACAGCCGATATTATTCGCCCATCATCTCCTGGCGTATGTGGAAATGCTCTCTCGGGATGAATCCCGACTGGTGGATTGCCGCCGCCGTATGAATCAATTACCTTTGGGCGCCGGCGCCCTTTCCGGCTCTTCACTGCCAATCGATCGTCAACATGTCGCGGACCAACTGCAATTTGACGGGATCATGCGCAATAGCATGGATGCGGTCTCCGCCCGCGATTTTGTCATTGAGCTGCTTGCTGATCTGGCCATTGTCATGATGCATTTGTCCCGATTCTGCGAGGATGTGATTTTATGGACATCCCATCCCTGCCGGTATATTGAACTCGAAGACCGATTTTGTACCGGTTCGAGTCTGATGCCCCAGAAGAAAAATCCCGATATTGCCGAATTAACCCGGGGTAAAACCGGTCGGGTTTACGGCGCATTAATCAGTCTGCTGACGATCATGAAAGGACTGCCATTGTGTTACAACCGGGATATGCAGGAAGACAAGGAACCGGTATTCGATGCCGTTGATACGGTCAAGATGGCGCTCATTATTTGCGCCCGGATGTTGCATAATGTGCGTGTCAACAAGGAGCGAATGCGCCAGGCTGCGAGTGACCCGGGAATGATGGCAACTGATCTGGTTGAATGGCTGGTGGCACAGGGCATCCCCTTTCGCGTGGCATATAAAAAAGTAGGTTCATTAGTCGCCTACAGCCTGGATCAGGGCAATAAACTCGATGAGCTGTCTCTGCATGAGATGCAAGCCATAATTCCCGAAGCAACCAAGGAATGCCTGACCATATTCAATCCCCATCGCAGTGTGCAGGTCAAGACCTCATTCGGAGGAACCGCTCCGATACAAGTTATGGCACAATTAGCCTACTGGAAAAAGGAACTGAATCTTATCTAAATCAAGAATCATTCTGCTTTCTGATCTCATGGAAAAAAGCAAAACCAATAGAATCCCAAGCAGCAGCAGAGAGTACAAATCGCCTGACCCGGCCCGTTCACCGAAGATCGTGGTCGTGGGATCAGGCGCCATTGGTTCGCTGTATGCCGGTAAACTTTTCCAGGCGGGGGCTCATATTACCATGGTCTGCCGTTCGGATTACACTGCGATAAAAAAACATGGTATAACGGTCGACAGTCCCTGGGGGAACTTCCACTATCGTCCACAGCGGATAATCACCACCCCGCTCCGCTATCAGGAAACCCCAGATTTTGTGCTCGTCGCTCTCAAGGTGTTACCGAAGATTGATCTGGCATCCTTGCTCAGACCGTTGGTAAAAACTGGAACCGCGATTGTCCTGCTCCAAAATGGCATCGACATTGAAGCGCCCGTGGTCGATGCATTTCCAGACAATGAACTGATCAGTGGTTTGGCATTTGTCTGTGTTAACCGCGCCGCGCCTGGAATGATCAATCATCTGGATTATGGCAAGTTGACTCTTGGCGCCTATCCCCGGGGAATCACCGCCGGAGTCAGCAAGTTAAGTCACCTCTTCAACCAGGCGGGGGTACCATGTAAAATAGCGCCTGAAATTCGCTATGATCGCTGGATCAAGGTGATGTGGAATGCCGCCTTTAACAGCTTGTCTGTTCTCACCGGCGGCAAGGATACCAAAACCATGGTGGAGAACAAACATTTGATTAATCTGATCAAACGGATCATGGAAGAAGTCAGGCGCGCCGCGCTGACAACCGGTTGCCGACTGCCAGCGGCATTAATCGCGCAACATATTAAAGCGACCAAAACCATGAAACCCTATAAGACCAGCATGCTGCTGGATTATCAGAATGGAAAGGAGATGGAAGTCGAAGCCATTGTGGGGAACATTATCAGGATCGGCAAACAAAAAAAACTGCGTCTCCCTTATCTGACCACAGCCTATACCCTGCTAACATCGCTCAATCCATCCTCTGAATAAATATACTGGATGACAGCGATAATCACCTTAATGGGAAAATAGCGGGAGCAACGAATCGCGAAATGGTTATCGACCGGGAGAGTTATCACCGCCTGATAACAGTGAGTTACTGACAAATTCTTCAACCGCTTCCTGAACTTCAATGAGACATTTGGTGCCAAAATAGCGGATATTCAGTAAATCATCCGCGGATTTGTAAATCAATTGTGCCACCGTGTGAATATTGGCTGAATGCAAGCCATTGAGACTGCGACGGGAAATTGGTAATTCATCTATTGAAACCGAACAGGAACACAATACTGCCTTCTGTAACTTGATCTCAGTGTCTTCAAGAAAATGATTTATCATCGGTATTTTCATCGACATTATGCCGTTCTTGCGCGTTCCGGTTTTACCGCCTTGATTAATCGCCGAGAGTGAATTCGTTGTGCCATTATGATGTCCCGGACCGGAATCTCCATTGGGTGAGCCAAACTTAAGATTGAATACTTTGAGATTGCCGTTGTTATCAATTTGTTGATTGTCAATAAAATTCTTTAGTTTCTTTAACGATTGCATCTGGATTTGCCGCACCCTCTCCCGTGTGCGACCAATCAAGACACTGACTTCCTCCAATGTTTTGGGATGATTTCCATCCAAACCATAACGCAGAATGAGAATTTTCTGTTCACGTTCATCAAGATAGGTTATGAGTTTTCTTAATCGATTGACATTTTCGACATTTTCAATGATATCATCTGGTGTCGATGCTCCGGTATCGGCAATGATGTCCTCAAAATTTCCATCTTCTCCTTTCTGGATGGGATCATGCATGGAAAAGGTTTTGAGGTCCGCCATCTTCAAGCCCAGGATCGTGCGCTTCGTCATATCCAGATGCGTAGCGATTTCTTGATCCGTGGGAATTCGCCCAAACTTTTCATTGAGTTGAACCTTGGCGACGCGAATTTTACTGATCTTACCAGCAGACGCGACCGGAACCCGGATGGTCCGGCTCTTTTGCGAAAGCGCTCGCCGCATGGCCTGCTTGATCCACCATGCTGAATAACTACTGAACTTGGCTCCCTTGGCGGGATCAAATTTCTCGGCTGCCCGCATCAAACCGATGTTCCCTTCCGCAATCAAATCCAGCAATGGCAACCCAATACCCTTGAAATCATGAGCGATTTTGACCACCAGTCGCAAATTGGCATTGATCAACTTTTGTTTGGCATAGTAGTCCCCGGCTTTGATCCGGCGCGCTAATTCGATTTCTTCCTCTTTGGTAATCAGTGGGATTTCTCCTATATCCTGCATATAGGCTTTCATCGGATCATTGTGATGATACATTAGATTTCCCCAAAAAAAGAAACGTGATAAAGAGCAAAGTGAAATACGGGTCGGTCATCTACCCCATTATACGGTGATTCCCGTGTACTAATATAATACTGAACTCCTCTGTCTATCGCAACGCCATTTTCATATTTTTCCTATAAATGAAGCTATTTTCTTTGTCGCCCCAACAAAAAACCGTCCTCCGAGCACTTTTCGGACTTTCGATAGCCGGTTTTTTGATCTATAAAATCGTCATCCGCAGTCAAGTCGACATTATTCACGAACTCCAAGGCTGTTATTTCGCCTTTGGATTGATCGCTTTCATGCTCTATGGAACGGCAATGGGAATTGGATTGGTGCGCTGGAATCTCCTTTTGAGAACACAAAACATCCGCTTAACCCCGATCGAATTGATCCGGCTCTATATGATCGGGGTTTTTTTCAATCTCCTGATTCCTGGATCCGTGGGTGGTGATCTCATTAAAATGGTGTACATCGCGCGCGCTTATCCCCGGAAAAAATCAGAGGCCATTCTCACCATCGTCATGGATCGCATCGTCGGCTTACTGGGACTTTTCTTTATCGCCGCATTATCTGTACTGTTATCATGGAATTATATCCAACATGCAAGTGATGCCTTGAAACTGGGAGCATTAATCGTCGCCGGTGGCAGTATCATGGGGATTCTGACACTGGGCATGATTGCCAGCTGGCCTTATTTACGCCGTTTTCAAATCGTCATTCAATTGATCGGCAAAGCCCAAAATGTCCTGCCTCCTTCATTTGTCGAACAGATTGCCCGGATTGGCACGGCGTTCGCGCTGTTTGGCATCAATCGGAAAATCATGTCATTGACATTGATCATTTCTCTGGGAGTCCATGTGATCCTGGGCGGAGAAATTTACGCGATCGGAAAATGTTTCCGCGAGGAGAACGTGAACTTCAAACAATATTTATTGTTTACCCAGATCGCCAACTGCGCCGGCGCCATTCCAATTACTCCCTCCGGAATTGGCAGTCGCGACCTAGTACTTTCACTCTACTTGCAGGAAGCGGGAGCGGCCCGCGAAAAGACGGGGATCATCCCGACATTGAATACTCTGATCGTCATGCTTTGGAGCCTGATTGGGGGAGTATTCTTTATTGCCGGCGGCAAACAACTTGTCAGGCGGGAATGACTTGCTTCGTTTCATTCCACTTCCTCATCAGATAAATTCGACCAGAAATGTGGCACCCCCACTCATTCGCACTGGCAATATTCCCATCCCCAACATCGTCCAGTGCGGACGTTGTCCGCGGATGAGTTTAGCGCTGTTGGAGTCCAGTCCCGGGGGCGGGACTGGACTCCAACAGCGTCAGGTGAAGATGTGACTATCATTGGTGTAACCCCGTTAGAGTACCGTCCCGCAATGCGGGACTGCTTCCGATGACGGTCGAAGAGCGGAACAGGCTGAAGCCTGTACTCGCGCCGACGCTAAAAACGCACAATGCGGGACTGGTCTCCAACACTGATTACCCTCGATGTTTACGCTAAACACATCCTGCCGAATGGCAGGATAAAATTGGGGTGTGGAAACCATTAAATTTTCTTGTCCTGCGGTACAGGAAGATGATAAATTGAGGTCTCCAAGCAGCTAATTGTGTTCTCCGGACTTATTCGCTTTGCCGGCAATCAAACTTTTATTCGCAAGGGTGACCAAATCCGCAAGGATATTGAGGCCTTCTTCGAGATATAAATCATGATCGTCCTCTGGTTCCGTTTCTTCTCCATTTGGAACTTTGGATTTTTTTGTTTTACTCTTACCTAACACTGCCTTGCTTTTTTCCGACCAATATTCATCCTCTTCCCGGTATTTCTGGCGTTTTTCTCGATTCAGCGGGATGGTTTTTAGTTGCCGGCGTTCCGCATAGTTCTGTATGTCTTCCATTAAAATTTGATATTCGTTATTTGCTTGTAACCGCTTTTGCGATCGCGCTTTCAACTCTGGTATTAACCCGCTGATATCCATGGGTTTGACGATTTCGGCGGGAGCGATTTCATCCCACGGCATGACATGATCCAGATTTGATTCTCCAATATCCATATAATCCAGGAACGAACCAAAAATTATATCTGGTGTAATCCCTTTGTTCTGAGTTGACGCGCCGGTGACCCGATAAAACTTGGCCATGGTATACTTCATTGCTCCGGGTTTTTGATCACGAAAAACATTAAATCGATCAAGCTTCAAGACCGTTTGCACGGTGCCTTTGCCATGAGTCATTTGGTCGCCCACTACCACGCCACGTCCATAATCCTTGATTGCCCCAGAAAAAATCTCTGATGCCGAGGCGCTGGAGCGATTGACCATGATCAACAAGGGGATATTGAAATAAAACCCGTTGTCATTATCATTGCGGACATCTACCCCTTTACGGCTGCGCACTTGAACTACCGGACCTTCCGGGATAAAAAGACCCGTGAGATTTATGGCTTCTTCCAAACTCCCTCCCCCATTTGACCGCAAATCGATGATTAATCCCTGAATATGATCGTTTTTATACATGCCATCGATGATCTTGCGGACATCGCTTGATGTGCTCTTGGCATCCTTGATTCCTGCTTTCAACCCTTCAAAATCAGCATAAAATGATGGGATATCGATCACTCCCAGATTTAATTTCGTCATTTCCGGCAATTCCCGAATGACAACCTTTCCCTGTGCTTCCTGATCTTTCAATTGAACCTCATCACGGATCAATCGGATTAAAAAGGGATTGCCGTTCGAGCGAATAATCTGCAAACTCACCTCGGTCCCCTTCGGCCCGCGGATATAACGAACAACTTTATTCAAAGGCATATCCACCACATTGACCGGCGCTTCATTCTTCTGGGCCACCGCGATGATGCGATCCCCAGGCTGTAAACGGCCATCCTTATCGGCAGGCCCGCCGGTTATGAGATCGACGATTTCGGTGTAGCCCCCCACGGATTTCAATGTCGCACCGATTCCTTGAAGAGAAAGCTTCATGGAAATATCAAAATCCTCAAGCGAACGCCAGTTGAGATAACTGGAATGAGGGTCATACACTTTCAATAACGCCGTCAGATAATGCTCGATAACTTCCACATCATCAGCCTCAAAAATGGTGTGATAGTAATTTTCATATTGCTTGATTATCCGTTGCGTCAAAGGCTCCTTGGGCTGACTGATATCGCTGACTTCCCCCTCTTTCATGCTTTTCTCATGCTTTTCCTTTTCTTCTTTCTCGGCGATAAACTCATCGATCAGAAATTGATTCATCAGTCGCTTGCGCCAGAGATCATCGAGTTCGGCAGTATCCTTCGCCCAAGGCATATCACTGCGATCAATCACCATTTCTTCATCACCATCCAAATCAAATTGATCATTGATATGATTTTTTATGTAATCCACCCGTTCCTTGACCCGCTGAAGAAAACGCGCGAACACAGTGAAGGCAAAATCGACATTCCCGGCAGTCAACGCATCATCCAGTTTATATTGTTCACTCTTAAAATCCTGGATGTCGCTTTCCAGGAAAAAATAGCGATTGGGGTCAAGTTTGAGAAAATATTCTTCATATACAGTTTCTGATAATGCATCATTCAGCTTTTTAGCTTCATAATGATAATCCTGTATCAATCGCGCAACGATCTTGGCAATATTCTGATCCATTTCCGTTATGGTTCTGGATGCCGGCGCCGCTTCTGTCGGTGTAGGCTGGGTGGTTATGCCGGTGACTGAATCCAATTCGCTGACAGTAAATTGCGAGTACAGATAGCCAGAGGAAACTATCAGGAGAAAATAGGAGAAATAACGGGATTTTAATAGGGTTAGATAACGCATACGAATATCCTTATTCTTGATGGGTCAGGAAACCAGGTTTCATTGACCGGTTATGGTTTGGGTTGGTTTGCCGTTGCTGGGAATGAATTGGTTAAGGTATGGATAAGTTGTTGGTTAACAAGTAACTGAGCATTCCATTTTCTTTCCAATTCATCCCGATGTTGTTTTAACTGGTCAATTTCATTTTGTCTTGTGACCGATTCTTGATGGGCAATCCGCTCGTTATTTTGAGCTTGCTGCAAGCGGATGATTAATTCATCGATCTGATTGCGCAATCGTTGATTCATCATTTGGATTTTGTCCCAATCCAAATGTTTCATAACAATTTCATTTTGCTTGTTAATCTGCCTTTGCTCATGCCGTTGGACTTCAAGCTTCAATCGTTGAATTTCACCTTCCTGCAGGCTGATTTTCTGGAGAAGAGTTGCCTGGGGTTCCGCCTGAAAATCATTCAGCATGGTGTTTTGCCAGTTAATGTAATCCTTTAACTCCTCAATTAGCAATGCCTTTTGTGCATTGTCTTGACCCAGCAACGCATTTTTATCGGTCAGCTCGGTGAGCAATTTTTGATATTTACTGATCGTTTTCCCCATCTCCTCCTGATCTTGATGTTGAGTTCCCAACTCTCTCTGGCTCTCTTCTTTCTCCAAAGATATCACCTTCAACTTTTCTTTTAATTCCAAGAGTTGCCTTTCCATTCCAACGATATGTTGGCGCAGATTTTCCTGCTGCCTGCGCTCCTCGGAAAGGGCATTATTTAATTTAATAAGTACTGAATTAGTAGAGGAATCGTGACCAGAATCGATCATGGATGATGCCGTCAATCGGCGATTCTTATCTTTCAACTGGGCCAACATGAGTGTCAGGGACTGATTGGTTTCGATTAACGCCTGGTGGGTCAATTTTAATTGATGATAATCGGTCAAAAGGAAATTCGTCTCGGCTAATGCCCAGACCAATTTTCCCACCTCCTTGATCAATAATCCCAATTGTGCTTCACGATCAAATGGAATGGCGGATTTACCGTCCATATGTTCTAATGTTTTGATTTTTTCCCGGCATTGGTTCAAGCGTTGGACAATCCAATCAGGGGACCAGGAAGGAAATTGAGCTTGGAGTTGGGCGAATAAAATTTCTGCCTCCCGATACCGATCTATGGCCGTTTGAAATTCGCCGCTAATTTCTTCGACTTGAGCCCTGAGAAAATTTTGATAGGCTTCAAGCCATGAATATTCCACTGACGGCTCTTGATTATCAGGCAAACGCAGTGAACCTTGAGAATCGGCCTTCACTGGAAACGAGAACCAGACCACCACGAATGCCAACACCAGATTATGCCACGAAATGTATTTGTGTGTCGCCATCTTCAAGTCGTTTTTTTTGGGTTCATGCGAATTTTATCGAGTGCCACTGGTTGATAAATCGACCATATGAGGTTTTAATTATAATTTATTCTCCGATCAGCCACTACCAACTTTTCATGGCGGATAGTCGCTTAAAATGATATGCCATTCTTCTTGAATAGCAAAGGAGATCATTTTGTGGTTGATTGACTGACACTCTTTTGAATACCCAAACCCATGGTGAGTGGAAATAATATATGCCGCCAGAAAAACCTGATGCATCCGCTAATACATCAATTTAACCCCAGGAAGCGAAACCATGTTGGACGATCGTGATTACATGCGTTATGAGTGGAATTATAAATCCTCTTCTCCAGGAGGAGGATCTCAAGGCTATATTGTCAATAAAATCATTGTGTTTAATATCATCATTTTTATCCTGCAATTAATGACTAATCGGCAACCCACGCCCTACTCTCCCAGTACCTTCGGTGGTCAGGGCGGGATTACCTCATACCTCTGGCTCAGTGTTCCAACATTAATAGAATTCTGGCGGTTTATCACTTACATGTTTGTGCACGGGAGTTTCATGCATTTGCTTTTTAACATGTGGGCACTGTATCTCTTTGGCCGCTTGGTGGAAAGTCATATTGGGACTCCAGGCTTTATTAAACTTTATATCATGAGCGGGATTTTGGGAGCCCTCATCTGGCTGATGTTCAATTTCGATTCGAAAGTGCCGGTCATCGGCGCCAGTGGCGCGATTTTTGGGGTCATGGCAGCCGTCGCCATTCTCTTTCCCGATATCCAGCTTTTTCTCTTGTTCCCCCCCGTGGTGCTGCGCGCCAAAACCTTGGTGATCTGCCTGGCAATCATCGATATAGTGATGCTCAGTCAGATGCATACGGGCATTGCCCACCTTGCCCATTTGGGCGGATTACTAGGAGGATTTATTTATATAAAGTTTATCATGCCCGAAAGTGGGTCCGGCGGCCGAATGCGGCACAAGTCGCATCCGTTGGGGAATATACTTTCCGGATTGGCATCTGCACTCAAATCCTTTTTTCGTATCCGCAGGCCACCTCACCCCCCCTTTACCTTTCATGAAAATGATCCCCCTATTCCTGATGATGAATTAATCAGCGCCAGTGTCGATCCGATCCTCGATAAAATCGGGAAATATGGGATGAAAAGCCTGACCCCGCAGGAGAAAAAAATACTTGAAATGGCGCGCGAAAAACTAAAGGATCGCAGTTAATGATGGAAGTCGATTTAGCGGTTTCTTTGGGGGCATTGCGGTTACGCAATCCGGTATTGACCGCGTCCGGAACTTTCGGCTTTGGCAAGGAATATGCCGACCTTGTTCCCATCAATCAATTGGGGGGGATTACGGTCAAGGGGGTGTCGCCATTCCCATCTCATGGCAATCGTCCACCGCGTACCACGGAAGTCGAATGTGGGTTGATCAATTCCATCGGCTTGCAGAATCCTGGCATCGAAAAATTCATCGCGCATCCCGACTATCTTCCCTTCCTGCGCACCCTGGATACTGCGGTGGTCGTCAACATTTGGGGGAAAACCATTGATGATTATGTGGAAGTCGCTCGTCGATTGGACGCTGAAAAATCAGGGATTGCCGCATTGGAAATCAATATCTCCTGCCCTAATATCAAGGAAGGCGGTAAGGTTTTCGGCACCAACCCCATTCTCGCGGGGAATGTGGTTCAAGCAGTGCGAAATGCAACCTCATTGCCATTGATCACCAAGCTCAGCCCGAATGTGACCGCCATCGCCGATTTTGCCGCGCGCATGGTCGACAATGGATCCGACCTGCTGGCGCTGATCAATACCTATCCTGCCATGGCCATCGATATTGAAACCCGGAAACCAAGGATTTCTTCGGTCAGCGGCGGTCTCAGCGGACCATGCATCAAACCGATCGCTCTGAAGATCGTTTATGATGTGGCGAAAGTGGTGAATGTGCCAATCATCGCCATGGGGGGTATCGTCAGCGCGGAAGATGCGATTGAGTTTTTTCTTGCCGGCGCATCAGCCATCGCCATCGGAACGGCCCTGTTTGCGGATCCCCAAACCCCCCTGCGGGTGATTGCCGGGATTAAATCATATCTCGCACGTCATGAGTTGACTTCAATCAATCAGCTGATCGGCCAAATAGAGCTGGAAAAATAAAAATTTCTTACCACATTCTACTGGGGAGCAGAACGATTGAAACAGCGGTTGTGACCTCCCTGCCTGAGACACAGAAGCGGGAATTAACTGAATATTTACTGCCGCGGTTGTTTTTTATAAAATTATATTCACTCTTGGGCATATATTCATAAATTGAGAACAACCCCATGAAACTATTCCTCCGATATTATCCATTCCTACTGCTAGGAGGCCTGTTATCCTTTTCCGGATGTGGCAATGACATGGGGACATCGAGATGGACGGAAGTATTGGCATCCATCCCCCGGGAATTTCCCGAGGTACAGCAGATAACAACGCAGGAGTTCGCCGCCTGGGTGAGAGATAGAAATCGCCCGCCACCAATGATTTTCGATACCCGGGAAGAAGAGGAATTCGTTGTCAGTCACATCCTCAATGCGCGATATCTTAATCCAGGTTCGAATATCGTGACGGCGCTTGGAAACCTGGACAAAAGCACTCCGATCGTGGTCTATTGTTCCGTCGGATATCGCTCATCAAAAATGGCGCGAAAGCTACAGCAGGCAGGTTTTTCCCATGTCTATAATCTTGAGGGTTCAATTTTCAAGTGGGCCAATGAAGGCAATCCCGTTGTCCAGGGGGATCGTCCGGCAACCCATGTTCATCCTTACGATGCGAATTGGGGGAAACTGTTGAACGAAAAACTTCGGGCGCCCTGGCATTGAGATGATGATATGCCATTAACTAAGGCGAAAAATGAGCGTATCCAGGACCAAAAACAGTTGCCAAATCGAGCCCATCAAGATTGTAAACCGAGGGGCGCGTTTTGACATCGGCAAAGTGACCGATGTCAGTAAGGGATAGCGCAAACGGCCATTGGGCGAGAAGCTGCTCTTTATGCTGGGGCGAAACGGCAAATATCAATTCATAATCCTCGCCATCGAGCAAGGCTTCATTCAGGGTCACCATCCCGGCTTCATAAATGGTGCGCGGGATCTGAGTTTCATCGATGATCGCATCGAGGCGGGATGCCAGACAAAGGCGCCGCAGATCTTGCAACAACCCGTCACTCACATCGATCATCGCCCTGGCAAAGCGATGCTCCGCCAGCCATTGGGCTTCGGCCAAACGCGGTTGGAAAGTTAGATGTTTTCCGGTACTTAAAGACGCCCCAAATTGACCGGTTATAAAAATCGCGTCCCCCGCTTGCGCCTGATCACGTTTACAAACCCGCTCTGCGTTCACCCATCCCAACAGCGTCAGACTTGCCACTTCAGCCCGCGCTGACGACAGATCTCCACCGATGATATGGACGCCATATTCACCGGCACATTGCAGCACTCCCCGGGTAAATTCATCCAGCCAATCTCGCGGAATAGCGCTGGCAACTGCCAGCGCTAATAACGCGTAGGCAGGTTTCCCGCCCATGGCGGCGATATCACTGAGATTACGCGCCATCAGTTTACGGCCAGCCAATTGTGGCGGAGTGGGATGAGCCGCGGCATGATCATAATAATGAATCCCGCCAGCCACTTGATCAACCGTGAGCAGCAGCAATTCATCACCGCCCAATGACAGGGCGGCGCAATCATCACCCGGCGGAATTATCACCTTTTGGTCGACAGTTAACCGGGGGAATAATTCGTGCAGGAAGGCGTCTTCATTGATGTGCATCTAGTTGCTCGATGTAATTATATTCAAAATCATCGTTAGTGCGAATATTCCATAATGATAAGGATCCAGCCGATTTGTCAATTGAGCTGAATCAGCACTCCAGAGAATCCATATTTTCAGGCTGTCTCTGGCGGCGGTTGGCGAGTAATACTTCGACAAAGAATAATCCCACCAAAGCCCAGGCACAATGGGGTCGCAACGACTGCCGATTGTTTTCCACTACCTTGCCGACACGATTCAGCGACAGCGCTTCCGGGGTGACCGCGGTTAAGCGATAGATAAGTTCATTGTCATCCACCTTGGCGAGATCGGATTCCCGCCGGGTAAGATTTTTTTCCACCGGTTTGCCCGCAACAATCTCCACTCCAGGTTCTTCCTTGAGATCGAGATTTTCATCCAAGCCGGTGGCGATAAAGGTGTCACGGTGGTTTTCGCCCACCGTGACGGAAACGATCCCGGTGCGTTTGCCTGATTGGACCGAAGTCAATATCTGATGCATGAGCGGCAGAAATGAATAGGAGGTCGGGAATTCACTCCAACTGGGCGCCAGGCTGGTGGATAAGATAAAGACATTACCGCCTTCGCCGCTCTCCTGAATTAAAAACGGATATTCATCATCAATGGTTAACAACACCCGGGCTTCACTTGCGGGAGCCAGTTTGGCGAATTTATAGATTGGGATATGAAAGAGATCGCTGTGATTTTTGTTAAAGATACTGGTAATGGAAGACTTCTCATTCACACTCGAGACAAAAAAAGAGCGCGCATGACCCGCATCGCCCTTAAAACCGGTAAAACGGGCCGAGGTGATCCCAGCTTTCAGTAATCGGGCCAAACACTCTGGCGCCTGCCCCCCAACCAAATAAATCATTGCTCCACCTTTGGCGAGGTAATCCTTGATGATCCCGATTTCCATTTCCGTGTAATTCGCAATTGCGTCGAGGATAAATACCGCCGCAAACGGAGTCAGGGGATTCGACCAGATATATTCCGGCGGCAATAACTTGAGATCATACTGGGGCATCCCCGGCAAAGCAACCGCCAACGCGTGACTGAGGAAAAAGAGATCGACCTGCTTGCCGCGATCAGATTCCAAATCCGCCATAATTCCCACCGTGATTGGCGCCAGCGGACCACACCAGAAATGATAGCTATTGTCCGGTTGATAGGGTTCATTCATCTCCAATGATATTATGGCAGTATTGGCGGCAATATTCTCCAACTCAACATAAAATTTTTCGGTGTAATTTCCGCGCATGAGTATTTCTTCTTCCGCCATGGCATCGCCTACCGTCAACAAAAGCTTGGCTTTTACCGGAGTCACTGAAAAATTATGCGCCTGAACCCCAAGTCGCAATCTCCGTTTCTCATCCTTGGCAAAGGTTTCTGGCATGACATTGAGAATGGCCACATTCGCGGCGCCGGCATCTTGGGGATTAACGATGATTATGGAGGCTGTCAGTTGCAAAGGCGGGATCTGCGAACTGGCCCAATCATGCCGCTGGGAATCGGTCAACAGATAAACCGTACGGGCAATCTGATCACCGCCACTGAACATTTTTTTAATTTCCAACAATGCCGAGTAATGATTTCCCGCATGAGCTGTCGGGGTGAGCGAATCCAGATAACTGATTATTTCTTGCCGTGGACGATCGAACGGAATGGTCTTTTCGATCTTGTTCGAGGATGCCAGTAAAGCGATGCGGGCATGCGGATGCCGATCCATTATTGCTTCCGCTTCCCGGGTAATATAATCATGAAAATGGGGAGTATTCATACTGATTGAAAGATCGACAAAAATGATAACTTCTTCCTTATTGGCACCTGAAAGCGGGGTGTTGCCTGCCAGATATGGGGCCGCAAACAACAATGCCAGAAATGCCAGGATCAGGAGACGGACCAGCAGCAACAGCCATTCTTCCAAGCGCTTGTTGCCCGATCTTAATCGGTGTGCCTTGGTAATAAATCGCAATGTCGGGAATACCAGCCGGGGAGCAATCCGGCGATTGATCAAATGCAGGATTACCGGAATTGCCAGCGCCGCCAAGGCCCAAAGAAAATAAGGATGGATAAAGTTTATCATTTATTAAAACATTCTATTCATGGTAAAAGCGGGGATCTTAATATGGGTTTCAATCAAATTGAAGTTGGATTTTACCCCTTGGGCAATACGCCACGACAAATAATGTCTTTCCGTGAAATTTCAATCGTATTCTAGATTTCCTTCGCTGCCCATATAACGCTTAAAATGGGGAAAGTTGTCAATAGCTGACGCGGGGATCCAGAGTGGCATAAATTACATCCGCAAGGAGATTGCAAACCAGGATTATGACACCGTAAACAATCACTGTTCCCATTACCAAGGTATAATCACGACTCAACGCTCCCTCGATAAATTCGCGACCGAGACCGGGAATTTGAAATATTTTTTCTATCACCAGTGACCCTGTGATGATTTGCGTTGTCGCTGGGCCGAGAAAGCTAATCACTGGCAATATGGCGCCGCGCAAAATATGCCTGATAAGAATAGTGAATTCCGATAAGCCTTTCGCTCGTGCCGTGATGACAAACTCCTGATTGATGACATCCAACATCCCAGCCCGCATTAAGCGGGCGATACGGGCGGTGTATGGGATTGCCAGGGTAAAAGCTGGTAAAACCAGATACTGTGGGGAATAAAATCCATCATAACCGGCTAATGGCAAGACCTTCCAGTGAATGGAAAAAATCAATTGCAGGATCGGCCCGATGACAAATGTGGGCAGGCTGATCCCGATGATCGCCCAGGTCATCAAACCCCAATCAAAAACGGTTTGATATTTCATTGCGGAGATAATGCCGATGGGTAATCCGATGCTCATTGCGATCATCAGCGCCAAGGCACCCAGATATAAGGAATGGGGCAAGGTTGTGGAAATAATTTCGTTTACGGTGCGGTTCTTATGTTTTAATGAAGGGCCAAAATCACCATGCAATAAATCATTGATAAAATACAAATATTGCTTCCATACCGGTTGGTCGAGGCGATATTTAGCCAAGAGGGCTTGTTCTATATCCGGATCAAGTCGTTGTTCAGTCGAAAATGGCCCGCCGGGAGCTAATCGAATCAGAAAAAATGATAGTGAAATGATGAGAAAAAGAAAAATTGGCGCATTAAGCAAGCGTATTGCAAGATAGTGAAACATGTCAGTTTGACCTTGACAAAACCATTGGATTGAACTTATTAAAGTCAGCAGAATATGTGTTTAGGTTCCGCTCAATGCTCCTATTGGGTGACCGGTATTCAGTCCCTTGGTTTTTCCATCCCTGTATTCAATTGAAACAACCAGGGAGAATGATCATCTTTTTGACTGGGGGATGATGAAGCAGACCACCGTTCCATTGGCGTCACTGTTTTCAATCCAAATTTTGCCGCCATGTGCCTTGATGACCAATTGGCAATAAGCCAATCCCAATCCCGATCCCACATGGGCGCCGGCTTTTCGGGCATCAATCTGGCCGAATTTCTCGAACACCTTGTAGCGCCATTCCGCCGGGATGCCACAACCTTGGTCGATCACATAAAATTTAGTCGCGCCATCCTCACCGGGAACCACCTTGACCACAACCTCAGATTTGGTTGGGCTGAATTTGATCGCATTGCTTAATAAATTTACCAGGGCGCGAATCAGCAACCAGCGGTCAGCGCGAAAGGAAGTCAATTCCGCGGCTATTTCCATCCGTAAATTGACCCCGTTACGCTGAGCCCAAATCGCGACCTGCTCAATTGCGAGGTCGACTACTTCCCTGGGCTGAAGTTCATCTTGGATCAAGCTTATTGCTCCCTTTTCAAGACGGGGTATATCCAATAACGAGTCGATCAATGATAACATTCGTTTTCCCGAAACAATGCTGATGTTGAGGAGATTGGCTTCATTGGGGCTTTTAGTCATGGGTTCGATCTCGGTGAGAACTTTTACTGCCATCAAAATATTGGTTAATGGCGCCCGTAAATCATGAATAATGAATTGAGTCATCTCTTCGTGGCGAAGTTGGGCGGACTTGATTGCCGAAAGTGTGTAACTGACAATGAGAAAAAATCCCAGTCGCACCAACGCATTCCAATAAGCGATGATGGCATGGGAATAGATATGTCCAGAAATATCCGCATATAACCAGGTTAACATACTGACAAAAGATATCAGGACTGCTAAACGGCGGGTGGCAAAATACGCGGTCAATGAAATGGGGATCAGATAAAAGATCGAGAACGAAATTTCATAACCAGTAGTTAAATCAATAAACCCAAGAATAAACACCAACAATAAAGCAATTCCGAATATGACTGATTTGCTTTGTCGATTGAAGAAGTAGAAAATTTGATTAATAAATCGTTGGGGCGACATGGTCATATTTCGATCCCCATTCCTTCCTGAGCCGCAAAGCAGTCAAGGGATTGGTTGTCATCTGCTATGAGTTTTCGCGCATGGGCAATCATGGCATCGATTTTAAGATCATTATGTGAGGGATCGTGATGAAATAAAGCCATTCGTTTAACCTGTGCTGCTTTGCCGATTTTCACCACATCATCGACACAACCATGCCCCCATCCGCGACGCTGCTGATATTCCTCCAGGGTATAGGCACAATCGATGATCAACAAATGCGCGTGACGCGAAAACGCAATCAAACGTTTATCAATCCGAGCCTCCTCCAATGGGCCCGCAAGCCTGTCATAGGGTTCGTTGTCACAGAGATAGACGAGGGTGGCTCCTTGCCATTCCAACCGGTACGCCAGGCATACTCCCGGATGGTTGGTGAACATAGTTTTAATGGCAATATCATTGAGACTAAATTCTCCCTCATCGACCTCATGGAACTGGATTTGAGTGCGAACATCATTCAGGGTTTTCGGGAAAAATGGCAGTTCCATTTGATCGGTTAATACCTCCTCCAAAGTGCTGCTCGCCCCGTGACATCCATAAATATGCACCTTTTTGCCGGGCATATAAATCGGGACAAAAAATGGCAGCCCCTGAATATGATCCCAGTGGGTGTGGGTAATCAATAAATGATATTCATTCAATTCTCGGCGCTGCAGAAGGGCATTGCCCAATTCCCGGATGCCGGAACCAGCATCAATGATGACCAGAGTGTTGCCACACTCAATTTCGACACATGGAGTATTGCCGCCATAACGCAATGTCGACTCGCCTGGAGTCGGGATTGAGCCGCGCACACCCCAGAATTTTATTCTCATTGATTTTCATCTCCTGTTCCCAATAACGCGATAACAGCCTGACGTAATTCCGTCATATCGAAAGGTTTGGTGTAGTACCCATTGGCGCCTAACCGCAGGGCTTGCTGACGATCGGTTTCATAGGCTTTGGATGAGAGAAAAATGATTTTCATGGCTGCATGTTCCGGTCGCCGGCGCAATTCCTGGCACACCGAAAACCCATGTCCGCCGGGCATGAGAATATCGAGAATCGCCAGGTCGGGATGATACTTTTCAGCAAGGCTGATCGCTTCCTTGCCATCCTTGGCGGCGACGATCTGCATGCTTAGTGGAGCCAATGCCATCTCAAGTAAATCGCGATTTTCAGGTTCGTCATCGGCAATAAGGATAATTTTTTTCATGAGTGAAACTTAAAATCTTAATGACGTTTATGAGGGTGGAAAGCGCAATTAATACGACTTTGTTTTTATAGCTTATAAGGACGGTTAATACAAGTTCCTCATTGGTTTTTTCTCAAAATTATTTGCTTGCCGCTGATGTTCTGAATCTACCGAATCATCCCGCCTTATTACACAATCACCAGGGTTAATGTATCAGGGCATGGAGCAATTTGTTGTAAGCTTCATTTTCGCTCATTTGCCGGGTCATCAAGGTATATATCCCTTTTGCCAACAACGCTGATCTTCCCAGGTTATGATCGATAACACCAACCGCATAATCAATGTCATTGGGCAGGATGCGACATTCATGGGGATTGCGTGCCAGGGCCGACCATTTTGCCGCAGCCGCAACCAGCGGGAATGAAAAAAAGAGTGATTTCAATCCGATAAAAAAGGATAAATTATAATTGGTTGGACCAAAAAATTGATAAGCTTGCAGGCGCAGTTTTACCAAATCAAGATAAGGAGACCAGTCGATTTCGGAGGGGTCTGGCAGAGGCGCTGAAAATAAATGGGCGCCGGCAATAATTGCATCAGGATGTTCAGTGCCCAATTGGGATAAATTCCCTCTGGAAAACACCAACCGGGACATTAACAAGGTACGTTCTAGACGCCGCCTGAAGCCCCTGTCGATGATTTCTTCATCCCGCCGGAGGTAGGAGATCAGCATCATCAGGAAACGCCATCGTTCGGGAGCGCGGAGAGGTTTGATGGGCATGAGTTTGACATCCTCCAAGGCGCGTTCAAATAGGGCTGGGAGAATATCAACCGCATAATCCTGATTGAGGAATTCCGCGCCTAATTTTTCCAGCCGTTCCACGATCAGATTCGCGGCCGTCATCCGGACGCATATATCACTGGATTTCTGGCTGAAAATATAATCAAAGAACCCGGATATGATTTTCTTCAATTTTACCACGGTCAGGCGATCCATCATGTCCTGATCAAATCCTCCGCGGAGCCCCATTTGGTCAATAAATTCACGAATCGCGGACATTTCGGCGACGATGGGAGTGCCTTGATTATCTCGTACCGCCGGGCAATCAAAGCGACCGATGACCGAGATTTCATTGGGGAATGTGGTCGCAATGTTGTATGGGTAAACCTTGCAACCCAATGGTTTATGTTGATAGCCAAACCGCCGATGAATTTTGCAGACATTCCCTTCTGGTTCGAGAAACACACAATATCCTTCCGGGGTATGTGCCAGGTAATCGTATCCATTGATGACAGTAAATGTTTTTGCTGGAATTCCATCTTCCGGCAACCACTCCAATCGCGCTAACCTTTGTTTCTCAGCAGGCGATAGCGCGACATGCCAACGCCGACAACATTCACCGCATCCAGTACAGGAAAATTTCCATGGTGGTATGGAGATGTGATGGGATAACGACATGAGTTATTCTGATTTTATCGTTTTAGATGTTCTCGTTTCAATCCCGCCAATCAATTAGCGGGCGATTCTCAAGAGTCCGATCCGGGACGAAAGGATACCAGCCCAGCGATTTAGCAGCGGGAACACGGGTATAATCCCCAGTGGATTGCCCCGGCGGAACAACTGAAAATCCATGACCATGCCTTTAAGATAATCATTGCTTTAAAATGAAGATTGTGACCGCGCAAAGTCTAGCCGGATTCGAACCATGATCAGCCATCAGATTCACGGATTATCTCCATCAATTGACAACACTTGTATCATTGCCTGTTATTAATTGTTTTTTCGCACTGCGCCACTCCTGCCATTTCGTTATGATTCCGACTCCCAGGATGGTAATTTCGAAAATATAAAAAAAAGCCAGAACTGAAAAAGCGCCGCTGGTCCAGCCATAACTATGCAATCCAACACCGAGGAGGTTTACTCCCCACCAGGAAAATGTCACCAGGCACCCAATCGCAATCGCGGCCATATTGATGCCAAAATCGCGAATATACCCCCCCATGCGTGCATGCAGCAGCGCCAGTTCCGCCAAAACAATCATTAAGGCGCCATTTTCCTTGGGATCCCAACCCCAAAACCTTCCCCAGCTGTCATTAGCCCAGATCCCGCCTAATATTGTTCCGATAACTGAAAAAAAGAGGCCGAAACAGATGGTACCATAAACCATCCGGGTTAGCTCCCGACAGACATTGCCACGACGATCCCAGCCCATAACCATGCCGATGATATAGAGATGCGCAATGGCGCCTGCCAATAACCCTGCCGCATACCCAATGGTAACCGTAGTGACATGAGTCGCCAGCCAGAAATTGGAATCGAGTACTGCCACCAAACTGGGCATGGTATCAATGCTCTCCTTGAGTTCGTATTTGTTGGCAAGAAACAACCCCATTACCCCGAGAACAGCTCCGACCGAAATCGCCAGGCGTTGGCGATTAATATATTCCATCACCACAGTCATTATCACAATTACCGCAGTGATAAACAGGATCGATTCATACAAGGTGCTTACCGGTGGTCGTCCGCGAATAATACACCGCCAGGAGATCCCAATCACCAGCAATACTGTCGCGGTGAGGACCAATGGCAGCGGTATCAACGCAGCCATCCGGTTCCGCGGCATCAGCCATCCCAGGGCAATACAGACAAAAGCCATGATGAACAACATCAGGCTGTAAGAGAACAAATTGGCACGATAAAAACTGACCTCCAGAGGAATTTTTTCGTATTCTCCACGTGCCTCAGCCGCCGTGGTTATTTGGTGATGGAATTGCTTTATTTTGCTGAGGAACTGATCCGGGTGTGATTTAACTCCCGCCATCTCCTCCAGCAGCGCGATAAATTCATGATGTTGCGGATCGATTGGGGGATGGAAAAATCCAAAACGAGCGACTTCTGCCGGAGTCAGCCAGGCAGTCGCATCCGAACTTGTGGGCGCGGGCGTGAACAAGGCCAAAGAGGTTGCCAGGCTGGTGATGTGATCGATACGATCAATAAATTCAGTAATATCAACCAAATCTGAGTGCGCCGAAGGAGTCGATGACATGGGAGATGAGCTGCCGCTGAATTCATGATAGCATTGAATCAAGGTTTCCGCACGACGGAGTACATCACTGACCCGATAGGTGCGCCCTTCACCAAACAATGTATAGAGTATGGGATAGTGTTCGATCTCATAAGCTTCACGGGTAAAATCAAGATAATGCACCAGCCACTCGTAATCAGTCAGATTTTCTGCCAAATGAATGATCTGTGATTGAACCAGAGTTTGATTCTTTTTTTCAATCGAACTGTATTGTTGTGCCTGCGTGAATAACAATTCCCGTCCCGATTCCAGCTCCCGGTAGGAATAACGGTCGCGTTTCTTTTTGCCTGGAATGGAGATTTTTATGGCATTGAGAACGGCATCATTTTCGATCAGGAACTGGGGATATAAGGTTGTCTCATCAGGAAAAAACAGGCAATTGAGCAGCCACTCCATGGCATTTATTTTGGTCTTCTCAGCAGTGCGGCAATACGACCGGCCATTGAAGCGTAACAATTTGAAGCGGGCACAGGTTTCCAAGGGCTTGATGCGTCCCTGATCCTGAATCGGAAGCGTGGCTGCCACAGCGATAATTTCTTCATTCCAATGTCTTTCAGCAATTCGATCATGGGCATGCAGGATCGTGCTGAGAAAAAGCATTAAATAAACCAGCGGATATTGTTTCCGCGGCGTGAAACGGGTTAAACGGTTAACTAATGAAATCATGCCATGAATTCCCAAGTGATTGACTGCATCATAAAGTCAGGACATTCCACGGATCGAAACCCTGAACAGCGGATTAAACCCCATACTGATTTTACTTGTAAACTACTTATGCGAACCATTTTTTAATGTCCTAAATAACGCAACTGATTCCCGCCGATTATATCCCAGATCATCACCCGGTTTGAGCTCTAATAAACGGTACACAAGCGTAATGAAACTATAATCCGGATGAATGTCTCAATCGCGTGGTCGGGAAGCTGCCCGACGCAAATAACGGATCAACTTCATGGTAAAGTGAATGAATAAACCGGTTCCGATGATCACACAGGAATAAAGCGGCAATTGATCCGCGGGATTGCGAACTACCGCGAAAGTGGAAAACAAAGGCTCTCCGGGGGCCGCGTTTTGTGGTCCCCACGATGCTTGAAAAAATGTATACCCACGATGTCGCAATGGTTCATTCATGGAAATTTTTATGGATTCCGAAATGCCATTTTCAATTTTGGAAATTTCGCTCATGAAGACCTTGGCGATGGTGGTTCGCGGATGCAATTCGCGGGTGAATTTATCCAGCATAATCGTGAATGGCAGGGGAAATTCTTTCGCGCGGAGATGCAACGCCCAGGTGTCAGTGCCAAAGCGGAATGACAGGGGAGCATTTTCCAAACCCCAGATGAGACCATCGTGTCCTTGACCGGTATCCTTATCTGTTAACGTAACATAAGCGCCGGGAATATTTTGTTCTGCCTCCTTCGCTGGCGGTGTTGCCATCAAAAATACTCCATCAATTACCGGGACAGTGACATCAAACATCGGCCCCTTCGGCATCGGCTGACAATTGCGTAGTAAATGAGTAACGCTGAGATCGAAAGGCAATGCCGCGGCAGTAAACCGCACGGGTTTGTTCGCGGCAGCATGTTTAAATTGGCGGTCTGGAACAATAAATTCAGTGATTGTTTTAGAAGTATTTTCATCCACTTTCCAGATTACCATTTCCCATTCATAATAACTGCGAAAAACTGTCGCGCTTTGTTTTTCATACAGGGTCATATAACCATCAACCGCAATGGCAAAGGTAATAAAACCACTTACCAGAATCAACCCAATCCCAACATGGGTGATGAGCAATCCGGCATTGGCCCAGGTTTTCCGTATCCTGAGCAACCCGCCACAGATGAGATTGATAAACAACAATGTCATCAGCAATCCCCCCCCCGGCAATGGCAAGGGGATGCGGTCGAAAAGATAATGGATGAGAATGATTGAATTGAAGTACTTCTGCTGTACATCATAAATTCCCAAATCGATTTGTTCCAGGGTTCCGAAAAAGGTCAGAGCCAGCATCAAAAGGAGAATGACACAGGCAAGCCCAAAGGAACTAAAAAGACGATAAATGAGTGTGATGGAATGTTTAAACGTCATCATATTTACCATTTCTTGCGCACCGGGATGCCAAGCGAACCGAGGTAATCCTTAATTGATTCGATGGTCCATTCTCCGGTGTGAATCATGCTCGCAATAATCGCGGCATCCGCATGCGCCAAGGTAAAGACATCAGCCAAATGCGATGGCGCGCCGCCGCCGCCGGATGCGACAACCGGAATACGGACATGGGCCGCGATCATTCCCGTCAAAGTCAATTCAAATCCCTGACGGGTGCCATCGGCATCGACTGAATTAACCACGATTTCACCGACTCCAAGGTCCTCCGCCTGCCTGGCCCAGGCCAACGCGTCCAAACCGGTGTGCTCACGAAATCCCCGGGTAGTTATTTCATAACCGCTCGGGAATTTAACGCTGTCCGTTGATTTAACCGGATCCATTCCCAGAACGATACATTGTGACCCAAATATCCGCGCGCCTTCGGCAATGATCGCAGGATTTTTAACCGCCAGGGAATTCAGCGAAACCTTTTCCGCTCCGGCCAACAACGCTTCATACATATCATCCAGATTGGCTATGCCGCCGCCAACCGCAAAGGGGATATGTACTGATTGAGCCACTGCCCGGACCATGCCGATATCAATTTTTCGTCCTTCCGCTGATGCGCCGATATCATAAAAGACCAATTCATCACAACCGCCCGTTGAATAAGCGATTGCCATCTCGACAGGATCGCCGATATCAATATTATTTTGAAATTTGACCCCTTTGGTAACCTTGCGGTTGCGAACATCAAGACAGGGTATGATACGTTTCGTCAGCATAAATTCTTAGATTTCCTGATCTGAATTTTTCGATATGCCATTGAACTTGATCACGTCCAGGCAGTGATTTCAATCCAGAGTAAATCCCTGGCGGTAAGCTTCGCGATCAGCTTCGGAGATCTGAACTTGATCGGTTTTGAAGAGTATATGATTTTCCAATACCAGCAGATCCATGTCTGTCTTGATAAAACAGTTATAGGCTTGCTCAGGAGTATTGACAATGGGTTCGCCGCGGATATTAAAGCTGGTGTTGATGATGACTGAACAATCGGTTTTTTCCTTAAATCGTTTCATTAAGCGGTAAAATCGCCCATGCCTTTCGGCATCAACCGTCTGGATGCGGGCAGAATAATCGACATGGGTGACAGCGGGAATTGTCGAACGCAGAACGTTGACCCGTTTGCGCAAATCAGGATCTTCCAAAGTCGCCTGTTCTTGTGGGGTTAAATCCCGGCGAATTACTGGCAGCACATCGGCCACCAACAGCATATAGGGAGAATCGCTGTCCAGTTCAAAGTATTTGGCGACATCTTCCCGTAATACACAAGGAGCGAAGGGGCGAAAAGATTCACGAAATTTGATCTTCACATTCATGATCGATTGCATGCGCTCATGACGGGCATCGCCGATGATGCTGCGAGCTCCCAAAGCGCGGGGACCAAATTCCATGCGCCCGCAAAACCAGCCGACGACCTTGCCGTCAATCATGGCTTGGGAGACGATCTCGAGGAGTTCTGATTCATTATCGACGGTTTGCCATTTGGCATTCAGACGATGCAAGTCTTCTCGAATAGCTTCGGAATTGTATGCGGGGCCGAGGTAGCTTGCTTTTTGGGCATCAGGTAAAATTGGGGTACGCGGCTTCTCCAGCAATTGGTGCCAGACAAAATACGCGCCCCCCAGAGCGCCACCGGCATCACCAGCGGCTGGCTGGATCCACACATCATCAAATTCACCGCTGCGCAAAATTTTGCCATTGGCGACACAATTCAATGCGACTCCGCCAGCCAGACAAAGCTTGTTCAATCCGGTAATTTCACGGGCATAACGACTCATCCGCAACATGATGGATTCGGTGACAGCCTGAATGGATGCGGCAATGTTCATGTGGTGCAAAGTCAGATCGGTTTCAGGATTACGCGGCGGACCGCCAAAAAGCCGATTAAACTTATCCGTGGTCATGGTCAACCCCTGGGCATAATTAAAATAACTCATATCCATCCAGATCGATCCGTCTTCATGCAGCCGCATCAGCTTTTCCACAATGAGATCCTGAAAAACCGGTTTGCCATAAGGCGCCAGGCCCATCAATTTATATTCGCCCGAATTGACCTTGAATCCGCAGTAATAGGTGAATGCCGAATAGAGGAGTCCCAAAGAATGAGGAAAATTCATGGTTTTAATCAGTTTAATCTCCCGCCCCTTCCCCCAGCCGATGCTGGCAGTAGCCCATTCGCCGACTCCATCAATGGTAATGATCGCTGCTTCGTTATAGGGCGATGGGTAATAGGCGCTGGCGGCATGGGATTCGTGGTGTTCAATGAATACCAGCGGGCGTTTAAACGCGCCCAGGGATTCCTTGATCTTGCGCCGCAATCCGAGTTTTTCCTTTAACCAAACCGGGATGGCTTTGATAAAGGATGCATACCCACGCGGAGCAAAGGTCAGATAGGTTTCAAGCAAACGATCAAATTTCAACAATGGCTTGTCGTAGAAGACGACATAATCGATATCCTGGATCGGGATGTTTCCCGTTTCAAGACAAAACTTTATCGCATTTAGCGGGAAGGCGGAATCATGTTTTTTGCGGGTAAAGCGTTCCTCCTGAGCCGCCGCGACCAAATCGCCGGACATCAATAACGCCGCCGCCGAATCATGATAGAAAGCTGATATCCCCAAAATATTCATAAAAACAAAAAATCAATTGATGAAACTGCGCATTAGTTTTAGTTAGGATCAAGGTGATTTGCAGTTACAGTTGGTTGTAACGCCCGGCATAATATGTTAATAGGCATATGATAAACAATGATTGAAAAAAAAATTAAGCAATTCAAAATGATGTCTTCGCGAATTTCTGAAATCAATTTACTCCTGGATATCCTGCCTCTCAGTGATGAAATGGACTGTTCCTATTATGCGGATCTACTGAGTCGATCCCGGCAGTTTATGTTGGAAGGCAATATCCCCCGGGAAATCCTGGAACTGACCCTGAACAAAGGATTCCGCCGCTGTGGTTATTATTATTATCGCTTCCATTGCAATGGCTGCCGACAGTGCCAGAATTACCGGATTTTGAGTCAAAAATTTCGCCCTTCGCGTTCACAACAAAGAGTTCTCCAGCGCAATCGTGATCTGGAGTTCAGAGTGGTGGAACCGAACGCATCATCGACCAAGGAAGAAATTTACCTGCGTTATCAATTTCAACAACATCATCTGCGCACCCCGGCATATATCCGCCATCCCCGCCCCTTCAACCCCGAAGTCGAATTGGAAACTATGTACTATCAAATGTACACCAATCCCGACTGTACCCGCGAGCTTGAAATTTATCTTGACGATCAGCTGCTTGGCTTTGGCAATGTCGACGTTGCCATCGCGTCCATGTCCGCGATCTATTTTGTTTTTGACCCGCGATTTCATAAACGGAGCCTGGGCACCTATGCCATTCTCAAGGGGGTGGAATGGGCTGGGAACGAGGGTTTTAGTTATTATCATTTAGGCTATTACATTGCGCATCATCCCAAAATGGGATATAAAATAAAATTCGGCAACGCGCAAGTCTATCATCCCGATGTGGACAACCAATGGCGCGATGTGGAAGCACCCGCTGATTACCTGGTTGCCACACAAGTGAGCTGATAATCATCAATTAATTACAGGATTTAATATGTATACCGCCGGGATCGATACCACCAGTCAATTTGCCAGTTTCAGCCTCATTGAATCAACCACCGGAAAGGAGATTCTATCCAGCCCCAATATTGCCATGGGCAGCCAGTCCGCCCAATTAGCTCTGCATCTGACAGATTTATTGCATGACGCGGGAATAAAATGGCATCAGATCCAGCGCTGGTCAGTGGGAACAGGACCAGGAAGCTTTACCGGCATTCGCGTCGGCATCGCGTTGGTATTGGGAATCTGCACCGCCACCCAGGCGGTATATAGAGGGGTCCCAACCAGTCTGGCCATGGGGTTGCAAAGTGAAGCGAACGAGGACGAGCAGATAACGGTGATCCACGATGGCCGTCAGGATGAAGTAATTATCACCCGTTATCATTATTTAGAGGGAAAAATGGTCTGTGTGGATGAATCCACGGCCATAAAGTTGACGGAATTAGCGCGCATCGAGACCAGCCGTTTTGTTGTCTTTGCTTATGACCGGATAGCGCGGATGCTGCCGGTATTGCCCGCGACAGTGATCCAATTACCTCATCTCGAAGCGCGTTTTCTCTGCGCAACGCCGGGATGGAAATGGCATGATATCGAGATCGATGCGGATCGCAGTCTCACGCCGATTTATGTCCGCCCGCCCGTTTTTGTCAAACCGCGGTTTAATACAGTATCAATAAATCTGCCAAACCCCATGCCATAATCAGTCACTTAGCTCCCGACTTCCGCTAAAAATAATAGGAAATTCTGGGCAATCGGAGGATTTCGTTTGCATTGGCCCAATCTAAAACCTGTCAGCCGACAGCTAAACAAGCGAAGGCTGATCTAAAAACAGAAAGCGAAAATTTGGTTGCGGCTCTGCCGCTTTAGATCAGCGGTATTCAGAATATCCAACCAGATTCCGCGGCAATAATTACATATCCGTGGGAATATCGAAAAAATGACATTGCAGCTTGAATTGTTGTCGTAACAAGTCCAATACTGCCAGTACCCCCGGGATTTCGGTTTTGTAGTGACCGGCAATGATGACCGCGATACCGGCTTCCTGAATCAAATGATAGTGGGTATGGTGGCATTCTCCGGTAATCAGGCAATCGAGGTTCAAGGCCTGACACTCAGACAAGGCGCTTAAACCCGAACCCGATATGATCCCGACCCGTGAAATCGTCTTGGGCTCGAAGTCATAAATCCGGCAGATCGTTTTTAACCCCACATTGACAGCTTGCGCCAGGGCTTCAGGTTTGGTGGGGGCTGGCAGGGTGCCACAGATTCCAATCGGAATCTGGTCATAACAGGCAAACCCTTGGCAATCAGCCAACTTCAATTGCCTGGCAATTTGGGCGTTATGTCCTAATTCAAGATGAGCATCGAGGGGCAAATGCGCGGCATAAAGCGACATCCGATGCTGAAATAATTTATTCAATCTCCGGGCTGTGACACCGGTAAGATATCGCCATCCCGCTCCCCAGCTTTCTCCATGATGAACAAAAATAAAATCCGCCTTGTAAGCAGCGGCCTTGTCATAAAGCTCGTAACAGGCATCAACACCGCCGACCACTGATTTAACTTCATGATTGCCTTCGACCTGCAAGCCATTATTGGATTTGTCGCTGGGAAATGAGTTAATATTGAGTGTGTGATCAAGGAAGCGACAAAGTTCTCTTAATGTAGTCATTGGAATACCCGCTTTGGATTATTGATTTTATTCACTGTAATTTTACTGACAATACAGTTAATCTTTATTCACTGAAACTTTACTCTTTTTAAGAAATTAATTTCCATGTTGATGATCGAAAACATCTGCGTTTCCTATGGCCCGATCAATGCCGTCAAAAACGTGTCGTTGACCGTCGAAGACGGCGAAATCGTTGCCTTGCTGGGGAGCAATGGCACCGGCAAGACTACGATTCTCAATGCCATATCGCGATTATATCCGGTCAAATCTGGCAGTATATTTTTCCGCGGCGAAAATATCACGCGTCTGGCGCCTCATGAAGTCGTTTGCAACGGGCTTTCACACGCCCCTGAAGGGCGACGCATTTTCGCCGAATTGACCGTCCGGGAAAATCTCGAATTAGGCGCCTACATACACCGGGATAAAACCCACCTCGACACCACCTTGAAAAAAGTTTACCATTACTTCCCCTTGTTGGTTGATCGTCAGCACCAAAAAGGAGGAACCCTGTCAGGTGGGGAGCAGCAAATGTTGGCCATCGGACGGGCATTGATGAGCGCACCCAAACTATTGATGCTGGATGAGCCCAGTCTCGGCCTGGCGCCCATGATTGTTGAGAAGATATTTACCATTATTCAACAAATCAACCGTGAAGAAAATGTCGCAATATTTCTCGTCGAACAAAATGCCAATGAAGCCTTGCTGCACTCTCATCGGGCTTATATCCTCGAAACCGGATCGATCACCTTGTCAGGCCAAGCCGATGACCTGCGTCACGATCCTCAGGTGATCGCCGCGTATCTGGGGGGGTAGTCAATCAGTGTAGCTCATGGTATTGGGCTGGTGGGCTAATCTTAAGCGTTCCATCGGTGACGAATTGATCATAGAACATCGATATAGCGGTGGAAATAAGGGGCATATCCCTGGTGGTTGGTTTAATTAAGACCGTATGCAATGACTACGACAAAGACATTAAGACATTCTGCTCAAAACCGAAGAGTGTGATCATTCCGCGTATCAATTCTATTTATTGAACCAAAAAATCAGCCGAAACAATCCACATTATTCAGTCGCATTATGAGAATCATTCAGTATTATAAACCGCCAATTTAGCATAAAATAAATCAGGAACATGGAACCTCGTGTCAACCGGTAGAAAAGGAATGCAATAAATACTGGATATTTAAAATGAAATTCAATCCAATCCAATCCCATTCGAAGTTATCCCTCTTGCTTATCTTGATGAGCGAAAAAAAGAAGAGGCAAAGGAATTATCCTTTGCTAAAAAAATGGAATACACCACTCGATTAAGAGAGCTGGTCTATGGAAATCAAGCTACTACCGGAAGAATTCAAAGAATTTATTCGGTAGTCGAAGCGTTATCATGAAAATACTCGACCGCGAATTAATATTATTAGAGATTTAATATGCATCCATATCGTACCCATACCTGTGATGAACTCCGGAAAAAGCAAGCCAGTCAGATAGTCAGATTATCCGGCTGGATTCATCGCGTCCGCGATCATGGCGGGATCGTCTTTATCGATCTGCGTGATCATTATGGCATCACCCAGGTGGTTATCAATCCTGAGAAACAATTCTTTCAACAAGTCGAGCACTGGCGTTTGGAATCAGTCATTACCGTCACCGGTTCGGTAGTCAACCGGAGTGCCGAGACCATCAATCCCAAAATCGCTACTGGCGATATTGAAGTGGTTGCCGATGATTTGATCATCCAAAGTCCCGCTGATATCCTGCCGTTTTCCATCGCCGACGATTATCCCTGTCCGGAAGCAACCCGGCTGACGTACCGTTTCCTCGATTTACGGCGGGAGCAGCTGCATCGCAATATCGTTCTCCGATCACAGGTTATCGCCAGCATGCGCACCCGCATGACGCAATTGGGATTCAACGAGTTTCAAACCCCGATACTAACCTCCAGTTCTCCCGAGGGTGCCCGCGATTTCCTAGTGCCGAGCCGCTTGCATCCCGGCAAATTTTACGCCCTGCCGCAAGCACCGCAGCAATTCAAGCAACTGCTGATGGTCGCCGGTTTCGATCGTTATTTTCAAATCGCGCCGTGTTTTCGTGATGAGGATTCGCGTGCCGACCGCTCACCAGGGGAATTTTACCAGCTCGATCTGGAAATGTCCTTCTGCACTCAGGATGATGTTTTCAAGGTCGTCGAAACCGTCATCGCGGGATTGTTTAATGAATTCTCCTCCGCCAAGGTTGATACACCGCCGTTCCGGCGTATTCCCTATAAGGAATCCATGGCAGTCTTCGGCAATGATAAACCGGACTTGCGCAATCCCCTGCGCATGATCGACGCGACCGCAGTCTTTGCCGGATCCGCCTTCAACGCTTTTGCCAATGTCATTGCCAAAGGCGGTGTGGTTAAAGCCATTATGGTGAAAAACATCGTCGATCAGCCCCGCAAATTCTTTGATGACATGATCCTATTTACCCAATCCGTTGGCGGCAAGGGGCTGGCCTATATTGGCTGGCAGAATGGTGAAATGCGCAGTCCAATCGCCAAATTCCTGACCCCAGAGCGCCTGGAACAATTGAAGGCGGATGCCCGGATTGAAGATGGTGATGTCGTCTTTTTTATCTGTGACAAAGAACATAAAACCTGCGAGATCGGCGCTGCGGTGTTGAAGGAATTAGCGTTGCGATTGGATTTACTGGAAAAAGAGTCCCATCGCTTTTGCTGGATTGTGGATTATCCCATGTTCGAACTCAATGAACAGGATGGCAAGGTGCAGTTTTCCCATAATCCCTTTTCCATGCCCCAAGGTGAGATGGAAGCGCTGCTCAGCAAAAATCCACTCGATATTCTCGCTTTCCAATATGATTTGGTGTGCAACGGAGTGGAGCTGTCCAGTGGCGCGATCCGGAATCATCATCCTGAAATCATGTACAAGGCTTTTGAAATTGCTGGTTATACCCGGGAAGAGGTTGACAGTCGTTTCGGCGGTATGATCAATGCCTTTAAATTAGGCGCCCCGCCCCACGGCGGCATCGCTCCAGGTATTGACCGCATTCTCATGCTGCTGACGAATTCTCCAAATATCCGTGAAGTCATTGCCTTTCCGATGAATCAGCAGGCTCAGGATCTGATGATGAACGCTCCCTCAAACGTCTCTCCCAAACAGCTTCGCGAACTCTATTTGCAGCTTAATCTGCCGAAGAAGCTTCAGAACTGATAAAGTGTGATATTTCAATTAATTTTTGTTAGTTTCGGCGAGAGGAGTTACTAAAATGTTCTCGACGAAATTAAAAAATAACTGGAGCAAAGCAATACATGAGCGAAAAAATTATCTATTCGATGATCAAAGTGGGACGGGTATTTCCTCCCAATGTCAAACCGGTGTTACGGGACATCACCCTGGGATTTTATTATGGCGCCAAGATCGGGGTTATCGGTCTGAATGGCTCTGGCAAAAGCACGTTGTTGCGGATCATTGCGGGAAAAGATAAGGATTATACTGGAGAGATCATTCCTTCCACCGGTTATACCGTCGGGATGTTCGAGCAGGAACCGCAACTGGAGTCCGGCAGAACGGTGAAAGACATCGTTCAGGAAGGAGTGCAACCCATCATGGATCTGCTTGCCCGTTACGATGCCATCAACCTCGAATATGCCAATGAAAACGCGGATATGGATAAATTGATGGCGGAACAGGCCAGAGTTCAGGATGAGATTGAACGGCTCGATGCCTGGGATATCGACAGCAAACTTGAACTGGCGATGGACGCCCTGCGTTGTCCGCCTCCAGAGGCAGTGGTCGATAATCTTTCAGGCGGCGAGCGCCGGCGCGTCGCGCTTTGTCGCTTGCTTCTATCCGAACCGGATATCCTGCTCCTCGATGAACCCACCAACCATCTGGACGCCGAATCGGTTGCCTGGCTTGAACGCCATTTAAAGCAATATAAGGGAACGGTCATTGCGGTTACTCATGATCGTTATTTTCTTGACAACGTGGCGGGGTGGATACTGGAATTAGAGTTCGGCTATGGCATTCCCTGGAAAGGCAATTATTCATCCTGGCTGGAGCAAAAATCGCGACAGTTGGCGATGGATGAGAAATCTAATAAAAAAAGAGAGAAAACCCTGCAGCGGGAATTGGATTGGATTCACATGGCCCCGCGAGCCCGGCAGGCCAAAGGGAAAGCCCGCATAAATGCCTATGAAAATCTACTCAGTCAGGAATCGGATAAACGCCGGGACGAATTGGAAATTTATATTCCTCCGGGACCACGCCTGGGCGATGTGGTCATTGAATGCAAGGATCTAAGTAAATCTTTTGGCGACCGCATTATCTTCGAAAAGCTTACCGCCACAATTCCGCCTGGCAGTATCGTCGGCATTATCGGTCCCAACGGCGCCGGTAAAACCACATTATTGAAGATCATCGCCGGCTTGGAAAAACCTGATACCGGCACAATCACCATCGGACAGACCGTAAAGCTTGCCTATGTCGAGCAATTACGCGAAACCCTGAATGGTGAACGGACGGTATGGGAGGAAATTTCGGATGAACAAGAGCTGATTACACTGGGAAATCGCCGCGTGAATTCACGTTCTTATGTCGCCAGTTTCAATTTCGTTGGTCCCGAGCACCAGAAAAAAGTCAAGACCCTGTCTGGCGGCGAACGCAATCGCGTCCTGCTTGCCAAAATGCTCAAGATCGGCGCCAATGTATTGATGCTCGACGAGCCAACTAACGATTTGGATGTCAACACCCTGCGGGCCTTGGAGGAATCCATTGAAGAATACGCCGGCTGCGCCCTGGTGGTCAGCCATGACCGTTGGTTCCTCGATCGGGTGGCGACTCATATTCTGGCATTCGATGAAGAAGGTCAGGCACAGTTCTATCTCGGTAATTTCAGCGACTACGAGGAGGAACGCCATAAACGCCTGGGTCAAGAAGCGGACCGCCCACATCGGCGTAAATTTCAAAATCTGACCCGTTAAAGCGCCTGGGAACGATTGTTAATTTAACGGCACGCGCGGAATCATGAGAGTAGCTGATTTCAATCCGTTTTTAACTTCTTTGATTAGGTTTCAGCTCATTATGAGTCAAAGAATTACTGGACTTCGGTGAATTACCCGACAACTGCTCATCATCAATGACCCTGGCGCTGACCGTGATGACATCATCCTTGGGCGCGGGAGCGTTTTTTTTGCCGGTCGGTTGTTTATTCGCGTTATAAGTTACAAAGACATAAGTCAAGAACGCAACCAGTGTATCATCCAACCATCCAATGATCGGAAAGATATCGGGAATGAAGTCAATCGGGGAGATGATATATAAAACTGCCATTATAACCCCTGCCTTTGACAACAATGAATTATCACGACGGACAAAAAAACGGGCTAGATCAGCGCCAAATTTGCGTAAACTCACCCAAGAGATGTTTTTTGTAAAACGGGAAGATGATTTCATTCGCTATATTCAGTAATGGTGTTATTTCTATCTTTATCCGGAAAATCAATCCGCTAAACTTGCCAGTTTTAATTCGATTAGATTTTTGTTTATGGTTACCAATATTCCTGTAATAAATGATTATGACAAGAAGCGTATGGAATAAATCACTGGGATCGATGTCATAACAATCAGAAAACAATTCCATTAACTACCACCGATGACCCCTCCCACTTCTGCTACCATTGCCCGTATAGTCGTTGATCTGTCTATTGGTCGCGCTTTTGACTATCGCATTCCAGAATCGTTGCGGGGTCAGGTGCGGATCGGTTCGATGGTTGGCATTTCATTCAACCATGCCATGCGCAAAGGCTATGTGATTGCCCTCACGGATACATCGGCTGTAAATACACTAAAAGACATTGATTCGGTGATTGGCGATCAGGAAATGCTGCCGCCTGCCTTGATTACCTTGGGAAAATGGATTGCCGACTATTATTGCTGTACTTTGGAACAAGCGATAAAAACCATGTTGCCGGCAGCGGTGCGGAACAATATAAATAGTCATAATACGCAAAAAATTGTTCACCTGATCGATAATATCAACCTGGCAGACATTCTCCTCGAAAAAGAAAAAAAAGCTCCCAAACAAGCCGCTGCCATTAAAAAATTGGTTTTAACACACACACAACCGTTGACCCAATGGGTGAAGAGCACGGGCATTTCCTATTCAGCGGTTAAATCTCTACTAAAAAGCGAAGTCATCGGGATCGATGAAACTCAGGAAGATATCGATCTGTTTTCGGGATTAGACATTCTCCCTACCGCACCCCTGACATTGAATCCGGAACAATTGGCAGCGCTGAACATGATTCAGGATCGTCTTAAGGAAAAAATCAACCATGTCTTCCTATTGATGGGGGTAACTGGAAGCGGGAAAACGGAAGTGTACCTTCAGGCGATTCAGCGATGCATTGAAGCGAATCAGGAAGCGATAGTCCTGGTGCCGGAAATTTCCCTGACCCCGCAAACCATTGAACGATTCCGTGGACGTTTCGGTGAACACGTCAGTGTCCTTCACAGCCATCTCTCCAACAAGGAACGAGTCAGTGAATGGAACAAGGTTAATGAAGGCAAAGTCAAGATTGTTGTGGGCGCCCGCTCAGCAGTCTTCGCGCCATTTCGCAATCTCGGTTTGATCGTCGTCGATGAAGAACATGAAACCAGCTACAAACAGGATCAAACACCGCGTTATCAAGCTCGCGATGTGGCGGTTATGAGGGGAAAAATTGAATCGTGTACGGTAATCCTTGGCACAGCAACTCCCGCATTGGAATCGTATCACAATACGCAAATCGGGAAATATACGTTGATTGAGCTTAAAGAGCGCATTGATCAACAAATCATGCCGACAATCGAAATTGTCGATCTCGCGGTGGAAGCGGCCGATTGTGGTCAGCCACAAATCCTGTCACGCCGATTAATTACCATGATCAAAGCAACATTGACCGCCAATGAACAAACCATCCTGTTTCTCAATCGCCGTGGTTTTGCCACGCATCTGCAATGTCTGCAATGCGGCTATCAGGCGCAATGCCTGGACTGCAGCCGCAACTTTACCTACCACCGCCGGCAGGAACGCCTCATTTGCCATCTCTGTGGCGCATTGCGCTCCGCGCCGGTAGTCTGCCCGCAATGTTCGGATAAAAATATTCGTTATGGCGGTATCGGCACCGAAAAAATCGAAAATGCCATAAAATCGATCCTCCCCCAGGCGCGGGTCGCGCGCATGGATTCGGATACCATGACCCGAAAACACTCCTACCGGGATGTATTGATGGCTTTCCGAGCCGGTGAGATTAATATCCTGATCGGCACCCAGATGATCGCCAAGGGTTTACATTTCCCCAATGTCACCCTGGTCGGCATCGTATTCGCCGATCAGACCCTGAATCTTCCGGATTTTCGCGCCGGGGAACGCACCTTTCAATTATTGGTTCAAGTGGCTGGACGCGCCGGCCGCGGCGATCTTCCGGGGCATGTAATTATTCAAACCTATACCCCATTTCATCCCGTGCTCACAGCCGCGATACAATACGACTACCCGATGTTGTATAACCAGGAGATCCCGGATCGGTTGGCATTAAATCTGCCGCCATGCAAGCGTTTACTCCTGCTCGTTCTGAAGGGAGAAGATGAGATGATGGTACAAACAGAAGCGGAACAAATGTATAATATGTTGGCAAAAGCATTGCCGAAAACAACCGCATGCGCTCCACCGGTTCCCAGTCCAATCAGCAAGAAACGAGGAATGTATCATTACCAAATTTTACTGACAACGGACTCAATGCCAGTGCTGACTAAACAAATAAAACCTCTATTGAATGCATTCCGTCCCGCCAAAGGACTTTACCTCAATGTCGATATTGATCCGCAATCATTATGGTAATATTTATCCTGCGGTTTAGACTGGTATCAAGTATCAGTATGCCGTATTATGCGCAGGAATCAACCCCATCAGGACCAGGCCTGGCCCGGTCTGAAACGAACAGAAATAGATAGGAAAATCCTTGGAAACTAGATTGAGTAGTTATACCTATTACTGGATGAAACAACTGATAACACGAGATTCAATTTAATCGCATATAAAAATATTATCATAAACATTATGAGTATTTTGCTGGAATCCGATTATCAATAATCTCAATGATTTTCACTCTCATTACAATTCATGACCATAAGGAAACAGACCGATTGACTGCCCAGAATATTATAAACTGTATCTTGATCGCTGTAGGAGCTGTTATTATGCTGGTCTGCGTCAAAAAAAGTAAAGAGCTCACTACCTCGGTACCATTAATCCCCAAATCTCATCAACCCAGGATTAGAAGGTTTTTATCTGTACATCGGGGAATGATCGTTTTTTTCCTGCTCGGATATGTTGTGGTGTTGATATCATTCATATTTGATTTTGCCATGATAAGCGAGCTGTTTGTCGGAATTATATTTTTAATTGGCGCGATATTCGTACTAACCAGCTTAACCGCTCAAACCTATCTATTATCTGAAATACAATCGACCTTTCAGGGCTTACTCCCCATTTGCTCTGTTTGTAAAAAAATACGTATCGACGATGCCAATCCCAAAGATTCGAAATCCTGGACTCGCATAGAGGAGTACATTAGTAAGAAATCTAATGTTGACTTTTCGCACGGATATTGTCCCGAATGCTTTGAGCTGGTCATGAGCAAACTCACCAATCAACGAATTGATGGAAAGTAAAACATTCTTTACACATTCCTCCTAATGCCATACCGTTCTTTATATATTCATATTCCATTCTGCGCTGTGAAATGCGATTATTGCGCCTTCTATTCCCTGGAAAAGGCTGACAGCGCCTTAAAACGACGCTATCTGGATAGATTAAATGAAGAATTGCGGGAAAAACATGAATCCTGTGACCCTTTGGAAACCCTCTTCATCGGTGGCGGTACTCCCACCTGGTTTTCTCCGGATGAGTTGCACGAATTGATGCGGTCAATCGCTGAATATTATCGGCTCGCAGCCGATTACGAGTTTACTGTTGAAGGCAACCCTTCATCAATTACTGAAGAAAAAATTGCCATTCTCCAAGCTGGTGGTGTTAATCGTTTTTCGATCGGAGTCCAGAGTTTCTCCCCACGGATCCGTGATCTCATCGGTCGTCGTGGCAATGTTGAGCGGATTCCACTCGCTCTGGAAGCACTGAAATCGCAAAAGGTCACCAACTTCAACTGTGACCTGATCTATGGTGTTCCCGGCCAAACCATGGCAGAATGGGAACAGGATTTAATCACCATCGCCACGTTTAATCCACCCCATGTCTCTACCTACTCATTGATGATCGAAGCAGGGACTCCATTGGCAGAGCGCGGCATGACCGAAGGCGATGACGACATGGTGGCGGCAATGTGGGAAACTGCCGGTGACATCATGGGAAAATCCTGCGCCCTGCAACGTTATGAGGTATCCAATTTTTCCCGCGGAGCCAGCTTCGCATGCCGGCACAACCTCGAAATCTGGCGTGGCAAAGCATTCATGGGAGTGGGGCCGGCGGCGTGTTATTTTGATGGTGAAACGCGGTGGACCAATCCGGAAGACATCACCCTCTGGCTTAATGGCCACGCGCCTGAAAAAGACTATCTTCCCCGAGAACAACGGGCCGCCGAAATTCTCGGCACCGGTCTGCGCACGACAACGGGTTGGGAGCAATCACATTTTCAACAAGTGACTGGATTTGACTACTTCGAACTGCGCGCGGAGTCCTTAACATCCCTGATCGACCAGGGAATATTGATCTACTCCGATGGCCGCCTTTATATTGCAGCGATGAATTTAATCTTCGCTGACTATGTGGCCCGTGAACTCTTGTGACGCTAGTAAAAATCCATACCCTCTGATTTGCTGGGATCATAAATATAAATAGGACTCGAACCAGTTGTTGCGGCAAATTACCCGATTTCTTGTCTGAATGGAGGAACGGCGTTTGAGAACTTCGACTGCGTGCAGTCTACATTTGATTCCATCGCTAAACAGAACCATTAACCCGTAATCCTTATTTTTGGGTAATCGCCGACCATAGCGGTCCCATAATCCGCTCGGCAAGACACGCAAATTCATCGTTTATCGGGTCAAGCCCGCGAAAACATCGTTCCATCCAAATGTCATCGCTTTCTGCGCTGGAATATCCTTCACCTGACGAAAATGTCTGCTGCCATACTTTGCGCGCCGCTTTTAACGCTATCAATGAATCTCCGGTCTCATGGTATTTTTTTACATAAGCAAGGGCGCATTCAGGAAAAAATGGAACTGGCCGGGACAAAATTTCTTCGTACAAATGCACCAGGTCAGTGAGTAAAAACATGCTGGTTTCCGGCACATGCAAGAGACAACTTTTAGTCTTTCCGTCATCAAGATAAATCAATTCACTGCCACTAATTGCGGTACCATTTTCCTTGAGCAACAACTGCTGCAACCATAAGCGCAACAAATATTTGCCCTTAATTCCAGTCGCTACCACATGGACCAAGCGATCCTCATAAATCCCCTCAATTCGTCCGTTGATCTGGTATCCGGCAATTGTTAATGCCACCTCAACTATCCTATGTGTCCGCCTTCCCAGTCGCGTGGAAACCAAGGCAGACAAATCATTGATTGAACGCTCAACCGAACGATATTGTTGTACCCCGATATTACCGTGAGGCAACCACCCTGTAGCTTGATAAATCTCCAGCCAATCGGCTTCCTTCTCATCCAGGGCGGTGATTCTTTTCAGTAAATCCTGTTTCAACGCATAACCCGCCAAACCTTGCAAGAGAAAAGGTTCACGTTCCGCCAATGTGTGCCGATGAATATCAAGATTTACCTGACAGCGTTGGAGGAGAAACCCACGCGCGGGATTTTCACAGGACCGGCAAAAATCCGTGATCGAGATCGTTCGTTC
>CAZTTH010000007.1:57584-63068 GCA_964615975.1 uncultured Lentisphaerales bacterium | reverse complement strand
CCCTGCCCGATCATTTATATAATCAAGCAGTTCACTGACAACGATGGACGGCGGCAATTCATTGTTATCCTTACAACTCCAACCAATGTAGCTGATAATGAAATATTGCCGGGCAGACAATAATGCTTCAAGGAAGATTTGACGATCATCGCCCCTTTTACTCCGATCTCCCGGGCGCGGATATCGGCTAATCAGATTAAAACTGGGGACGGCATCCTGCCGCGGAAATATCCCCTCATTCATCCCCAATAAATACACGACACGAAAGGGCACATTCCGCATCGGCAATAATCGGCAAAAAGTCACGCCGCCAGTCATGAATCCAGTGGATTGAGGCGCGGTTTCCAAAGAAGTACTAATCTCAGCATGAATCACGGAGAATGACACTGCTTCATTAAATTCACATTCAGCCATCAGCACAGCAAGTTCACCGATGACTCGTTGCAAAAAAATACAGTCAGGATCAGGTTGATGCGGAATCACCAGAAAGTCTTCGACAATGGCACTCAATATCCGGCTCCATTCATCCAAACCATGATCGTGATCGATGATTTGTATGAAGTCAAATAACTTCTCGACAAAATGCAGCAACCGATCAAACAAACCCCATTGATTTTCATTAACCCGGGAATACGGCAATATCCCTTGCACCAGTTCCTCGTCAGCGTCTCCCATGGCATAACCCAATAGTATGCGCTTCAATCCCGCCTCCCAAGAATGGTCATGATAGTCATGATGTGGCTTAACCTCACAACGTATATTCGTCTCATTTAACCATTTTTGTACCATCTCCAATTCGCCTGGCTTGATGCAAAATTTATCCTGTAAACGGGTGATTCCTAAAAGGTTGACAATTGCCGGCCCCGTGACCCTTCCCGCCGCCATATCCAATATGGAAAGAAACGCATTCACCGCGGACGATTGTTGGCGCATCCGCCGATCAGCAAGCGAATAAGGAATGTTCCTCCCCGGCTCTTCGGGATTTTCGAATACCGCTTCAATAATCGTCGAATATTCGTTGATATCCGGACACATGACAATGATATCCCGTGGTGTTAGATCTTGATGGAGAGAGAAGAACCGCAAGAGATTGTCATGTAGCGCCTCAACCTCACGCCGGGGCGAATAACAGCGGTGTATTTTAATGCTCTCATCCCCGGAAATAGCAACGCTTGCATCGCATTGAATCGTACTGCTTTCGACTTCAAACAATGTCAAAATTTCTCCTTGAATCACATGCAGCATTGAATTCGGATTGGGAACAATAAAATGTTCCCGCATGGAGTCGTCTAGGGTTTCAATTACCAGATCGATGTAATCCCGCCATTGTTCACCCCAGGAAACCAGCAGGGGATGGTGTTCTTCCAGATGGTGATCGGCATAGTCGATGTGCTGACTCTTTGACTTACGCAAAACACGCTGCTGTTCTCGGCGCGAAAGCATATCTCCCCAATAATAGCGGCCTGGATTCAAAAGATAATAATGAACGGGGATTATCTGGGAGATTAATTTTACCGCCTGTATGAAGATTGGAGGCATGGCGCTAATGCCAAACAGCGAAATTCGCTCTGGTAACCCTTTTATCGCGGTGCTTTCAATGTTCTTAGACCAGTCTGTTAACCGCATCATGTTAATCGGACATGAATAGCCCTCAAGGACTTCCAGCAACAGTTGCCAGAGCCGTCCCTGCCATTCTTGAATGCAATCAGATTGCCCCCATTCCAGAATTATTTCCGGGCGATAAGTTAAATATTGATCATAAACACCGGCAATTTGACCCGCCAGATGATAACGGCGTTCACCTTCCTCCCGTGGGTCAAAGCCGATATAATGAGCAATCGAAGAAAATTCAGGATCATTCAAGCAGTTTGGCAATAGTTTCATTAATTGCCATTTCATGCGCGACGCGGTAAAGGATGGTGAAGTCTGATTGTCGCCCAGACACCACTGGACAATATGCTCGAAAAGTTGATGCGGAAAGAGATAAAGATAGTTGCCGGCAATCCCATGATGTTCTGCCAGCCGCAGGTTGAGCCAGCGCTCCATCCCCTGACTTGGCGACACCACAATCTCAGGGACTAACGGAGGAAGCGGATCCTCCTTGATCGTCCTTGCCAATAGATCCAACAATACTTCCAATTGATTGCTGACATATAGCGTTAGTCCCATTAATCGAATCCAGTGCTTCAAAAAATTCGTTTTATAAAATTATATTTTTTGAAGATCAATCGACTGCAAGTAGTCGAATCTACGACCAGTGTCGTCTCAATCAGACTGATAAACGTGTAATCTTTTTCTAGTACCTGATTGAGTTCAGTATCATACAAAATTTTACAAGCTGCCATTGGCTCCGGCGTTAATCCAATAACCATGATATCGATTCAGACTGATTACCCGCCGATAATACTCACCATCCCACCCCCAGGCAGCCAGCACATTAGATTGAGCAATGAGAGATAATTCGGCTTCATCAATTCCAATCAGATTCCAGCCACTTGATAACTGAGTTTGGGTCGATAATAAAGAGCCGGTTAATACTAAGTTGCCACCCGTTGGTAAATATATCCAGTAGCCGGTTTTATCTACTGCCGCTGTTGATTTGACATCTTTCATTCTCGTGCCATCCCATGACCAGATGCTTGATGGCAGTGGAATGGATTGGAATATCTGAGAAAATGAGTTGCCATTAACCGGACCGGGGAAGGAAATCAGATTCCAGCCAATTTTTAGCCTATAAATATTTTGCCAGCCAACAATAAAATCCGCCAGGTCACCAAGATTCTGATTTTCCGGTACCTGGTTATCCAGAAGATTGCCGGCCACATCGGTGGGCAATGAACTTCCTGTTAGGGTTATACTCGTGACTGATAAGTCCGGAGAGTTTTCTGTCAGCAGAATTTGATACGATCCGCCAACGGAGGATTGCTGTGAAAAATAGGGCATGGTTGTTTTGCCGCCGGAATTGAAGTGGACTACCAGATTGCTGTTTATGCCTGAGGTCACGGCTTTGGAAAAATTGAGATTGAATGTCAGCACATCGCCTACCTTAAACTCGCGATTGGATTCGTTTGAGGTAATGGAAATTATTTTAGGACGAGTCATATCGATGGTGAAATTAAGCGAAGTTGAATTCGTGTTCCCCGCCAGATCCGTCGCCGTAAATATTAACAGGTGAGCGCCCGTCGCGGATATCGGCGGGGTAAGCGTATAGGTAATACTATCCCCACTTGAAGCGGTCGGGGGTCCCAATGTATACACTACATTATCGAGGGATGCATGCAGAATGTTGAAATGTCCATCAGTAACAGTCACTACTGGTGTAACTTCCGTATTGGTAACAAGATTGTTTGTAACACCTGATACATTGATTACTGGTTTTGTCTTGTCAATAATGAATTCGATGCTGATTGTGCTTATGTTGCCGGCCAGATCCGTCGCGGTAATATTCAACTGATGATTTCCAGTTGTCGCGATCGGGCTTCCAAGTGCATAGACCACACTATCCAAGGTTGCCGTAACAGTATCGGGATTATCATCGGTGACATGAATCGCTGGCGTTACATCGGCATTGGTTATGAGATTGTCGCTGACTCCGGTTACAGTGATAATTGGCGGTGCCTTGTCGATCGTGAAGTTTATCGAAGTTGAATTCGTATTCCCCGCCAGATCCGTCGCCGTAAATATCAACTGATGCATTCCGGTTGACGAGATCGGTGGGTCTAACGTATAGGTAATGCTAGCTCCGGTAGATGATGTGGGAGCTCCTAAAATGTAATTGGCATTATCCAAAAATACCTGCAAATGATCAAAATGAGCATCGGTAACCGTAACGATCGGGATAACATTGGCATTGGTGATTAGATTGCCGGTGACTCCTGAAACGGTGATGTCAGGCGGCGATTTGTCGATCGTGAAGTTGATTGTCGTTGAATTTGTGTTCCCCGCCAGATCCGTCGCCGTAAATATCAATTGGTGGGTTCCGGTCGATGAGATTGGCGGAGAAAGTGTATAGGTTTTAGTGTCTCCGGTCGACGCTGTCGGGGTTCCCAGTGAAAAGGGTATGGTATTCAGGGTTGTGGTCAAGCTACTGAAGTTGGCTTCGGTAACGGTTACAATCGGGCTCACATTGGTATTGGTGATTTGATTGTTGATCACACCGGCAATGGTGATGCCTGGCGGTGTCTTGTCGATCTTAAATGTGATGCTCGCTGTGTTCGTGTTGCCCGCCAGATCGGTGGCGGTAAATATCAACTGATGGGTTCCAGTCGATGAGATCGGGGTTCCCAGTGTATAGAGTTCACTGCCATCATCGAGAGTACCGATGATGGTACCAGGATTGGCATCCGTGACGGTAACGACCGGCGTCACATCAGCATTGGTAATTTGATTGTTGCTGACTCCGGTAATATTGATAATTGGTTTTGTTTTGTCGATGGTAAATCGAATGGTAACCCGGGAATTACCAGCACCGTTAGAAGCTACAATAATGATACTGTAACTTCCCTCCCCTGTGATGGGTTCACAATCATGTGAAATGGAATCGCAAACATAATCTTTTGATTCCGATGATGAAATTAACAATATTATGGGTGGATCCTGTAGTGTATGACCGCTAATGACAATATTGGGGATTATATTATTATTAGTAATTAATCCATTTTCAACATTGGTTATGTCTATACGTGGTCTGTTAACATCAATTGTAAAATTTATGGTTGTTATAGCCTCATTACCTGCTTTGTCATACGCTTTAACAATAAGTTGATATGTACGAGTTACAGTCGTTGATATTAGTCTTCCTGAAACAAACGGATCTCCATCTAAAGTTATTACCTCATGATCAAAATTCGGATCGCTGCTTGAAATCACCGGCTTGATATCCGCATTGGCGACCTGATTATCCTCAATACCAGTGACGGTAATAACCGGCGGAGTTCTGTCAATGGTAAAATGAAATGTTTTAGTCGCAGTATTTCCCGCCTTGTCGGTACTGGCAACAAATAACGTATGGCTTCGTTCCTCAACTATGGCAGTTTCCGAGATAAATGCTTGCCCATTAAGTTGGATGATTGTTGATTGGATATTGTTGGGAAGGTTATCGGTAACATCAATAAACGGAGTAATAAACTGAGCACTGGTAAATAAATTATCACTTACACCGGTAATGCTAATATCTGGTGGGGTTTTATCGATGGTGAAAGTTATAGAGGTCGAATCGGTATTGCCCGCCTTATCCGTGGCGGTAAAGATCAGCAGATGAGTACCGGTCGCTGCGATTGTGGTTCCCAGCATGTAAGGTGCACTATTGAGCGTAGCAATATTTTTGCTGGGATCGGGATTGGTATCAGTAACCATGAATACCGGAGTGACATTGGCATTGGTCAATTGATTGTTGGTGACTCCGAAGACATTAATGACCGGTTTGGTTTTATCGATGGTAAAGGTGGCATTTACAATGGTTGTATTGCCGGCTGCATCTTTGCC
>CAZTTH010000007.1:55385-57484 GCA_964615975.1 uncultured Lentisphaerales bacterium | reverse complement strand
GCTATCGCGTTTGCTGGAATAATTGGGCTACTGGCAATAATATGAAAACAAAAATGATCGGCACCCTCAAGTGTTTTGGCAGTGTATTCGACTGCGTACAGAGTACATTCCCCACTAGTGCATTTCAAAACAACATTTCCTCCCGACCCTCCGCTGATTGAAATAAAGCGAACCGCTTCACTCGCTGCCGGAGAACTGGGGCTGCAATTAGCAGGAAGATCGAAAATATGAGCGAATTCATTTGATGCTGGAGCTCGAGTTGTGTTTACATAACAAACATTATTATTGTATTCCAATAAATCGCCATTGAAGCCCATTAACAGGTGAAAGTCCTGCAAGTCAATGTTATTCGCTACTTTAATCTTCGCGATAATCTTCTCGCCTGGGCGAAAAAATGTCCGCGCTGCAGTAGCGGTGTTACACAAACCAGTGGTTGGCTTGGCATAGGTGCTGATCCCGATGGTAGTTTGTCCCTGAACATTTCCGGAAAGAAACCATGAACCAGATAAAATCATCATGCATAATGGGTTCAAAATTTTCCCAATTATATAGTAAAATATGCTCACGCAAAGCCGCCAAGCCGCAAAGATTATTTGGTAATTATTTTTTGTTGAAATCATGAGTTATCCCTACTTCGTCATAATTGGAACTTTGTGTGACGCCCCAACAGTGCTGGTCTTTTAATTTTTTCCCCATGCTTTGCGGCTTGGCAGCTTGGCGAGAGAATAATTCTACCCATGGTTATCGAACTCTTGCTCGTGAACCATCGGTTGTCATGCCGCCTTTATTACGATTGCCGAAAATCATATCTTACATCATCACAAAAAAGCCGTATCTCCTTACGGTCGATACGGCTTTTATAACTACTTTAAGTTAATCTATCAGGGAATGTTTAGATTGGTGCCATGATTGCCATGGACATCCTCCAACACACTGATATCAAGATCATCGAGGATATCATGCAGTGCATTAAGTGTCCATGGAATCTCCGTAGAGAATATCAAGACTCGTGAATCACCATCAACTTTGACAAGAGGTTCTCCTTCACCATTAATCTGAATCAGACCTGCTTCGACCAGATCTTCAATATCATCCAGGAGCACTCCATCAATACGAACCGATTCATTGAAGCGAATTATGAGTGGTTTAACCGTGTTCACCAATGAATTCCACTTAATCACCGTATCGGTTCTTGGTGGCAGCACATCGCTCTGCTCCGGAATCAGGAGATTAATTCGATCATTAACCTCGGAGGCATATTGCCCAGCGTATTCACCATATTGTGCCGCATGACTTGGCGGCAAAGTGAACAGCATGCCATAACCCAATTTGGCTGATAACAAATGACGATAGATGTAGGCAGCATCGGTGCCAATATCAAAGGTGTTATTGAGTCCATCGACATTCAGGTCAATGACACCATCGCCATCACCAGGTTCTTCTCCACCAAAATAATCAGTACCAGCCAAGGCTCTGACATTGGCTATAATTTCAGCGTCAGTTGCAAGATATGGTTCATTGCCATGCGGCTTGATGGGGACCAATCCATCCAGATTGCCGTACAACGCTGCGCGATAAATGAACACACCATCTGTCAGGTAATTAACAGAACCATCTTCATCAACATCTAAAGCAGAATATTGGGTATCCAAAGGTATTGCTCCATTTACTAATCCAAACAATACCGGTTGTCCAAGAGGATTTAATGCGATCAAATCCGTGGGATAGTGATTGAGTCTAATATCAATTGGATTCAATTCTTCACCACCAGCGCCAATTTTGACACGAAATACCAGGGATACTATTTCGCTAATACCTTTCTGTAGGGAGATTTCTCCGCTATTGGCATTGTCAACAGATATCCATATGGTGGTATTCCACGGATCAGAATTATCTATTTCTGAAACTTCAACAACCGTATTTGGATTAGTCATATCGGAAACAATTAGTGATTCAGATCCTTCAACGAATTCCAATTCATACCCATTATAAGTGATCGGAAAAAGCAAAGTTTGCAGAACACCGGTACTGGCACGAATTGAAACCGGCACCCATTGATTCTCTCTGAATCCATCAGTAAAAGAAGTATCAACTTCAAC
>CAZTTH010000007.1:0-55285 GCA_964615975.1 uncultured Lentisphaerales bacterium | reverse complement strand
CCATTGCCACCGATGTATTCAGCTTCACGTGAAACGAAACCGGTTTCAAGCTGTAAACGTGGAGTACCACTACTGTTATTCACAAATACGGTCTCAGAAAAATCAACTGTAATGTCGATTTCCGCGCCTGGACCGTAATTCCCATTGCTGTTCAATGAAGAAACATTGGTTATCAACGGTGGGAGATTATCCTCTAACCTTATTACCAGTCCAAATTCCTTTTTATTGGAATTGCCCGAAATATCTTCATAACCATGATAGTCAACTTGAAGTAAACCATCGAGAAGATTTATGATTTCATTAGGTTCATTCTCAATTCCAAGTGACGCAATATCCAATCGTTGTTCTTCCGTTAATTTGATAATAATGGTGAAATTATCGAAAAATGACGACAATCCCTCAAATTCTTCGTCAACAAACTCATCAATTTCTCCAAACAGACCACAAATATTGTTTTCAAATTCAAATTCATCCTGCTCGAACTCATTGCAATAGAAGTGGTAAGTAAGAAAATATGTTTCGATATCGATAATGCTGTTTGAATAATCATTCAAATTAACCAGATTCTTATTTGGTTCATTATTAATGTGAAATTTATTCAAATTGATTGAATCAGGATTGTACTTTTCATTCACTAAAATTGTGAGCACCCCCACATTCAAGTCCACCAAAGCGCCTACAACTTGCGGTCTAAGATCATCAGGTGCTACTTCTAACTCAATATTGTTAGTGAAGTATTGTCCGCATTCACTGCATTCATCACATTCAATATTTTTGATGTTCCCATTATTATGATTATCGAAAGCCAACCCAGATTCTAACGCAATAAATAATTCATTACCTGGTTCATCTGGTTCACCATACAATTCCAAGGCGGCTAATCGGTGCAAATGAGTCAATTCGATATAAAGAGTATTGCCATACACTTCAAATTCCGGTTCTCTGCCAAATTCATTTTCACCCAAATTCATTTCATTTGAGCCATTGCTAATGGTAATGCCATTCAAACAATTATCCGCTAGACATTCTACGGTGATATTTTCACTGAATACGATTTCGATAGTTCCGGTACTTAAATCCAGAAATGGGACATCGACGACATAAGGCGTATCGATGATTTCCTCTACCGGGACATTGAGATTATCTTCATTATTCACCCCCGCAATATCGTCTATCGCATTCGCTAATACATTTAAATATGCGGAAGTACAATCACCATTTCCGGCAGGATCGGATGACATCCATTTGATCAGATTCCATTCTTGCGAATTAAGAAAAGATAAATCAAAAATGATTTGATTCCCATTTAACGAGTAATTAGCATTCCCTAACGACACCGTTGCAGTCGATGTGCCAGCAGCAACATCGGTAATTTCAAAAAGAGAAATATCCCATACGTCATCAATTGATTCACTGAACCATACGGTTAAAATCCGACTATTCAGATCAAGTAATGGTTTTGTGCTGTCATTGTGTACAACTGTTGGCGGAGTTGTGTCAGCTATCTCTATAACTTGAATTTCAGCACAATCATTGGAATTGCCGCTGAAGTCATAAAAGACATTTGCTGTTGTATGCAAAATTACCGGCTCACCATTACCCCCAGCAGTATCTGAATTACGGAGTGCATGCTCTCTCTGTTCATTCGTCAATTGAATAGTCAGAGTTGTGCCATCAACATTAATTACCTGTGCTCCCCCCAAACATTCCACCGTTGATGAGCCAGGGCAGGAGATTTGAAATTCATCACCACAAGTAATAGACGCATCACTGAGAAATACTTTTCCCAAATCAACATTGGGAATGTCCGTGTAGATAGCAACATTATCTATGTACAAGTTGAAAAAGAATAATAAATCTTCCTGAACGAACGCCAACCGTATGGTTTGTCCAATGAATTCAGATAAGTCAGCATACCGGTCGGTGCATTCTGTAAATGGATCATCCCCATATTCGGTAGAAAACACTTCGGTGAGAAGTCGACCATTTTCATTAAACACCTGCACTTTGAAAGCCTGATCTTCATTATCGAATAACAGCGCGTGATTATGGATGATATCTGTCCATGATAAAATCGCAAAACTTGCTTGTTCCGGAATCGTAATATCCTGATATAGGATATGACTTCCTGGTCCATTTTGAACTGATATCGAATTCAAACTGCCATCACAGGGTGCAACGTTCTCTTCCGGTCCATCAGGATCCAGTGACCCATCATTGATGACGAATTCACCATCACCATGATTTTCCTGATTCCACCCGTTCAGCCCATCTTCAAAACCACCATTTGTAACCAGATTATAGATATCAGAGAGAGTTTCACAGAAAGTAATCTCCAGAATGCCATTGTTATAATCCAGAGTTGCCGATTCAATGGCAGGCTTGACACGATCCGCCTGTTCAATTACCGGCAGATCCGGATCTTGTTGATTGGCAACCCCAGAAAGATCTTTGAATGCGCCGGAAGCGAGATTAATAATCACTTCGCCGCCATCAAAATCCTGGGAGATCGGGAGAATTTGTACCCTTTGCTCCTCCGTTAATTCAATGATAATGAGAGAAGTGCACTCACCTTCGATATCTACTGATGCTCCGGCTAAATTGATCCCAGTTGCATCCCCACTAGCATTTTTAACTGTAATTTTTGTTAAATCAACACCAAAATCTCCATCGATCACTTCATCCAGATAGATAGCAACAATCCCTTTGCCACAATCATAATTATTGTAATCGATAAATGATACCAATGCTTTGGGGGCAGTTGTATCGTTAACTCTGACTACCACAATGCCATTCCTGGCATCATTTCCTGTCCCGCTTAGATCTTTGAATGCTCCACTTTGAACATCTAGCTTAATTTGCGATGCTTGCAATGATAAATCTGTTGTAAGAGGTCGAGTACACTCATCGAGATCTATTATGATCTTGGTATCACTGAGTTTATTGACTATCGCGCTGTCACCAAGATTTACCGGAGTTGTCGTACCGCTGACAAACTGAAGTGTATATTTTGAAATATCAAAATCACCGCGATTTTTGCTGATATTCTTGTCAAAATTGATTTCCAGTGTCCCATCATTATTATTCAGGTTCACAGTGGTTATTTTTGCAACCGTGTCGGGTATTACCGTCACAGACAAGTTTGTCTGTAACACATTGAAGTTGCCCGCCAAATCACGAACCGCATTAATTTCGGTATTTAACTTTACATTGTTATTACCATAGCCAATTAACGCAAGACGCTGACTTTGAGTTAAATTCACCGTTAAAACCGCACCGCTTACTGAACTGCTGGTCGCCTGGGAAAGTAGAGTAGTTTTATTAAGGCCATCAGTTAGACGCAACCGTGATAAATCCCGATTGGCAGCGGTAGGAGATATGCTTTCACTCCACGTCATGGTTAAAATGCCAGTACCCAGGTTGAGACTTGATCCCGTTATTACCGGTCGCGCCCGATCAACCGCTATCAAATCCACCGATTTTAACAATTTTCCATCCAGTGATACTAAGCTACCTGTTGCATATGTTATTTTAGGTTTTATATCGGTTTTTGATATTCCTTCATTAAAGCTTATATATAAAATATTATCATTGGTCACGCCTCTTGAAAAATTGAAACTTGGTGTTGCCACACTTGGATTAGATAATGTAAAGTTGGCAATATTCGCAGTAGTATCATTTACCGGTCGATCGAATTTTAATATTAATGTGTCAATAAATCCATTTTTATTGAAATCATCGGTTTCAACTTGATTCAAAATAACCCGATGATGAATATCATCTTTGATTAAATTAACTTGTTCCAAGGTTAAAGCGTTATTGAAGACATAAGCCTCATCAATTATCCCTTTGAATGGTTGAGTTGCTATCGTTTGCCGATTCCCAATGGTAGTTTCATTCTCGGTTGGATGATGATCCCCAAGTGCACCAACGCCCCTGCCCTGATATACCTGAATTCCATTAACATAGACTTTAATATTATTAATTGAAGGTGCTGTAATAGTACTGTCATAAGTCAAGGCGACATGCGACCATTGATTCAATGGTATTGTTTTTCCTGTATTGGTAAATCTCGACCATCCCTCATAAGATAATGGAGCCGGGTTAAAGGCAGTATTTACGTTAGTTAATGTAGTAACTTTGAGTGCAAACCGAATTGTCCCATCAGGAAAAACACACATCTCAAATCTACCTTCATTATTTAATATCATTCCACCAAACGGAGATACCTGTGCAGCGGTTGGGTTAACCCAAGCTGCCATCGATAATTTCGAAGTAATGTTGGCATTTAATGACGTGCTGGTAGGAATTTTAACCTTATCATCAATTCCATCAAAACTAAAAGCATTTCCACCGATTGCAGGAACACCAGAAGCGAGAATTGGTCCATTTGTGTTAGGTGCTTTGCTCCCCTCAGCAGTGCCAGTATTATTATTCCCGGATAAATCACAGACCTTGTTTAGTATCGTTGCGCAACTCAATGCTTCCAATGGCCAATATCCCTGGAGACCATTGAGGAATGTAAAATCGGCAATGATCTTATTTATTGTTATGAAAAATACCTGAGGAGAACTTGTGTCATTCCCATTGTTTGCAGTCAAACCGTTATCTTTGAGGGTTACCGTTACTTTTACTTTTCCAGTTTTGCCAATTATCGGAGAAAATGTCAAATCGCCTGTGACTGAATCTATTACAGGACGCTGAGTAAATAATGCTTCAGCATCAGGATCGTTACCATTTACAGTATTATTTGGATTGGGATCTGTTGACGATAGTTCAACTTTAACATCAAATGTCAAAGATTGACCACTCTCATCGCTTGGGCCCTTAGTTATCTTGGTCGCCCAAGCCGGGATCAACTGAGAACCGCTAATCGTCAACGCATTGTCGATATCAGGTCCCTTAACAAATGACGGCGCATCGTTGACAGGCGTAATATTGATGGTGAGTGTCACTTCTTCACTGAAAGCAGCCGGTTCCCATGCCAAAGCGTCAAGGCCTTTCACTGTTTTGCCGATGATACGTACTTGACCGGTTTGCACATTAATTGTGGCTAAATAGTTAGTGCTACTCCCTTCAAATCCACTGACCAGTGAACCATATAACAATGATGTTTTTGGTTTAAATTCAAGCGCATTGAAGCGTGGGCCTATATTGGCAGATACGGGGATTCGCAATCGTTGAAACAACGTCCTCAATCCACTGTTTACATCCACGGAGTTCAGTTTCTGACCAGAACTATGTAATAACGTTCCCATCCCGCTGAAAGCCAACCCATTGCCACTGTCAGTTGAATTAACCGTATCATATCCAATAAGTATAAATTCACCAAGATCGAAGTTTTCGTCATGAAGATTTAATATCCCCAATGGTTGGAACGTATCCTTCATGATGGCATATAATTCACCAGTAAACGGATCGAAACTGATATCCGTAATGTCGTTAACATTGACAAATTGGGATGTAATTCCAGCCATAACTTGGGCTGTTCCATTATGTTGATCGATAATCGCAAACACTGGATCACCATTGATTTCACCGGTAGCAAATAAATTGCCATAGGTATCGAAATCCATGCCGCTAACCCGATCAACACCGATTCCACTTCCCACTCCACTCGCTTGACCGGTGGAAGCATCGATAAGGTATAATGTTGAATTACCATTCGATCCACTGTGCGCAGCGCCGAACAATCGAGAAGGGGTGTTATCTGTCAGAATGACTGAAACGGTAGCGGCTCCATTCGCATTGCCGGCTACGGTATAATGTAATGTTCCATTCGCATCGATATAAAGATCACTAAATAACTCGGGATTATTTGTATTAACAAGGAATTCCAACTCCTGCCCTTCTTGATCCTCATTCGGTCCAGCTGTGATATTATTTGCCCAGTTGTTTACTGTGTGACTTCCGGAATCTTCGAGGACTGTCAGGGTGAGATTGTTTGAATTCACCGTAAACGATGGATTATCATTTACCGGAGTGACATGAATCGTAAATGAAACTGTCGCCGTCCCCCCATGTTCATCGGTTGCGATTAAGGTAATTTCTGAATCTCCGAATTCATCTGCTCCAATACTAAAGCACAAAAAAGGAAAATTAAGCGTTGCATCAGTAATGATATTTGTGTCTGAAATATTGGCAATACCAATTTCGATTGAATCATCATTGGTTACAATATCCACATCATCAAAAACATTGTCCACATAAATACATTCCAGAGTAGAATCTTCAGCTACTGTAATATCCGGTATCTTACGATTAACTAAAGGATTGTCATTAACCGCATTGATCACAATCTGAAAATTCATCACATCACTGAAAATTAATTCTGGCCCCCAGGTTATCGCATCCAGATTATCGACCGTATCATCAATGTTAGAGACATTCCCAGTGTTCGGATCGACAGTGACCAAGTGATAAGAAGAACCATCCCTCACCGAAGCATATAAACTTCCATCCCAATACGGATAAAAATCCATTGCATTAATTCTTGCATTTTCACTAAATGGAGAAGAGAAAGTTAGTTCTTCATAATCAAAAGTCTCTCCAGTTTCCTGATCCAAAAGATTGATATAGTCTTCATTGGCATGATACAAGTCATCAAACAAAGAAAAGCCAATTCCATTGCCACCTGAACAATCATCAATGAATCCAACAAAATAAAACTCTCCGGTATCAGTGTCGATAAAACCTAAAACATCACAGGGGATGAACGCATAGAGTCGATCTTCGGAATCAAATGATATGTCAGAAATGTTTTCAACAGTATAAGGTAAATCTTCTATTAAAGTAGGACCTACTTCAGTGCCTCTGCCATTTAACGGATTTATGGTTAACAGAACGATGGCGCCATCATTGAGCCGTGCTCCTGTGGCATAAATAACCCCATTTGAATCCGTGTCCATACCACTAACTCTGGTGAATCCAATGCCATCGCCGATTTTGGTTGCGCCGCCTGTTTCAGCATCTAATTCATATAGAACAGATTGATCGGCATTTTCATCATAGGCAGCACCATACATTTTGTCGAATGACACCACTTGAGCAAGTATTACTGATACTTCTGCTGTGCCATTGGCATTGTCCGCAGGTGTAAATGACAAACCGCCATCTTTGTTAATGCGGGGATATTTACTGAATAAGGTTGAACCGGAACTATTATCCACAGTCACCAGAAATTGTAAGCCCTGACGATTTTCATCCCAGCCGCCACCAGTGCTGAAATAATCAGCGAAATCGGCGAAATATTGAGGCCCAGAATCTTCATCGATACCATTTTCACTGAGCTGTGCCACTGTGCTTTCATTGAGATGTTTAATGGGAAAATCTTCACGCGGTAAAACCATAATAAAACAATTTAATTTACGGCTGGTATCAACGCCGCCATCCGCTGTCCCGCCATTATCATGCAGGCGGATGGTCAACAACGCGTTGCCATTGGCATTTTCCTTCAGGGTAAAATGCAAAATGCCCGTTAATCCGTCTTCTTCATTTCCTATAATTTCAATGTTGGGTTGCCCATTTTCACTAAAAATTTTCTGATTGTTATAGGGCACATCAACAGTAAACCATAAATCTTGTTCGTTTTCGATAAAATCGCCAGATCCTCCCGGTTCAATATTACTCAGATAAATGGGAATGGCATGACGTCCCTCGATCCCGGAATCCTCATTTACCATCACCGTGCCATCAATTAAAGTGAAGGTATCATGATCTATTAAGAGTATTGATTCAACCGCTCCATCACCCACGTCGACAATGCCGATACCAATAGTGTATTCACCATCCTCTGGAACTTCATACCAGAATTGTTGATAACCGGTTTCCGCATTAAATTCTTTGGCAGTTGATAGGACAAAAAAGTCATTCGTATCCGACAATGTACCCACCCCATTTCCAGAAATAGTAACAAAAGCAAAATCATTAACTATCGCTGATGGTGTCACTTCGTTCGTTAAAAAATTGTAACTGAAAAATATCACATCACCCGCATCAGCCCAAAAAGTTTGCTTGATCGCTGAGCCTTCGATGGCATCACCATTTCCCAAATTATCAAGTGTATTAGAATCCAATCCGAGAAAAAATTCCAAATCCGTATCTGAATAGGTAATCCCCGAACCTACTCCACTTGATCCACCTGTGCTCAATCCTACCTGATAATTGCCGAATAACGGTCCCACATCAAATGATGAGGAATTAATTACACTTACAATTCCCGTTGATTGCCATGAGGTCAGGTCACCGGTTTCAAAGCCGAAATTATAAATTACTCCACTTTCATAACCTTCGATACCATCAGGAGCCTGATCCACCCCTTTGACAAATACTGGAGCATCATTCACCGGCTTGATGGTGATTGTGAATTCAAAATTTGCACTGATCTTGTTTACTGGCGCCCATGCCAGAGCATCAAGCCGATCGACGGTGGGGCCAATAAGTGTTACCGCGCCTGTTACCGCATCAATTTTGGTCAAATAGATTTCTTCGCTTCCTTCCTCACTATTATTTAACAAAGCAAATAAAGCACCATCACTCGGACGAAAATCCATGCCATTTACCCGTCGGATATCACTATTATTAATGGGCGTTTGGTTATTATTGGAAATAAATTCAAGTGGAATTATCGCACTGCATTCAACGGTTGATTCACACGGTAAGCCGATTTCAGGAATCAAGTAATTCAGCATGTTCCCGGCATGGATCAATTCTCCCGTAGCTGTATAAGCCAATCCATTTCCCTCACTGAATCCGCCCACCTCCATGCAATCCACAAGTATCGTTGCTTCGCCACTCTTTTCATTGATTCGTGCCAGATATAATTCACTGTCCTCTCCACAATCACTGTTTGATTTTCCCACCACATACAAGATGTCATTAACTTCATCATAAGTCATATCCGTCACCGATCGGATAATTCCAGCATTATTGGGATCTATTTTACCAATTTGAGATCCTTCACCCGTAACCGTATTGATTAGAATCAGTACCAATTTATTGTAATCGTTTCTTCCTACTGCATAAAGATTTCCACGGGCATCAAAATCCATGGCGCTAATCCGCGAAAATCCAGTTCCATAACCTATTGCCGTTGCCGCGCCGGTTGTGGCATCAACTTCGTAAAGTACCGATTCATCAGATTCACTATTATTTGATGTGACGCCATACAAATGCTTGCTGATCGCGCCAGTGCCATGGTCGATAACTGCGGCAACTACATTCGCGTTGCCATAGGCATCGGGCGCCGGTGTAAATGATAAGTCACCATTGGCACTTATATGGGGTTGAACCGAAAACAGATTCTGATCCTCTTCGTCAACTTCAACATCAAAGATCAGTCCATTATCAGCATAAGGTCCCTGTTCAAGAATTTGTTGTTCATTTGCGGAACCGGCATTTGCCGACCCTGCCCAATTATGGATAACTCTGGGACCGGAATCTTCGAGGATGGTCACGTTTCCGCGCGGTCTGAATATGGGGACATCGTTATTGATATATATTTCGATCGGCAGATATGCATAGGTAGCAGCACCAACTGCCCCATCTTCATCATCGCCATCGGCTATGAATATATTTAATTCTTTCTCGGGATTCTCAAGATTAATTAATGGATCGGATTGGGTATTTTCATATTTAATACTGCGGAAGAGCGCGTTCACCGCCTGCAATGTGGCGCCATTTTCGGTGAAAAAGACGATCAATTCTCTGCCATTTTCTCCCCCCACAAATTCGCCAACTTCATAACATACAAAGTTATCCACTTTAACCAAGATCAAATTACCCAGCAAATAAATACCCCCGATTTCGACTTCCATCAGATGATCGGGTGATTCAATCGTCAGATTATCATACCAGCTGCCTCCATCCCACCATGACAAAATTAATTTACCATCTTTTAAGATCGGCGTATCACTATCATAAATTACCCCATTGGCAAACAGATATTGTTTGCCAGTACCCTCACAATACTCAAAAGGATATTTAGCCCGACTCAGATCGATCACCGGCGCGTCGTTTTCCTGAATGATATTGATTGTCACTGTCGCCGTGGCGGTGGCACCGTAACTATCCTGTACCATGTAAGCAAAACCATCAGAACAATCAACATCGCAATTATCGAAACCATCATATATCACCGGTGAAAAGGAAACGGCGGTATGACAAAGCGAAAACGCTGTACTGGCATTAGAATCAATCGCCACAAATGATTCGGTACAATTGTCCCAAAAATTGGCTTCACTGAAGGTCTCTGATAATGTCCCGGTGATGTTTTCTACACCCATGGTATGCTCAGTGCCGTCACTTTCACAATTCTTGCAATGCACTTCAATTTCATTCGTGCCTTCAAACAACTTGATCTGGAAGGTGACATTAAAATACTCTGAGTTTTCTTCATTGTTTTCATCATAATGCGGGACATCTTTATATTCAACAACAAACACACGATGTGGCGCCAGACCCATTACATGATAGGAAATTGATCCACCCGCAGACGGATTCAGATCCGCCCAATAACCGGCAATAATGTTATTGGGTGAATCAAAATTGGGAATAGAACCAGCATCAGTAGCACTATCGTTATTGCTCAAGTCAAATGAAAGAAATCCATTACTTGAAACAAATAATCCAGTGTAAATTTTATTGAAGAATTTAAAATCAAAAGGGAGATTGACATAACGCAGTTGATCATCATCCAAATCCAAAATAGTCCCATTATTGTTGTAAACAAATTTATACGTGATTAATGCGCTTTCATAGGTATTACTGTTAGGATCATAGGTAAAATCGCCATTATTTTTTACATTTAAAATGGCGCCGCTCGGCAGAATAATATCGGAATTTGGAGACCCCACATTCAGATCAATCACATTAAGTTCATCGCTGGTATCAGGATCCGAATCATTTGCTAGTACGTTGCCATCCAAAAACATATCTTCATCTATAGTATAAACATCATCTTCAGCTACAGGATTATCATTTACCCCATTGATGGTAATGCTGACCGTCGCCGAAGCGGTACCGCCTTTACCATCATAAATCGTATAGGTGAACGAATCATTAGTACTCTCATCAAAAGCCAGATACTCAAAAGCTCCATTAGGATTATAAGTAAAAGAACCATTCGAATGCTGTAATAGCAGGGCATTTGAATTTAATGTGATTTGTCCATTCACGTTTGAACTACTACCATTTACTTCGCTGACAGAAAGAATATCATTTGTGTCAATATCCGAGTCTGCGCCAAAACCATTATTATTCAACACATTCCCGTTGACTGGATTATCCTCATTCGTGGAAATGTTATCATTCTGGGCAACTGGATCGTCATTTACACCTGCAACTGATATGCTTACTGTCGCGTCCAAGGAGGATTGCACGTTATTTCCATCTTTAACAAAATAATTAAATGAGTCGGTCGCGAATTCTCCCGCCCCCAATGAGTAGAACTCACCCGATACCTTGCCATTGGGATTATAATTAAAAGTGCCATTTTCGTTATTCGCGACCGATCCGCGAGAGGTCGAAGAGTTTACCAAACCGACTGACAATGGAGATACTCCAGTATCGTTTATCAGTACATTCCCGGTGGTAAATGTTGTATTTTGGTCAGTGTTAAAACCATTCCCCGAATCATTATTGGCTACTGGAGCCGCTAAAGCACCGAGTTGAATGCAGACATTGAGCACCGCAAAAATTGTAATGATCCTTTTCATTTTAACTCCTTCATATAATCTTGATTTAGGTATAATTAATTTTGGAAAGATTAATATTCTTATTTAATTCGCTTAAACTATAGTTGGCAGGCTATTCCATTTTAGCTGTAATCAATGTCATATTGACATAAATTTCCAATAAGGCCAAAACATTACTGTATAGACCAAATAAGCCGAGCCGTCTGATACCCTAACTTAATCACGACTTATATCAACTTGATTATTTTGTTTTTCCTGAAAAAAATGAACATATTTTTTAATGCCCATAACGTTAGCTTAAGATTCAAAGCAAAACAAACCTGCCGAACCTGATTTTGACAATTGATACGTATGGCTTTTCAAATTCTAACGCAAACTATAAAATTAACCATATTCGATCATTCAAAAGTGGGTTCGGAATTATTTAATCTTGTATGTATACCTTAAGTATATTACACTCGAAAATTGTGTCTTAATCATAAAATTTCACTTCCATAATATTCTTCCATGAATGTTTCTCAAAATCCCACTGCCGCAATACAATGTAATATCAATAAACGCGAACAGTTGTTACGACAAAAAGGAGCTGTAATCTGGTTTACCGGGTTGTCCGGTGCAGGAAAAACCACACTTGCATCAGCGCTGGAGAATTGGTTGATGATGCACGGACATTTAGCCTACCTGCTCGATGGCGATATGATTCGCCGAGGGTTAAACCGCGATTTAGGGTTTAGCCATGATGATCGGATGGAGAATATCCGGCGCATTGCCGAAACCTCCCGATTATTCATCGATTGTGGGGTTATCTGCCTAACCGCATTCATTACCCCCTATCATGACGCACAGGAGATCGCCCGAAACATTATCGGGGATGAACGTTTTTATCTGGTGTATGTGTCTACCCCCTTATCGGTATGTGAAACTCGTGACACAAAGGGCTTGTATAAGCGTGCACGCGTTGGGGAAATTTCTGATTTTACCGGAATTTCATCACCATACGAGCCACCACTCTCTCCGTCCTTGAATTTGAATACTCAAACAATGACAGTTGACGAATGCGTGCATGAGGTATTGCAATTGCTTATGACTCGACAAACAATTCGAACTTGTGACAATCCAACTATTACAAGTTAACAACTTAACAACGCAAATTTCTGTTCTCTATCTAATGTCAGTCAAATTATAGAGTTTTATTTTCCTAATGATCGTCCGTCGACTGATACCTAGTTTCGATGCCGCCGCTGAACGATTACCTCGACACTCTCGCAACGCTTTCACTATCAATCGTTTCTCATTGCTATCCAAATCCAATTGGGGGTCGGAAACCTGTTGATTTTCGCCAATCTCAGAAAGCATCCCGGTGGTCCCTTCATTTATCGATTTAGGCAAATCTCTTATTCCGATCTGGTCATCCTGAGTTAATACAACACTGCGCTCAACGACATTGCGTAATTCCCGGATATTACCCGGCCAGCGATAACTCTGCAACACTACCAAGGCTTCGTCAGAGAACCCCTTGATATGCCGATCATTTTCGCGATTAAAAATATCCAGATAATGATTGAGCAACAAGGGAATATCTCCCTGTCTTTGACATAATGCCGGCATGTGTAGGTTAACCACATCAAGACGATAATATAAATCTTCACGAAAGGCACCGGTATCGGTCATGGCTTTGAGATCGCGATTGGTAGCTGCGATCAGCCGGATGTCCACTGTAACTGATTCACTTCCTCCCACCCGTTCAAAGGTCTGAGTTTCAAGAACCCGGAGTAATGCCACTTGTACGGAGGGTTCGATGTCGCCGATTTCATCCAAAAAAATAGTGCCTCCATTGGCCGCTTCAAACCGTCCGATGCGGCGTTCATGCGCACCGGTGAAAGCATTCTTTTCATGGCCAAAAAGTTCGCTTTCAAGTAACGTGCGGGAAAGGGCGGCACAATGAACCACGATAAATGGTTGTAACTGACGTGGACTGAGACGATGAACTGCCCGGGCTGCCAATTCCTTACCAGTACCACTTTCACCGGAAATCAGGACGGTAGAGCGTGCCGGCGCAACCTGTTTGATCATGGTAAATATTTCCCGCATCTCCGGTGACGCTCCGATCATTTTCTCAAAAATGAAGGAAGCAGAAGGTGATTCACTCAAAAAGCGAGTTTCTTTATGTAACAGCCGGGATTCGAGACCGCGTTGCAAAATGATTTCGAGGTTATCAAGGTTTACCGGCTTGGTCAAATAATCGTAAGCTCCTGCTTTCATCGCCGCTACCGCAGTCTCAACCGATCCGTAAGCAGTAAACACAATGCAAACCGGAAATTCTGGAAGCGCTGTGACTTTTTTGACAAAATCAATGCCGTCAATTCCAGGCATCCGCAAATCCGTTAATACGATATCATAATCATTTTGATAAACCATCGACAATCCGTCAACGGCATTTTCCGCAATTTCAACAGTGTAATTCTTGTGCAGTGCTCGTTTCAATCCTTCACGGGTGTTGCGTTCATCATCAATAATCAGCAATTTGGGCTTTTTCATGGCGATTAATGAAGCATCATTTTTGCTTGGTTTTAGGGAATGGCGGCAAGGCGACATCCACATCCACCGAGGGCGGGTTTAATAGCTTCATACGCTTCGTCCAATGGTTGAATTTGATAGTCACTATAGTGCCATGATTGGGTTCACTTTCAACTCCTAATTCACCCCCATGTTGACGCACAATCCGCTCAACGATCATTAAACCCAAACCAAATCCATCCGCTTTCGTGGTAAAATAAGGATTGAAAATATTGCTCAAGTTATCGGCTGCAATTCCCGTGCCGGTATCTGAAAATTTTATTATGGTTTGATCATTCTCTTCGGACAAGGCAATATGCAACATTCCTCCCTTGGACATGGCTTGAATGGCATTCCGGATAATGTTGTAAACAACTTGCTGCAATTGGGTTTTATCTCCAAGTATAGGCGCTACATCAGCCTCCCATGCGCCTTCGATGAGAATACCGCGATCCTCGATTTCGTGATGCATCACTTCAATTGTATCTTTGATTATGTCTTTGAGGGAAATAGGTTTTAATTCCAGTCGGGTCGGCCGGATGGCATGAAGAAACTGATTGAGTATCAGGTCCAGACGACTGACTTCCTGTAAGGCCACGGTTAACACTTCCCGGGCTTCATTAAAGGATTCATCGATAGGAGGTTGACTATTAAAATATCGTTGCAATAATTGGAGATGAATTGTGAGACTATTTAAGGGATTACCAATTTCATGGGCGACTCCTGCAGCCAGCATACTTAACGTACGAATTTTCTCGGTTTCCAGAGTCGATAGGGTTTTATTTCTGAATTCGGTAATATTCTGTAAAATAATGGTGACGATCCGTGCATCGCTTCGATTGTTGTATTCATCATGATAGGGAAATAGATAAAATTGCAAATATCGATGCTCGGGATAGAATACTTCCACTTCTCCGCGAGTTGCAGGATTCCAGTTTTTATCATCCTCACTCAAAAGTTGGCGCCAGTTCAACTCTTTTATATATTTATCAATATACACTTGGTCACCCTCTCCGACATCGGGAGGCAATCCCAACAGGTTAATTGCGGCCTTATTTACAAAATGTATTCTAGCGTCCCGATCGACAATGATAACTCCCTCCTGAATGGTTTGAAAAATCGTATCCAATAGTCCTTTTTCACGGACCAGTTTTAACACCCACTGTTGAACACTTTGAGCATCGAGCAAACTCAGTCGCTTGATCAATCTATCGATGAAATCGCCTTTGCTTTTCATATGCTAATGATGCAGTTAATTGCTTAATTATTCGCATTCAATAATGTCTGGGTTATTTTATATCGTTAGTGATATCAACTGACTTGACTGTAGTGGTATTGAGAGCTATTTTCCAACGAAATTAGAATTGCAACCCTTGATAACGTTTACATTTTCATAGTGGAAAACCGGCATCATGTCTCTAAATAGTGGATATTGGACACAAAGTATAAGCAAGAAAGATAGCCTGGGTCAGGATTATTGTTATATTCCAGACGCGAATTTCCTTTATGGAAAGGAAAAAATTTCCAGTAAGATTGCCGCTCCTTTCTACATGGCAAAATTTCCTGTAACCAATATACAATTCCGCCATTTTGTCAATGAAACCGGATATAATTATGACCTCTTTGACATAATGGAACAACTCTCACCGGAACCCGGATCTCCGGCTACTCCAATTAGCTGGCAGAATGCCAAATCGTATGCCCGCTGGCTTCGTTCCATAACCGGCGAGTACTACAGTCTGCCCAATGAGGAAGAATGGGAGCTGGCTGCCCGTGGAACCGATGGACGTATGTATCCATGGGGCAATGAACCTCCGACCAGGGATCATGGGATTTTTTCCATAGCGTCTCATCGATCAACTACTGGAGTCGTTGGATCACATCCCTATAATACCAGCCCATACGGTTGCCAGGATATGATTGGCAACATCTGGGAATGGTGCTTGGACGATGTTGATGAATTTGGTGAGGCTCATGTGTTGCGCGGTGGCTCATGCGTTAATGACGCGGCGTACTGTAATTGTACTGCCCGTTGTTTTGAAAGTCCCTCGGAAAAACGCGTACTTTATGCAGGGTTTCGACTTATATATCTGCCTGAGGATATGTATGAACGCTATCGCGGGGCACTGACTGGTGAAATCAAAGTTCAAGCGCCCCCCGTGCGGAAACCCGATGGATTGAAATGGGAAAAAAAGGATTTAACCCAAACTCTGCGACATAGTGATGGATGGAGAGATTAGTTTATTGATTAATAAAAATAGTCAACTTCACCAAAGAAATGGCCGACATCTGTTTTTTATATTTAGATATCATTAAGGAGTAAATCATGGAATTTGAACAAACGATTATAAATGTGCGTCGTTGGGAAGTGTGCTACCAATCGGGTCGCCGTGCGATAGATAGCGGCAATTTTGATGAAGCTGAAAAACACTTGCAAATGGCATTACAGGAAGCCGGAAAATTAGGCCAGAACGATCCCCGGATCGCCAATATTCACAATAGCCTTGGAGAACTTTATTTTATCCAAAAAGCATATGATAAAGCCATTAAACACTATGAAATTGTTATCGAAGTTTGGGAGAAAACTCTAGGTAAAGAGTATGCCGGATTGGTTGAAGTTCTCGAAAATTACGCGGAAATATTAACCAAGCTTAACCGTGCTGACGAAGCTGAAAACGCTCGTAAGCGCGCCAAATCAATACAGGAAAATCCTAAATTTAACCGCTGGCAAGGGGAACCATCATCGTGATTTTGATCATTTTTCATCATTCAAATTAAATTCTTTGCAAGGTTCATATTTCGGTACTTTCCTGTTCATCGCATTCATCTATATACATTGATTGTTAAAATGATCTTAAGACAGTTAAAGGATCGTCAAACACCCCGCCCTCCTCAGTTTCAGGATCGCCCTGAATTTCCAAATGATAGCTTCCCGGTTGCAAATCTGACACGGAAATCATCCAATTCATCCCCCAGTTTGGATCTCTGCGAACAGGTAATTTCTGGCGATTGATACTGAAACTTAGACCCTGATGAATATAAGGGCCGGTTACAATCACAGGAGTATTGCTGTTCGCGATAATATCATGTGGGGAAAATCTACAGTCTATTAACAGCGGGCGTCGAACATTCAGTAATTGGGGTAGGGTTCGATACAATGGATATCGCTTGCTAAATTGATCTGCTGAGCTTGGGGTTTCAGTCCATTCCAACCATATTTGATGTTTTCCCGGAATCATCATCGTATTCACTGCGCTGGAATAGGTCATCTTAAAAGGTGAATCCGTATATTTTATCTTCTCGCTATTCAGTTTGACACCATTCATATAAATTTCGATATAAGCTTGTTGCATAACATCATCTGTCGCTTCCCAATCTATGGTCATAAAATCCCCCACATTCAAGCTATGTTGATGCACTGTAAATTGTGGGTTTAGTGGAGAACTATGATAGATAAATGTGGTATTTTCTTTAGTCTCCTTATCTAAAAAAGATCCCGCAATTAACTGCAATGTGTTTTGCCCAGAAGTGATCAATTTTGCGGGCAATGTGAGGGTTTCACTTAATTCCACTTGCCCCCCTACTGATTCAATAATTGCTTCTCCCCTTTGCCCTGAGTTGATGTCTATCCATTGAATTTTATTATTAATATCTTTAGCAAACATCGAGTGGGGAGTCGCAACTGCCGTAATCGCGATAACCGGTCGATGTCCGTTTATGACATTTCGCGACGGTTTTAGCCACAATTGTTGGGTCTCAACCTCTTTTCCATCACCACTGTTTATCGAGAGATTCCAAAAACTTTCCAAATTGAACGGTTTCCATTGCTCCAAAGTTTCAGCTAATCGAGTCACAAATTGTGCCAAGCTTTCGTTACCACCGGCTCTAACAGTCAGCTCATTATCGCGATAAATGATTTTGACTTGATCTCCGGCCTGCGGGGGGTAATAACCAAAATCAAATTTGCCGTTTTGCACCACATTAGTATGCAGAAGTATTTTCTTTTGTATCAACATCGGCCGTAAAATGGTTCCTCCTCTAAATATGCAATCCACTTCTTTTATGGTTGAATTCACCTTAACAGGCTGATATTGAACTAATAATTTATTTTGTCGTTTGCCAACCAGTTTTAGTGATATTTCGGGAGTACTGAAGTAGGTAAAATAGTCTAATACACGACTTAAATTTTGTTCTTCGCGACAATGGTAAACCTGATTAAAATAAATCGTGTTCCCTTGACCAATAACGAGTTGCCATTGCGAGTTATGGGGAGCTTTTGATTGATAGTCAAAAAGTAAATCCTGATCATTAAGCCAAAGCTCCATCCATGCAATACCCCGCCCAAATTTTCCTGGACGTGCTTTTATCTCGCATACGACCGGATTTCCATCCTGATACTCTGTCTGCGCTAAATTCAAGGCCAGGGAGCATGGGGAATTAAAAGGAGCCATAAGTGGATCACCAACTATCAATCCAAATCTCCAATCCATTATGCTTTGGAGGTAACTTTCAATAAGATTGAATCCCGAAGAATACCGTAATGGGAGAGAAAGATCTGCCCAACGCGACAAAATATTGGTTGGTTCCGCAACTGTCCCATAGGCGCCGCAGACTCCATGCTGAATAAATGTCAGAATGGAAATTTGGGATGATTTTTCCAGAAGAAAGCCTCCCATAGAAGTCATGTTGTCGAGGATCGATCCAGCCAAATATTCATTATTCGTCAATTCCAATTGTGTTGCTCCAGTTATTTGCATCATTACATCAGATTTATTGTTTAGATTCGTATTTTGAACATGTTCTGCACTAGCACCAAGATTACGCACATGTGATAATGCCAGGGGAATCATTTTGTTTCTGACACCTCTCGGACCTGCGCCATCACAAAAGTATATTGTTCCGGATGTGGCAAGTGAAGGGTAGTTACAGTGGCTGTTCCTTATCATTCGTTCCGCGTCCTGAAAATTGAAGGCGGATATCATCGAAGTTCCATGTAGTTGTTGATAATTAAAAGGAATGGAGGATTCAAAGGCAACTTCACGATCAAAGTAGCCATGTAGAGGTTTAATATTATCAACCCCATTAAACATGATGGCAGTAGGGACTGATATGCCATTTACACGATATGGCACATCCCTTGTCAACACGATAAAATCAACGCGATTTCCTAATTTCTGCAATCGTTGATTAAGAGGATGCAATAATTTATTTTCGAATTCACTTTCAGACAGGGAAATGGGATTTTCAAAAGGAAGGGATAAGACGTTGACAGAAGGAAGACAGTGTGAAATCCGATAACAATGTGCTAAATCCATGGATACGAGACTATTGCTGTTAGCGATTATCAATACCCGACCCGCATAAACGGCTTCGGTTTTACCTGCTAATAGAGGAATTGGATGTTGTACAATCACTCCAGCCATGACCAGGTTCAGGCAGAATACGGAAAAACTTGGCCTCAAGGTACACCAATTAGTAACTTAGTGAAGATTTTATTTGAGTTTATGAACTAAATGACAACTAACAGTTGAGTAATTGGAGTAAATCCATTTTTCCAATGCCCCTAGCGGTGCCTAAATCAATCGCATCATATTTAACCCAAGAGAGGTCATATGATGGAAAAAATTGTGAATTTTGATGTGGTTAGAAGTTATATCCAAGATTGAAGTGAAATCGACCACCAGAACCCAAATAATCGTATGCCCGGCGAACTGGCCAACCATAATCTAATTGGATAGCGCCGATTGGAAGGAATAATCTTAATCCACCGCCAGCGCCAACATTTAAATCACTGATATCCCAATCGTATTCATCCTGCCAGACATTGCCGGTGTCGACAAAAACTGCCCAAAATATGGTTTTTTCATAGATTGGTGACAAAAATTCCGTAGAAGCCAGCATCAAGGATTTCCCCCCGATCGGCTCATCGTCCAATGAATCAACAGGACCGACATGTCGTTCTTTGAAACCGCGTATGGAATTGGCGCCACCAGCGAAATAACGATCAAATACGCGCGGTGAATCGCCATTGATTTCATTAACCTGACCGATTTCAGCAGATAACTTAAAGACACTGCGCTTGAAAAGCGGAACATATTTATCTCCGGTTATGCTCAATTTATATAAATTGGTATAACTGCCAATTAATTCACTTTGCAACTCTCCCCGCAAAGAAATTCGAGAGCCACTAGACGTCCGTATGAGCCGATCACGATGATCTCGAGTCCATCCCAGGGATATAGCACTAACCAAGTCACCGCCATCTTCCTCAACGATAAATTTCGGACTGTAGTCTCTGGTGTCGATATCATGAATATCAATATCTTCAATCCGATAACCAAATGATTGCCGCCAAAATGGCGCACGCATTTTGCGGGTAAAATTCACACTCGTCCCGACACTATCCTGATCGTAATTTCGATTACTGGAAGTTTCTCGTTTCCAAAGATCATAGTCCAATCGTAAAGGCCGATCGAACAACCATGGTTCGGTAAATGAGAGGATAAAATCTCGACGAGTTGATCCTACCTGAGCACGCAAGCGGAAGCGTTGACCAGCGCCGCGAAAACCAGGATAATTCGTGAGATCAAAATTGGATTGGGAAACTTCAACAGTTCCAAGCACATTGTCCACACTCGAAAAGCCGGCGCCAAACAATAACTGCCCCGTTAGCTTTTCGGATACTTTTATGCTTAAATCTTTTTTGTCAGCTTCTTCGGTTGACACGGGTATAATATCGACCGATTCAAAGTAGCCAAGGTTTAACAGACTGTCACGACTGGCGTCGATTTTGGTTGAATCACTGAGATCGCCAGGCTGAATCCGCAATTCCCGGCGAATCACATGATCCTGTGTCACCTGATTTCCGGATATATTCACATCACGAATAGTATACGGATTCCCTTCCCTGATATTATACATCAGGTCGACACTTCGATTTTCCTTATCAATCTTTCGATCTGTCGTTACATAACAATCAATATACCCAAAATGATTATATTTATCGGTAATCGCTTGGTTGGATTGACGTTCGCCATCTCGATTATAAATATCCCCAGCCTTGAGGGAGATCAACTTCTTTAACTCATCGCTATCAAACCGCTGATTATTGGCGATTGCTGTTTTCCCGACTGAGTACTGTATACCTTCCTCAATATAAAGGGTTATATAGATTTTATTATTAATTTCATCGAATTGACGATCTATTTTAAGGATATTGAAATCTAGATAGCCCTTGTTCAAATACGCTTGAGTGATTTTATCTATATCTCCATTAAATTCCATCTCATCATAAAATCCAACCGGGAATATATATCCCCAGAACGAGATGTCCGTTTCCATTAATTTTAACAATTGCTTATCAGAAAAAGCAATATTCCCGATGATGTCCAACCCTCGAGTTTTATAGCGAGACTTTTCATCAATATCGTAAACAATTTTTTTGTTATGCGACCCCTCAATCAATTCAACATGTTGTTTGATGATTACGGTAGTATATCCCTTATCATGATAAAAATCATATAGATCCTGTACGTCTTTGGACAAGAACTTTTCGTCTAAAACCTCATTCTCCTTTTGTGACAATTTGCGTTTTAATTTTCGGGATGAAAAGCGTTTGTTGCCAATAAATTGGATTGACTCAATAATGGGTTTTGGGGTGACATTAATTGTCAGTTGAATCTGATTATTTCCAACGTCCTCAACATTTGCCTCAATATCCTCAAATTGATGCGTTGCATACAGTTTTTTTATATCCTGTGACAATTTTTCTGGAGAAAATTCATCCCCGGTCTGTAAATTCATGTTACTTAGTACCATTTCCCGAGAGATTTCACGACTTGTCGTTGACCGGACATGGATATCTTTTATGGTTGCAGCATCCACACCCAATGCGGTCAGGAAACATCCGATTAGAATAAAACTGAACAATGACTGATTCATCTGATTAAAAATTGACTTTAGAAGTTGGTACATCGGCATCTGCTATGGCTGAAATATTAAAAAAACGTGTCCATTCAGGTTTGAAAGACAATGGCACGATACCAGTTTCACCATTGCGATTCTTGGCGATAATAATCACTGATTTTAATTTACCGTCATTATCACTCATTGTAGTATCATTTTCATTATTAAATTTCTCTTTGTCATCTAATCCACTGCTCCCCCGGTATTCATCCTCTCGTTTGCGATGGAGCAACATCACGATATCAGCATCCTGTTCAATTGCACCAGACTCTCGTAAATGTGAAAGTTTCGGCAAATCTCCCTGCTCTGCTTGCCGATTTAATTGACACAGTAATAAAATGGGGATATTCAGTTCTTTGGCTAAAGATTTAATATCCGCGGAAATTTTTGCTACTTCCTGTTCACGAGTCGTGTTTCTTCCCCCTCCGACCGGACGGATAAGCTGTAAATAATCAATCACTATCAACTGGATATCGAAATTTTGTTTTAAACGTCGGGACTTTTGACGTATTTCCAAGGTCGACAATTGAGGTGTTTCATCAATATAAATGGGCGCTGAACGCAAGCGATCCGCGGTTCCCATGATTTCATTAGCCCATTGTTGATTAGTGAGTTTACCATCTCTTATATCCTTGATGTCAATTTGCGCTTCGCTGCACAACAAGCGGAGCACCAATTGATAACTCCCCATTTCAAGACTAAAGATAGCCACAGACTTGTTATCACGCAACGCAATATTTCGACATATGTCTAGAGCCAATGCAGTTTTCCCCATTGATGGCCGTGCCGCCAATACATTTAATTCCCCTCGTTTTAACCCAGTGATCTTTTTGTCAATGTCAAATCCCGTCGATAAACCAATGATTTCTGGTTTGCGACGGCTGAGGTCTTCTAGATAATTGATTGTGCCCTTCATCAATTCACGTACACTTTTGGCATGTGTATCGATGGTTTTTTCAGTGATTTCCATGATTTGCCTTTCAACAATATCAATCAATTCATGGACTTCACCCTGAGCATTATAACAGCGCTCGATGATATCACTACAGGTAGCGATCAGATTACGGAGTATGTATGTCTCCTGGACCGTATTAATATAATTTTCAACATTCGCTGTAGTCGGTACAACATTAAGTAAATAATGGAAATAGTCCTCACCTCCTACCTCTTCAAGAAGTTTTTGACGATCAAACCAATCTATCATTGTAATAAGATCTATAACATTGGGGATCATGGATTCGCGCATCATCTTTAATCCCGAAAAGATTTTCCGATTGGCGGATGAATATAAATACGATTCGTCTTTTATCTTAGAGAAAACCAAATCCATGGTCGAACTAGGATCCAATAGCAAACAGGAAAGTACCGCCTTTTCCGCTTCCAGACTTTGCGGCGGAGAACGATCACCGAGCAAGGCTCCCAAACGTTGTTCAGATTGATTCATAGGGTAGACAGGAAGAATATGTTTGGACAGAAATAGAAATATATTGCGGATGAATTCAGCTTTGATTACCTGAAGACCAAACCAACTCAACAGACATCTAAGACAATTAGTTCGCATATCCTACTCAGGGAATCCCGGTAAATATGCCATTGGAAAGCAACGTTTTCAGATAATAAATTTAAGCAGACAGGATGTGCAGGGTTACCAAGAGGATCGGAATACGGAAGAGGAGAGACTTTAAGCATCTATACCGATGACCAATGACAAACCGATCTCCACTTACAGATTAAGCCTTAACCACCCATACTTTCAAAGTCGCAATTACTTCCGGATGTAGATAAACGTCCACGGGATATACACCCAATGCCCGAATTGGTTCTGACAAGACTATCTGCTTGCGTTCTACGGATATTTTCATCTCATTTAGACTGTCAACAATATGTTGCGCAGTGACCGAACCATAAAGCTTGTCATTTTCTCCTGCCTGCATCGGAATTGTCACAGAATTAGCGGCAATTTTATCGGCTAATTCCTTAAATAAAGCAATTTGACGTAATAATTCTTCTTGCTGCTTTTGCTTTTTATATTCCAGTTGCCGTAATACTCCTGGGGTTGCCCGGGTGGCTAATTTTTTGGGGATTAGATAATTGCGTGCATATCCAGCTGCTACCTTTATATGTTCTCCCATCACCCCCAATGCTGGAACGTCTTCGACTAATATTAATTCGACATTCATAACCTGATATCCTTACTCATTTTCTGATCAATTGGATTATTTTAAAAGGGAGATAAAACGCGCACGTTTGATTGCTTGGGCCAAATGCTTTTGATGTCTCGCGCAACTTCCGGTTATACGTCGGGGAATAATTTTGCCTTTTTCCGTAACATAACGTGTCAGAGTATCAGTATCCTTAAAATCAATATAGTTAACTGCTTCTTCACAGAATCGACAAATTCGCGGCTTAATAACCCGAGGCTTACGCCTGATTTTTCGTTTCATAAACATATGATCTTATTCCCTTTCTTTGAAGCTGTAATTCAAACAATTAATTCTATTTCCCATGACAATCCACACGTCTAACTACGAGATTATAACACCCAATGAAATTTTAACCCATGAGCAATAAGCAACGATCAAAATGGAATGTCATCTATCGCTTGATCCGGATTAATCGATTCGGGGGTTGTAAAGGTTTCCCTTGATGAATCTGAACCCGCAATGGGAAATGGTGGCGCTTCGCGTGGGGGAACAGTACCTGTCGCTCGAGATGAACCTCTGGTATTATTACCCCCGGATTTACCACCATATGATTGAACCTCTCCTGTATCCGAAGGATCTGCGCTATTTGATGCATATTCCTGAGGGGTGTCGTTAATGTCCTCACTCCGTCCACCCCCTGAGAGAAATTGCACTCGTTCCCCAGTTACCAATAGCTTGCTTTTTTTACGACCGGTCTCGCGATCATCCCACTGATCAAAGCGAAGCCGGCCTTCAACAAACGCTGGTGATCCCTTGCGAAGGTATTGATGACAACTTTCTGCCTGCTTGCCCCACACTTCGATATCAACAAAACAGGTATCGGAGTGCTCCTCACCTTTGGCATTGACATATTTTCTGTTAACAGCCATGCCCAACGCACACAATGCTGCTCCCCCGGGAGTATAACGTAATTCGGGATCCCGGGTTAAGTTACCAATCAGAAATACTTTGTTTAATGAGGCCATATAATTTGCTTATGCTTCAACGGCTGAATTCGTCGCAGGTAGTGACGATTCCTTTATTTGTGTGGGGGTTTTTATAACCGCCGGACGATCATAATTAAAAATGACATAACGCATAACCGTTTCATCCAAACGATATTTATCTTTTAATTCAGCAATTCTTATCGGGTCTAATCTAAAAACCACATCCCAATATATTGCAGTGGGTTGCTTTTTAATTGGATGAGCCAATTGACGGATACCCATATCATTCACTTCATCCACTTCTCCGGCAAGTTCAATGATGGCAGATTTATAATTCTCAATAAAGGACTTGCCACCATCCTCATATTTCTGCTGATCTAGGATAAATATCGATTCGTATTTTTTCAATCCCGTGAACTCCTTAGTTATTCTATTCTTGCAATTATTCGTTATTCTTTTTATTATAATAATTCATGGCCGCATTGATTCCAGAACGTACCGCCATTATGGCCGCATTTCGAGCAACGCCCAACATCTCGACCAATAATGATTCTTCCATGATTTCAAAGTTTGACAGAACATATTCCGAGGTCTCATATTGCTTACGTTCCAAGCCATTAATACCGACTCTTATTCGGTTAAAATCCTGACTTTTCAACGCTTCAATCAAGTTTTTGACCCCACGATGCCCCCCACTGCTTCCCTGTTGCCGTATACGCAAACCACCCAATGGTAAATCGACATCATCATAAATTACTAAAATTTGGAGTGGTGATACTAGTTCTTGCTTACATATATTGGCAATCACACTGCCACTTGAATTCATATATGTCATCGGTTTTACTAAGTAAACATCCCGATTATCAATTCTTCCCTGCCAAATTTCATGATCCTGGTTTTTCTGGTGTCGATTAATCCGAACAATGGGATCGTTCAGTAAGGCATCGATTACCATGAATCCAATATTGTGCCTAGTATTTTGATATTTTATTCCGGGATTTCCCAACCCTACTATTAAGCGTAGATACTCCTCACTCATTCGCCAATTACAAAAACAACAACATATAATGCGTTACTTGCTGGGTTCCGGATTATTTTACTTCCTTCTTTCCTTTGGTTATCACTTCTGGTTCGCCACCTGCTTTTTGCCCAGTACTGTCTGCGGGTGTTTCCTCCTCTTCAACAACTATCGGGGGTAAAACATGAACCACCACAATATGGGGATCATTATACACTGCTGTTACGCCTTCAGGCAAAGGTAACTTGCTAATCGGCAAACTATCATCAATATTCATATGACTGACATCATAAACAATTTTTTCAGGGAGTACTGCCGGCAGACATTCCACCAGAATTGTGTGCATAACCTGATCTAATTGCCCCCCTGATTGCAGACCAACAGGTTGACCGATTATTTCCAATGGAATTTCAACAGTAATATTCTCTTCCATGCGAATCTGCTGAAAGTCAATATGGATTACATTGGCTCCCAAATAATCCAATTGCACATGTTTGATCAGAACCATTCGCGTATCATCACTGCCTTGAATCGTCAGATTGACAATACTGGGGTGATCAATCACGGGCAGTATTTCTTTCATGTCAACGGTTAAATTCACTGAACTGATACCATGTCCGAACAAGACACAGGGAATTTTCCCAGTTTTCCGCAAACGCTTATTCGCGCCTTTTCGAGTTTTCAAACGCGGGTCGGAATTGATTTTAATCGATGCTAAAGCCATACAATGTCCCTTATAATCGCTTCATTAAATATAGTAGTAGTAAACGTTATCAGTGATTTTGTCGTCAAGAAATTGAAATCATTAGGTAAAAATCATAACCCAATAAGAAAGCAACAACGTTAATAAGCGTTTTCCTACTAGGGTTCCTCCACAAAAAAAATTAAATATAGACAACCCTGTTTGGTTATCAACTCTTATTTGTATAATTGTTTCATGGTTTCTTATTTTAATGTGTTTCTTTCTGGCATTAAGTTAAAATCCAAGAAAGAGAAAATTAAGTGTCGTACGACATTCGACGTATTTCAATATATCACACAATGGAGGCAGTAAATGGCCATGGATAGCTCTCGCTTGGTAGATCAGATTAAAAACAAGGAATCACGAATTGGCATCGTTGGGTTGGGATATGTGGGATTGCCGTTGCTGCTGGAATTTGCCAGTTCCGGATTTCCGATTACCGGATTTGATATCGATCCGCGCAAAATTTCCCAGTTAAAACAGGGCGAATCATATATACATCATATACAACCAGAAAAAATATCGCGTTTAATCGCCGCCAATCCATTGGCACAGGTAATCAGTGATTTTTCATCAATAACAACCTGTGATATCATCATAATTTGTGTTCCCACTCCCTTAAATGAATACCGAGAACCGGATTTAAGCTTTATCACTCAAACCGGCGGAAGCATAGCACCCTATATTCGCATCGGACAACTTGTTATTTTGGAATCGACAACGTATCCAGGAACAACCGAAGAAGTCCTGGCCCCGATTCTGGGGGAAGGATCGGGATTAATTCCCGGAATAGATTTTCTTATCGCCTATTCACCAGAACGCGAAGATCCAAATAATAAAGAATTCAGCACCAAGACGATTCCCAAAGTAGTTGGTGGGATAAATCCAGAATCCTTAAATGTCGCTCAAGTTTTATATAATACCATTATATGTCAGACCGTGCCAGTTTCATCCTGTCGCGCTGCCGAAGCTACCAAATTGATGGAAAATATTTTCCGGTGTGTAAATATTGCCTTGGTAAATGAATTAAAGATTGTTTTTGATAAAATGAATCTGGATGTCTGGGAAATCATTGAAGCCGCAAAGACCAAGCCCTTTGGTTACATGCCTTTTTATCCCGGACCGGGCTTGGGTGGACATTGTATCCCGATCGATCCTTTCTATCTTTCCTGGAAAGCGAAAGAATATGGCATAAGCACCAGGTTTATTGAATTGGCTGGAGAAATTAATACCAATATGCCTAGTTATGTCATACAGAAAACCATGCTGGCACTAAACGACCGGAAGAAATCACTCAAGGGAAGTCGGATTTTGCTGGTGGGATTGGCGTATAAAAAAAATGTTGATGACGAACGCGAAAGTCCAACCTTCATTCTGTGGAAGGAATTAAACAATAAAGGCGCGCAGGTGGATTATCTCGATCCTTATTGCCTGGTTGTCAAACATACTCGGGAACATCCACAATTTGCCGGGATAAAAAGCATTGCCATGACCGATATAGAATCGAATCATTATGATGCGGCAATAATTGCCACCGCCCATGACGGCATTGATTACGACGCCATTGTTCGTTATGCAGAGGTGGTTATTGATACCCGGAATTGCTGCCCGACTCTGGCTAACGTATATCGGGCATGAGAGCAGCACTTAAGTATTGTTGCGAAATTTTGATGACCCTTTCATTCAACACCATCCAAACTTAGAAACTCCATAAACTATTGAGGATCACATGATGATGGGAGCCATACATCCAATGTGTGGGCAAATTGCTCCAGAGCTCAATATAGATGTTTGGTTCAACCTCAAAACGGATAAGTCAACACCAAAATTAAATGATTTCATAAACAAGATCATCTATATTTATTGCTTTCAAAATTGGTGCCATGGTTGCCATGTTTACGGTTTTCCAACATTAAAACACTTAATAACAACTTTTGCCGATTCACCAAATATTGTCTTTCTTTCAGTGCAAACAGTTTTTGAGGGGTTCTCAGAAAATACAGACTGCAAAATTTTCGATATAATCAAACGCTATCACTTGGTCATTCCCATAGGCCATGACGATGGCAAGGGAAGAGGTTCGACATTAATGCGAGACTATCATACTTTTGGAACACCTTGGCATATCATAATAGATAAATCTCGCACCATTATTTATTGCGATTTCCATATTGATTCCCCTCTGGCAATAAAATTGATCACGCAAGCACTCGGTTCTTGAATTAATGTCGTATTTAGAATCTTTTATTCGCCTGACCTTAAGATTTAGTATCCCCTTCAACGTTATCTATATACTGGCAATCATTTTCGGGATCTTTATTGCCATCCCCAATCTGCCCATCGATCGTTATCCCAATATCAAATTTGGCGAAGTCGAGGTCATTACACAATATCCTGGAGCTTCACCTGAAGAAGTTGAACGCTTGGTAACCGACGAGATCGAAGAAAGCTTGCGGGGAATGGAAAACATCGAATACATACGCTCGACTTCGACTGCAAACCAGTCTCTGGTGCATGTCAAATTTGAAGACGATACCGATTACGACATGCTTTACAATGAAATGCGTTTCCGCGTTCTAAGCCGACAAAATCTGTTGCCATTTGTTAATGGAAAAACATTGACCCCAGTCTTTCGCAAATTAAATGTGGACGAGTGGCTACCAGTTGTACAAGTAAATTTGATCACCGCTTCGCGGCATTCTCCACTTTCCTTGCGCACACTGACTTTGCTGGCAAAAGCATTACGGACGCGATTGGAGCTGATAGACGGTGTAAAGGAAGTCATACTTTTGGGTGATAGGCCGGAACAGTATGAAATGATTATAGATCCACAAAAGCTGGAACGATACCAAATTACTATCAATGAAGTCATAAACTCGTTACAGACAAATGGCAGGTCACCTCCAGGTGGAATTATTGATACTACTGAAGGAGAGCGATACATCAAAATTGATCAACGTTATCGCGCTCCCAATGATCTGTATGATCTGATCATTCGTCGTGATGGCAGTGGTAATCCTATAACCGTTGCAGATGTCATTGATATCAATGAGTCGGGCTTCCACCCAATTGAAACCAGCATCATAAGTTCTGTTAATGGCCAGGATACGGTCACCTGCAAGGTGCTTAAAACCACTAATGCCAATGCCATCGCTATCAATGAACAGGTTCAGGAAGTAGTTGCCGAGTTTCTCCAGACTAATATATCATTACACCTGGAAGCAGTAATAACTCTCGATAGTTCCATTAAAATCAAGGATGGCCTGGGTGTGTTGATTAATAATCTGATGCTCTCATCAGTTTTAGTAGTTATACTCTTGATCCTCTTCATGACCGATCGACCGCCCCATGTGTTAGTGATCGCAACTTTTCTTGGTTTATTAACCGCAATTGGAATCGTATATCAACCTAATTCATTAATCTGCAAGCTGGCATTTGCCATTCTCGGAATTTTCACTGTCTATGCCAGCCGTTCAGCGATTTTGACTCTGTCGGGAATGATTATCAGTTTCATTGGCACGCTAATCATTTTTTACATCATCGGCGCCAGTATTAATGAAATGTCATTAATCGGATTCATTTTAGTCTGCGGTATTGTTGTTGATGATGCGATCATCGTCATCGACAATATTCTCCGTCTACGCGAAGATGGACTACCTCTACAGGAAGCGGTAGTTAAAGGAACAACGGAAGTTTTTTTCCCCATTGTTTCCGCGACCATGACCACATGTGCAGCGTTTTCGCCCCTGTTGCTAATGACTGGTTCAACTGGTGATTTCTTTTCATTGATCCCAATTTCCGTCATTACTGTGCTTATCGTCAGTTTATTGGAAAGTTTAGTGATGCTACCGGCGCATACCCTCGATTGTGAACGCATCCTGGGCAAGGAAAATATTGTAAAGGCAACCCAGGTCAAACATCAAATTGCCAAAATCCACATCCCACATCCCATGGTCATTATCTCGCGTTTTTTTGATTGTGCTCTACGCTGGGTACTAGTCCATCCCCGGTCTGTGCTGGCATTGATTCTGGTCTCAACATTATTGGCAATTTCTATCCTGATTGCACCTTATATCACTTCAATAAAACCAATTATAAAAATGGTGTTTTTCCCTGAAGACACATCAGTCATGTTAACCTACATTCGGATGCCGGTTGGAACCCCCTTGCATGAAACGGATCGCAAGGTACGCTTGATTTCTAACTATCTGATCGCCAAAGGCCACGAGAAGGTGAAAAATGCCACCGGTACAGCCGGGATGACGATTGATTCCACCTACAACCCAATTTTTAGCAATCAACTGGGGTTGATTTTTGTCGAATTACCCGAACGCGATCAACGCGCTTACGACGATCCTAAAATCTTTATCCAAGAGATTCGGGATGAGTTGGATTCTCACTTTGAACGGGATGGGATTGAAATTGAAGTCATAGCGGCGCCGGATGGACCGCCGATAGGGCAACCCGTAAATATCCGCGTTACCGGTATTACCGATGAGATTGTACTTCGCTTAACCATGGATTTACTGGAATATCTTAAATCCATAGCCAAAATTGGTGAAAAATTGGATGGCATCATTGACCTGCAACATAACCGTGATCGGACAAATACCGTTCTCAACTTTAAGATCGATACCCGTCGAGCAGCACTCCATAATCTCTCCGTTGATAGTGCGCAAAATTTTATCGCAACAGCTTTTAATGGGAGTTACATTGGCGAATTTCGTCGTAATGATAAGGATTTCCCGATTCGTGTTCGGTTCTCTCGATCATTATTAAAGGAACCCAACACAATATTAAATATCCCAATAACGAAAACCGACACGGGTGGATTCACTCGTTTAGCCGACCTGGGCAGCATCAGCCAACACGAGGAATCGGCAAACTTGGTGCGACGTGATTTCCAGCGCACCATAACCATCACCGGCAATATTCGGGAAAAAGCATCAATTGGCGCACCCGATGTGTCCCATCTCGTAACCCAATGGTATAAGGAACATGCCAGCCAATATCCAGGCGCGTCCATTGCCTTTGGCGGGGAAGCTGAAAGTACCTTGAAAAGTTACCGCAGTCTGGGTCTGGCATTTATCATCAGCATGATATTCATCTATCTTATACTATCTACTCAATTCAATAGTTATACTCAGCCATTTCTTATCATGTCAAATATAATATTCTGTATTATTGGTGTCGTTCTGATGATGGCAATAGTCAGCCTGAGTGCCAAACTTCTCCCGCCAGGCTCTGTACGAATCGAAAGATCCTATTTTACAGTCCAATCTTTTGTTGCTCTCATTGGGCTGTCTGGCATGGTGGTGAATGACGGCATTGTCTTGATTACATTTATTAATAAACATAGAAAAAATGGACTGCCGCTAGGTGACGCATTATTGCTGGCTGGTCACCAACGAATCAGACCGATCATATTAACCTCATTGACCACGATTGCCGGATTGCTCTGTATGGCCATAGGTGTGCCAGAATTCAGTGTTACCTGGAGTCCTTTTGCCTCCTGTTTCATAGCGGGCTTGATCATGAGTACCATCATGACATTACTAGTCGTTCCAGTCCTTTATCAAATATTGGAAATGATAAAAGAGCAGTTTAAGAACAAAATGTATAGTGGAGAAAAAAACCTTTCGACCAGTTAACATTGTAAAGCGTATAATCTCATGAATTCTACCAGACAACCCGCTAAGTCCAGATATCGATTTTGTTATCTGATTCGATTCCCCATGTTTCCCTGTCTTTACCTGGTCATTATCCTGGTTGGAATTGCCAACAATAATGAAATTATTGCCGAGATCAATCATGACTCTCACGACATCATCATTCTGGATAAAAACACTGCCGCCGAAATAGCCCGCAATCAGGCCGAATCCACACTAGCGGCACAAAGCGCATTGGCTGCCACGCAATTTTCTGGCAAAGCTGACCTTGCCTTTACTCGCCCCCAAATATCCGCCAAAAGCAGTTATAGACACAATTTTGCATTAAGTACCTTCCGTCTTGGACCATTGGGCGAAGTCGATGCTGGTCGAGTGGATGATCATGCTGGCACATTGATGCTGGATCAATTGCTCTGGAACTTCGGGAAAAGTCGGGCAATCGCTGAGCAATCATCCGCTGCGACAGAATTATCGCGAGCAATGATGGCTGAGATCAGACGTGACAACGCCTTTCATGCGCGAATGACAGTTATTACCCTCCTGCTTGAGCGCGCTCGATTGGCAATTATTTCCGATCGCATCAAACAACGTCAGGGTGAACAACAAGATGCGCAGGCCTTGTTCGATGCTGGACTGGTTAGCGAGTTGGATGTGCGACAGGCAGAAATCAATCGCTTACAAGTCGAAATCGACCGCAAGCAAACCGAGTCTAATATCGAGCAATTGCAACAGGATTTAAGTTTTATGATCGCCCTTAAACCTCGCTCCTTCAAGATAGTCGGCGAATTAAGTCGCTCCTCGGATTTGATGGTTCTATTTGATAATGCCACCCAACACATTGAAAGCGGACCGGAATTGGCGCGTTTACAAGCCAAATCACGCATTTTGAATGGAGAGAAGCTTCGTCTCGCCGCCGATAATAAACCTGAGCTTCATGCCGTAGGTGAAGCCGGCGTCACTGGACCAGCCGTCAATAATCTGGATGATGAATGGGCTGCCGGATTAATCCTATCATGGAAACTATATCAGGGCGGGAAAATTAAATCACAACGTTCATCCGTGACCTTGCAATTACAGGAAATTGCTTGGTTAACCCAGGAAGTAATTCGTGATCGGTATCGTCAGCTAGCTAAATTTGAAAATATCATTGACACAATCAAAGATAAAATACGCCATGAAGAACGAGCGGTAGAACTGGCTGCAGCCAATTACCTAGATGCGCGAGAACAATATCGCGCCGGAATCATTACTCTCTCCCGCCTTGGTGAGGTCAACCTGAGTGTTGCCGAAGCACGTTTTCGCCTCGTCGGTTTACTTTACGAAGAACAATCCGTGGAAAATAACCTCTTGCGATTAATCGAATAATGATTTTCAGAAATTGCTTAAAACTTAAACTTCCCGCCTATTAAATCACGGAAACGATTGAATAGATACTGGGGATCATGTGGTCCAGGTCCACCTTCCGGATGATATTGAACCGCAAACATGGGCTCACTCCGATGTTGAATCCCTTCCACCGTATGATCATTTAAGTTGACATGTGTCACTTCAAGCGTGGCAGAATCGATGGTATTTGGATCAATGGCAAAGTTATGGTTTTGCGAGGTGATTTCTACTTCGCCGGATTCCAATTCCATTACCGGATGATTGCAACCATGATGACCAAATTTCAAGCGAAATGTTTTAGCCTTACAAGCCAATCCTAAAATTTGATGTCCCAAGCAAATTCCCATAATCGGAATCTTGCCGATTAGTTCTCGAGCATGAGTGATCGCGTAAGAAACCGCTGCAGGATCTGCTGGCCCATTTGAAAAAAAAACGCCATCCGGCTTCATGGCCAAAATTTCACTTGCCGGGGTTTTGGCAGGGGTCACAGTCACATCCATGCCGGATAATCTCATATTCCGCAGTATATTCCATTTAATGCCAAAATCGTACGCGATTATTTTAAGGTCGGCAGTCGGCAAAGTATCTGCCACCCCCCAATAACTGTCCCCTTCTATCTTATAATCTTCCCATCGATACTTATTCGTACAACTGACTTTCATAGCATAATCCTGGCCATCTAATCCAATCCAATCCTGGGCTTTTTTTACTGCTTCATCGGGCGTAACAGAACCACTCACACAAAGATAACCTTTCAGTGTCCCAAGCGTGCGTAATTTAGTGGTTAATGAACGGGTATCGACTCCGGCAATCGCGGGGATTTGATGACGAATTAAAAAATTTTCGAGTGATTCTTCACTTCTCCAATTCTCATATGTATTCAAATTATGTACGACAAATCCATTAATGAATATTCCCCGTGACTCACGGTCTGCCTGATTGATCCCCGTATTACCGATTTCCGGATAAGTTAGCGCCACAATTTGCCCGGCATAAGAAGGATCGGTGATGATTTCCTCGTAACCGGTAATTCCGGTATTAAATACCACTTCACCAACCTGATCGATATTCGCCCCAATAGAATACCCACGATAGATACTGCCATCAGCCAAAGCTAAAAAGGCCAATTGGTTACGCTGTTTTCGCCATTTTTCTTGATATATATTCATTACTGTTGTATATCCATTTTTAACTGCTCTTGTCTCCAGCTTCGAGTGTTTAAGAAATCAATATATCGAGACACATCATAAGGTCACTAGATAATTTCAAGTTTAGGTTATAATGGGACTGCAGTCAGAACTCTGGATCAAATCAAGCTCAACTCCAAATATGCTTAAGCGATTTTAAAAAACTATCCCCGTGAATACATAGGATTCCAGGTTAATGAATACAATCTTGGGAATTATAAAATGACCACAACTCGTGTCAATGCTGGAATAGAGATTGAGCGGAAAGAATTCTTCTCCTAGCAGATGCTAAGAATTCAAAATGATAAATCTTAACATCAATTTCAATGTATCAGAAAGGCCAATGATCCGGATTTGCCTCGTGATTTATTTTCAGACAGCAAATTCTTCAATTTGGTAAGCGCCCGATTTTGAATTTGCCGTACTCGTTCACGGGTACGGCCAATTTTTTTGCTGACTTCCTCCAAGGTATGAGGTGGCTTGCCATCCAAGCCATAACGTAGATGGAGAATCATTTGTTCACGACTATCCAGAGATTCGATCAATCGGGTCAGGTTCTGCGAAGATTCCAGGTCGCTGATAATTGAATCGGGGGTCAATGCCTTTTCATCTGGCAGAAAATCCTTTACCCAACCATCTTTATCTGGCGCAATAGGATCAAACAAAGAAACCGTGCGTTGATCAGCCTGTTTGAGCCTTGATACAACCCGTTCACTGAAATCCAGCTTGCCGGCAATTTCCCGATCCGTTGGATCGCGTCCTAATTGATCACTTAAAACATTTCGGGTGATCTTGATTTTATTAATTTTTCCCGCACTGGTTATGGGAATACGAATGGTTTTGCTTTTCTCCATTAACGCACGCCGCATCGCCTGTTTGATCCACCATGCCGCATAACTGCTGAATTTCGCTCCCTTGGCAGGATCGAATTTTTCTGCGGCTCTCATTAATCCAATATTGCCTTCTGAAATTAAGTCCTGCAAGGTCAACCCGGCACCTTTAAAATCATGGGCAATCTTAACCACCAGCCTCAAATTTGCCACAATCAATTTAGCTTTTGCCTTTTCATCGCCTTTTTTGATCAAGGCTGCCAATTCCACTTCTTCGGTCGTTGTGATCAAGGGAATCGTGCGAATATCATGCATGTAGAACTTCATGGAATCCGATTTAGTCATAATGTTATCTTCCCTCCTAGACTAAAAAATATAATAAAATTACCTAAGGCAAAAATTCCTTTTTCCTTCATCAAATGCTGAACTCATTATCGATTAAAATTGGACATTTTCATCGGATACTCTATTTTGGAATAATTTTCAGTGATCATGATTGATTACGTATCAATCCAATCGATCTAACAGATATTTTAAGAAACAAGGCATTATCGATTAACAAAGAAGTATTATTTTTTTTCGCTGCCATTGACTAAAGTTTAGAGCTTTCTCAATTAACAAGATGGGAATTGACTTCTGCCTTCTTAATGTCCTAGTTCACAAAATAATTCGTCCATTCACAAAGTGACCATTGCGCTGTAAATCCAGTGTCAAGGTTGTGACTATTTATTTAATTCTAACCTGAATTGTCTAATATTAATACCATGTTAACCAGCGAAGATTCAATTTGCCTGATTATTGATGTCCAAGACAAATTGGCGAATATTATGTTAAACCAAGAGGCGATGACGAAAAATTTAGTCCGCATCTGTAAGGCATCCCAAATACTTCAAATACCCGTACTCATATCCGAGCAACGTCCGGAAAAACTAGGTCCAACCATAGCTGATCTGACTTCATTCATAGAACCCAGTCATGTGTGCAGCAAGTCATCATTTAGTTGTTGGGGTGACCCTCGTTTTCGCGAACTTCTTGGCTCTTTCCATCGACATCATATCATTATCGCCGGTATCGAAACCCATGTATGCGTGTACCAAACCGCTATCGATCTTCTTTCGCAAAATTACAAAGTATACGTGATAGCAGATGCTGTTTCTTCGCGTGAACTACTCAATTATCAAATTGGATTACAGAGACTCCAACAAGCCGGTGCATTCATTTCAACCACCGAAATGATGATATTCGAATGGATTAAAATCGGCGAGGGAGAAAAATTCAAAACGCTTTTATCGTTAATAAAATAATCGTAAAACCACCTTATAAATTTCATTCCCAAATCACGGCGGGTTGGGAATTCAACTTATTTAATTGCCATTAGTCATGATAAGAAAAAAGAAAAAGAATGTCAAGTTTATTTTTATAACTGGAGGAGTGGTTTCATCCTTGGGAAAAGGTATCACCACCGCTTCAGTCGCGATGCTCTTAAATCGTCGTGGCTATCGGATTCGCATGCAAAAATTAGACCCCTATCTAAATGTTGATCCGGGCACGATGTCACCATTTCAACATGGAGAAGTATTTGTTACCGAAGACGGCGCTGAAACAGACCTTGATTTGGGACATTACGAACGATTTACCGGAATCCCCTGCAAACGTGAATCAAATTACACTTCAGGACGCATCTACAGTTCTGTTATTGCCCGGGAAAGAAATGGTGATTACCTGGGAAAAACCGTTCAAGTTATCCCACATATCACGGATGAGATCAATGCCGCGATCCGTTCCCTTGTTGCTGCCAACGATGTGGATATAGCGCTCATCGAAATCGGCGGCACAGTCGGTGATATCGAGTCCCTGCCTTTTCTGGAAGCGATTCGCCAGATGCGCCATGAGATTGGGCGTGGCAATGCCATATTCATTCATTTAACCTTGGTGCCTTATATCAAAGCGGCAAGAGAATTAAAAACCAAACCATCCCAACAATCCGTCGCTATTCTCCGTGAAATCGGCATTATCCCAGATATTCTCATCTGCCGTTCCGAACAAAGCTTAAAAAAAGAGCACAAGGAAAAACTGGCTTTGTTCTGCAATGTCGATAGAGAATTTGTCTTTGAAGAAAAGGATGTCGATCACAGCATTTATGAAGTGCCAATCGAATTAGCCAAGCAGGATTTGGATACCTATATCCTAGAACTCTTGAACCTCCATGTGTGTTCTCTCAATATCAAAGACTGGGAAACCATGGTCGCCAATTATATTCGTCCCAAGCAAGGAACATTGGAAATTGCTGTGGTAGGCAAATATGTCAGTCTTCGGGATGCCTACAAAAGCGTTTTCGAAGCGTTAGATCATGCGGGAATCGCCAATTCAACACGGGTAAACGTGCACCATATTGAAGCGGAAGAAAGTGAAAAAAACAGTATCAATGCAGCACTGAAAAACGTCCATGGAATTCTGGTTCCAGGTGGTTTCGGACAACGCGGCATTGAAGGCAAAATAAATGTCATTCGTTATGCGCGCGAACATAAAATACCATTCTTTGGAATTTGCCTGGGAATGCAATGCGCAGTCATCGAAGTCGCACGGCATTGCTGTGGTCTGAAGTTGGCAAACAGCAGTGAATTCGCTGAAGATTCTCCTTATCCTGTGGTCGATTTGATGGATGCCCAAAAACAAGTCAAAGGTAAAGGCGGCACCATGCGCTTGGGATCATATCCCTGTAAATTATTAACCGACTCGAAAGCAGCGAAGGTCTATAATAGTGAATCCATACAAGAACGACATCGGCATCGTTACGAGTTCAATAACCAATTCAGAACTCAGCTAAGTGATCAAGGCTTGTTATTCTCGGGAGTATCACCAGATGATACACTGGTTGAAATCGTTGAATTAGCAGATCATCCTTGGTTTGTAGGCTGTCAGTTCCATCCCGAATTCCAATCCACTCCTATGAAAGCACACCCATTGTTCACCGGCTTTATTGCTGCTGCCATGAATTATCGTGATCAAAGCCAAAAGCTAGCGTAATATCTCCTTCTCATTAAAATTCACTAATTTCTTTTGTTTTATCCATAACACCAAGTTCTGATAAGAACCGCCCAATGAATCATCATCTCGAAAACATCGAATCGATGAATCGTTGCAATCGCATCGATAATGGTATGGATGTGATCATTATTTCCACCAGCAATCGATCTCAGGAAATTTATTGGCAAAAAAGATTGGATGCTGGACGCGGACAAATCCTGGCGCCAAATACCCTGGTGCTGGTGGTCCATGAAGACTGGCCTGGCGGCGCAGGCAATGGGTTGGGGACTCTATACGCGTTTGCCAAAGCGACACAAAAGTCACAGCAAACACATGGCATCGATCTCAACTCACGCCTGGCGGCAGGCGCCGCCATCGCCATTTATCATACGGCTGGCAAAGGTACCCGCCTGGCACCCTTGCCAGGAAGTGAAAACAACAACAAACCGGGGGTTAAACTGCCCGGATTGATCACCATCGATAATCGCCAGGTACCGATCACCATTCTGGAGGCAGTGATCAAGCAGACCTCAATATATGTGTCGTCGCGTAAAGGTCGAATCTCGGTTTTTTGGGGAGATCAAATCTTCGTCCCTTCTCTGCCGACACCCTATACCCCTTCCCATCCTGTGGACATCCTTTGTCGGTTGATTCCCATGCCGGATGAATCACAATGGCAGACATTAGCTCTGGAAAAATATGGAATACTGACGGTCAACGACCAAGGCAATGCCACTCAGGTGGAAAAGGTTTCACATGCCACCGCTCTGCGGTTGAACAAAAATAAGGTGATTAGTATCGACCACGGGATCGGCATAAGTTTGGGTTCCTTCAGCATATCACATGATTTGTTAAACGCCCTAGTATCCGAATTTACTGCTGAGCTCGATAATAAAAAAGTAAAATTGGATTCGGATCCCCATTTTTGGATGCCGATGACATTGGATTTGCCTACCTACACGGAAATCATGCGCGCCAAAGGCGAAAACCTTGAAGTCGCCACACAACATTTTCAGCGCATGCAACGTGTTAAATTGAGGGTGTTGAGAACATCTGCCTCGAATGAAATACTCGGAGTGGTTGATATCGGCAATGATAGCTATTGGTGGGACTATGGTCAAATCCATTTATATCGGCAAAACAACCTGAAGCTAACTTTTCCTGATAATCCTGAAGCTATGGCCATGGCGCAGTTCTTTAGGATAAATTCTCGCCAGCAGGATAGTCGTCTGGGAACAGAAATCAAGATTGATGCCAATTCACTGGTGTGCTCGTCTCGAATCGAATCCGGCTCGGTAAAAAACAGTATCCTGATCGGTGTCAATGCCCGCCATGTGGAGGTAGAAAACGCAATTATTATTCAGGTGACTGCATCAAGTATTACCGGAAATAAGATTTTGCTTTATAATGTCGTTGAGCAAGGCAATGTGGCATTGTCTGATGGACAGATTCGCGCCGATGTCTTTATCCCATTTACTCAGCATATTGAGATGGTATCTGATTGGTCACGCGATGGCGGCAAGGACTGGGAAATAGTTCTTCCCCGTAATACGCTCAGTTATGACGACATATACAAACGGAATTCCGCGGTAGATATCCTCGTTGCTGAAACCTTTGCGACCATGGAACACAATCGCCAAAAATTAGCTCTATTCGAAAAAATATGGTAAGCTTTATAGCCTATAATATTCCCATTACAGTAAAATAATTAAACTAAGTGAATGACATGGCGCTGATGGTGATTCCATTGAATGTGCAAGCAAGACCCCTCACTATAAGTATCATCTTTGTAATTGGATAAAAAATTAATTCTCCATAGCTACTGAATTTTATCACTAAAATCGCCAAAACTCAATGTAATAAAGGATCAGTCACATCTCATGTGCGGACGTTTTGCCTTGGTAAAACCAGTTCAGCAAATCGCCGAAGAAACCGCGGTTGAAGTGGGAGAATTGCCTCAGGATTATCTCCCGAATTTCAATATCGCGCCGACTATGAATTCGTTGGTTTTGACCGCATCACCCATTCGTCAATTGCAGAAAATGCGTTGGGGTTTGATTCCATCCTGGGCAAATGATGAATCCATCGGCAATAAAATGATCAACGCCCGGCTGGAAACCCTGACTGAAAAACCTTCCTTTCGCGGATTATTAAAGAAACGGCGATGTGTTGCATTGGCAGACGGTTATTACGAATGGAAACGCACAGAAAAGCAAAAAATCCCTCATTATATCCATCTGGCAGCAGGAAATCTTTTGTTTATGGCGGCTCTTTGGGATCACTGGAAACCATCACCAGACTATACCATTGACAGTTTTACCATCATAACGACAACGCCGATACACTCCTTGGCGCATATTCACGATCGTATGCCACTGGTGCTGAGATCCAGAGCAGAAATAAATCTCTGGCTCGATTCAAGTCGGGAAGACCTCACTGATCACCTGCAGGAATTAATTCTGGATAGTAATGGCTGGGTATTTCATCCCGTCACTTCCAAAGTTAATGTCCCTTCCTACAATCAACCTGATTGTATTCTCCCCGTTTCAGATCCAACTTCAAATACTTTGTTATAAGTTCACAAGAATTTCATTATAGCCATCACAAAAAGCCGGAAACACAAACTGATAACCGGACTCCAATAATCTGGTATTACGGCAGCGTTTGTTATTCTGATAACGAAAGGATGACGGCCCCTCATCGGAAAATATTTCAATTAGTTGGGTTATTCCCATTCGGTTAGCCAGCCATTTAATGAGTTCAATGGTCAGGATGGGTTGACCATCGACTCCCAGATACAGGGATTCTGGGTGGGACAGCTTTAAAAGGTGTAATAAAATTCCTATGACATCGGTTTCATGGATCAAATTGAGGTAGTGGGTTTTATCCGCAGTATGGTAGGACTGGGTCGTTCGCACCCGTTCAAGCAGACGGAGCCGCTGTAGCCCATAAATGCCACCAAATCTCACAATAACCGACGGGATACCACACGAGCATATCAATTCTTCGGCCTCTCGCAATCGTTTACCGGAAAAAGACCGGGGAATAGCCGGAGTGTTTTCATCGACCCATTCACCCTCATTTTGCCCATAGACACTGGTACTTGAAACGAAGTATATGAATCGTGGTCTACGCTCATGATTGATCAGTCTGTTGATCAGGTTTTGTATTCCCAAAACATAGGTTCGATGATATCCCTCATTCGAAAAATTGTCTGCAGTTAAAATAATATAAACCGCCCGCCAGTCATAGGCTGGTAAATCAAGGCAGAGGGAATCATGCAAATCGATTTTCAAAGAATGGATTGGAGTGGGAATTGCATCAGGATGCCGGCGTGCGCCCCAGACTTCATAACCCATACTACAGAGAAGCAATCCCAACTTGATTCCCAAATCTCCACAGCCGATGATCAGAATTCTGTGCATTGGAACCAATTATCATATGATGAAATATAATCACATGAGTCAGCAAAATATGATAGCGGTCGCATCACGGCGCCAGGCGCATTATTTTCCAGGAATTATCGGTTTGACGTTGATACACCAGTCGATCATGAAGGCGATCAGGACGCCCTTGCCAGAATTCAATCGATGTCGGCCACACAGTATATCCGCCCCAGTTGGATGGCCGCGGAATCGGGGAATCTTCATATTCAAGTGCAATCGCATTTGCTTCCTCCTCCAGTTCGCTTCGATTGGTGATGACGCGACTTTGTGGTGATGCCCAGGCGCTGATCTGATGACCGCGCGGGCGATTGTGAAAATAAACATCGGATTCTGAATCGGTCATTTTGGTTGCCTTGCCATCAATCCGCACCTGTCGTTCCAAACGATCCCACCAAAAGATCAAGCTAACCCAGGGATTTAGTTCGAGATCTCGTCCCTTTCTACTCAAATAATTGGTATAAAAACTAAAGCCAGAGCTCCCATGGCCGCGCAGGAGAACCAGACGCGTGGAGGGTTTGCCTTCGGCTGATACTGTGGCAAGGGTCATAGCTTCGGGTTCATGAATGCTGGAATTCTTGGCTTCTTCATACCATTTTGCAAATTGGTTGAACGGGTTGGAGTCTATATCAGTTTCTCTTAATTCACTCAATGTATATTCCTGACTTTTGTTCATGGGTTAAATTTCCTGCTGCAATTGTGAATATGAATAAATTTCGTCTAATGTTCAGCGATAAACTTTTCGTCGTAAAATAGATCGTGAATATATGGTCATCCATTAGTTATACGCACGAAGCAAAATGCCGCCACAAGTGTCGTTTACTTGAAAAATGAGGCGGCAGGATATCCACTTTCTAATCAGCGGTTATAATGATTTGCCATGAATCGAGTTTAAATAGCATTTCTAAATTAAAATTTTCACCCCGGAGATTTTCGAGAAATCATGAAAACCATTTTGTTTCTTGCCGATGGCATGGCTGATGAACCATTGCCTGAATTAGGCGGTAAAACTCCCGTCGAATATGCTCATACTCCCCACATGGATAAAATCGCCCAGGAAGGAGCATGCGGGACTTTTTTAACTCTTCCAGAAGGCTATCCCACTTCGTCAGATGTCGCGAACATGTCAGTATTGGGATACGATCCATCAGTACATTATACCGGACGTGGGCCACTGGAAGCATTAAGTCAGGGAATTAAGATGGCTCAGGATGATATTGCCTGGCGCTGCAACCTGATTTACGCGGAAGGAGACACACTGGTGGATTATTCCGGAGGTCACATAAACAATGACGATGCACGCCAACTTATGCACGATTTGGGAAAAACCTTCAATACAACAGAACGAACCTTTTATCCCGGCGTAAGCTATCGCAATCTTTTACTCCTGCATGGCAGTCAATTTACTGACAAAGTACACTACGAAAAACCCGATGCGTCACAGGGAATGCTGATTTCGGATCTTCTCTTGCAACCGGGGGATGAATCACCAGCCGCCCGATACACTGCGACATATCTGAATAACCTGATGCTGGAAACACGGTCATTTCTTGCCGCCCATCCGATTAACCAAGGACGGAAATGCCCCGCCAACATGATCTGGTTGTGGAGTCCCGGTCCACAACCGCGTCTGCCGTCATTTTCTGAAAAGTATGGAGGCATAAGAGCCGCCATTATCAGCGCGGTGGATGTGATTTTCGGCCTGGGCGCCTGCGTCGGCATGGACATTATCCGCGTTCCGGGGGCCACGGGTTTTATTGATACCAATTATGAAGGTAAAGCGGATGCGGCCGTAGCCGCATTGGACACACATGACTTTGTCTATGTTCATGTCGAGGCGCCGGATGAATGTTCCCATTTGGGGGATTTAAAATTGAAACTGCAGGCAATCGAAGACCTGGATCGACGGCTGATGGGACGGGTAATGGAACAATTGCAGGGTGAAGCGGTTACCTTTGCCCTGCTGCCAGATCATCCGGTGCCCGTGCGATTGCGAATTCACACCCGTGATCCAGTGCCATTCGCGATTTGGGGGAGACACATTCTCAGGGATGATTGCACGCATTATTCAGAACGAGAGGCTCTGCGCGGCGCTTTGGGATTTCAGCGTGGGGAAGGCTTGATGCGTTTGGTGTTGAATCTGCCATTGAGTGCTTATCAGACTGGGAGAGTTAAAGGTTGACACTGTATTTAAATCCAGAAAAAACACCCTATTAATAATTATCCACACCTTCCTTCTACATCCTCTTAATGATCTCATTGGCGAATTCGGAACACTTCACTTCCCGGGCGCCACTCATCAAACGAGCAAAATCATACGTGACGATACGATCAGCAATACAGTTTTCCAAGCCCGCAACAATTAAATTGGCGGCTTCCTCCCATCCGAGATAACGCAACATCATGTCGCCCGAAAGTATGACACTGCCGGGATTGACCTTATCCTGATTGGTATATTTGGGTGCAGTGCCATGGGTCGCTTCGAATATTGCATGCCCAGTCATATAGTTGATATTACCACCTGGAGCAATGCCTATCCCACCGACCTGGGCAGCGAGCGCATCAGAGAGATAATCACCATTAAGATTCATGGTGGCAATGACATCGAACTCATCGGGACGAGTAAGGATTTGTTGGAGAAAATTATCGGCAATGCAATCCTTGATGAGGATTTTTCCGGGTGGACACTGGCCTTTACAATCGTCCCAGCTCACACATCGATCAGGGTACTCCTCTTTAGCCAGTTCATATCCCCATGCCTGAAAAGCGCCTTCGGTAAATTTCATGATATTGCCTTTATGCACCAGGGTAACACTTTTACGCTGATAATGAATGGCATACTCGATGGCCGCGCGAATCAAGCGCTGGCTTCCGGATTTACTGATTGGCTTGATGCCGATGCCGGAATCCGCCTTGATATCCCAGTTGTAATGTTCCTTTAAAAATCGCAACAATGATTTCACTTCTTTGCTATCGGCCTTTAATTCCTTGCCGGCATAGACATCCTCAGTATTTTCCCGGAAGATTACCATAGCGATTTTTTCCGGTTGTTTTACCGGTGAAGGAACCCCATTGAAATAACGTATCGGGCGCAGGCACACATAGAGATCGAGCACCTGACGCAAGGTGACATTAAGACTGCGAATCCCGACGCCTACAGGAGTTGTCAACGGGCCCTTGATCCCAACCAGATATTCGCGAAAGACATTCAAGGTATCCTCCGGCAACCAGCTGCCGGTTTTATCATAGGCTTTCTGCCCAGCTAATACTTCCAGCCATTCGATCTGGCGGCGGCCGCCAAATGCTTTCTTTACTGCCGCATCAATAACCCGCACTGCCGCGCGCCAGATATCAGGGCCGGTGCCGTCGCCTTCTATAAAGGGGATTATGGGATGATCCGAAACGATCAGTTTACCAGCAGACATGTGTAGTTTTTCAGCCATACGTCACTCCAATTCAAGTTTATGATGCGTAAGATTTTAAGATGGGTTAATAGCGCAAAAGAAATTAACTTTAATGAGTCGATGGTTTAATGTCAACCCAACTTGGTTCAATTAAACTGGATCATACCCACAAGATTGCACGAGCACCATGGTTTCAGATTAACCTCATGGAGATGAAGAGGTTAAGACATTTTATCAATTAATTTTTCATGCCAAACCTTCCAGAATATTAATTATTTTTTAATCTTCTATTGTATCGGCAAAATGGGTTTGATAGTTTATTAGGCATTTTAGGAAGTAAATGAGTTTAGAACACATTAATTCTCAGGAAATAATTACAAACTCCAAGTCATTCGAAAGGAGGTGAGTTGAGGTTAATTATCACATCGTTGTTTATCCATAGGGCTTAATCAGCCTCATTGGCAGATGGACAATTGGAAATATCAACCATTCAATAAATCACGTTAGTAAATTATTAACATAAGGGGAATTATTAATGAAAAAATTTTATGCATTGTTAATGGCTTTGAGTTTTATTGTGCCTGGCATTAACGCCGAGGACAGCGAAACCTCTCAGTTGCGAGAGGAAGTTCGCATGTTAAAAGAACAGCTCCAGAGACTTGAACAACGGATTCAGGCACAATCAGAACCCCAATCAGATCGTTTGCAGAACGCGCCATCAGCACATAATCTCGCAACCTCCGTGGCGATCCCAGCGACTGCCACTTATTCGGATCGGATGGGGAATGGATACGCTCTGTTGAAGGAAGTCAGCGATCGCATTACATTCAGTGGTAACCTAGATATCCTGGGGTTTTATTCAAATGTAAGTACACCTAGAGTTGGCGGCAGAGTTAAGAGTGAAGATACATCGGATATCATCATTGATCAATTAAAACTGAACGTTGATATCGATGTCACGGAAAACGTAAAGGGCTATGTGAGTCTGCAATTCGAAGATTATCAAAATGGCAGTTATGCTCCCATTGGCGGAACTCAAACGCTGTTTCCTCAATCGGACACCGAGGATGATAACGACTTGCAAGTCGACGAAGCCTATATAACCATTGGCGGCGAAGAAGGAGCCTACGGGATTTTGGGACGACAATACATGCCTTTCGGGCATGCCACCGAAAACGGCAGATATATTAACTGCACCAATTTCATCAATGACACTCTGGCCAAACAGATGCATGAAGTGCGTGATACCGGCGCCGTGGTCGGCTATCGCATGGCGGGAATCGATTTTAATGTCTTTGGCTTCAATGGTCAACTGGAACAGAGTCGTCGCAGTGGAGTAAGTTTTGACAATAAACTTGATACTTGGGGCAGTTCCGCTACCTATGCTATGTCAGATGAAGATTACAGTTTCCGTTTAGGCCTCAGCGTTGTCAATAATATTTTGCAGGTACAAAATACAGCGGCAAGATCGGGACTAGATATTTTAGGCAATCCGACAGCCACCGGCACTTACCTCGAAAACGATAATGAAGCATTCGATCTTTATACAGTAGCTACTTTCGGGCCGTTGTTCTTGTCGGCGGAATATGTGAGTGCGTTTGATGAAATGAATCCAAAAGAGGTCGCCAATCTTGCAAATCCACCGGCAGCACTCAAGGATCAAAAAGCTATCAAACCAAAAGCCTATACCTTGGAAGCCGGATTTACTTTTCCCGCGTTATTACGTGATGGGATGGAAGATACCGTCAGCATAAAGTATGAAGAAAACAACGATCAGGACAGCTTTGGCAATCCCATACAAAATATCTGGGGTATTGGAATTTCATCCAACATCTTGGAACGCACCAAATTGTCCTTGAATTATGAATATTGGAATTTAGAGGATGATGGTCTTCGCGGTAATCTTCCCGGCGGTCATGCAAAACTTTATCTAGCGGAACTCTCAATTGGCTTCTAATTAAATTTTTCGCAGTAAACGAAAAATTTAAGCTTAAACCAGCCCCCGACTTCCTCGGGGGCTGGTTATTTTAAATGATCCTGCAACCACAACTCCAATACCACTAGAGCAAAAATGACATAGCTGTGATCCGCCTTCATCTCGAGATGTGATTTCACCAGCCACTCCAGGCGATCCCTGCGAAACAACTCGTTCCTCACCAGATTGCCTTCCATCAGCAAAGCCATGGCCGGTTCCCGCCACTCTCCGCGCAACCAGCGGGCTAAGGGAACGCCAAATCCCAATTTATTCCGCTTAAATATTTCCTTGGGCAGAAGATCGCTGCAGGCATCTGTCAGAATCATTTTTCGCTGTCTCCCCTGCTGCTTCCAATGATATGGCAGGCTCATGGCAAATTCCGCCACCTCGGTATCCAGATATGGGGAACGTACCTCCAGTCCATACGCCATGCTGGCTCGATCGACTTTCACCAGGATGTCATCGACCAGGTAGGTGCGTTGATCGATTTCCATAATTTCATCGACCAGATTCCTGCCACTGTTCCCAGACCAGGAAAAACGCTCGAGAACATCCAATGAATTGGGTAAGGGGTTCAGCGACAACATGGCATCACCATACAGCGATTCCTTTAACCCGGCTGGACATCGTGAGATCAGTTGGAGATATTGTTTTAACCCCGAAAATTGACTGATCTCAAGCAATCGGCGGATTTTACCCCAAAACGTGCGTTCCTCGATTTTCGGCGGCAGCACCATCAACACCCTCTGCACTATTGCCTTGCGAAGCGACTCCGGACAAATCAACAATCGCCGACACCAATCCATAATTTGATAGCGATAATAGCCGCCGAACAACTCATCGGCGCCATCACCACTCAAAGCAACCGTGACGAATTGACGGGTGAATTTTGCCAGTAGAGCTGTGGGCAGCATTGATGCGTCACAGAATGGCTCTTCATAATCTCTGACGATCTGTTTAAGGTAAGCGAAATCATTGGGGATCACTTCCAGGAAATGATGATCAGTTCCTAAATGACGGGAAACCATGCGTGCGTATTCCCGTTCATCATATTTCTTTTCCGGGAATCCTATCGAGAAGGTAAGTGCGGGGTGATTCAATTCCTGCTGCGCCAGAGCGCAGATCACGCTCGAATCCATACCGCCGGATAAAAACATCCCCAACGGCACATCCGCCACCAATCGCTTGCGCACTGCCTCCCGCAATTTCCCGCGCAGCTGCCCACAGGCTTCCAGATAACTGCCGTTAAAACCAACGCGCAGACGCGGTTCCCAATACGATTCTATTTTCAACTGGTGGTCCTGCCAGATCCCGCGATATCCCGGCGGTAATTTTTTGATGCCATTATAAATCGAACGCGGAGTGGGTATGTATTGATACTCCAGATAGTCATGAATGGCGGAGAGATCATGGGAGTTATCAATCCAGGATAACCCCAGCAATGATTCTGGACCGCTGGCAAAGGCAAACCGATTATTTTTTACCGCATAAAAAAAAGGCTTTTTCCCAAAACGATCACGAGCCATGAAAAGCAATTGATTGACGCGGTCATAGATGACAAAAGCAAACATCCCCTGTATCATGCGCACCATCTCCGGCCCTTCCTCTTCATAAAGATGGATCAAGGTTTCCGTGTCGGATTCCGTGGTGAAACGATGTTCACGCGCGACCAGACGCTGTCGCAACTCCTGAAAATTATATATTTCACCATTAAACACGATAGCCAGATTGCCGTCTTCATTAAATAACGGCTGATGACCACCGGCCAGATCAATGATGGACAAACGGCGGAAAGCCAATCCGACAGCATGATCTAGATAAAACCCGCCATCATCCGGACCGCGTTTGATCAGCGGTTCGGCCATGCGCTCAAGTTGTGCCTGGGATGGAGGGGAAACAGAGTCGAATAAACCAGCGATACCACACATAAAATGATTCGGATAAATGGGAGGTTAACGATTACACAGGAAGGAGGTAATATACCCAGTCGGAGATGATATTCGATAAGTTTTTTTGATTTATGACGGTGTCTGCCTGAGAGATGAATTCAGGATCGTGATCCAGCCATAAGCGATGCGGAAGGGATAGCACTTTTAATGGGGTAAAAGTCCCATCGGCACACCGTGAAGGTAGCTGACTAACTACTTGGTGGATAGTGGCGGTGATATATATAAACCCAGCGATGAATCACCGGGCTGTTATCAATCATCCCTAACGGGACGAGGAAGACAATCTTATACTTGTATTCTGTCGCATGAATTACATGTTATAGTAAACCCAATGAGTTTTCCTACAAAATATTTACTGTATGAATTTAATTAGGAGGCAGTGACATGCCAGTTATAACTCTAAATGACAAAGGTCAGATCGTCATACCAGCAAAGATACGCAAACGGTGCGGCTTAAACAAGGGGACAAAATTGATTCTTCAGGAACACGAAAATATATTGACCTTGCGGGCAATGGATGCCGACTATTTTGCTAACAAAGCTGGGATATTGGATACGGGAGGGAGGTTGTCGAAGCATCTATTAATGGATAGGGTGCAGGAACGAGAAAAGGAAGACCATGGCTAAATGGGTTTTAGATGCGCACGCGTTGATGGTTTATCTGGAGCGCGAACCGGGTTTTGAAAAAGTCAGCCGGATTTTTCAGAATGTCGGTGATGTCGGTGACGAAATACTTATGACCACCGTCAATTTCGGGGAGGTCTATTACATTGTACTGCGGGAGTGCGGCCAGGCGAAAGCTCTCGAAATTGATGATGTTGTCACCAATCTGCCGATTGCTTTTGTCGATGTTGATCTTGAATTAAGTAAAGAAGCCGGGAATTTCAAAGCCAGGAAGCGCATTTCTTATGCGGATTGCTTTGCCGCCGCGCTGGCGAAGATGAACAATTGCCGGGTGGTTACCGGAGATCCGGAGTTCAGGGCAGTCTCCGAAGATATCGACGTCTACTGGGTGTAAACCATGGGCACGTATCTCCAAATCATGACAGCGTCAACAGGATGACCAAAATCAGGTTATGCGAATCAAAGGGGTTGGACAACGATGAATTACAAGTAGAGCAGGTCTCCCGACATGCTTTCTTCCGGTTCCTTTGGATGCATAATAGAGCTACAAGTCAGGGTATCTGTTTAGAGTTGTTTTGAGTACATGTTTTAGCCTGAATACTAATAATTCCAGAGCGAAGAGCATCCTGAAAAACTGGACTCCAAGCTTTAAAGACCTGTGCTACTTATTTTCCTCATTATCGCTTTTTCGAATTGATTCTCTAAACTTTTTCTCAAACCTGATCGTGTTCAGTTTAAAATTAGAAATAAAAGGATCAAACCTGCAATGAGCAGGTCTGATCCCTTATTATGCTTAATTCATTGTTTACTTAACTAAATCTGTCGCGGCGACTGCCGTGTCGTTTTTGGTATCAAAATGGGCGGCGATCAGTTTTTCCAGTTCTTGTAAGGCGGCTTCCATCTTCAATACCTTCGACTGCAAGGTCTGGACTTCGGATTTCAACTGGTTGTTTTCCGCTTTGATCGCGGTATTCTTCAAGCTCTGTTCTTCCATGGTTGATATTCTGGCTTGAAGCGCGGCGAGATCCGTTTTCAGGCCGGCATTTTCGCTGGCCTGTTGCGCGATGCTCTGCTGTTGTTTCCTGAATATCTTCACCCACTCATTGGTCTTGATGCCGACGGCGACATTGATGAAACTGTATATGTCATTGTCAGACTCGGACCAGGCACGTCCCAGTATCTTCGGCAGATGATCCAGTTCCAGTGCATCGGGCGATATGGCGATACCGGTACCATCCTCCAATCCGGAAGCCAGAATATAATCACCGACCTGCACCTTCCCCCTGACAACAACCGGTAACTGCCCCATGAAGCCGACTTTTTCATAGCGTTCCTTTTCATCTGCTGGTGGTAGATTGCCGAGGACTACTGGCGCCAGAGAAATCGCCATGATTTGCTCGGCACCCTCAGTCTTCTTGCTGATCTTCCCGCCGAAAACTCCGACAATCTGACCGAACTGAAATTTTTCATTCGGGTCCAGTTTGGGCAGCCATTCAGCGTAATCGGCACCTTTTGAACCGTAGGTGATGCCATCATCTTTGACCAGTTTAGCAGCAGCAATTTTTATTGAATTAGTTGCCAGAGCTACCGGATCAGCTGAGAGGAATCCAGCCACATTATTATCCATCGACCATCCGATTAGATCTACGAAATCATCCTGAGATGGTGTACTAAATGTGAATTTAGGTGTTTTAAATTCAATTGGCGAACCTTTTATACTTGGCAAGCTTCCGGGATCGAAATCAATCCCTTTTGGGTATCTAATTCCCAATTCACTGTCCCAGTCAATACTTGCACTTGGGAGAGAACCCTTATCAAAAAAATTGCTGTTATAGCTGATACCCGGATCAAGACTCAGGCCAACATTTGCAAAAATATTCGGTGGCGCCTCCCAATCTCCATTTTCCAAGTTAAAACCCTCAATCCTTCCAACTACTTCATTGTTACCATTTAGAAAAGTGGCAAAATTATTTCTCTTATCGGTGTAACTTTTATTAATTTTAATTGCGATACCGTCTGCATTAATACTCCCTGTATTTTCGAAAAATGCGATGTGATTACCGAAAAAATTACCATTTCCTCTTACATGAAGGAGAGGACGGTCAGGCGTGTTGTTGACAATTGATGTGTCGATGGGAGCGACCCACGTCTTGAAGACTTGATCATAGTTGGGGTTACTATTACTGGTTTGGCCGCCGGAGTAGGGATCGCCAATGTGAAACAGCATATTGAAATTATTGGATGAAGAGATTCGATAAGTGTATTTGCTGCCTGCATTCACCGAAATGTCATCTGTGATGTTAAACTCATGAAATTCATGTGTCACTCCCAAAAAAAAGTTATCCGTATCTTTGATGGTGATTGATGCTGTATATAGCGCTACCCCCCCTTTGCCCTCCCCTTCGTATATGGTCAGGGTGCCGGAACGTTGAGCCGAACTGCCGATTTTTACATCGAGCCTGGTCAGTAACCCGTCGACAGTAGGCGTGAATGATTGCCAGGTATCCATTGTATTGACAGTAGAACTATCTGAACTGAATTTGTTCGGAGGATTGGTCTGTTGAGCGTCTTCGGCCGGCTCGCCATATTCCGGCGGTGCTTCTTCAAACCCTACGCCGGCATCATCGAAACCGTTGCCCATCTGTACAGATGACGATGTAGTCACCTTATCTGTTCCATCGATCCATGATGATGATGTCCCCGAATCACCTTTATCTCCTTTGTCTCCCTTTGGTCCTTGGGGACCGGTCGCGCCTACTATCCCTTGTGGCCCCTGCGGTCCTATTGGACCTGTTGCACCATCATCACCTTTTGGTCCCTTAGGACCTTGTGGGCCAACTGGCCCAATGTTACCCTGTGCACCCGTATCACCCTTAGGACCTTGTGGGCCGACCAGTCCGGTGGGATCGCCAACCCACTTGCCGGTCGAATCAATCACCGAACTGCCATTGATCGCGATATCACCGACTACATCCAGTTTTGCGGCTGGACTGGTTGTCCCTATGCCAACCTTGCCAACCTTTGAAATGGTGAATCGGTTGATTAACTGGTCCGGATCGCTATTGGTATTTCCGCCAGCAATTATTAAGTCAGCACCATTTGATCCGGCATCAATCCGGGTAATTTTCCAACTATAAGCGCCACCAGAATTTTGAAAGAGTATCGATTGGTCATTAATATTGTTAGCCACCTGTAAATTCAAATTGCCATTGTAAATGGTCAGTTTCTGATCTGGTGAAGTCGTGCCAATTCCCACATTGCCAGAATTAATGTGGGATATGTTATTACCATTTATTGACCACTTACTGTCAAGTTCATTGGTCGGATCGGCATCGGCATCATCGGTACTGAATCCCAAATCCTCCGGTTGTATCGTGCCATTCCGAATAGCTGATGAGGTTACAATGTTATTGTCCAGGTTGCCAATCCAGGTGCCGCTGCCATCGATCACCGGACTGCCGTTGATTGCGATGTCACCGGCAACATCAAATTCCGCCTGCGGATCCGATGTCTTCACACCCACTTTGCCGTCCTTGACGAATAGCGATGGCTCCGGCGTGACATAGGTTCTGAACTGCTGGTCATCGGATAGACTTCGCGACGCGCGCCCACCTTCATAGAGATTATTCCGGTTATATGCCATGTTATGAGCGCCTTCAACGCGATAGGTGTATTTAACACCTGCTATAACATCAACCGGCGGCGATGGTTGGAATGATTGGTAATGCACGAACGATGTGCGATCGATCGTGATCGGCATAGTACTCAGTAGTTCTCCTCCAGTTCCTTCGCCTTCATAGATGGATAATGTGCCGGAGACATCACCAGAAGAATCCGCATTCATCCTGATCTGCACGCGCGTCAGCTGACCGTTAAGCGCGGGAGTAAATGATTGCCATGTATCCGTCTCGGAGATCCGGTCTGGATTAGGTGCGGTTTCAAAACTCTGATCGAGAATTTCTCCAGTTTTCACCTCGAAATCATCACTCGTTAGGGTCAGTTTCCCGGTCACGGTATCGCCGGTCTTTTGCACGAGCAGGGCATCACCTGCCACTATGGCTTCGGCATTCAGGGTGATATTCGCGCTGTTGTTATCGATACTACCTTGCAGGGCGTCATCAGCATCACGGCGTGCCTGAGCCTCGGCCAAATCGGCGCTTTCCCGATTAGTGGTTTCGGAGGATAAAGCGGTTCTCAAAGTATCATCGCCAGCGATACGTGCGGTTTCCTCCGCATTGACTTTATCCTGCAAGTTGGTGTCTGCATCAGCTCGGCTTTGTGCTTCGGCCTCTATCTCGGCAGATTCCTCAAGGTCAGCGGCATGTACGCCATCAACGGTATCGGCATCACCCGCGGTCGCGGCATGGTTAATGGTGATGTCATCGGGTATCTGATCATCTGTGACTGTGTCGGTCAACTCAGTGAAGCTGATGGTCTTGGTATGGTGGGCATTGGGATCCGTTGCATGCGAGGAAAGATCAACTCCATCAATGGTGCCGCTGAGTTCTATGTTACCCCTGACATCAAGTGCGGCAGCCGGGTCAGTTACTCCGATACCGACGAGGCCTTTTCCGGTTATCCTTAAGCTTTCTATGAGTCGCCTTCCGTTCGGATTGGTGCGAAACACGATTATTCCATCTTTCAGGGTAACGCCATTCTCGTCGACACTGGAAGTTACTTCTATTTC
>CAZTTH010000006.1:29009-109549 GCA_964615975.1 uncultured Lentisphaerales bacterium | reverse complement strand
ATTCAATCAGGCTGCGTTCGATGGCTGCCATGAGCTTGCTGGCTTCGTCGTGATAGTAATGCGACAAGCGCTCATCGCTGGCAGAAAACATTCTTGATGCCGCCCGCAATCCCGCGACACTCCAGTAATTATCCCAATAGTAATAATCATTATTCCCCAAATGTTCAGCGCTGAATCCGGCGGGCAACAATCCGGCATGAATTCCCTTGCCATGATCCGGCAATCGCTTTTTTACAATCCAATCGGCTGCCAGAATGATTCGATTTTCCCACGCATCCGACCAGGGTTGCCTGGTTATGCCCGCGAATTTTTCCAGCAGCCATAACACTTGTCCGTTGCTGTCCCATTCGCCATCCTGAGAATGGAAATATCCCGTCGGCGTCTGGCGGGGAGAAAAGCGTTCAATCAGGGATTGGGTACGTTCGATCAATCCCCCTGCCAACAAAGCCTGTGCCATCAGGCAGGCATCGCGAAACCAAAAGCGTTTGTAAGTATAGGGTCCGGGATAAACATCATCAGGTGATAATAAAATCAGGGTTTGAATCGCAGTCTCAAATAAAAAATCCAGATGCGGGTCGTGGGATTGAAAGTGGCAAACTCCAGTCAGCGCCTGCTTCCAGGAAACCGAAGACAGTGTCAAGGTCGATTGAGGATGCGCATCACGATGTCCCTGCAGTGGGATGGTGATTTCGATCTGACTGGGATTATGCTTTTCCAATGGATAGAGGGCAGCGGCGCTGGCCATTCCGATATCGCAGTTTATTGCGTTGGACGGCGAACGTTGCAACATGTTGATGAAGACATCCCCCTGCTGATAGGTGGACATTAAATGACGCTCCGGTTGGTCTTTAAAATTGATCATCCAATTGTCATCAATCTGCCAGGCACACGAGTTCGCGACGCAGGCAATCTTGTGAATAAAACTAACCCCTTCCGGATTGAATGGTCGAAGCGCGATCACCACCCAGGCCGGGGCAGCGCTGGCGGCATCCGCGGTAATCCGGCATACCGGCAAGTCATCCTCCATCACCACGGCCGTAGTCACAGTCAGATTGATGTTGTTGATCTGGGATTTGGTGACCACTGCCAATGATTCCTGATGCTGGCGCAATTGTTGATCGACAAGATGCAGGGTTGCGGGTAATAAGGATGCTCCATCCTCCGCAACCACCCAGCAATCAATGGACCAGCCATCGAAAAAAGGGGTAATCAGACCACGGGGATCAATGATTGGCATTTCCGGATAATTCGGGAGGCCAACCGCGGTCCAATTGCGATGGGTCAGATTCACATGAGTGATTGAAAATGCCCGGGGAATAAATGCGACATCATGGGGATCGAATTGACGCTGCACCCAATATGGCCAAACCCAATCCAGATTATGTTGAATAACCTTGGAATTCATCAACCCACGGGCATGAAAAACAACTCCGGCACGGAGTAACTCGATCGGTTCCCTGATCTCGGCGGGTTGCGCGAATTTTTCCAATCGCGCCATAATCTCGATCGGATCAAGGAACCCATGACGTCTGGCAGAACGGCTGAGAATATATTTCCCCAAGCGGGTTTTAAGCATTTTGACGAATTTCATTTGATCATGGCTGCCAGTGCGTTATGAATCAAGGCATTACCGGCAATTACCGAACGCGACTCCAGGTGCCAGGGGGTGCCATCACAATTGGTCACCACCCCGCCGGCTTCCTCTACCAGAAGCACGCCGCCAGCAAAATCCCAGGCATTGAGATGGAATTCCCAATAACCATCCAGTCGACCACACGCGACATATGCCATATCGAGTGCTGCGGAGCCGCCCCGACGAATCCCCTGCACCCGAGGCATGACGCGGCAAAATTCCGCCATGTTATTTTTCGGATTGGTGGCTCGATCATAGGGAAAGCCCGTGGCTACAATCGCCGCTTGCAGGGTGACGTTGTTGGCGACTGAGATGGGGGCGTCATTCAACCAGGAGCCCCTGCCTTTTTCAGCGGTAAATAATTCATTGCGGATAGGATCATAGGTCACCGCCAGGAGAATTTTCCCCTGATGATAGAGTGCCAGGACGACGGAAAACACGGGATAACGATGGGTAAAATTGGTGGTGCCATCCAAGGGATCCACCAACCAGATATATTCCGATGCCCCGATTTGTCCTTGTTCTTCCGCCAGAATCGCATGGGATGGGAATGCCTCCCGGATGGCAGTTACGATCAGTTTTTCAGACGCAATATCCGCCTGGGTAACCAGATCGCGTTCACTCGATTTTTGTTTGATAATCAAGGTTTCATTAAAATATCGGTTCAAGAGCGCCCCGGCCTGCAAGGCAATATCAATGGCGAAAGTCAATTCTTTAGTGGGTGAATTCATTTTTTATATTCCTGATTTCCGGAGTCCAATCCGGCAGTTGATTTTGATAATTCCATTGGGGGGCGATCGGATGCCGACCGGGGAGCGCCGACGACCACGTCGGCATCGCTTTCTGCCGCATCTGGAGTTGCGGTTTCCGAGGATGCCGGGCTCGGGGACCATCCTTTCGCTGGTGAGTGACTAAATGCCGACGCGAGCGTCGGCATTCCCGGAGCGGGAAGATGAGATGCCGAGCTGGAGCTCGGCGTTCCCGGAGAATGGGGACTGACAGATTGCAACATCTCCCAGGCGAGAGGTGATATTTTATCAGGATAATATTCATAGGGTTCTGTCATATAGCCAATGGGTCGAGACAATCCGCCCCAGATACATATTCCCAGACATAAGCATGAATGCCGCCATGGTGATTGTTGGTAAGCCTCAAGACCACCAGCGAAAAATTGTTCCATGGAATATCCGCTGTATTCATCATAATCACGATCACGATAGCGACGATACACAAATTCCTTGTGAGTAGCAACAAAGGGCAGACCAATAAGATAGGGATGGCGCGTGCGTTCAGCCTGATGAGAGAACTCCGTGATCGCACGCTGTGCTCGTTGAGCATACAGTAATGGTGAATCACCCAAATCATACGCCATCAGCACGGAAAAATCACAACACTCAACCAGGGCGGGATGCCAGCCATAAGTGGCAACCGAGACGGGATGCTTGACTTTGGTTTTTACCCCATGAATGAAATTCGCCACTTGATCATTGAATGGTTCAATGTCGAAATGTATACCGGAGAGACCCCCATCGTTTTCACCTGCCTTGATCAGCTTGTCAGTGATTTTTTGCCATTGCCGTGGTGATAATTCGGCAATCAATCCTGCCTGTCCGTCCACCGCCAGATGTATCTGAGCCTGACCCAACGACGCAGCATAATATGAACCAACATTTCGCTTCACTATCAAGTCCCAAGACAGTGAACCTCCATGAACGAATAGATAATGAAGCGGGACTGGGGATGTGAGATTGAACGCAGTCATGGCGCCCAGCAAATCATCATCCCGACCGTAGATCCAAATCCCATGTCCAGCAACAAATGTCATGTAATGTTATTCCCTTGTACACGCAGGCAGTTAATACTCTCTGCCTTTAAAAATGTCTTAGACTCCTCTTATCCCGGCCGGACAATAATCGTCATCTCACAGCCAATCACCGATCAATATGTAGGGCGCCCAATAACAGGGATGACGATAGCGATTATCGTGAAGCAGGGCAAGCTGACAATCGCGGAGAATTTCAGCTTTGGTGACCGATCGGTCGCGCGCGCTTAATTGCCGATAGAACGCCGGCATCAGAATACTTGAAACTTCATCATTCACATACCAGAGAGTGGCTAACACCGAGCGGGCGCCAGATTTATACGCCATCCCCGCCAACCCCAGCATGGATCGCTCATCACCTGCTGCAGTTTGGCACGCGCTCAAGGTCAATAATTGGATCGGATTTCCCTGCCGTCGTAAAGGCCGGATCATACTTTCCACATCGTTAAGCAAAATTTTGTCATCATAGGTCAGAAAAAATGCGGGATGGGTATCACCACCAAATTCTCCGTGTGTAGCAATATGAACGATGGAAAAAGTCCGCGCGGAAAATGCGGCACTGAGATGGTCGCGACTATAATCCCGATCAACCAACATCAGACTATGGGGAAAGATCTGCTGTAAATCGGTAAGCTCACGCGTTGAATATGTCAACGCATCATATCCTTGCACCGCGGTGGTTAAACCACAGAGCAAGACGTTTTCACTGATGGCGGCTCGGGGGTCAGGAACCGAAAGGGTCAATCCCGGAAGCAGGGTTACAGCATAGCGTTCCAGGAGAAATTGTTCGCCGTTATGAAGCGCCGCCAGGGGGATCGCGGCCAGCGCTCCATCCGGAATAAAAATCAAGGTATCGATGTTGATATCATCCGCCGCCAAACTTTTTTCCCAAGGCTCTATCAACCAGGAATATAACTTTCGCGAAGAATTCAGGTAGCGATGCGTGGTGCGGGTCTCCAGCTGCTGGCGCAGGGTCAATGTCGTGCGCTGTATTTCATCGGCGCCGACCGGAATGCTGTAACGACAGATCTGACCGGCCCTGCTCACCAATAGATCGCAACGCTCCGGCAGGGAAATGACATAAAGCACGATGGCGGTAGCGCTTGTATCATCAATGGTACGCTGCTGGTTTAGAGTGTGTAAAACACAGTCATCATTGACGTATTCAGCCAACTCGGCGGTCTTGAGGTTTTCAATAATCTGCCGTCCCTCTCGGAATAGGAATTGACACTTGACATCATCACTGGTTGACTCAGCTTTCTGGAGGAGTAAATCAGTCAAGGAATAATATAAATCGCCCCATTGCTGGCGAAAGGATGGTTGGGTCATGATCACATCATCCTCCCCCATACGGTTGGGTAACTCCGAACGACATTGCTGCACTGCGGTTATGGCTCCCCGCCATGACAGTTCCGCCAGAGAATGGCGACTTCCTGAATAATGAATTTTACCCAGCAGCCATAACCACTGCGCCGTCAGTCGGGGGGCATCAGCCAGTTGAGCAAAAAACGCTGCTTCGCGCAACCTTTCCAGAGCTTTGTCATATTCGTGGTCATGGTAATAATGATTTCCCAATTCGCCGGCGGCGAGTGAACGATGGTAATCCGTGCCATAGTCTGTTGCCCAGAGGTAAGCCCTTTGATATAATGTCAGCACGGTCGGAGCGGCGGTATCATCCCAGGAATAGCCATGTTCATTCAGAATTTGCAGAAGTGATCCCAGATTCAACAGCAACACAATTCCTTCTGGAGATTTGGGAAGCTGCGGCAATATCAGCGGCAATGTTGAGATTAATTCATACGCGGCCGAAAATTTTTTTTGCTCCATGTAACTGCGAGCGAGATTGATGGTGATCACTGATTGCAATAATGGCTGATCCAATGAACGCGACATTGCCACCCCCGATTCCCACATCATCTGCGCACGTTGATAATTCTTGCCAGCCCAATAAACCATGGCCAGATTTTGGTAGGCGCGAATGATTTGCGGAGAAACCGGATCGAATTCAATCAAACCTATACTTTCCTTGAGAACCCGTTCGGCATGGGTGAGATTGCCGAGTTTGTAATAGCCCACCCCCAAACTCGCATACAGCGCTGCGACAAGAGCTTTATTTTTGATTGTATCGGTAAGATGCAGAAGAGACTCAAGTGTGATTACTGCATCGGTTGCGCGATTCGATTGAAGAAATTTTTGCGCGCTTTCAATTTGAGTTATTAGTTCACGTTCCTCGGTATCGGTTGCGTTTGCGAGCTGGGGGACAGCAACATGATCGGTATCATGGGGCGCGCCAATCATACCCGGAATCACCATAACGATCACACTGAAAACAATGGTGATTGGTATTAACTGTAAGGAACGCTGGCAATGCAGTAAATAACTCACCAACGATTTTAATTGCTGCCTGTTTACCTCAAACTGATGAATTTTATCCGCTGTTTCCATCACTGCCAACGGGGGTGGTTGGAGTCTTTCACTTGCAGGTCGTGGTTAGAACAAGGTATAGATAAACGGCGCCGCGCTGCTGCCACCAAACACAATGAGCAATCCCAACAGAAGCATAACCACAATGATCGGGATCAACCAGAATTTCTTGTTTTCCTTTAAAAACCCCCAAAACTCCACAATTAGATTTTGTTCCAATTCAATGTTCTGGAATTCAACTTTATCAGATTCGGATGTTTTATCCGATTGGGTATCATTTTGACTCATGGTAGGTGATCCTCTAAAATACGTGAAATTTTCTCTTAACCTTAAGACAATTCTTTATCGGCTTCAAGCGGTAATTTCCGGTGCCATCAAATTTCCGTTGCGCCGCGATAAAGTTGATGTAGATTAGCGGACTCATTTTGGGAATTAACTTTCGTTTTGTTTACAATCCAGTTGCGCAATGATCCCCCATTCATGTCAGTCGCACACTAATATACCTCAACAACCGGTTTACAGACTAATATATCATGCGTGTTTGAATCATGGCTTATCAAGATACTCCAATTGACTTAATCAGAAACTTTTCCATTATCGCCCATGTGGATCATGGCAAATCAACCCTGGCGGATCGCTTCCTGCAGTTGACCAATGCGATTGACATCCGCAAATTCAAGAACCAGGTGTTAGATGGCATGGATCTGGAGCGTGAACGAGGAATCACCATAAAATGCCATCCTGTCACCATGATGTACCGCGCCAAAGACGGCAATGAGTATCGGCTCAATTTGATCGATACCCCTGGCCATGTGGATTTTACCTATGAGGTCAGCCGCAGTCTAGCTTCTTGTGAGGGCGCCATTCTTTTGATCGATGCCTCACAGGGGGTACAGGCTCAGACAGTCGCCAATGTCAATCTCGCCATCCGACAAAACCTGGTGGTCATTCCAGTAATCAACAAAATTGATCTGCCGGCTTCGGATGTCGCTTTATGTTATGAGCAAATGGAAGAAATTTTAGCGATCCCCGCTGAGGAAGCCCTCCTGGCAAGCGCCAAAGATGGAATCGGGATCCCGGAGATCTTGGAAGCCATCATCAAACGCGTTCCGCCGCCCGCAAAACCGGTGGATGCTTGTATCCGTGCGTTGATCTTTGATTCCGTTTACGATTCGTTTCGCGGGGTGGTCAATTATATCCGTTTGGTATCCGGTACAATAGCGCGCGGTGAGGTCATCAGACTTTTCAATACTGATGTGGTTTCCGAAGTCAAGGAGGTCGGGATATTCTCACCCGAAATGATCCCTGCCGAGATTCTAAACCCCGGTTATGTCGGATATGTGATCGCGAATATCAAGTCACCGGAAGACACCAAAATCGGTGATACCATGACCGGAAACAAGAATCCCTGTTCCGCGCCTTTGCCGGGATTCAAAGTGGTAAAACCAATGGTATTCAGCGGCATCTATCCCATTGATGCCAGTGACTTTGAATTGCTCAAGCTGAGCATGTCGAAACTCCGACTGAATGACGCCGCATTTGTCTATCAAAATGAAACCTCGGCAGCCTTGGGATTTGGCTTTCGCTGTGGTTTTCTGGGTTTATTGCATATGGAAATCATTCAGGAACGGCTGCGCCGGGAATTTAACATCGACCTGATCACCACCTATCCCAGCGTCATTTATCAGGTCTATCTGCGGGATGGAACAATGATCGAGATTGATAATCCCCTCTATCTTCCGGATCCGACCAATATCGATCATATTGATGAGCCGCTGGTACATACCAAAATAATCTCTCCCAGTGAATATATTGGCCCGATAATGAATCTGATCATGGAAAAACGGGGAAATTGTTCGGCAACCCAAACGGTTGATCAGCATCATGTGATACTCATTGCAGATATACCGCTGCACGAAATTGTGATTGATTTTCACGATAAACTTAAATCCATCACCCGCGGTTATGGAAGTATGGATTATGAGCCTGCCGGTTACCGGGCCGCTCCGTTGGTAAAAATGGAATTGCGTGTCAATGATGATCCCATCGATGCCTTTACCTCGATTGTCCATAAGGATCATGCCGCGCCCCGGGGACGACAATTGTCTGAACGATTAAAAGAAATAATTCCTCAGCATATGTTCCAGATCGCCATCCAGGCAGTGGTTGGCGGCAAGGTCGTGGCCCGGGAAAATGTGCGGGCGTTGCGCAAGGACGTCACCGCTAAATGTTATGGCGGTGATATTACCCGAAAACGCAAACTGCTGGAGAAGCAAAAAGAAGGCAAGAAAAAAATGAAGCAGGTCGGTAGGGTCAATATTCCCCAGGATGCGTTTATCAAAGTCTTGCAATCGGGGAGCAATTAAGCATGACCCTCGCCATCATCGCCCGCTGGATTTTTAATCTTCTCCTGGTGTGGTTTGCCTGGCGCCTGATCATCGAATTGCTTGAATTCATCTGGCAACGACTGGGCCTTCCGGTGAATCGGTTGATTGATTTTATCCTGCAACGGCCTGCAAAGATAGCTCATAACTTCAAATTGCTGATCGGCCAGATCGATCATTGGCTGAATTGGGATCGTGATATCTTCAGTGACCGCGATCGCCAACGATTGCTTGAGGTAAAACATCGTCTGGAACAAGGGTTGAATCAACCCATGCCTCATGATCCGGACACATCGCACCAATTATTGACCACTTCCTTTGAGGAGTTACAGCGGTCGCTCAGGACACATCGCAAAGGAGCGATGCGTGAATTCATTGAAATGTTTGTGATCGTTTGTGGGGTCGTGGGCGGCGCTCGCGCTCTTTTTATCCAACCATTTAAAATCCCGACTGGCAGCATGCAGCCGACTCTTTTCGGGATCAATTTTACCCCGCTCGATTCTCCGCTTGATTTTAATTGGTGCGAACGGCTGATCAACTATGTTGATTATTCCCATCGCTATGTCGATATCACCATCGCAGAAGACGGTTATATTCATTTGGAAACCATAAAGACCAGAAATCCATTCCTGTTCTTTCCCACCACCACCGTTTCAATCGGCGCCCGCGAATATAAACTCCCGGGCGATACCAATACCGTATTGCGTTATATCGGCGATTACTGGAACAACCATAACGCAAGCGAAGAGGATACCGGTTTTTTCAGTCGTGTATGTTACTATAAAAAAGGTCAGGTGTTGGCTCGCGGCTACCTGGAACTTGGCGATCATCTTTTTGTCGATCGATTGCGCTACAATTTCTTTGAACCCCAACGTGGTGATATAACCGTGTTTGTAACCGATGGGATCCGCGACAAAAACGGCGATTCCCTGCGCGGTAAATTCTTTATCAAAAGACTGGTGGGTCTCCCCGGAGATGAGTTGCGAATCAAAGACCACCAATTATATGTCAAACAACCTGGTCAGGAACAATTCACCGTTGTTGACGATACCTACCATCGCGCTTTTTCGCGACTCTATTCTGCCCGCGGGGGATATCACGGTTATACCAATCCGCAACTGAATTCATGCCTGTATTTATGCACTCCGGAGAGTACATTTTCCTTGGGAAAGGACGAGTATTTCCTCATGGGTGACAACAGCCAGAACAGCCAGGACAGCCGCTTTTGGGGAGCGGTGCGGCGACGCAATATTGTGGGTCGCGCTAATTTTGTTTACTGGCCATTTTCGCGCCGGTGGGGGTTTGCCGATGGTGCCGATCCCCTGGATTTTCCCACCCCGACATCTCCACATTCAGATGAGTGATATTCCTGAAACTAGCGAGTGGCCGTTTAGCTCCAGCACTCGTGAGTATCAAACATGGCGATATTGTATGGGCTGTAATCCAACTCGCCACTTTCAATGAATTGAGTTAATAATCCTACAATTTCAGCGGCGGATTTAAAGCGCATGTCGGGATGCTTTCTCATCATACCGGCAAGGATGAACTGCAACGCTTCCGGAAGCTGGGGATCGATCTTGCGCGGCTCGATGGGTTTCTTGGATGCGATCGCGTTGCCGAGGAGAAATATGGAGCTTTCATTGAAGGGACGCACCCCCAAAAATAATTCATAAGACAGAATGCCGAGTGAAAAAATGTCAGATCGGGCGTCGACGCGGGAAGTTTGCAACGCTTCGGGGGAAAAATAATATGGTGTACCCATCAGATCAGTGGTCATGGTGAGCTCAGAGTCCGGGATTCGGGCGATGCCAAAATCCATGATTTTCGCATTAAACCCATCCATGACGATGATATTATCCGGCTTTAAATCACGATGACAAATGCCTTGTTCATGGATTGCCGACAAGGCGTCAGTGATCTGGCGAATCAAAAGCGCATTTTGCTGATAATTCAATTCGCGATGGCTGATGTAATGTTTCAGTGGTTTGCCCGCGACATATTCCATGACAATAAATGGGGGATTGTTGTTTCGAGATTCAACGAATTCAACGATTTCAACGATATGGGGATGCTTGACATTTGACATCGCCTTCGCCTCATGCATGAAGCGTTGTTCCCGATCTAAATTATGTCCTTTGATTTTGTCTTTGTATTTGAGTAGTTTCAGGGCATAGGTTTTGCCATCCTTCCCACCAATTTTCTTTACCCGATAGACGATACCCATATTGCCTTCACCAAGAAGTGATTCAATTTCGTAATCCTCAAGCGTACGGGAAATATCAAACTGGCTGGTAATGATGGTCAAATCATTGGGTTGCTGCTTCTCTTTTTTGTTCAGGGATTTTTTTATGGTATCGAGAATGTTTTCTATTTCGAACGGCTTGAGAACATAATCATCCGCGCCTTGTTTCATGATTTCGATGACATCCTGTATATCGGGCGCGCCAGTGATCATAATCACTGAAATTTGGGGGTGATTTTTCTTGACAAAGGTTAATAAGCTTTTGCCTGAACTGCCTTTGAGATTGATGTCCGAAATGATGATATCAAGACGTTGTGTGCCAAGGATATCAAAAGCCTCTTCCAAGGTCGCGCAATCAAAGACTCGGTAACCATATAATTCCAAATGGCCCCGGAGCGCCATGCGGATCGCATCTTCGTCATCCAAAACTAAAATATTGATGTTTTCATTCATTATTAAGGTGTCTAATGTTTGAGTATCATTGATTCGCCAATATTTATTCTAACAACTAATGATAACATTGGTTAATTTGAATTCATAATCGATATCCAATAAATTTCAGCGGAAAGGTAACCGCCATGTCCCATAGTTTTAGGATCGTGGATACGATGGTTCGCTTGATAAAATCAATACGAATGTCGTGTTAATAAAAGATTGCACGATTTCAAGTCTGACTGGAACGAGGGTGTGCGATAATTTGGCTGCTGACTGCCTTATCGGTTTAGGGTTTAATCGAGGTCAAGGGTCATGGGAGTTTTCCTGCTGAATGGCAGGATTATATTGCTCTTCACCCTATTCTTTTATGATGGGCAAACTAAAGTTTGAACAAAAAATGACGCGAAACAAAGCCGATACCAGCAGCCGGCATTATCACCCCGGCAGGTTGTCATAGAAGCTAACCCGAGGTAATTCTTGAGATGAGCGGCAGCGCTCTCAGAATTGACGGCTTTCAGACGCAATGGTATTGCTCGGTTTAAACCATGATTTATCACTCTTCTAAGGGGTTCCGCCTGTAGGAAAGCATAAATAAATCGATGAAAACACGCACCTTTTTAGCGCTAACCGCACTCTATTCATTGCTGATCGGCACCAGTGTTATTTTCGGTTGGATTTTCGATATCGTCGCATTAAAAAGTATCCTGTCGAATCTGGTGTCTATGAAAATCAATACCGCGATCGGATTCGTCTTTATCGGGGTTGTTCTCGGATTATTACAACTCAATGGATTAACCAGTTTGCGGATTTTCCTGGCACAATTTGGAGCCGGTGTGGTAGCGCTGATCGGCATCACCACCATCATTGAGTATCTCTGGGGGGTGGAATTGGGAGTGGATGAATTATTAATCCCTGACAATACCGCTTCAATATCCACAACCCATCCGGGACGGATGTCATTTCTAACCGCAGTCAATTTTTCCCTTATCGGCGCGGCACTATTTCTTGAAGCCCGCAAGCATTTAAAGCCTGGGGTTGAGTTCATGGTGAATATGGCTGCCACGATCAGTTTCACCGCGTTATTGGGATATGCCTTTGAATGGGACAAGCTAAAAGCATTTGGTCCATCCACCTCAATAGCTCTACATACCAGTATTACCTTTTTGGTAATTTGTCTCGCAATGATGGCAAGTCATCGGCCATTTAACCGGCGATTTTTTATCATTTTCTGTTTTGCCGTTTCTTTCACCATTACCATTATCATGGGAGATATCTCGTTTCAGAACACGAAATATCAACTCGCCTTACATGAGTGGACATCGCATTCTCATCAGGTGCTGGAAATGGCGACCCGATTTGAAGCGAGCTTGAATGAAGCACAAACAAAAGTGAGGGGTTTTGTGATTACAGGTGATGCATATTACCTGATGGACTCGTCTGATTTTCTGACCACGGTTTATACCCAATATTTATCTCTGCGGTTTCTTGTCACTGAAAATCCCGATCAATTACACCGATTGACCCAGCTCCAGCCGCTGTTGCTTAAAAAACTGCGGTTATTGAATGAAATTATCCAGCTAAAGAATCAAGGGGATCCCGCCCAGATTAAATCCTATTTTGCTGATTACCGGGGAGAGCAATTGATGGGCGATATCAAGGAAATTTTATCTGCGATAAATGGCTATGAACAAAACCAATTGGAACAACAAACCTTGGCTGCGCAGGTTCAGTCACGCCATATGATTCATGCGGTCATCACCGGTTGCCTGATCGGCAGTGTCATCCTGATTGGCACCTTTATTCTATTGGCGCAGGAACATTCATTACGTCATGAGCGTGAATTAGAATTACAGCACTTGAATACTCAACTGGCTGGCGCCAACCAGGAATTGGAAGCCTTTTCCTATTCGGTTTCACACGATTTACGCACTCCATTGCGTTCCCTGGATGGGTTTTCTCAATTATTGTTAACAAATCCTTCCCTGATTTTGAATGATACCGGCCAGGATTACCTGCGGCGCATCCGCGCTGCTTCCCATCGGATGGGTAACCTGATAGACGATTTGTTAAAGCTTTCCCGTATCAGTCGATCTGAAATTCGGAAGACGCAGGTGAATTTATCGGCACTTGCCGAAAGTGTGGTAGCGCATTTGCGCGTCAACGATCCCCGACCTAACATCAATGTCGCTATTGAAAATGATTTGAATTACCACGTTGATCCTGATTTAATGAGGATTGCCTTTGATAATCTTTTCGGTAATGCGTGGAAATTTACCAGTAAACTTCCTTCGCCATCCATCGACTTTGGCATGTCCTCAAACAATGGCTGTCAGGTGTTCTATATTCGCGATAACGGCGCCGGATTCGAGATGCAGTATGCGGGCAGGCTATTTAACGCCTTCCAACGCCTGCATGGAGCGGAAGAATTTGATGGCATCGGCATAGGTCTGGCCACGGTCGCACGTATTATCCATCGTCACGGCGGTAAAATATGGGCGGAAGCAGCTGTAAATAATGGCGCGACGTTTTATTTTACCTTATCTGAAGAATGCAACCATCCCTGACCATGGACAAGCAAACGATTTTGCGCGTCGAAGCTAAACGCGACGATGAGTTGTTGCCCATGAATGCCATGCAGGGCAATATCGGCGACTTTGATATTACGGTCGCGCGCGATGGCGCGGAAACCCGGGATAATCTTTTTAGCACTGGAGCCTGTAATGACCGAAACATTAAAATCAAACCTCAATTCTAAATGAATCCCATTCGCATATTGATTGTCGAAGATAATGAAGATGACACGTTGTTGACAATCACCGCGTTGCGTGAATATGGCTATGCTCCGACATATGAGCGTGTCGAAGATCCCCAAGCGTTGACCGCCGCTTTACAGCGGAAATGGGATTGCGTAATTTCGGATTTTAGCATGCCTCATTTCAACGGGATTGAGGCATTAAGAATTACCAAGTCAACGGATAAAAATCTGCCGTTCATACTCGTCTCCGGCACCATTGGTGAAAGTACGGCTGTGGCCGCCATGAAAGCCGGCGTCGCCGATTATTTGATGAAGGATAATCTGGCACGCTTGGGACCGGCGATTGAGCGTGAGATCGCCGAAGCCGCCATGCGCCGGGAAAAAGAAAAGGCGGAAGCAAATCTCCTTGAAAGCGAGCGTAAATATCGCGCCCTGGTCAACGAAATTCATGAGGGAGTTTTCATCACCGATGAACATGGAGTTCTGACCTTCGCCAATGAAGCCCTGGCAAAAATTTACGGTCGGGAATCCGCCAGCGCGATGATCGGCTCCAATCTCATGGATTTTGTTCTGCTTGAATCGCGCGAAATCCTCGAAACCAATTTTCAGATCATGATCGATGAGCGTCATGATGCCCACCGTCCCACCGAGATGATCATAATTAAACCGAACGGCGAGAGGGCTGTCGTTTTTCATCATCCGACCATCATCGTCGAGAAGGGACGGGTCATCGGCACTCGGGGCATTGTCATTGACATTACCGAACGCAAGCGCAACGAAGAACAATTGCGCTTACAAAGCGCGGCACTGGAATCTGCCGACAACGCCATTGTCATCATGGATCGTAACGGCATGACCAAATGGATCAACAAGGCATATACCCGATTGACAGGATATAAGTATGAAGAAGTGATCGGCAACAATGCCCGAGATCTATTAAAGTCAGGGGTGCAAAATGCTTCATTTTTTAAAGACCTATGGCAGACAATTCTGGGCGGCGAGGTGTGGCGGGGAGAGATTGTCAACCGCCATAAGGATGGTCATATCTATGTCGAGGAACAAACGATCACCCCGGTATTTGACGAACGCGGATTGATCCAACATTTCATTGCGATTAAACAGGATATCACCGAAAAGAAACGTTCTGAAGATGCCTTGCGGCGCAGCGAAGAACAATTCCGTCTGATTTCCGAAAATGTCTCCGACCTGATCGCGGTACTCGATCTGAATGGTCAGCGCATCTACAACAGCCCATCGTATAAAATAATATTTGACAACCCAGCGTCGATGTGCGGGACGGATTCATTTTTGGAAATTCATCCGGATGATCGCAGTAAAATCCGCGCTGTTTTCCAGGATACGGTGAAAACCGGCATTGGTCATCGTGCGGAATATCGCTTTTTGCTGAAAAATGGCGCCATTCGGCATATTGAATCCCAGGGGAGTGTAATACGTGACAGCAAAGGCAATATCACCAGCGTCGTGGTGGTGAGTCGCGATGTGACTAATAAAAAATCGCTTGAACAACAACTCATCCAGGCACAAAAACTCGAGAGCCTGGGAACACTGGCGAGCGGGATCGCTCATGATTTCAATAATATCCTGGCCATCATCATGGGGCACTCGACGCTATTGGAACGGATCAATAATTCCGATTCTGAAAAATACCTGCACAGCATAAATGGCATAATCCAGGCAACGAAAAGAGGAGCAAAACTGGTCAAACAATTGCTCACTTTCGCACGGAAAACCGAGATCATCTTTAATTCCGTTAATATCAATCAGATCATTGATGAAATAACCACGCTGCTGGATAAGACTTTTCCTAAAACCATCATCATTGAAACTGCATTGCAGCAGGATTTGCCGGCCATGCTCGCGGATGCCTCGCAGATCCATCAAATTTTCCTCAATCTGTGTGTCAATGCCCGCGATGCCATGCCCAAAGGCGGGACACTCTCGATCTCAACTTCGGTGATTGATGGCGCTGTCCTCTGCTCTCGCTTCGCGAAAGCCAGTGAACAGCGCTATATTCAAATCGATGTTTCGGACACCGGTATTGGGATGGATGAAGTGACCCAGCAACGCATTTTTGAGCCTTTCTTCACCACCAAGTCACTCGACAAAGGAACCGGTTTGGGACTTGCCCTGGTATTTGGAATAGTAGAAAGTCATCGCGGCATTATCGAAGTAAAAAGCAGGGTGGGAAGTGGCACGACCTTTACCCTGTATCTCCCGATTGCCGAACAACCTCCCGAAAATCCTCCGCCTGATGCAACCGCCATCGATGAAATAAAGGGAGGGACGGAAACCATTTTACTGGTCGAGGATGAAGAAGCGATCGCTAAATTTTTGAATGTCGTCTTGCGCATCAAGGGCTACAAGGTGATCAGTGCTGATGATGGCATCCAAGGATTGGAAATTTATCGCAAACGCCATCAGGAGATCGACCTGGTCATTACTGACATTGGATTGCCGCGCTTGAGCGGCGATGAGATGTTCAAAAGAGTCCTGGAGATTGATCCCAACGAAAAAGTGATCATGACCAGCGGCTACATTGATCCGGATATAAAATCGCAATTATATCGCTCCGGAGTGAAGAATTTCGTGGAAAAACCCTATTCCCACATTGAGCTGTTGAGAAAAATCCGGGAAGTGCTTGACCTCGATCAATAATAACACAATCGATTGCGTAAAGTCAATAATTTTTTCTTCCATCATTTGTATATCACCAATCTCCGCTTATTCATGCGATGATTGTTTTTCAGTAAAATTTAATCAAGGGAAATCCGGTGAAAATCCGGAACGGTCGCGCCGCTGTAAGCAGGAATAAAACGCACCAATGCCACTGTGCGAGTCACAATCAATTTCAACTGTTCATACAAGAAGCCGGTTGACTGATTGGAGAATGAGTATGGGAAGGGGTGAATATCGGTCCGCCTGCAAGTCAGAATATCCTTACATACAGGTGTTTTCGCGTCAAGGATGCCTGGCTTAATTAAAAATTCGATACCTTCCATCACGCTTTGAAATGTCCTGCTGATCACGCTTATTCGCATTGATCGATAATGCGATCAGCAGCGCAGATTGAAACGAACAACGATAGATATCCATTTTTTCTCTGATTGCAAACGAGATGTTAAGCCGGGAATTCCGCATGTGAAACCAACCCGAACTTACGTTTCAGATTGAACATTCAATGAGGAGGTCTTGCAATCATGAGGAATAACTATTATCAGCTCCATTTACTGCGCTTCTTATCCAGCCTCTGTTTATTAACCGGAGGATTCCCTTCATTCCCTGCCAATTCTGTCGCGCCTCAGCCGGATGCGGAAACAGAATGGTATCAGATGGATGAAATGATCGTCACCGCCAACCGTTACTGGCGATTGGATAGCCAGATCGGCAAACCAACCGTGATCATTACCTCCGAACAAATCGCCCGCTCCATGGCGCATCAGGTCCCCGATGTACTTCGCTCCGTGGCGGGATTACAGGTCGCGGACCTCACCGGTAATGGGCGTAAAACCACGATCGATATCCGCGGCTATGGTGAAACCGCGATTGCCAATACCTTGGTGGTCGTGGATGGACGACGGATCAATGGTTTGGATTTAAGTGGTGTCGATTGGTCCACCATTCCCTTGGAACAAATCGAGCGAATTGAAATCACCCGTGGGGGAAATAGTGTGTTATATGGCGACAAAGCGGTTGGCGGGGTGATCAATATTATTACCAAAAAAGGAACCGGCAGGCGTCAGCTAGAATTGGCTATAAACGGCGGCAGTTTTCAGCAAACCCAGGACTCATTGCGTTACACCGATCGGATTGGGAGACTGAAATACAGTCTTGCGGGTGATTATTTTTATATCAATGGATTTCGTGACAACAGTTATTTGCGGAATAAAACCGGCAGCCTGAATCTTAATTATACTGATTCAATCTGGTTTTTCGATTTCGCCGGCGGCGCCAAGGACGATCGTTATGGATTGCCCGGATCATTACCCGAATCAGCCGCTCCCACACGGAGCAATTCACCTGATAATTACGCGTCAACTGATGAAATTTTCCTGCATTTCACTCCGGGCATCCATGTGAGTGATAACGATCAACTGAAACTGACCCTGGATTTCCGTCAATCCCGGCAGTTTTCAGACTTTGTTAACTTCAATATCCGCTCGGAATCGACGATAAAAGAGTATGGCATATCCCCCCAATATGACGTGGAATTGCCCTGGTATTCCGATCGCTATCAACATCTGACAATTGGCAGCGATTACTTTTATTCCTCATTGTGGAATGAACGGATTCCCAACCAGAACGATGCCCGTGAATCATGGGGAATTTATCTTCAGGATAATATTCCATTGGCGGGTGATCGTTGGTTTTTAGACCTGGGCTATCGACGGGAATATATTGCCTATGATTTTGACCGGATTCATGATGAATCGCATTGGCTGGACGCCATGACAACCAGTTTGAATTGGAATTATCAAGGCTCCAGCAAATTATTCATTTCCATGAGTCGCGATTTCAGAACCCAACTTCTTGATGAGCTGGGAGGAGCGGCTTTCGATCGTGCCTTGCCGCCCCAAATTGCAAAAACCATCCAGACCGGGGTGGCGCATTCGTTGACTGATACTTTCCGCATGGGTGTCACAGTTTTTCAGATTGACACGGATAAGGAAATCTTCTTCGACCCCAATTTTCTCACTCCCGGAGCCTTGTTTCCCGGTCAAAATGTGAACTACAAGCATACCCGACGCCAGGGCATCGAAATGGATATGACACATGAACCATGCCGGCAATTGCGCTTGTTTGGCGCCATGACCTGGCTCGATCCTCAGTTGACCGGGGGGATTTACGATGGAAATGAAATTCCCGGAGTCGCCAGAAAACGCGCCAGCCTGGGAATAACCTGGTTGCCGATTGATAAACTATCGGTTGATTTATATTCCATTTGGTCGGATGACAGTCATCAACTGACCGATTGGAATAATGAAATCGCCTGGGATGACTCCTATGTCGTCACCAACTTGAAGATCGCCATCCGCATCGATATGCTCACGCTCTCGTTCGGAGTCAATAATCTTTTTGACATCGATTATGCTGAATCCGGGGTTTACAATCCATTCGTCGGCCCGGAAATCTACCCCTCGCCCGGGCGAAACTGGTTAGCCGGGATAAAAATTTCCAAGGCGTTTTAAGATCAGATTCGCACTCTCAATGCCTGGTTTCTACCATGTCATTAGGGGTTAGAGCCGTCTCAATAACATCCCCATCCCCCAATCGACGTTTGAAGAGTTCCAACATCATTTGATATCCCAATAACGCGGCAGCGGGGTCATAACGATGACCTTCATCACGGATAAATGCGTGCGATGCATTAAATTCATGCCATTGAAATTGCACCCCGGCATCACTCAGAGTGTTATAAATCAACGCCCTGCCTTCGCGCGGTACATGTGGGTCCTGACGTCCCCAAAACAAGAGAATCTCTCCCTTGATATCACCAGCTCTTAAGAGCGAATCATCGTTCTTGCCCTTGCCCAGGGAGCGCTTATGTAAATCTGTCGCATAAAAACAGGTGGTCGCCAGGACTCCGGGATTCATCGCGGTACGAAAAGCCAGATGCCCGCCAATACAAATGCCCAGCGCCCCGAGTTTGCCGGTGCATAATGGGTGCGAGCGGAGGAATTCAAGTCCGGCTCGCGCATCACTGTCATAACTGGATACCTCCTTGGTAATTTTAAGTTCATTGCCGCGATTGGCTCCGGCTTCATCGTATGAAATCACCTTTCCAAGCGGTTCGAACTCATGAAAAATCTCAGGAACAGCAACAATGAATCCATGCCCCGCAAGCACGGCCGCGGTTCGGCGGATTGGTCCGGTAACTTGAAAGATCTCGGAATACATGATGATCCCGGGGTATTTCCCGGCCGCTGCCGGACGGAATACATGGGTCCGCATTGGCCCAGTTGGAGTGGAAAGATCGACCGTTTCATTATCCTTGATTATCATGGGAAACTCCCTCCTGATTATATTGGTGTAGTTTTAGATTGACTGAAATAAACTAACCTGCGCTCTCTGCGCCTGCAATGGTTATCAATACTGAAAACGATCAGGCATGAGAAAAAGATGACACGATTATCAGCCTGATTAAATTGGTGGCGTACGAGAATTCGACTGTTTGCAGTATAATTTCAATTGTCAATTGGGCTCATCACTCCGATCGCGAAAAGATATGGTTTCCTGAAATAATGAAATTCGTTAGCGTTATCCTGCTCATGGAAATATCTTGATACCTCGGAGCAGCTTAAATTGCCTCACTGATTTCAATCTTGCATTCAATCAATTTAACCGGCTACTATTAATCATGTAAATCCTGGAGCAATAATTTTTCATCGTTTGGTGCACCGATCACCAATCCCGGAAAGTTATCCGCAGGGGATGAGGTGCTTTAGGAGTAATTCGCGATAAACAATCGAACTCTATTTTTTTAATCTTTAGCGCCAGATAATCTGGGAAAAATTGCTCTCAGTATGGAAGAAAAAACTCAACCTAAAACGATCCTTATTACCGGCGCCACGGACGGTCTGGGCTTGGCATTGGGAAAGTTTTATATGGATCATCATTACCAGGTGATAATGATTGGGCGGAAATCACTTTCCAAATTGGATAAAGAGTTTTTCAATGAGCATAATTACTGTCAAGCCAATCTAACCCTGCCAAAAAGCGCCACCCGGATCAGGGAATTCCTTGATGTGAAAAAAATTGATGGTCTGGATCTCCTGATCCATAATGCTGCCATCGGACATCATGGGTTGTTTGATGAATCTCATGCCATGATTGAAAACCTGATCCTGGTAAATTTATTGGCGCCAATAAAATTAACTCATGTCCTGATTCCTTACTTAAGGAAAAGACGCGGTAAAGTCGCCTTCATCACTTCATATTCTGCCCGGTTCGCGGCTCCTTACTCCGCCATCTACACAGCAACCAAAGCCGCGTTGAATAACTTTGCCCGCAGCCTGGCCATCGAATGGCAACATGAGATTCCCGTGGTGGTAATTCAGCTTGGCGCACTCAATACCGATTTTTACAAAAAGGCAGGCATGTCCCAGAATCAGATTTCTTTGGATCAAACCTCTGCTACCGCTCACATTGCTGCCAAAATCTTCCAGACAATTAAACATTGCCATGGAATACACTGTATTGAATTAACAAGTCGTATTCAATCGCTGTGGTATTATCTTTTCCCTTCAGCCATCAGCTCGAAGCACAATCAGCAGTTGATCGCAGCCGGTTTGATCGCTGACATGGAACGGCGCTACCATTATGCTCCCATGCCTCCAATGGTCACCCCCGGTAGTTCAATCTCTATTTGCGTGATTACCGGCGCCGCCAGTGGCTTGGGTCAGGCGCTGGCGATTCGCTTCGCTCGAGCCGGCTATGCGATTATCGGTGTTGATGACAACAGGGAAAATGCCAATAAAACCAAAAAAATTATCTCGGATATGGGCGGGAACGTATCATTTTTGATCTCGGATTTATCGACTACGGAAGGCATAGAAACCATTCTCAATCAACTCAAGCTGTTGCGCCAGATTTCCATTGTCATCCATAATGCCGCCATCAATAAAACCGGATTGTTTACTACCTGTGACTCCGAATCACAAGGTCATATTATCACTATGAATCTCCTGGCCCCGCTCCAAATAACCAATGCCATCATTCGCCGGCACCAACTCAAGGCTGATGGAGCGTTTGTCTTTATCTCTTCATTGAGTCATTTCCTGAGCTCGCCTGGGGACAGCGTCGGCGCAGCCAGCAATTCGGGATTGGCATCGTTTGCCGACAGTTTGCGCCTGGCAATGACCGGCAAACATCATGTGCTCACGGTATTTCCCGGCCTGAATCACGCTCGTCTCACGCATTCACATAATCCTGATATTAAACCCCCAAATGACACGATTGATGGTTATTCGGAATCACTGGCAGCGATGATATTTGATTCCCTGCAAAAAAAGCGGCCGATCCTGATCCCCGGTTTGATGAATCGATTTTTTGCCGCTGTTAGTCCTTACTTTCCCGCATTAACTGAAAAGATATTGAAGAAACGCATGGTCGAACACTAGCATGAGAATATCGACAGTGATCCCAATGATTTCGGGGTGTATTTATCGGATTCAGATCAACTTGGACTTACGCTGATATCAACTGACACATTGGAGATCAACGCATCCTCAATTTTCTTTCGCGATAAATTATTACCGGAGAAAATATTCCAGCAATGACAATCTGCTATTGCTATCAAGGCATCACTGATTACATGGACTTGCTCTCACCATTTATATTGACAGGCAAAGAATCAGGTTGTAGGATTGCGTCATATCACACTCCTTATACCATCATTCATAACGGCAACTGATTGGAGGAACCTCATGTCACAATTCACCTTTTCAGCAAGCAGCGAATTCAAGCTTCGGGCCCACATTAATTCCCTGGAAGAATACCAGCGGATCTACAATGAAAGCATTACCGATAGCGATGGTTTTTGGCGTCGCATCGGGGAGGAATATGTCACCTGGTTCAAGCCTTTCACTTCCGTAAGGGATTATAATTACCACGAAGCCAGGATAAAATTTTACCTCGATGGGAAAACCAATGTCTGTTATAATTGTGTTGACCGGCATCTCCCCCATCGCGCTGAACAGACCGCCATAATCTGGGAAGGCAACGAACTGAATACTAATCGCCTGATCACTTATCATGAGCTGCACGAGCAGGTGTGCAAATTCGCCAATGTCTTAAAAGCTAATGCGGTAAAAAAGGGAGATCGCGTCACAATCTATATGCCCATGATTCCCGAACTGGCGGTGGCCATGTTAGCCTGTGCCCGGATCGGCGCGATTCACTCAATCGTATTTGGCGGATTTTCCGCTGATTCCTTGAAAGATCGGATTCTCGATTCACACTCGCAGATTGTCATAACCAGCGATGCTTTGGTGCGTGGTTCCAAGACCGTGCCGTTAAAGCAGATCGTCGATGAAGGCTTGACCGGTATTTCATTTGTTCGTTCGGTCATTGTTTTTGCTCACACCGGCAGCGACATAACTTGGCAAAACGGCCGTGATCTCTGGTGGCATGAAGCAATGGCCAAGGTTGACGCGATCTGCCCATGTGAAGAAATGGATGCGGAAGATCCCTTGTTTATCCTCTATACCTCGGGTTCGACCGGAAAACCCAAGGGCGTCATGCACACGACCGGTGGATACAATGTCTACACCGCATTTACCCACAAAATGGTTTTCGATTACCATGATGGCGATATCTATTGGTGCACGGCTGACATTGGGTGGGTTACCGGTCATTCCTATATCATCTATGGGCCGCTTACCAATGGCGCCACAACTCTGATGTTTGAAGGCATACCCACATATCCCAATCCGGGGCGATTTTGGGCAGTTGTCGATAAATGGCAGGTGAACAGTTTTTATACCGCACCTACCGCGATCCGGGCCCTGGCTCGTGAAGGAACCGATTACGTAAAGCCTTACAAATTATCCAGCTTGAATTTATTGGGAACCGTCGGGGAACCCATCAATCCGGAAGCCTGGATGTGGTATTGGGAGCATGTGGGACGGAAACGCTGTCCGATTGTCGATACGTGGTGGCAAACTGAAACCGGCGGCATCCTGATTACCTCGCTGCCCGGCGCGATCACGCAAAAACCAGGCTCCGCCACCCTCCCCTTCTTCGGCATCAAACCCGCTGTTATTGATCCGCAGACCGGCAAGGAATTGACCGGCGTGTGCGAAGGTGTTTTGGTGATCAAGGAACCATGGCCTGGACAAATGCGGGGTGTTTTTGGTGATCCCGATCGCTTTCGCAATACTTATTTTGTGCAGTATCCGGGTTATTATTTTACCGGGGACGGTTGTCGCCGGGATGCGGATGGCTACTATTGGATCACCGGTCGAGTTGATGATGTCATTAACGTCTCCGGCCACCGCTTAGGGACAGCGGAGGTGGAAAGCGCGCTGGTATTGCATCCCAATGTCGCGGAAGCAGCGGTGGTGGGAGTCCCGCATGAAATCAAGGGTCAGGGGATTTACGCATTTGTGATCATGAATGAAGGGGTGCAACCCAGCGCGCAATTGCGTCAGGATCTGATCAAATTGGTGCGCAAGGAAATCGGTCCATTTGCCGCGCCCGATTACATTCAATTCGCACCGGGACTGCCGAAAACACGTTCGGGTAAAATCATGCGCCGCATTTTGCGCAAGATCGTCGAAAAACAAACCGATCAGATTGGCGATACTTCAACCCTGGCCGATCCATCAGTGGTAAACACATTAATTGAACAGGCATTTTCATGAGGGTTACGTGATCAGACCACAATCATTTCCTGAATTTGCTCATCAATTCAATCATTTTAATGGCTCCCTTCCACCAACTGTCATGTCGGAGCGGAGCCATCTTAATTAAATGATGCGCATATGAATCTTCAGGATGGTGGCCATGCGGCTGGTGGGGATTATGGAATAATGTCCCAGCGCGGCCGGCAAACAGCAGACCCGACTTGGGGGCAATGCCAGGCTATGCTGATCGACCTTGATAATGATATCACCCTCGACTGCGACCAAAAGATGGAATTCCAATGGATCCGTGCGATCATGAAAGGTCTCGACCAAACGCAGTTCATCGACATAATAGTAGGGACAATTGACCATTAAGGGAATTTTTCGATTGCGCAGAACCACCGTGCTTTCACCACGAATCCGGGGTAATGCCCGATCTTCAAAATGAATCCAGGATAAATTCTCCGCGGCACTGTTGCCTGAGGTGATGACAGTGAGATCATCGTTGTCCAATCCATCTTCATCAAAACTTCCCATTCCGGCGTGTTCAATCGATAAAATCAAATTCCCCGCCCCGATTGCATGGATGCGTCCGGGGGGAATATAATATGCATCTCCCGGCTCGGAAGGAAACGACTGGACGACCTTCTTGGAGTCATTGGCTTCAATCTTGGAAAGGAATTCACGCTTGGTGCAATGCCGCGCAATGCCGATATGGATTCGCGCATGTTGCCAGGCATTAACCACATACCACATTTTGGTGCTGGTGTGAATCCCGGGAATATTCATGCAGAGTTCAGGTTCGGGGTGGACCCGCAACGGCTGGTCCATGCCACTGTCAATGAATTTTACGGTCAGGGGAAAGGGATGTTCCGGAGTATGCTTGAGCCCCACGATGCTGTCGGCAAATTCGCGAAGCAATTCGCGGAGGGTACAACCAGCGAATTCGCCGTTTTCAATTTCACTGGCCAGATTACCGCGATCAACAACTTCATAACTTTCTCCTATCGGCAGCTCGGACGAAGGCAGTTGGCGATGATAGTGACGATATAATAAATCGCCCCCCGATTCAAGCGCCACGTAATTGGGCTTTAGTATTAATGGATACCATTCCTTGGACATTTTTATTAAATTACTCTGCAAAACGAATTATATAGACCGGATTAATGAACACTCGCGACAACAGCGAACAATAAGGTGTCATCCGTTTTATTTTACATTAAAGGCAAAAAAATTGCCCTTGCACAGTGCGGACAGTGAATACCAGAAGTCATACTTCAATTTCAATGCGAAGAATGTTTAGTGCCCGATCTTTTCCGCATGTTCCTGGTGAAGGAAACAAGCAACCCGGCGATTTTCCGACCATTGATACAAGCGCGGTTTTTCCAAGCGGCAACGCGCCATTACCCGTGGACAGCGATCAGAAAAATGACATCCTCGAGGATAGTTTAATGGCGATGGCACCTGGCCGGGGATGGACTGTAACCGCTTGCGATTGCCCGCCAACGCCGGTATCGACTGCATCAGCAACTGGGTATAGGGGTGAAGGGGCTGGTTAAACAGCACATCAACCGGCCCTTCTTCCACGATTTCCGAAGCATACATTACCAAGACGCGATGACACATTTCCCATATTACACCCATATCATGGGTTATCAACAGTATCGCTGTCGAGGTCGCCCGGATCGTCTTCATCAAGGCAAAAATTTGGGCCTGGATCGTGACGTCCAATGCTGTGGTGGGTTCATCGGCAATGATCAATCGGGGATCTAACATCAAGGCCATGGCGATCATGACCCGCTGACGCATCCCCCCGGATAACTCGTAAGGATAGGCATGCAACCTCTGACTCGCATCTGGAATACCAACCTTTTCCAACCACTCCGCGGCGATTTTCCACTGTGTGTCCTTATCGCCAATCCCATGCAATCGCAGGGTTTCAACCAGTTGCGCACCCACCCGATGAAGAGGGGACAGCGCGGTCATTGGTTCCTGAAATATCATGCTGATCATCCGCCCGCGGATCGCGCGCAATGCGTGGATATCAAGCGATAAGATATCCCGGTTGGAAAACCAGATTCTGCCACTTTCAATTTGCCCCGGTGGCGAAGGTATCAAGCGGAGGATACTGAGAGCGGTGGCGGATTTGCCGCATCCTGATTCACCCACCAGACCAACCACTTCTCCTTCATAAATCGAGAATGAGATGTGATTAACGGCGGTCAACCTGCCTTCATCAACAGCGAATGATACTGCCAGATCTTCAATTTTCAGCAATGGGTTAGGGGTTGCAAGGGTCATAAATTAAAGGGTTCAAGGGATCATCGGATGTTGAGCCATGGATTCATTGGTTTTGGAGCTTTGTTTGATCGTTATAATTAAAGATTTGAAATGATCCACGGGTGTAATGGTTCAGGTATTAACTCATCTGCAATCATCATTCCCAATGGGCCTGTTGGCGGGGATCGAATGCTTCTCGAACTCCCTCACCGATAAACACTCCCAACAACATCACGGTAAACAAAGCCAGCGAGGGATAAAGAATCAGCCACCATGCCCACCGGACCTGTTGTGCCTGTGCCAAAAGTTCACCCCAGCTGGCCGTAGGCGGTGGCAGTCCGAATCCCAGGTAATCCAACGCGGCCAGGGAACCGATCGCGCCCACCAGGGAAAAAGGGAAAAAGGTGATGATCGGCACCAACGCATTCGGCAGGATATGGCGCATGATGATCTTCCAATCCGCGATTCCCAGGCATCGTGCCGCTTCCACAAAGGCTGCTTTCCGCAACCGGAGAAATTCACCCCGCATATAATACGAAATACCAATCCAGTTGAAGATACCATAAAGAATCAGTAATAGCCAGAAACCGCGGCCATATATCGAGCCCATTAGAATCATGATATATAGAAAAGGGAGCGCACTCCAAATCTCAATCAACCGTTGCGTGGTAATATCCACAATCCCGCCATAATACCCCTGAATCGCGCCAATCACTATTCCCAATCCGACGGACACCAGCACCAGGATAAACCCGAAATTCATGGAAATTCTAAATCCATAGACCACCCGGGCCAGAACATCGCGCCCGGCCGTGTCGATCCCCAGCCAATGCCCGGCAACAGGTCGATAGGGCCAGCGGATATCCTGTTTGTAAAAGGTAACCTTGTATTCATGATCATTAAGCAAGATGAGGATGCTGTCAATGGGTTTCTCAAAACGCTGACTGGCCAATCGTTCAATTTTATTTTGATCTTCAGGCTTCAGGCGGTTCCAAAATCCCCCTTCGCGATTGCGTGGGGTCATCTCCTCATCGAAAATGATGAGGATTGGATTTTCCGCGACGGTAACCGGTTCGCGCAGGGTGCAGCGAACCGAGGTTGGCGGTTGGGTGCGTGGGGTATATGTAGACAACGTAAGCTCGACATTTCTACCGGTATCCTTGAGACTGGCGCTGAGATATGTATAAGAAGCGCCAGGCAGATTATCAAATCGACTCTGAACCGCGCTTTTAAAGGAATCATCGACCGACCAGAACTCCGCCAGAGAAATCCCTTCGACCGCCGCAGCCGGCGCAAAGAAATTGTTCGCGTTTACCTGGGCGACAATCGACAGGTCAGGAAGAATGTTGATCGTTGCCACTTGTGGTTGACGGATAAATTCCACTTCCACTTCATTCCTGGTTTCTAATGTGGCGGGATCGATAATTTCATAGGGGCCATAAGGAATCGGAGGAAACCACATGAAATTGTCGGGATTGACAGAAAATTGCGGGGAGGAAACAATCTTCTTGTAATCAGGCCGGGTTTGCCGTCCACTGCCGGTAAACAAATCATCCGGATAATATTTACATACCGGGAAATAATAGCGGTCGTTGAATTTCACCAGGATGGGAGCGTCATTACAAAGCAGTTCCGCCCCTAGACTGAGGATATACAGTCCGGCCAGCAGCAGGAAAGACCAGTAGGCCCGTTTGATCTGCCTGAACTTCCGCAGCCGTTTATGAGTGATGGGATTGAAATACTTGCTTAATGTGAAAGTCATTGATACTCAGTTCAATATGGTGGAAGTTGCGCAGACTGAGAAGAACTATCCTCATCCTGCCAGCTGTGGTTGGTTATCAACAAGATTTTTTGAATGTAATCCAGAGCGATCTACACCCGGCCAGTCCAAGCAGGATGGTGCGATGATCATCAACAGCCAAAAAGAGTTGGAGAATAAGGGCTGATTGTAAATCAACTGGCTGATTTAGATTTTTCTGGAGAACATGGGCACATGCAGTTACAGCCAATAAATCGATAGATTAGTGCGCCCAACACCGCGCCAACCATCGGCGCCACCCAGAACAACCATAGTTGAGCAATAGCCCAATCACCGACAAATATCGCCGAGGCGGTACTCCGTGCCGGGTTAACCGAGGTATTGGTAACGGGAATACTGATCAAATGTATCAGGGTAAGCCCTAGACCAATGGCGATCGGTGCGAATCCCTGTGGCGCCCGCTCATCCGTGGATCCCAGTATAATGAGCAGAAACATTGCCGTCATGATGACTTCTGTAATCAGCGCCGCGAACATTGAATAACCCCCCGGAGAATGATCGCCATAACCATTCGCGGCAAACCCGGAGGAAACGGTGAATCCCGTTTTGCCGCTGGCAATCAGATATAAAACCGCGGCGCCGGCAATCGCGCCCAACACCTGGGCGATGATATAACCCATGAGTTTATTAGCGGGAAATCGTCCGGCGAAGAATAAACCAATGGATACCGCAGGATTGAGATGGCACCCGGATATGTGGCCGATCGTAAACGCCATGGTCAACACAGTGAGACCGAAAGCCAATGCCACTCCCAATAAACCAATACCGAGATGGGGAAAGGCGGCGGCCAATACCGCACTTCCACACCCCCCCAATACCAACCAGAATGTACCGAAGAACTCCGCGCCATATTGTTTCATCTGACCCTCCTTTGAATTTATTCGTTTATAAAAATGAGCAATCATATCGGCATGATTGCTGGTATTAGACATTGAATAAGTGATTACTATCGAATCAAGTTGACCGATTGGCCATGACCCAGATTAAATTCTACCGGTCATTGTCTGGTGCCTTGTCCCCGGTCAGACTCATCACTTCCGGAAGTCGCAGCCAATAATAGATTCCCCCAATTATCAAGGTCGTGGTAAATATGGTTAACGGAAAGGGCATCAACTCGACGGGGATAAACATAGTCATCGTGTCATTCATGGTATGCAGTAGAACAGTCACCAAATACCCGACAATCAAGGGCCACAATCGCGACCGGGTAATCGACATATCAACGGCACTGCCATGAATCATCCCCATGACCGCATGTAGGGGAATTGCCACCAAGCCGCGACTGATCAAGATGTGGCTGTCAAGATATGAATATGCCACCAGATTTTCCACCGCGCCAAATGACACACCGAGCACAACAAAACACAATAGACAATCACATGAGCGATGCTTGAAATTACGGTTGAACAGATAACACCATGCCAAAAATACGCATCCTCCTCCCATTTTCCAAAATTCCTCACTGAGGCCAGCACCTATAAAAAAACCAAAAAAACTGGTCAATCGATCATTTGAAAACACCCACAGTTCAGTTTCCCGACTGAGAAATTGATTGCATAAAAAAGCCGGCAGGGTCACCGCGATCCCCATGACCAAAAATCCGATAAGCAATCCCAGGGGCGGACGCGTCCAATGATATTTCGCCAGAATCATCCAGGATGAAATTACAACACACGACCAGACACAGAGAAAAATAATCGTCATGGTTTTTTCACCTCTTCGATTTCAGCAACCCAATCTCTGACCTTGACCTTGGTCACCAGATTCATCTGGTAGGATTGCAGGGCATTTTGATACTCATCATACGCGCTGGCGTAATCACCCATAAAATGGAATAAACGCCCGCGGATGACACGCAATAAAGCCGAGTCCGGATACACCGTCAATAAATCAGCGAAATCCGGCAGAAAGGTTTCGCCATAAAACCAATCCGGATAATGATCGCGAAATTCACTTAACATGCCTAATACTTTCTGGCCATCCTCACGAATTCCATGACACACCAATAAGGCGAGATAAAGATTGCCATACGCCCTGCCACGCGCCGGCCAATCGGCATATGCTTTTTCCAGATTTTGATATGCTGATTCCACATTGCCATTTAACAATCCGGCAATCCCGGCATTATAAAAATCCTCGAAAAAAGCGGTGGGTTCATTACTTAATTGTGTCGCGGTTGTCGCCAGTTGCTTCAACGGCTTTTTATCCGCGCGATTATCACTGTAACGCATCCACAGTATTTCACTGCGTAACCGGTCGATCTCATAACGACGATAAGGTCCCTGAAAAGGCAATTCCTCCAACTTGTTTATCAGCTCGTCCATTGATATCCTGAATCGATCATAAAGCAATAGCTGTGAAAGAGCGTATTCACGCATCAACAAATGCTCCTCATTAAAGAATGAATAGTATCCCTGGGTCAAATCGTGGTGCCGTGAATTGGTAATGTTTCCCCATGACTTGAGGAGCGGATCGGTGCTCGATTTTGAACCTCGATAGTAATCCCGGGCAGGACGTCCGGAACTGAACAGCCGTTCCCAGAATCCCGGCTTTTTCGTGGTTTCCGGGTGACTGGCGGACAATGCTTCAGCCAGGGTTGGCGGCTTCCGTGGAAAATACCGATATGCACCCAACAAGGTTAGCAGCAATACCATGCCGGAGAGCAAAACAAAGCTCAGCAACAACCACAATGGGTTAGTCGGTTTAATGGGATTGGAGGTATTTACTTGTTCAGTCATGGTAGTTAACCATAATCAGGATCATTTCATTATTTTGAATCGCGTGAAATTACCGGCTAAACCAGTCCCCGGTAAACAGCATGAATCTCGGCCTGCTGACAAAGTAAAGTTCGGACTCATCCTCCCGGCATCCTCTCAATCACGTCACTCCAGTCAGCCAGCGCCTTGGAGACAGCCGTTCTCCCGCAGCACCTGAAAGATATCGCGGGTCGCAGAAGATTTATTGAGAGTATAGAAATGCAGTCCGGGCGCACCGGCGGCAAGCAGTTCGGCGCATTGGTCAATGGCATGATCAATGCCAACCTGAATTACAGCCTCCTTGTCTTCCTTGATCGGTTCCAGACGTTTTTGCAGTGCGGCAGGAATCCGACAACCGCACATCGCGGTGAATTTATGGATCTGTTCGTAATTGGTCACCGGCATGATCCCGGGGATGAGTCTTAAAGTTACCCCCTTGCGGAGGGCTTCTTCGCGAAAGCGAAAATAATGGGAGTTATCAAGGAATAACTGGGTGACAATGAAATCAGCGCCTTGATCCATCTTCAATTTCAAAAACTCCCAATCCCGCTCCGGTGTTTCTGCTTCGATGTGTCCTTCGGGATATCCGGCGCCGCCCACACAAAAACCGCCAAACTCTTTGATCCGACCAATCAGATCTGAGCCATGCCGCAATTTGTCGTCAGTCACAACAAAATGCTCTTGCCCTTGGGGAGGATCGCCACGCAACGCCATAATATTCTCGATGTTGTCAGCCTTCAGGCGGTGGAGAATCTGATCGATATCCGCGACCGTGGAGCCGACACAGGTGAGATGCGCCATTGCGGTTATTCCAATCTCGTTTTGGATGGCGGCGCTGAGGGCAATGGTTTTTTCCCGGGTAGTCCCCATCGCGCCATACGTGACCGAGACAAAATCGGGATTGAAGGTTTTGAGTTCGCGAATCGTCTGGATCAGGTTTTCATCGCCTTGTGGTGTTTTGGGCGGGAAGAACTCGAAGGAAAAGGTGCACTTTTTATGGCTGAAGATATCGGCTATTTTCATGGAGTAATTATGAGAGAATGAAGAATGATGATCGAGCATAATCAATTTAACGGGTTAATAGTACCAAGCAGATGATTAATTACGAATAAATAGAATCTTTTTTTCTCAGGAATTCCATGCACAACAGTAACCTACCTCTACGCCCACCGGTCGCCGACCTGTTCATTGCCAGTTTGCAGAATTCCCGCATCAAACATGCAATTAAACTGCGCGATCGCCGGTATCGCGATCATCATAAAGAAACATTAGTTGAAGGCTATCGTGAGATATTGCGGGCTCTCGAAAATAAGCATACTCCGATCTGTGTGTATTATTGCCCGGCCCTGTTTCTGGGCGCCAATGAACCGGCATTGTTGGATCAGGCCAGGAAGATGGGTGCCAAAGTGATTGAAACCGACCAGCGGGTATTTGAAAAAATCTCCTATCGCGACCGACCGGATGGCCTGCTGGCAATCGCGCCAATCATCAAGCGGGAGTTGAACCATCTGGTGTTAAAGCGACCAACTCCTTTGATACTGGTCGCTGAAACGGTGGAGAAACCCGGCAATCTGGGCGCCATGTTGCGGTCGGCAGATGGCGCCGGCGCTGATGCCATCATCGTCTGCGATCGGCAGACGGATATCAACAATCCCAACGTCATCCGCGCCAGTGTCGGCACGATCTTCTCGGTGCCGGTAGTGGAAGCCGATGTCAGCGCGACTCAGAAATATCTCCGGCGTCATGGTCTCGCCATCATCGCCGCCACCCCATCGGCGGAGCGCATTTATTGGGACATCGATCTGCGCCAGCCATTGGCCTTCGCAGTTGGCAGCGAGCAATATGGACTGAGTGATTCCTGGATGAAATCTGCCGACATCATGGTACGCATTCCCATGCAGGGAAAAGCGGATTCCCTGAATGTTGCGGCCGCCGCGACCATGCTGCTCTATGAAGCCCTGCGCCAGCGTTCGCAATAAAACCCACCAGGAACATAATCCTCGATGATACCGTCATTACCCTGCTATATAAATCATCTTGAAACCGCTGTGCCGCCGTTTTCCTACAGTCAGGACGAACTGCTTAATTTTATGCTGGAGTGTCTCCAGCCACCCCCAAAAATCGCGCGGTATCTGAAGCGCATCTATCGGCAATCGGGAATTGCCAGACGCCATAGTGTCATTGCCGATTTCATCGCGTCGGATAAGTGCTCATTTTGGCGGCCGGAAAAGGCGGATCAATACATCTCACCCAGTACCAGAATGCGAAATGATTATTTCATTGCCATGGCGCAACCGCTGTACCTTGATCTGGCGCGCCGGGTATTGCTGAACTGCCCGGATCTTAATGCCGCTGATGTCACTCATCTCATCACGGTGTCCTGCACCGGATTTTACAATCCCGGCCCGGATTACCATATCATTAAAGAGTTGGGATTGGCGGATTCTGTCGAACGATATAATCTTGGATTTATGGGGTGTTATGCGGCTTTTCCGGCATTCAAAATGGCACAAGCCTTTTGCCGTGCCGATCCCAACGCGAAGGTCCTGATTGTCGCGGTTGAATTATGTACTCTCCATTTTCAAAAGAGCTTGGATTTCAGTGATTTGTTATCTGCTTCGTTGTTTGCCGATGGTGGCGGCGCCGCGCTCATTTCTGCCTGTCAATCATCGCATACGAGCTGCATCGAACTGGGCAGTTTTTATTCTGCTCTGATCCCACAGGGAGAGCAAGATATGGCATGGAACATCGGTGATTATGGATTCAATATGGTGTTATCTCCTCACATTGCCGAGCTGATCGGTGATCATTTGCTCCCCATCGTGAAAAAAATATTGCCCTCGCCCTCGCAAATGAGTGAAATTGGCTATTGGGCCATGCATCCGGGCGGTCGTGCGATTTTGGACAAACTGAGGTTGGAGCTGAAGTTAACCGTGACACAGGCGGCGGCATCGCGACAAGTGTTGCTTGAATATGGAAATATGAGTAGTGCTACCATCTTTTTTGTCCTTCGCCAGATTCTTGATCATCATTGCCGGAATTCATCATCACCATCCATCGCGGCTCTGGCTTTTGGTCCTGGATTGACGGTTGAAGCGGGAATTATGACCTTGATTTCGTAAATAAATTTCATTGATTTTACCTGAAAAAATGCAAGATTGTGTCCGCACTCTGGATAATATCACTGACCAAGAAGGGGCTAAACCCGGGGTAAATGTGGCAATGCTGGCAGGCAGTCAGAACATTCACCATCAGCAGTGTGTATTCTGGGTTAAAACTTATTATTCCAACATCAGTTAATCCGATTTTATGGTCTAAAATCATCTCAATAATCATGTCGGCATCCTTCGACAATTTTTCCTATTTTTTCGTCAGCGGCATATGCATTGGCGCCATCTACGCCCTGATTGCCCTCGGTTATACCCTCGTCTATGGCATAGTTAAACTCATCAATTTCGCTCATGGTGAATTTTACATGGTTGGCGCCTATGCCGGCCTGGCGGTTTACCGCAAGCTTCCTCCCGATATGTCATTGTGGCTCGCCATCCCGATTGTCTTGGCGTTTGCCGGGCTGGCGGGAGTCGGGATCGCGGTATTGACCGAAAAAATTGCTTACAAACCGATTCGCGACAGTGGCCGGCTGGTGGCGCTGTTAACCGCGATCGGCGTATCATTCTTCCTCCAGAATCTTTTTGCTTTTGTGCAAAACGGCAATCCTCTTAGTTATGGCGGCGCCATCGATGATTTATGCCAGCAATCCATATTGATCGGTGGCAATGGCATCAAAAAAGTAAAATTCGCCTTTATCGGTATTGCCGCGGTCATGATGGTGTTGCTCTGGTACCTGGTAATGAAAACCAAATTTGGTTTGGCCATGCGTGCCGTGAGTCAGGATATGTCAGCAGCACGGTTGATGGGCATCGATGTCGATAAAATAATCGTGCTGACATTCGCCATCGGCGGATTGTTTGCCGGCATTGCCGGCGCTCTGATCGGTGCTCAGAGTGTAGTCGAGCCATTGATGGGGTTTATGCCCGGATTGATCGCCTTTGTTGCGGCGGTAATCGGCGGAATAGGATCGGTGCCTGGCGCCGTGGTCGGCAGCTTCCTGATCGGCATCATACAACAACTGGTCATCTGGGTGGGGATCCCGACCGGATACAAGGATGTTTTCGCTTTTCTGCTCTTGATCGTTGTACTCATCTTCCGCCCCCAGGGGCTGCTGGGTAAACCGACAATCGAGAAAGTGTAATCAATCAATCACCCCGCCGCCCAGGCAGTATTCGCCATCATAAAAGATAATTGATTGTCCTGATGCCACTCCACTGTCCGGTTGTGCCAGGGTTACCATGAGATCATCCTTGTCAGTAATCTCGATCGAGCAATCAACCAGTTTCGGGGTATGTCGAATCTTGGCTTGCAGGGTTGCTTTCAGGGGAGGATCAACAATCCAATGGACTGAAGAAACTCTGATATCGCTCCGCGCCTGATCCTGATAACGTTCCTGGTGTGAAATGAAGATAGTATTGGCCTCAATATCCTTTTGTACCACATACCACGGTCCCCCGCCAAGTCCCAAGCCCTGACGTTGGCCGATGGTATAATACCAGTATCCCCGATGCTCACCCACTTTTTTACCCGTGTCAATGTCGATGAGATTTCCGGTCTTTTCCCCGAGATGGAATTTCACGAACTCGTTGTATTTGATCTTGCCCAGAAAGCACAGCCCCTGACTGTCTTTGCGGGATTGATTGGGAAGGTTGAATTGCGCTGCTTGGGTACGCACTTCGGCTTTATGCAAATGTCCGATCGGAAAGAGGCAGCGCGATAATTGTTCCTGATTGAGGCGATAGAGAAAGTAGGTTTGATCCTTGACCCGATCCGCTGCTCGCATGAGATGAAACCTGCCATTTTCATCCTTGATCCGGGCATAATGTCCGGTCGCAATCTGATCGAATTCAGCGCCGAACATGCGGTAGAAGAAACCGAACTTGATATGTTGATTGCAGAGGATGTCGGGACTGGGAGTGCGCCCGGCTTTTAGTTCAGCGATGGCGTGATCGACAATCACCTGCCAATACTCCTGCTGGCAGGAGATCACTTCAAAACGAATTCCCAGTTGATCGCATACCACCCGGCCCATATCGACATCCGCCATCCAGGGACAATCACCGATTGCGACCATTTCCTCTTCCAGCCATACTTTCAGATAAAAGGCGGTGATTTCATGCTCCCCTTGTGCCGCCAATAAACGCAACGCGACCGAGCTGTCGACTCCGCCAGATAATAAAACTGCTATTTTCATTTGGTTAAACGAAATGTCATCGATGATGAACAATTAATGATCACATGATTCAGAGACTCTAATTGATGGAGAATTTATCCCCAATTCTAATTGCTTCTACCATTATATGGGTTTACATCGTGACAACGATGAACGCCTCGATATTATTCACGAAGTAGGTCTCTGGTTATGTGGCAATGATAATATGATCAGATTCTCAAAGCGAAAACAAGTCCGGCTGGGGGGATGGTTCTCTGGACTTGCGGCGGGATTTGGCGAGTTTGGGCAGATGCTCGATCTCATCGATCGCCTCACCTTCCAAATTGGTTAGAATTTCGCCGGCACGTTCAATGATGGACCTGGGCAGACCAGCCAGTTGGGCAACATGGATGCCATAACTTTTGTCAGCAGCGCCTGGGACGATCTGATGGAGAAATTTGACTGAACCGCCAGTTTCCTTGACCAGCACATTATAATTCTTAACCCGAGCATGGGTTTGAGCCAGACCGGTTAACTCATGGTAATGAGTCGCGAACAGGGTTAGGCATCCCAGCTGCGGATGATTATGCAGGTGTTCCGCCACTGCCCAGGCCAGACTCAGGCCATCATAGGTACTGGTGCCGCGACCAATTTCATCGAGAATGACCAGACTGCGTGCGGTGGCATTATTCATGATATTCGCGGTTTCCAACATCTCCACCATAAATGTGCTCTGGCCGCGGGAGAGATCGTCGGCAGCGCCAATCCGGGTGAAAATACGATCAACTATCCCGATGGTTGCGGCCGCAGCAGGGATATAACTGCCCATCTGCGCCATCAGGACCAGCAAGGCTGTTTGGCGAATATAAGTCGATTTTCCTGCCATGTTGGGTCCGGTGATGATCAGTAGCTGATCGGTGTCATGATGCAATTTGATATCGTTGGGGACAAATGTTTCTTCCCGATGCAATTGTTCGATAACCGGATGACGGCCAGTCTGAATATCGATGACTGAATGATCGACCAGAGTTGGCCGACGATAATTGTTTTTCATTGCTGCCTCAGCCAATGCCGCCAGGGTGTCTAATTCGGCTATGGCGCCGGCAATCGACTGTATCCTAACGGTTTCTTCGATGACCTGTTCGCGCACATTCTGAAAGAGCTCGTATTCAAGGGCATTCGCCTTTTCGTCTGCGCCAATGATTTTATCTTCAATGGTTTTGAGTTCCGGGGTGATAAACCGTTCGGCATTTACCAGCGTTTGTTTGCGGGTATAATTCGGCGGGACATTGGCAAGTTGGGACTTGCTGACTTCAATGAAGTAGCCGAAGACCCGGTTGAAACGAACCTTAAGGGTTTTTATCCCGGTACGCTCCTGTTCCTGCTGCTGCAATTCCGCGATCCAGTTTTTCCCTTCTCGCGAGGCGCTGCGCAGTTCATCGAGGTCGGCATTATATCCGGATCGGATGACACCACCTTCTTTCAAGGTTAATGGCGGTTCATCAGCAATCGCTTTGGTAATGACATCAATGATTTCGGGCAGTTCTATAAGTAGGCGATTCAATGATTGAATTTTATCCGGTGCATCAGTATTTACCAACAACAATTTGAGGGCGGGGAGAGCGGACAAGGCACGTTCCAACTGGACCAAATCACGGGCATTGCCAGAGCTGATATTCAAGCGGGTAATGATCCGTTCGATGTCTTTGACAGCTTTGAGATTGTCGCGCAGATCCATCAGCAGGAGTTGTCGCGCAATAAAAAACGTTATTGCATCCAGGCGGGCATTGATAGCATCCACCACCAATAAGGGGCGAAGAATCCATTCTCTGATCAGACGGTTTCCCATGGGGGTAATGGTATGATTGAGCACTCCCAGCAGGGTCGAGTTCCGGTTGTCATTAAATAATGGATCGACGAGTTCCAGATTGCGTTGGGATATGCGGTCGATGATCATATTGGTTTGTGGTGAAAAAACCTTGAGCCGGGTAATATGATCTGCCGGTCGGCGAAGATTGTTTTGAGCATAATGCAAAACCGCCCCGGCGGCACTGACTGCATGGGGATATTCACGACAACCAAAACCATCCAATGATTGCAGTTGAAAATGTCGGCACAAGAGCGCGTTTGCCAGGGTGAAATCAAACACCGTCTCATCCAGTGGCGTCCAGACCAATTGGGGAAGATTTTCCAGCCGGTGATGTCCCAGCCAGTTTTGATACAAACTCTCGGTCAGCAGGCATTCCCGGGGTTGCCAATGATTCAATTCAATTTCCAATTGCTCCAGTGAAGAAACTTCGGTAACGCGAAAATCGCCGGTGCTGATGTCAAGGAAAGCCAGGCCATAACACCCCTTGCCGGCATCGACGACCGCGACTAAGAAATTAGCGATATTTCCTGATAACACAGCGCCATCGACAATCGTCCCCGGAGTAATGATCTGAGTGATCTCACGTTTGACAATGCCCTTGGCGGTTTTCGGGTCTTCCATCTGCTCGGCAATCGCGACCTTGACACCGGCACTGAGGATTTTAGGAAGATAATTTCCCAAGGCGTGAAAAGGAATGCCCGCCATCGCCACTCCAGCGCGTCGGGTTAATGCAATGTCCAATAGCTGGCTGCCCCGCACTGCATCTTCAAAAAACATTTCATAGAAATCTCCCATGCGAAACAAGAGGAGAGTATCAGGTGTAATCGAACTTTTTGACTGACGGTATTGCACCATCATCGGTGTAAGCGCAGTATCGGAACTCATGGCTGATCAAGTTGATCGCTAATCACGATCGCGTGAAAAAGGTTGAAATATGTATCTAGTAAAATGAAATGAATCCTGCCGGGAGTTACCTTCGGAAAATCACATCGTCATGCATCAACAGGTAAATCTCAGTACCTCTGTTCGCTTGGGTAATCTGCCTTATCAATCCAGATAACCACGATCCAGGGCGATGCCGGTCCCACGTGCTACTGAATGCAAAGGTTCGGGCACGATCGTCACCGGCAATGACGTTTCTTCTGATAGGGTTTTGTCGATACCTTTCAGCAAGGCGCCACCTCCAGCGATTGAGATGCCGCGATCGATCAAATCTCCAGAAAGTTCTGGGGGACATTCCTTGAAAACGGTTTTTATCGCTTCGACAATCTCAGCCAGGGGCTTCTGTAATGCTTCACGAATTTCCACGGAATTAATGGAGATGGTTTTCGGGATATTGGTGCGCTCATCACGACCTTTGATCTGCATGCTTTTTTCCTCATCCATGGGATAGGTGCTGCCAATCTGGATCTTGATATCTTCCGACATGCGTGGCCCGATCAATAGGTTGTATTGCTCATAAACATATTTTTCAATCGCGCCATCCATGCTGTCGCCGGCAGTCCGAACGCTGTTGCTGCGCACAATGCCATTGAGCGAGATGATGGCAACCTCGGTCGTGCCGCCACCGATATCAACAATCATGCTGCCGATCGGTTCGGAGACCGGCAAATCCGCTCCCAACGCCGATGCCATGGGTTGGGGAATGAGCTTGATATCGCGGGCGCCGGCACGGTCGGCGCTGTCCTTGACGGCCTTGGTTTCTACTTCTGTAATACCGGATGGAACGGCGATCAAGATCCGCGGCTGAAAGATTTTGATGCGATGGTGTACTTTTTGGATGAAATAACGCAGCATTTCCTCCGCGATTTCCAAATCCGTAATCACTCCCTGCCTTAAGGGGCGGATCGTCTCGATTGAGCCGGGAGTACGTCCCAACATCCGTTTCGCTTCGATTCCGACCGCCAACACCTTGCGGGTATCCTTGTTTATGGAAACGATTGAGGGTTCATTCAAAACAATTCCCTGTCCCCGCAAATGGACAAGGGTATTTGCGGTTCCCAGATCGATCCCGATATCGTTCGATACAAACTTTTGAAATCTGCCAATAATTGTAAGTGCCATAGTTTTGTTGAAAATTAATGATAACGACAAAACGTCATTAAACTGTTAATATGTAGATAATTCCGTGATACCATTGACGGCGTTATCGCCGCTAAAAAATAGCTAAATACTATCATCACAAAAATGGAATAAAAGCACCGCGGACGATAATAAAAAAATATATCGACTCCCTGATCCTAACGTCCAAAGCGGCGCTGCCTCAGATCGTATGAATGGAGCGCGCGCATCAGATCAAGTTTGCGGAAGGCCGGCCAGAACGTATCACAAAAATAAAATTCCGAATACGCGCTTTGCCAGAGCAAAAATCCTGACAAGCGGAGCTCGCCGCTGGTGCGTATAATCAAATCCGGGTCGGGCATGGATTTAGTATAGAGAAAGGAGGAAAAGTTCTCTAAATCACCGTTCACAAGAATATCGTCGATGGACTTGCCTGAATTATTCTTGTCCTGGAGAAACCCCGTAAAGGCATCCACGATTTCTTCCCGCCCCCCATACGCGATGGCGACATTGAGATAGAAGGAGTCGTAGGATGAGGTGGCATTTTCGATTTCGCCAATGGCAGCACGCAAACTCTCAGGCAATAACTCGAGCCTGCCAAGGTATCGTACTTTGATGCGACGGTTGTGAATTTTCTCGTGGGTGATAAACCGCCGGGTCTCCTTCTCGATCAGGTTTAACAGTTTCTTCACCTCATCTTCATCGCGCTTGAAATTGTCAAGTGAAAAGATCCAGATGGTGACAATGCGAATGCCAAGGTCAAAACTCCAATCCAATACCTGAAATAACTTTTCTGCCCCCAATGCGTGACCTTCAATAATCGATGGCAAATGATTTTCCCGCGCATAACGTCGATTGCCGTCAAGGATGATACCGATATGATGCGGCAAACGCCACTGCTGGGCGATGGAATTGAGATAATAAAGGGAGAATTGAGAATATGGGATGTTGAGCAGATAAGAAATCCCACGCTTCAGACGCTCGAAATTCATATGATTCTTATTTTACCCTTTATCAATGGTCATTCATGATTTATATTCACCGCATATTATTAATGAGCAACGAATGATAATCAGTTCAGATGATAAAATCAATAGTATGATACGATTCGAAAACCAAATCCATCTGCCTAATTTTTTTCTCACGGTTTTGCTGGGATACCTGATTCTCATTCCGCTAAATTCATACTGCGGCGGGATTCCGGCGACACCGGAAACTGTGATTATGGCGACCCAGGCATCACCTTACGCGGGGAATGTTGCCAATGATATTGTCGATATCCCCCTGACTGCTGTAAAAGTAATCCGATTGCCGATTGGAATCGCCAAATTGCCGTTATCGGTACTTCCGGGAGTCGATATGGCGAGTGGATTTCGCGATATTGGAGCAGGCGTCCAGGCCACCGGGGATTTGACCATGAAAACCATTTCATTGCCTTTCAAACTGGCGAAACGCACCACCAACATGGTAACGAGTGTGCCCGGATCTTTACTGGGGCATTAAGACCGGCTGGCGATTGTCATGGATAAAAGCCGAACATCCGCGGACCATTTGCAGCTCGACTTGTTTGCCAGTCCCTCACCCCCACAACCAGAAAAAACCAATGATCGTCCCCCTCCTGATCTCGAACCCTCATGGCTCACTGTACTCCAGGACGAATTCGACAAACCCTATATGACGCACCTGCGCAACGCACTGATCGAGGAAAAAAAGCAATTTACCATCCATCCTCCCGGCAATAAAATTTTTAATGCCTTCTGGTCGACACCGTTTAATCAAGTCAAGGTTGTCATCCTTGGTCAAGACCCCTATCACGGTCCCGGCCAGGCACATGGATTATGTTTTTCGGTCAATCCAGGAGTGCCGCCACCACCCTCGTTGGTAAATATTTTCAAGGAGATGACTCAGGATCTTTCCATTCCATTCCCCCAACACGGTTGCCTGACCTCCTGGGCTAAACAAGGGGTATTCCTGTTAAACACAGTACTAACCGTTCGCTCTCATCAAGCCCAATCCCACGCTGGCTTGGGATGGGAAAATTTTACTGACCGGGTCATCAGCGAATTGAACCGCCAACGCCAACGCCTGGTTTTCGTTCTCTGGGGCCGCCCGGCGCAAACTAAAATTCCTCTGATCGATAATCCCAGTCATTTAATCCTGAAAGCCCCTCATCCCTCCCCTTTTTCCGCTTATAATGGGTTCTTTGGCTGCCGGCATTTTTCCCAAATTAATCGGTTCCTGACTGAACACAATATTCCACCAATCGAGTGGGCATTGCCCCCCTGTGATCAGTAATTAATTTGCACCGAAGTCATGGTGCATGGAAATTCCTCCGGTGCCGGTTTATTGGAGTTGCTTGAGGATATTTTCATCAACCGGCACTCCCTCCGCCAGCGCCCGTTCATAGTATTTTTTCGCTTCGGAGGTGTTTCCCAATTGCAACCAGGCGTTCCCCACATCACGCCAAGCCAGGGTTAAATCCGGATTCATTTCCAACGACTGCAACCAACAAGCTATTGCCAGATAATATTCACCCCGTTGAAAATTGATCACACCAAGAAAATAATTAAGGTCGGTATCATTCGGTTTCAAGGTTTCGAATTTGAGTAAATGCTTTAACGCCTGATCCGGTTGCCGCATCGCGATACAGACCATTGCGAGATTAAAATGTGCCTCATAATTGTCGGGATTTAGCTCCAGCACCTGCAGGTATCGCTCGGATGCCTGCGGATATCGACCTTCAGCTTGATCCATTACCGCGAGCTTGAAATGGGCTTTTTCAAACTGGGGATTGATCGCTGCCGCGCGCGAAAATTCATGGTATGCTTCAGTGCTTTGTCCCAGTTGTTTATATATCAATCCGAGGTTGTAACATGCTTCAAAATGGGTGGGATCTCGCTGTAATAAATACTGAAGTTTAAAGATTGCCTGATCAAATTTGTTCATTTCCATATAAACTCGAGCAACTCCCAGGAGCGCGGCGATATTATCATGCTGGATTCGCAAGGCTCGAAGGTAATATTTTTCGGCGCGCGCGAAATCATTGGTCCGGGCGAAACTCCAGGCAAGATTGATATAGGCGAGCAGGTAGTCTGGCTGATGTTGAATTGCTCGACGATGCCATTCTCGCCCAGAGGCGAAATTGTCCATGGTCAAGTAATAATTACCCAATAAATTACACGCCATGGGATTCGCGGGATCCTGCTCTAAAGCGTATTGCCAGAGGGTTTCACTGTTCTCCCAGATCGCCACCTGTCTTTTGGCAGCGTGCAATGAGATGGCAAGACCGGTTAACAGCATGAGCAGTAGAACTTTTTTTACTAACGGCTGATGACAACGCCAGGCAGTAAACAAGGCAAAAAACAATCCGATCAACGGGAAATACCCATACCGGTCCGCGGTGATATACTCACGTTCTGCCATTAAGTAAATAGCGGTTGAAGGGAGGAACGTTATCACCCCCCATAACAACCCAAACGCGACCGTTCGTTGCCCTGACACCAGCGCATTAAAAATGATGAAACCAAGCGCGAAAATCAAAACATAATCAAACAGGACAATATGCTCGGCAACAGCGGCGGATTTCCACAGATACACCACATTCGGATCATCGAAAAGGAGCAATCGCTTAACCCACCCCGCCAGGATGTGGGGCAAAAACTGGAGGCGATACCAGAAGTGGCCAGGAGAAATGTTATCGCTGATGACCGATATATGCCTATTGATAATGATCACAGCAACCGAAAGGATAAAAAAAGGCATTACCCACATCAGTTGGGAACGGTCCGATTGCTGGTGATAATAAAGAATCAGGATAAAAATGACAGGCCCAACCATCATGGTGGGTTTAGCCAATACCGCCAGACCAAACGTGATTATAGCAGAGAGGTAATATTTCCTTCGACTGTGGCGGATAAAATTTTGATAATTCACCGTCGCCAGCAGCATCAGAAAGGTCGACAACACCTCTTTTCTCCCCATCATCCAGGCAACCGCTTCCACCTGCAGTGGATGAATGGCAAAAAAACCAGCGGTAAAAAAAGCGATAAGGGGGGAGGATTTCCAGGTCACAACCAGATAATAAACCAGCATGACATTCAATAAATGTAATAGCAAATTACCCGCATGAATGGTTGATGAGGATAAACCGTCAGACCAGCATCGATCCGCAAAAAACGAGAGATAGGTAATCGGGATATAGATCAATTCACCTTCAATCTTTCCAGGAGTAAAAATGGCAAGAATATTTGACCAGGATAGTTCCCGAAGATATGGATTACCGATAATAAACAACTGATCATCCCAGTTGGTATGATCATAATGAATGACCGGATAAAAAACCAAGAGCGTCAATCCGACAAGCAATAACGACAAGATGAAAGATGGCTTGATTAGAAAATCAATTAAATGGGTGATGCGTGTCATATATAATTTTGACCTGCGATGCACCAGGGCATTGCTTAAATTCCAGAAAGAGCCGGGTTATCATTTATGTGGTTCATGTAATAATTGCGGTGCGTGCTGTGAAACACCAATGATTCGAATTTATGCCCCGTTATTTTATTTCAAATCAGTGCGCTGGGTGTTGCGTACCTGGCATCATTTGGTTAACGGCTTTGAATATATTGGCAATAATCGTCGCGACAAGGTATTGATATTCCGCTGTACCCACTGGGATCCGGATACCAAATTATGCGATTCTTATTCCAGTCGACCCGGAATGTGCCGTGATTATCCCCGCAATCTGATCTATACCTGTGATCCGGTTTTTTTGGAATCCTGCGGATATTATGCCGTTTCCAAGAACGCCGAGAAGATGCGCGAAGCACTAAAGGAATTGAATCTTCCACCCGACAAACTGGCGGCCCTACAGGCTAAATTGCATGTCCGCACCGCTTCTCAAGCGTTTGAACATAAGACCGGCTAAAAAGGTTGTTATGCTTACTTTTTTACTCCCAGATAGGCTTCAATGACGGCACAATCGCATTTCACAACGTTGGGCTCGCCAGTAGCAATTACCTTGCCATGATCCATGACCACCAAGCGTTCACACAGACTCATTACCAGACGCATATCATGTTCGATGAGCAGAATACTAAGGCCATATTCCCTGTTGATTCGGCGAATAATCGTCATCAGTTCACTGGTTTCCTGAGGATTCATCCCCGCCGCGGGCTCATCAAACAACAACAGGTTGGCGCCTGTAGCCATGGCTCGGGCGATTTCAAGTTTGCGCCGACTGCCATAGGGCAGGGAACTGGCAAGCAAATGACGGTCTTTATCCAAATGAAGCAATTCAAGATAAGCCCGAGATTTTTCTGTAATCATGCGTTCCTCACGAAAGTAACGCGGCAATCGCAGGGCCGCGCTCATTAATCCATACTGGATATGGATATGAAATGCGATTTTTACATTATCCAATACCGAGAGATGACCGAGTAGACGAATATTCTGAAAGGTGCGGGCAATCCCTGTTCTTACCACCTGATGCGCGGACATGCGGGCGATTGAACGACCATTGAACCGGATCTCCCCTTCATCGGGAGTGTCCAAACCAGTAATGAGATTGAACATGGTGGTTTTGCCGGCGCCATTGGGACCTATCAATCCTAAAATTTCATGTTGTTTCATCCGGAAAGAAACCTCATCCGCAGCCACCACTCCGCCAAATCGCTTGGTCACATTATCGGATTGGAGAATATTGATATTCATAATGTCGGTGGCAAAATCAATCGATGGGATAACTGTTCTGATTTATTGACTGGATGCGGTACGCCGAAACAGGTCGCCTAATTCCCTGGTTCCAAACAATCCATTGGGAACAAAGCGAATCAGCAAAATGAGTAATGCGGCAAATATCAATTGGCGGTGTTCAGCCAGGGCGATCCCCCCAATCCGTGGCGCGAAACGCAGGAATTCAGGGATCGCGACCAGCAGTATCGCTGCCGTCACTGACCCGGTAAACGATCCCAAACCACCCAGGACAACCATCAGCAAAATTTCTATGGTACGCAACAGCGTAAAATCATTGGGGGATAAACTGATTTGATTGTAGGCGAATAAACTCCCTGCCAATCCCGCTCCTGCCGCGCAGATGACAAAGGAGAGAATTTTATAAAATGGAACATTGATACCCATGGTGCGGGCCGCAATTTCATCCTCGCGAATTGCCATAAACGCCCTCCCGACTGCGGAATTTTTGATATTAAGAAAAAGACCATAGAGAATCAATACATGCAGCCAGATAAACCACCAATGCGCGAAATCAGCTTCCAGCGGCAGTTCTATGCCCGTGGCGCCACCAAAGGGCTCGTCATAAGAAAGCTCACACCCGGGAAAAATCAGATTGTTGAGGACGATGCGGACGATTTCCCCAAATCCCAAGGTCGCGATCGCCAGGTAGTCCCCACGCAAACGTAAACAGGGGATGCCAATAAGCAATGCGCATATACTGGCGGCAACTATCGCCCCGATCGCGCCAGCGGCATAATTCAAATAGCCCAAATGCGGGGTGAAATGATAGATCGTAATCAACCCTGAGACATAAGCTCCGACCGCAAAAAAACCAGCATGTCCCAACTGCAGCAATCCCGTCAACCCGCAGATCACATTCAGGGACATGGCCAATAACACATAAATACCCATTTGACCGGCAATTTCAAGGAAATAATCCATGGTGGGTTGTTATCCTTAAAACACTGTTTTAATAAGCTCAAGCGCGGAACACTAAGTGTCGAATTTTTTCAAATCCTTCACGGGTTAATCATCCGCAGGGATCGCCGGGAGATTGTATTCCGAAGCAGTATGCCTGGTAATTTCATCGCGTACCGATTTTTCACAATCCGGACAAATACCATGGGTCCACTCGAAGCCCTCGCGTTTGGAAAAGAAATGTTCGACACTTTCCCAATAACCCTTATCGTCACGTACTTTCCTGCACCATGAACAGATCGGCATCAATTTACTCATTGACTTCACTGTATTCTGCGCCTGTTGTAAATCATTAAGAAGTTTGTCGCGTTCCGACTCATGTTTAACCCGTGAGGTTAGATCCCTTAAAATAATGCGGATGCATTTGGGTTCTGAGTGATTTATGCGGCTGTTGGCATTGCCCTCGGCATGAATGATGTGCCCATCCTTGGCACGCAACCCGACTTCGATCTCGTTCATCTGTTGTCCATTTATCACTTGCCGGATCATAATCACCCAATACTGACGATGATCCGGTTGAATAAATTTAAGTATACTTTTGCCAATCATTTCTTCATGACTGAACCCCAGTGACTTCAGCCAGGCGTTATTCGCATAAATTATCTTGCCATCGAGATCAAGTATGATGATAAAATCAGTCGTATTTTCGACCAGATCGCGATAACGCTGTTCACTCTCTCTTAATTGCAACTCGGAGTTCCATTGCCGCAATGCGATATCCACCCGGTGGGATAGCAATTTGAGATAATTACGCTCTGGATCCTTGATCAGGTAATCGCGCACTCCCAATGACAGCGCCCGTGCCGCGGTTTCCTCATCGCCGCTGCCCGTAGTGAAAATGACTAGCTTGTCAAGCAATAGATCAAAAAAATCGAACGCCGTTCCATCGGCTAGTTTATAATCACTTATAATGACATCGTAGGTGCCGGATGTGAGCTTGAGCCGGGCTTCTTCAACAGACTTGGCATAATCCAATGCATAAGGCAAATCTTGTTTTTTAATCATTTCAATCAATGCCATCTGATCAACTACGTCATCTTCAATAAGCAGTATGGAAATATTATTTTTCATTATCGTGTCTTCCTTAATAATGGTTACGTTGTTGGTTCACTGGTAATCCAATAATCCGTAATAATTCGCATGATTTCGACAAATTGATCGTAATTCACCGGTTTGATCATATAACCCGCCACAAAGCGTTCAAAGCTGTTAAACCGGTCGGCATCTTCACGGGAGGTAGTGAGAACAACTACCGGAATTATCTTGAGAATCGAGTCGGCTTTAATATGAGTAAGGAATTCAATACCATTCATGCGCGGCATATTGAGATCGAGCAGAATAAGACCTGGTCGTTTATTGGCGGGATCACGGAGAAACTCAAGCGCTATTTCGCCATCAGTCACATGATAAAGAGGATTTTGGGTTGCCAGTTGTTTTAACGCCCGTTTCACCGTCATGGCATCGACCTGATCATCTTCAACCAATAATATGGATTGAGCAGCGTTCATGTCATCTACCAGTAAAATTAAATTTGATAATGCGAAATAATTTGCGGTAGGACAAAATGGAAAGCGGCGCCTTCCCCCGGTATGGATTCGACCCAGATGCGGCCGCCCACCTGTTCAATTATTTTTTTTACCAATGCCAATCCCACTCCGGTACTTTCCACTTGATCCCTGGGAATAAGGGTCTGAAATAATTGAAAAATACGTTCAAAATATTTGGCTTCAATCCCCGGACCATTGTCAGTTATGCAAATATGCCAATGATTATCCTCAGCATCGCATCGAATGCGGATGATACCCTCAGGTTTATCCATGAATTTAATGGCATTACTGAACAGGTTTTGAAATACCTGCTGTGCCTTGGTGGGCTCGAATAACACGGTAGGTAATTTCGCGTCAAAAATGAATCTTATATGCGGCGGCGGCGCTAGCAGTTCGACCACATTGCGAGCGATTAGATCCAGGTCAACCTCTAGTCGGTCTTCACGACTTCGACCTGCTCGTGAATACGCCAGTATGCCATTGATCAAATTATCCAGACGATTCACCCGGGCAGTGATTAGAGTTATGAGTTTGCGGCCATCTTCATCAAATTTATCCGCGTAATCGGTAGCCAGCCAGCCCGCCAGCGACGCGATTCCGCGCAACGGAGCTTTCAGATCATGTGAAACCACATGGGCAAACTCGCTAAGTTCCACGTTAGCCTGCTTGATTTCCTGAGTGCGAAGTACGATTTTCTGTTCAAGGTTGACATTGAGAACTCGAAGCTTCTCTTCAGCAATAAGACGCGCCACATTGCTGGAAATTGACGCCGCAACGGTATTAAGATCGACGAGAATTTCGTTGGAAAAAGGGTGGCGCGCATAAATGGTCATCCCGCCAAGCAAATGGTCACCGACCAACAGCGGAAATCCGGCAAATCCCAGCAAGTATTGATTCCTTATCCAGTCCCGGTCACCTTGAATTAAATCATTGATGAGATCATTTGTAAGTTGTGTTTTTTGGCTTGATAACATCTCACCCCATTTTTGGAGCATGTCAGCCGGTACCTGTTCGAAGGTATTGTGGGCAGATAAGCTGATTCCAACATTGGTTGATAACATCAGTTTGCCTTCTCTTTCATCAATCAACCAGATATGCGCGGATGCCGCATTGAGATGCTGTACGACAGTTTCAGCACATTCCTGAATAAGAGCATTCAGGTTTTTCTGGTTCATGAAAATCGCGCCAATGTCCGCACGCAGTTGAGCTAATTGACGCTGACGCTGCAATAGGGATTCATTCTTTTTAGTCGCCGAGATATCACGCACCGCCACAAGAACCATCGTGGAAGCATTCATTTCTATGGGCCCCCAGCTGATGTCGACAGGAAATTGGATACCGTTCTTATTTAACGCCATCAAGCCCTGATTTCGTTCATTGGGGATATGAAAGTTTCCATGCGAAAAATCCTTCAGGCGGGATTCCCACTGGACAATGTGCTGATAGTTAAGCACAAGCTGATTTATTGAGAGACCAATGAGTTCGCCGCGCCTCCATCCGAATATGGTTTCAGTTTGCTGGTTGACCATGGCGATTCTGCCATTGATATCAGTCATCAATAAAGCGTCTGGAGCGAATTCAAAAAGGTTGCGAAACCGAGCCTCCGAATGCTCCTTAAGCTGCCGGCTTGCCAATCTCAATTCGCACTGGCGGATTACCTGACGACTGAGACGTGTCAAGGCATCCCGCTGATCCTCGGTCAAATGCCTGGGGGCATTGTCGATCACACAAAGCGTACCCAGGGCGTGATCATCGAAGGTCACCAATGGCGCGCCGGCATAAAAACGAATATTCGGATCACCAATAACCAGTGGGTTGTCATGAAAACGCTCGTCCTCGATCGCATTGGTTATTTCGAAAACTTCCCGCTGATGAATGGCATGGCCGCAAAAGGAAACACTCCGCGAAGTTTGTTCTGCATCCAATCCGATCTTGCTCTTAAACCATTGGCGATCGGAATCGACCAAGGTAATAATGGCTATTGGTGTTTGACATATATAGGCGGCCAATTTCGTAATATCATCAAACTCAGTCTCAGAAGGAGTATCGAGAAGATCATACCGGCGCAACTCAGCGATGCGTTCGATTTCATCAGATGTGTCTGGCGGGATTATCATAGGAATATTAACCAATAACTTGAACCTGTAGCGATAACATCAGATTAATCGCCCCCCCCGTGAACTCAAGCCCATGGCTGTGCCGTCTTGTTCCGTCCATGGGCATCACGGTGTTATGATAGTCATATTTGATTTAATTGTAACCCATTGCCTGCAAATTATGGGAGGGATGATCATCACTGGGGATAACGATACCGGCATGATCAGGAAGTGAATTTAAGACCATCCAGATTGCCAATGGTCTTTAGACACTTTTTAACTTTTCACACCATCTAATGGTGATATTAATATAGTCAAAATAAATAATAACAAGAAAATTATAGATGGTTATTCTTTGTGTATTAGCGTGCGAAGGCATTAATCCGCAACCTCATTCATGAATCTTTCACACCATGAAAACTGATTACTTGATTATAGGCAGTGGTCTGGCGGCACTATCCTTTGGTTCATTGATGGCCAAAGCTGGTAAAAAAGTTGTGCTTCTCGAAGCCCATTATTCTCCGGGCGGATATGCCCATACTTTCAAGGAGGGCAACTATAAGTTCAATGCGCAACTTCATTACGTATGGAATTGTGGCAAAGGACAAAGCATTCATCGCATTCTCACCAAACTTGATCTTGGCGATGCGGTCAGATTCAATGAACTCGACCCATTGGGATATGATCATATGCGCACTCCCGAGTATGTATTGAATATTCCTTATGATCAACAATTGCTCATCGATCGGTTACTCACGTTGATACCGGGTGCGACTAAAAGTATCAGGGAATTCTTTACCATTCTCAATCATACCGCTGGTGACCTGGAAAACTTGCCCAAAACCTTGTCGTTTTCAACTCTTATCCCGCGACTGCATCAATTAAGACATCTTTGGGCTTATCGCAAGGCAACATTACAAAATCTCTTTGATCATTGCCAACTTCCTTTGCCTGCGCAAACATTGCTGGCATTGCAATGGCCTGATTTCATGCTTCCACCCCGGGATTTATCATTTCTCGCCTGGGTCTCGCTCTTTACCGGGTATTGTCGGGGAGCCTATTATCCGGAAAAACATTTTGAACATGTCATCGATTCATTGGTAAAAATCATCGTCGAGCATGGCGGTGAAGTCATTTATAACCGGCATGTCATCGGCTTTCACTGTGCTGACCGGGTCATAAAAAGTGTGATAACCGAGGCGACACCCAACGCGGGTAATGACATCGGTTATCCGCGCACAACCATACCCACATCAGATATTATGGAATATTCAGCCGCTGAGATCATCTGCAATATGGACCCGCGCCGCGCTGCTGAAATGATCGGCTTAGAGCGATTTTCACCCGCCGTCCGCAATCACCTTAACTACGATTATTCCCCTTCAAATTTTATGGCTTATTGTGTGGTCGAAGGGATCGATCTGCAACGCCATGGCTTTGGCCGCTGGAACTTGTTCCATTCCGAACTGCCCGATATAAATCTGAGCTTCGATGACATGTATCTGAAAGGCGATTATCGCCACCCCAGTTTCGCGGTCACGGCACCAGGTTTGCTCACCGACAATCGGAGCGATTGTCCTGAAGGTCAGCAAATTCTTGAATTTATTACCGTCGCTGATTATCATCGTTTTCTTGAATTGAAAATTGCTGATCCATGGAAATATCAGGAAAAGAAAAATGAGGTTTTTAATGCCATGATCGCGGTAATGGAGCGGTACTATATCCCGAATCTTAGAAAACATCTGGTCTTTACCATGACTGGGAGTCCGACGACAAACGAATGGTTTTGCCGCAGTCCTTGCGGGAATTCATATGGATCTAACCTGACACCGCGCAATCTGAGCTTTAACCGTCTGACTCATGAAACCTCATTCTCTAATTTTTATTTTTGCAACGCATCATCAGGCTTTCCGGGATTCAGTGGCGCGCTCACCACCGGATGCCGGCTCTATGAATATTTATCAGGTGATTCTGTATTATGAAAATAGCGATTGTTGGCGGAGGCGCTGCAGGCATGGCAACGGCTTATTATTTGAATAAGCAGCACGAAGTTACGCTATTCGAAAAACAACCCATACTTGGCGGCAATATTCGCACCCTGAATAAAAACGTCACAAATATCAAACTGGACAAACATCTGATTTTAGATAATGGGGTGGTTGAATTTCAAACGGAATATTTTGTCAATTTTGTGAAGCTTTTAAGAGAATTGAAAGTGAAGGTTGCAGGGATCAATCCAGTAAGCAATCTTTTTCTCGCCAATGGCCGCGCTTTTCAATCATTGACCTCGCTGATTATAACGCGCGAGCCATTGTGGAACCGGATACGTTTTTTTATCCGGTTATTCCGCCTGCTGCCTGAATATCTCCGCTTCCGACAAATGGATTTCACTTCAGCTAAATTTCACCATCAACCAGTATCCTATTATTTTACCGACAGTGTCTATGGTAAGTGGATGAAAATGATCCTGATGTATGCCTATTCCATTTCATACGAGGCGATAAATAATTTTCCCTTGGAGATCGCGATCCCAGTATTAAAACACTCCAGTGCCAGGGTCCGATGGTTCAGAATCAATGGCGGCGTTTACACCTATGTCGATAAAATTGTCTCCCAGTTCAAAGGGCGGATTTTCTGTAATGCTTCCATCAACCATATTCACCGGGATAAAAACGGGGTATATCTCAGCCTCTCATCGGGAGAAATCTTTACCTTCGACAAACTGGTATTCGCCTGCACCCCCGATCAAATCCTGAAAATGCTTGCGGATCCCACCGATGAAGAACGACGCCGTTTTGGCGCGTGGCAGGGCAATGAGATTCAAACCATCATTCATACCGATGAATCCATGTACCGACGTTATGGAGGGTATTTCGGTGAATTTGATCTTTTCGAGGGAGAACAGCCGGGAGAATTCGGTTACAATGCCTATCTGAACCGGTTATGCGATATCCATCCTCCAAACCATCTTCACTACCATCTTGCCTACAATCTCAATCATCGATTGGACTCCGCCAAGATTATACATGTGCAAAATCATTCCACCCCATTATACTCTGTGGAGGCAATACGCTACCGCCATGAAGTCATCGATACCAATGGCCAAAATCACACGTATCATGCTGGCGCTTACCTGGGCGATGGATTGCACGAAGGCGCAATTTCCTCCGCCGTTAATGTGTGTGCATTAATCCGGGACATTACTTAATTCAGGTTAAAAATGAAAAAAATAGCCATAGTTGGTGGAGGTGTCAGTGGTTTGGTCGCCATGTATTATTTGGAGAAATTTGCCCGCGAATCCGGGCGCGAAGTTGAATGCACACTTATCGAGTCAGCTCCCCGTCTCGGAGGAAAAATCTTCACCCTCGTGAACTCCGACTTTACCATGGAAGGAGGGCCGGATTCCTTTATCACGCGAAAGCCGTGGGCGTATGAATTAACCCAAGAATTAGGAATGGGCGAACAAATCGTCCCCATCAATCCGGCGGCGCGAAGTTTTCACATCGTGCGAAATGCCAGATTGATACCATATCCAACCGCGTTTCATTTGGGTATTTCCCGGAACTTGAGGTCGGTGATGACGACTTCCTTACTTTCTCCATCAGGAAAATTCCGTTATGTGATGGAACGCTTTTGCAAACCTCGAACCAGTGATCATGACGAATCATTGGCCGATTTTTTTTCCCGGCATTTCGGTAATGAAGCCATGGAAACAATCTTTTCTCCCTTGTTGGCAGGAGTATATGCTGGTGATCCAGAGCGAATGAGTATGCAGAGCTACTATCCCTGGCTGCTCGATCATGAAGCGGTGTGGGGAAGTTTAATAAAAGCCGTTTCCAGGGAAACTAAAGCAGAAGAAGGAATCGAAAATGGCCAGCACAAACCAGCGCTATTTGTTAGTCACAAGGATGGAATGCAGGGCATAATAAAGGCTTTGGCAGCAAAAATTAAAGGGCAGATATGGCTCGATCAGCGGGTGATTCGCATCAATCGCAGCGCACAGGATGGCTATGAAATCATCGCGGTTCCCAGAGGAGTCATTGGGACATTTGATACTCTGATCATGACGACTCCCGCGTATGTTGCCGATAAATTAATCGGTGCCTTTGACCCGATTCTGAGTGGAATGCTCGGTTCCCTTCGTCATGTCAGTTCAACATTGGTTTGTCTGGGATTCACGCCCGATGAATTTACCAAATCCTCACAACTGGCCAGCGGTGGATTTCTGGTTCCGCGACAAGAAAGACGACGGATAATTGGAGGGTCATGGCTCTCAAATAAATTCCCCGGTCGGGCGCCACACAATGGGAGGCTATTGCGCATATTTATTGGCGGCGATGGTATGACAGATTGGGCTGATGCCAGCGATGCCGAGATCACTGCAATCGTCACCAATGAGATCAATGAAATCATGGGAATTACCGCAAGACCAATCATTCAGCACATTTTTCGCTGGCCACAAGGAAATCCCATTTATGATGTCGGTCATCAATACACGATGAACATCATCGAGAAACAGGTAAAAAAAATTCCCGGTCTATACCTTACCGGCAGTTCCTATCGTGGTGTCGGCATTCCCGATTGTATATATCAGGCAAAACAACTGGCCAAAAATCTGATCGCGCAATAGCTGGGATTATTTCGCCGTCTGACATGGGTGAGTGATGCCGGGTTTGATAATTCCGGAGTGATTATGGTGATATTGACCTTTTTGAAAGTGAAATTGTTACCTATTTGGTCAGCGTTTCTTTGAAATCAAAAATAATTTCAACTTCCGGAAAGTTTATCTCCGTATGGTCACGTTTCGCCATCTCAGTTTGAATCAAAAGATTCAACCGGAATTTTGCTATAGACAATCTCGCCGCCAACTACAGTCATTTGAACTTCAAGTTCCTTGTTCATTATGGTTAAATCGGCACGTTTTCCAGGTTTAATTTCTCCCCGATCCATTAATCCAATACTGCGCGCCGGATTTAGAGTAAAACAGGCTGCCACTTCACATTCATTTAAATGAGAGAAGTCGAGCATATTATAAAAATTGTGATCCATATATTCGGTGGAACCGGCAATGATGCCTTCCATTAATTCAGATCGCCCTTTGCGGGTGACAATATCCTTATCGCCAAATTTGTAGATACCCTCCTTTAACCCCGCAGCTGCCGTGGCATTACTGATACACACAATTTTGTCCTTGGGAATACACCGGCAAGCCAGATCTATCATACGGGGATGGATATGAACACCATCAACGATAATTTCGACCCACATCCGTTCATCTGTCATGGAAATGGCAGCCAGACTTACCCGCCGTTGCCTGAGAGGCAACATCCCATTGAGCAAATGAGTACAGCGAATGGCGCCCGCATCAATGGCACGATTGATCGTGATGCGATCTGCTATGGTGTGCCCCATGGCGGGAATAATATGGAATTCGCGTAAATGGCGGATCAATTGATGCGCATGTTGCAATTCGGGAGCAAAGGTCATTATCTTGATAAATCCAGCTCCGGCGTCAATTAAAGCTTCAACTTCTTTCATATTTATCGGGCGGATATGATTGACCGGATGAGCTCCGGATCTACGGGTACTGATGTACGGACCATCGACATGAATTCCAACCGCTGCAGCGCCAGGCATTTTTCTCTTACATATCGCCGACCATGCTTTAAGAACTGCCAGCAATTTGGGATGCTCTGCTGATTGGGTGGTAGGGACAAATGATGTTGTGCCATGAACTGCAAGCATTTGTGACATCATCTCCACATTCGTATCGGTATCGGCATGCATGCAATCAAAACTGCCGCCACCGTTGATATGAGTATCTATCATACCGGGAATGGCAAAATGATCGGTCATCTCCAATACCCGATATTTTTCAGTATGAGTAAAAGCGGAAAAACCACCAACCGCCAGGATTTTATCATTATCGATGACGATGGCAGCGTTATTGATACGAGTGGTTGGAGTCAGACAATATTTAAGATGAATTAATAACTGCTTGTTCATAGGATAATATGTTCCTCCAGTTTGTGATAAATATCACTTTTTTGCTGGCGCAATTGCATATATTGTCGTTGTTGCCGCACTCGTTCTTCCTTGTTTGAATTGCCTTTCATTGCCCGTTGTAATTCGAGAATACGTTTTTCAATGTCAGGTAGTAACATACCGCGATACAGACAGTCACTATAAGCCTTGTTGAGTTTTTCCTTATCAACGTCCAATCCAAAATCTGGGTTGAAGAGTGCTTTGCCGATTGCGACTGAGTCGTACTTGTCGATTTTTGCGACTAATATATTGGCAGCTTCAGACCAATTTCCCTGCTCGGTATTGGCTAAAATCAAATTTAATGCCTGGCCAACTGGTGATCCACTGATGCATTCAATGGGCAAATCTTCGATCATTTGATGCGCAATAACTCCATGATGCAGAGCTATTTCCAATAGTATCTTCTCCGCATTGTCGGAAATAGAGGGTATGTCGGCTGCGTGCGGAAGGCGAGACTCATTGCTGAGGGATTTATTAATACTGAGCCCTGAACGTACAGTTTTACGTGTAATTCGATCCAACTCCTTGCGTACCGCGTCTTCCGGAAGTTTTATTCGTTCGGCAATGCGGCGACAATAATCAGCCTTCAAGATCAAATTTTCTACTTTCGCCAAATCCGCTAAGACCGGAGTCATGAGCTGAGCTAGATTTTTATCAATCACATCTTCCTGAAGCTGTTGGAGAACTAATTCGACACGAAAAATAAAATAATCCTCTGCCGCCGCGATTTTTTCGCGCAGAACTTCCGGCCCGTGTAACCGCAGGAGATTGTCGGGGTCTTTTCCCGCTTCCATGCGAACCACCCGGGCCGCCAACCCCGCCGGCATAAAAGCATCGAAACTGCGGATGGCGGCAGTGATTCCTGCCTGATCGCCGTCAAACATAATCACAATGGTATCAGTATAGCGCTTCAACAGCTGCGCTTGATTTTCCGTGAATGCAGTTCCCATGGGCGCAATCGCATTGAGAATACCAGCTTGATGGCAGGCTATGACATCCATTTGCCCCTCACAAAGCAGGGCAAAACCTTTTTCCCTGATCGCTTCTCGAGCCAGATGAAGTCCATACAGAATTTTGCTTTTATGAAAGATGGCAGTTTCAGGAGAATTAACATACTTCCCTCCCGAAACATCCGTGTTTAATATACGGCCGCTGAAGCCGACAATTTTGCCCATCTCATCCCAGACAGGAAACATAATCCGATCGCGAAAGCGGTCGTACGCTTTATCGAGCGGTTCATCTTCATTTTTGACCGTTAGTATTCCACCTCCTTGCATTAATTCCAGGGAAAACCCATGCCGCATTCCCCAGTCCCTGGCATGACGCCAGCCTTCCTGAGCATAACCGATTGCGAATTTAACCAGAATATCATCGGGTAGCCCGCGCTTGCATAGATAATCATATGCCACCCGTCCCACGCTGGATCTCAATTGCTGCTGATACCAGGAAGTTATTTTCTCATGAAGATCCAGTAATTGTTGTCGTTGAGATAGCTCTCGATCGGTCGTGGTATTTGTCGCTGAACGGAAAGCTGATTCGGGGATGGGAACTCCAGCACGCTGTGCGAGAATACGTACACTTTCAGGAAATTCGACATTTTCATAGTCCATGATGAATTTGAACACATCGCCACCCTTATGACAGCCGAAACAATAAAAGATTTGTTTCATTGGGTTGACCGTGAATGATGGCGTTTTTTCAACGTGAAATGGGCATAATCCCTTATAATTTGCCCCCATCCGCTTCACCGGGACATAGATATTGACAATATCGACAATATCACACCTTTGTTTGAGCATTTCTTTAAAATCTGCTGCAGACACCTGTTCAGGCCTTTATTCGTTTAAGTATTTGTTGTACCCGCAATCGTTGGGTCTTGAAATTGTTTTTGGATAGTGTGAGAAATCGAATGTAATGTCGCCGGGCGATGTCCTGGTTTCCGGAAATATCATTAACAATGGCGAAGTTCAAGGTAACCAAAGGATGGTCGTTAGCAAGTAGCTCTGCTTTAGAGAATGCGCTCACGGCATTAATCAGATTGCCGGTTTGAGCGAAATTTACCGCCAGTCCGTTGTAGGTCAAGAAATCAGCAGCGCAGGCAGGGGTCTCGGTTAATTTCATGTAGATGGATAGGGCAAGAGTGGAATTGATGCGAGAGGCACAATTTGCCATCATGATCAAAGTGTCCAGATGTTCTGGTTTGATGTTGCGACATCGCAACAGATATTCCAGTGCGGTATGATAGCGGCGTTCTTCATAATGAATTTTGGCAAGCAAATAGTTGGTAAAAAAATGCCGGGGATCGCTAGCGATCTGCTGTAAGGAAATTTTTTTAGCGCGCTCCCAATCACCCACACGATAGAGTGTTAAAATATATAAATCGATGACATGGGGGTCGGTTTCGCCGCGTTTTATGCAATTTTCCAAAATGTTACGACTTTTTTGCCAGCGATCCTGACCGCCATCCATTGACAGCTTAAGAGCATCTCGAGCGAGAATACTGGTGCTGTCCTGCTGACATGAGATGAATAGAACCAAGAGCAACAGAAATCGAATCTTGAGATATTGCAATGAACTCCTCGTTTGCGCTTTGTTCATATTATTCATGCCTATGATCATGGGTTTACCGGTTCATTTCATAAAAAAAATAAACCCATGGCATCTGGTTGTCATTTTACTGGGTTACTGTAATTTACCTACCCTGAGTTTTTGATCGGATAGATAATGAATCTCATTTCATTGACATAAATCAGAATCCTGTTTTACTAATAAGTGCATTCAAAGACAAATTATTAGTGTACTTCCATATTAAATCACTTCGATAGTCTTGATCCTAACTAATAGGAGATTTGGCAAAATTGGCAATGGATGTTATCACTGAAAAATTATTATCTTTACAGGACAAAGACTTTCGGATATTTAATCTGAAAAAACAGATTGAATCAATCCCGGAAGAGAAAAATCAATGTAAATTGATCTTGGAATCCCATGAGCAGGAGTCGAATTCTGCTAAAAATGCATTATTAGAACTCGAGAGTGATATAAATGCTCTTGAATTGGAAATCAATGCATACAAGGAGAAAATTCGTAATCTTCATAATAAATCATCCGCCATCAAAAAAAATGAAGATTACCACGCCTATCTCAAAGAGGTGAAAAATTTCGAACTGGCGATCAAGGATCTTGAAGATCGCGAGTTGGAATTATGGGAAAAGTTGGAAGGAGCAAAAGCGCGCAAGATACAATCTGAAAAAGCCCTCCAGGCAGCCAAGGTCAGAGTACAGGCATCAGTTCTTGATCTCGATTCCAAAGAAAAAAATTGCCTGGATTTGATTGAGAAGATGCTGCAAGAACGCCAGACTATGCTTGAGGGAATTCCATCTGACATCTTATCATCCTATGAACGGTTTACATCGATTATCAATTCCGCTGGTAATTTTCGCAAAGGTCTCGTGACGGTGCAAAATGACAATTGTGGAGGATGTTTTCTCAAGGTTACTCCCAATGTGCGCGCTAAACTTAAACGCGGCGAACTCACTCAGTGTGAAAATTGCGGTACTTTATTATATTCCGGCTAATGCATCTCTGGCTTCTCTGACCATTGATATCGAGAAATATCAGTTGTTCCCACTCGATTAATCCGTTGAGCAACAAAGGATTCATGATTGATATCTCCATTTCTTCCTTCCCTTGAATCATACTGTGAACGAAACTAATTCGGAAAACTGGTTATTCAAACTAGCCTATGATGGCAAGGATTTTCATGGCTGGCAAATCCAACCGGGTCAGCGCACGGTCCAAGGCGAATTCCAAGATCGACTGTCTAAATTGTTCACCATGGAAGCGAAGGTATTTGGTTGCAGTCGGACTGATACAGGCGTTCATGCGTTGTCACAAATGGTCACTTTTTATCCCCCAGTTTGGCCCCCGATCAGCATGGATAATTCCTGCCGGGCTTTACGCAATTCTTTGCCGAAAGATATTCGCCTGGTTGCAGCCATGCATAGACCCCCAGATTTTCATGCCCGATTTAATGCGTTGGGAAAAGCTTATAGTTATCTGATTCATACTGATTATCTGCCATCTCCATTTTGGTATGACTATTGTCTGGAGTTTCATTCAAAATTGGATTTAAAAAAGATGAAGGAAGCGGCAAATGGTTTAATTGGTCGTCATGATTTTGTCAACTTTTCAGTCAAATCCAATGAACCAACTGAATTGAATACAATTCGTGATGTGCAACAAATTTATATTCATAAATGGGGAAAACTGATAATGATTACCATTCTCGCCAATGCCTTTCTCTATCGAATGGCAAGGCGAATCATCGGTTTTCTCATTGCTGTTGGGTGTGGTCGCACATCGCCGGATACGATCAAAAAGCTATTGCAGTATCCGGTTGTCACGACTGCATTTGACACCGCTCCATCATCCGGATTATTTCTCGTTGAAGTATTTTACAATGAGACTGATATGCAAGCGTTTCGCCCACGGCAGTTACCGCTTTTGGCCATGTTTCAACCTACTGACTTGGAGCCCGTCAATGTCCTCTGATTTACCCTCTCGCGCTGAACTGCTGGCAATGTCCGATGCCACTTTATTAAATGCCTGTCATTTGCAAACCTGGCGTGCTACAGGCCCCGGTGGTCAACATCGGAATACTACTGAAACGGGAGTTAGATTAACCCTGAAATGGCATCCGGAAATAACGGTTTACGCAGCCAACCATCGATCGCAGCATATCAATCGTTGCGAGGCAATAAATAAAATGCGTAAACAGCTGGTTCTTTTACTCCGGGAAGATTACCAGGATCCCTGGACCGGCCCATGGGAATTGGGGAAGAAAGATGTTCGGTATCTTCCTATGATGGCGATCTTACTCGATGCGTTTGCAAAGAGTCATTATCGTTTAGCGGACACTGCCAAAAATTTGGGAATTAATTCTGCTAAACTCCTGCGCATAATCCATGAGGATCTACTGATATGGCGTTTCATTAACGAAAATCGACAACAAAAGAAAATGAAACCCTTGACCTATTGAATAACAAACTCCTTCATGAACAAGATTCAATCTAATCAGTTCATCCATCGCTGTTTCGGTCTTTGTTCAACCCCCTTCAGGTTACCAAATGCTGGGATATTCCTCGATAGTCACCCAATCACAGGAAACCTTGGAGTAAACCTGCAAATATGCTGTAGCACCATGAATTCGAGGTTGAATGATCCTTCTGCCATCTTCAATATTGACAATTACCAATTCAGAACAAACTGGTTGGGTTTTATACTCAATTGTCCTATAGGATATTTCCGGTTTCGGCGGACAATTCCTACTCTCATAATAAGTATAACTTTTAACCATGGGTCTGCGATGATGAATTGTTGTTACTTTGGGATAAGTGCGATACACATGTCTTTCGACAGTAACCGAACGAGACGAACAAAATAAATCTCCGATTACATTGGCGGCTACAACACCCGTTAAAATTTTACCTGCTGTCGCCCATTCCCTGTCACCAGCATATCCGGGCACTGATGTAATGAGAATTAGACTTGCCGTCATTGCCATTATTTTAGTTTTGATTGCATCTTGCATAATTATTTCCTTTTACTGATTTTGGTGTGATGAATTTTGTTTATGTTTTTTTAAATTTGGGAATTTATTACAATTATGACGAACCCAACACATGATTTATTCATCCCATTTATTTTTTTCTAATTTTGTAGCACCCTGAATTTTTCCATGGGTTGTGAATAAATTTCACTTTTAGATCGTCAAACCGATGAAAAAACACGAAGATCGACAATTAATCGTAAAGGCAAAGTCTGGTGATATTGACGCTTTTGTCGAAGTATTTGAATCCATGCGGCCATTAGTATTTAACATCGCGTACCGATTAGTTGGGCCATCAGATGCCGATGATGTGGTTATGGAAGTTTACCTGAAAGTCTGGAAAAAATTATCCGAATTCAACTTTCGCTCTACTTTAACCACATGGGTGTACCGGATGGTGTATAACACCGCGATTGATATGTTGCGCCAGCAACGCCGCTACCGGCAGTTTTTCCTGCATGATTGGGTTGATGAGAACTTTGAAAAAGTCGATTGGATTGGTGAATCTGAGCCATCCCCACGAGATGAGCTTGAACATTCCGAACTGATCTCCATGGTTGATTGTGCCTTGAAGGAATTGGACGATGCTCATCGCATCACATTGTTATTGCGCTATACCGACGGACTAAGTTATAATGAAATCGCAGCAGCTACTGGGGTTGGTATTGGCACAGTGATGTCACGAATTTATAATGGGAAAAAAAAACTGAAGAAATTGATCATTCAGCAAGAAGCAGATTATGTTAACAACTGAGTTAAACATATTAATACATTGGTAGTATCATATTCCGGAATCATGCGCATGGAATTAAAAGCATACAAAGGTATCGAATCAGCTTTGACAAACCTAAAACAGCCTATGGAAATGCGCTCATCCGCCCTCTTTTGGGAAGAATTCCATAACCGGATTGATATCAAGATCACACCCGCCGTTCAACCTAACAAGAAGATTTTTACTCTGCCAGTTTTGTTCCGGTTGGCAGCCAGTATTTTATTGATTGCTTCCTTGCTCTATTTCCTAATTCCCAATGCGGTACGACATGATAATGCAACCAATGAAGTTGATCAGCTTGAGGTATTCACTTCCTATAGCGCAATGTTTATAATGAATACTCCCAATCAACAAGGAACAGTGATTTGGATCTCGGATTTAAAATTGACACCAGAAATAAATGGATTTTTATGAAGTCCCAATTTTATAGCATAATTTTTATCGGGGCATTTATCGGTCTTGGCTTCGCGCATGCCAATGAAACTAAACTATCGATTCGATGGGTGGAAGCCTCAAACACCGTCCAGGACAATGATCATAAATTGGCTGATGTGATGGCGATTCTTACCGCCCAATTGCCTTTCACATCTTATAAACTGGTCGATTACAAATTGATTCCACTGCCTGCTGAATACTCGACATCCCTGGCGCGTGGATATCAATTAAAGTGTCATGGCCAGCAATCCCGCTTGGCAGTTGAAGTAAGACATCAAAATGTCGATTTACTAAAAACCACGGTTTCTCTCAAGGATAATAAACCCTTGATATTGGGTGGATTTCCAACGGAAGATGGCAAACTCATTTTGATTCTGGTAGCGGATTAGGGGAAGTATTCATCCGACTCAACAAACACGTCTCTCAAATTGATTGGGACCCAGAGGTTTTGGGACTTACTCAAAATTTGAATCAAAAGATAAATATTGGATGTCGGTCGAAGCAGAATCAGATACTGTTTCTTCAAACCGAAAAATCCAATCTTCCACTTTCGACCCTGTGGCTGCCGCCAACTCGGCGCGGGCAGATGACAAATCATCTGCTTTAATCTTAAACTTTTGCTTAGTGGTTAAATTCTTCAATGTAAACAGGTTAACAATTCCGTTTTCAGGGATGTAAATACAGCTGCTTGGACGACATTTGAGCAATTCTGATGCCATTTTTTTTGCTGATCTATGGCTATCGGCTGTTACTGTAACCCGATTAATGGTAGCAATTTGTTTAAATACGTATGCTATCACGGATATAAACCTGATAAATGATTAATATTCTAGATGTTACGAACTATTTTCAACCAGCTTTAACGCGTATAATTGAATGTGCTTATATTTAGTGATATGGGGCAATCCGATACCATTGTTTCCATGTTTACTGATTGTACAAAAATGATGAATAACTTACTCATTCATGTATATTTCAAAGCATGACAATCACATTGGATAACCATTTACCTAAAGAGTTATTCTATTATGTTGCAGTAAGAAAACCAAGTATTTCGAAAAATTAATGTTGCTGATGAAAACGATTACCATTCACGATATTCTGAGTTATAAAACATCCCAGCTCATCGACGCAAAGCTTTCCTGTCCCGAATCTCAGTTAATCGATGACGTCCAAAATCAAAATTCAACACTGAACTCACGTCCATTTAAAACCCCTTTTGTCATTAACTCCTTCAGTATCATCGCGGAAATAAAACGCCGTTCACCGGGACAAGGCTTAATCAGAGAAAATTTGAATTTGCAGGAAGTTTCACGGATATACGAACAGTTTTCGCAAATTTCCTGTATTTCAGTATTGACCGACGACCGCTTTTTTGGTGGCACGCTAATCGACCTCCAATCTGTCCGTAAACTTACCACCAAACCCTTGTTGAGGAAAGATTTCATTATCGACACGTACCAAATTTACGAAGCCAAGCTTTGGGGAGCTGACGCCATCCTGTTGATTGCGGCTATACTCACGACTGACAAAATTTCCGCATTTTCCCAGCTGGCAAAAAGCTTAGGCCTGGAGACTCTGGTGGAATGTCATAATGAAGAAGATCTAAACAAAATACCGTTTCAGGAAATCGAACTTATTGGCATTAACAGTCGCGATCTGATGGGCGATATGCATATTGATTTATCAGTATTTGAAAAGTTGATTGTCAAAATTCCACCCAATAAATTGGTTATTGCAGAAAGCGGAATTAAAAGTGAAGCTGATTTAAGACTGGTCAAGGAATTGGGTTATAAGGGAGCGCTTATCGGAGCCGGGATATTAAAGAAGCCAAATCTTTGCCAGGGAATTCATGATTTACTCCAGATATAGCCTTTCCATAAAGTAAATTATTTTCATGAGTAATCGGATTAAATCGTTGCAAGTCTTGCATTTATTTTCAGAAACCTTTGATTCCAAACCATTATTTGAAGACTTGATACTCGGATTACAAAAAATGGGGGGCAATCATACGGTTTGTTTTTTATCTGGCAAGCTCAATCCTAAAATGAAAATTATCGCGCATGGGATTAAAGTTATTACCTGTGATCATCCTGCCGGGAGTATCCGCTATTTTAAACCCCGATTAATAGGTCAACTAGCGAATATCCTGGATTCTCAAAACATTAATTTAATTCATTGTCAACGCCATAAGTCTACGGTTTATGGAACTCTGGCCGCATGCCTTTGCCGTCACCAGGTCCACGTGGTAACTACAGTTCATGGAGCTGATCGTACCCGTCATTTTCGTCGCCGATTTCTAAATTGGATACTGTACCAAAAAGTCGCGCGAATATTTGCGGTATCTGACGCCATCAGGAACGATGTGATCAGCGCTAATTGGTTATCCGATCATAGCAAAGTAATACGCATCTATAATGGAATTCAAAGTGAAAAGTTTCGCTTGTCGATATCCCGGGAAACTGCACGTCAACAATTGAATTTTCCCTCTCATGGTGAAATTCTCTTGGGGACGATTGGGCGTTTGGTTCCTGTCAAAGGCCATGAATATTTAATCAAAGCATTTGCCCAGCTATTACTGGAAACTGAAAGAGACAACCTCCGTCTTGTTATTGTGGGAGAAGGTCGATGTGATTTTGAGTTACAGCAATTAGTAAATGACATGAACATCACCGATAAGGTTCTGTTTTTGGGATTCCGCGATGATATACCTTTGATTCTCAGAGCGCTTGATGTTTTTGTCTTTCCATCACTATCTGAAGGTTTAGGATTAGCATTGATTGAAGCCATGTCAGCCGAATTACCCATAATTGCTACCACGGTTGGCGGAATCCCGGAAGTTGTTGGAAAAACCAATCATTCCCTGTTGGTAAAACCAGGAAATGTGGATGAATTGGTCAGAGCAATAAAATCCATGCTTGCAAGGTCATCGCTGGAACGTCATGATATCGGGCGCCGCCTAAGTCAATTTGCGAATGAAAATTTTTCCATGATTCAAATGGTTTCGTTGACTTGCAATCAATATCTATCCCTATCCGAAACTAGCTGAATTGTGGCATATTTATGTTAACAGATTGAATATCATAACAAAAAAAATTAAACAAGGATCAATACCTCATTCTATCATTCATAAATTTATCCTAAAACCGTGAAATTTTTCAATCAGATACCATGAATTTATAAATAAAGGAAATTATGTACAATCCTGAAATAAAAATTGACAAATCACCATCTACTAAATTGCTTACCCGTTCTGATGCAACAGCTTATGCGTTCCGCTTACAGGAAAACATCGAGAAAGTTATGGTGGGAAAGAAAGACGTAATAATGCTGGCAATATCTGCCCTATTGTCAGAAGGACATATTCTGATTGAAGATGTACCTGGTGTGGGTAAGACATTATTGGCAAAATCATTAGCCAGATCAATTGATGGCAAATTCCGCCGCATTCAATTTACCGCTGACTTATTACCCTCTGATATCACCGGGGTCAATATATACCACCAAAACACCGGTGAATTCAGTTTTCGGCATGGTCCAGTCTTTGCTAATATTCTGTTGGGCGATGAAATCAATCGTGCCACTCCACGAACTCAATCCAGTTTACTAGAGGCGATGGAGGAACATCAAGTATCAGTCGAAGGAACTTGCAGAGAATTATCCGCTCCATTTTTCGTTATTGCGACCCAGAATCCCATTGAATTGGAAGGGACATATCCATTACCATTCGCGCAAATGGATCGTTTTATCGTTCGATTACGCATTGGCTATTTAAGTCAGGAAGAAGAAAAATCTATGTTACTGGGGCGGAAATGTGGGATAACATTTGATCAAAGTCAGCCGGTAATTACTTGTGATGATTTGGTGATGATGCAAAAACAGGTCCACAACATCCGCATTACTGATGAACTGCTGGGATATATCGTGGCAATTGTGCATCAAACGCGTTCATCCAACGCATTGGAATATGGCGCCAGTCCGCGAGGCAGTCTCGATTTATTACGCTTTAGTCAAGCACGGGCATTGCTGAACGATCGTGATTATGTCCTGCCGGATGATATTAAACACAGTGCGGCTTCCGTACTTGCTCATCGTGTCATTGTTAAAAAGGGCACTCGCCATGCCACACTGAATCTTGATGCCGTTATCGAAGAAATTGTTGAATCCGTCGCAATTCCATTATGATCTATCCAACTAAATTGGGGATGGCGGTTATCGGGATCGGATTTTCCCTATATCTGGTATCCATGCAATCCTTTTCTGGAATACTGTTTCTAATACTGGGGATTCTGTTGGGTTGTTTCTTCCTGAATGCCTTAAAGGCCTACCGCAGCTGTAGGCATGCTCGAATTTTACCACCAGCAACAATCAGCTGTATTGAGGGAGAATCTCTCAAGGATACCTGGCAGATTGACAACCCCAAAGATTTCCCTATCGGTCATCTTGAGATTATCTGTCCATGGGGTGCGCTACTACGACTAGGTTATCTGCCACCGGGTGAAACCCGTCATCTGTCCCCAGGATTGAGTTTACCTAAACGCGGAATTTATACATTTAATCAGCTTAAGATAAAATCCAGTTTTCCTTACGGCCTGGTTAATATTCAAAGACGCTTACAATGTCCAGGGGAAATCCTTGTTTATCCCCAGGTTTATCCATGTAAACCCCCAGTAGCGGCAGGTTTCGAGCCGATGTTAGGGGGTCGCTTTCCCGGATCATTTAAATCGACATCCGGAGATCATTTTCATGGGGTTCGCCCACACCAGGAACATGACCCGGTGAAACTTATTCATTGGCCTTCATCCTCGAAAGGACTGGGTTTGATGGTGAAAGAATTTGATGAACAACTTTCTGGACGAGTCGCATTGGTAATTGCGCCGTCTGTTTATGGCTCAACACCGACAACAAAAAATAAATCATTAACAGATTGGGTTGCACGGGCCGCTGGATCTTTGGCCATGTCCGCATTGGATGCTGGCTATCAAATTGAATTCATTTGCCTGCCGGATCGAGGAGTTTACTCAATTCCCCCGTTTGCTAATGGTGACATGATATTAGAAGCATTAGCACGGATGCCTGACACCATTAAACTGATAACCTATGCCGAATGGACTAACATAGTGCAGCAATTGGCATCGAAAGCAAGCCTCAATTTTGTATTGACAGAATCGACTACGGAAATCGATCTCATGATCAATAAACTTTTAATCGAGGATAAACGCAAAGTTATAATCTATTTGCCGCAAACCAATGAAGTTCAACTATTACCTCTAGCCAAGATGGTTCCGATCAAATATTTTGACAGTCAGAATATCCAATGAACTCAGGCTATAAACATCATTTGAATCTGTTGATTTTAACTGGAATAATTTGTCAGGGATATTCCTGGGATAACATTTGGGCTCCCATGGTTTATGCACTTTTGGGTATCCTGGCAATGGCGCATACTCCTAAAAAGAACATATTTTCTCCCAATTTTAAGGCATTAATCCTCTTGGTAGCCTTTTTGTTTTTTAAGTCCATGTCGGTTTACTGGGGATATGGCTTTAACAAGTTGATTTATCTCGCCGGTAATTTCCTATTTGTATACCAAGTGATAAATCTTCTCGAAGATTCCACCCTCCGCGAAAAAAAAACCGCGTTTCTCGTCGCCTTAATCCACATTGGAGCTGGTACTCAGGTCATAGTCGATTTCAAAGCCTTGATCATGATTGGAGCAGCATTAATCCTAATTCCGTTGACTTTAAAATCCATGGCCTGTGCCGAATTTCCTAAATTTGCCACATATAAGACCACCAAGATATATCCGCAATTTAAGGAATGTCTTATCCTAGCGGTAATGATGTCTATTTTCTTTGTAGCATTCCCACGATTCGGATTTCAATCAAGACAACTTCAGCCACTTTTACCAGGTGCCGGAGTAGCCACAAAGCCTTCACAGGAACTCGACAGTTCAAGCAGTGGCAACGACGCAGCCAGACAACTTATTTTTCGTATCGAAGGTGAAAATATCGGATACTTAAAAACCCATGCTTATGATGAATTCGATGGAGTAAAATGGACGGCAAGCCATTGGAGCAAAAAAGTAAAACGCAGTTGGCAGTCAGAACGTAATGATTTCTCATCAGTTCGCATGGTCAGGATGGTAAATTATAAAGTACTGGGTGACACCTTGCCGGTGGATGGTTATGTGCAAAATCTAAAAGTGCACTTATATACTCAACCTTTTATTGCTGGCGATGGCAGCGTGAAAACCGGTTTCGATATTCGTAATAACGTGAATTATACCTACTGGACATTGCCTGACGGAAAAGAGGATAATTTAAATCCCAAAGAAATTTTACGCTATACTGCCTTGCCGCCCGAAAATTTTGATCGCATTAAACAATGGTTGAATTCCTACTTGCTATCCACCAATAAACCGGTTGAAAAAATCGAAAAGTTACTCTCCTTTTTCCATACCCAGTTTCAGTATGATTTAGGGGGACCCGACTTAAACCGGATAAACCCATTGGAAGAGTTTATCTTTGATAGTCGAAAGGGTCATTGTGAACGTTTTGCATCTGCCATGGCAGTATTATTACGCTTGCAAAACATACCATCACGTATCGGTATCGGATACGTACCAGTAGAAAAAAATGAGATCGGGGATTTCTATAATATCAGCAGTAAAAACGCCCATGCCTGGACTGAGGCTTTTATTCCCGGACAAGGATGGAAAATCGTTGATGCCACTCCTTTTGGTGAAGGGGTGCAGATTGAGCACCGGAATCTGGCTTTGACGGTATTGGAATCTATTGAATATTTTTGGTATTCGAAAATCGTCGAATTTGGCGTCAATGAGCAACAGGAAGTGTTTAATTGGACATTGGGAATTATTAAGGATAGCCTCTTTACCGGTTACAGTTATATTGCCTTATTGTTTCCCCTGGCAATTGGAATTGGGTTAATTTTTTTGATTATTCGCTGTGATTGGCGAACTGTACTCAATAAAATCAAAATCAATCGACTCAATTCTTTTTATAATCGGCGCCGAGAAGCTGGTTTTATTTACACCCAAATGTTAAACTCTCTAGAGCGACAAAAACATGTTCGCAAAACCAGCCAGACACCCTTCGAATATTTGGCAATCCTCGAAACTTCTGGTCATCCCCATATCAGCGACATTCGTCTGATCACCCTTACATTTTGTTCAGTTCGATATGGTCAGTGTCAACTTACGGGTGAGTTGCTTATTCAAATGCAAACTGCGTTACACGCAATAAAATCATAAATTCTAAGGACCAAGGATCTATGGCAATCAGTGAATTACCACACCTTAACGTATGCCTGAATGGCATGTGTCTTATTATGTTATTGGTGGGGTATTGGGCAATAAAAAATGGCAAAAGGAAGTTACATAAAATAGTCATGCTCGCCGCTGTCAGCCTAGCTGCTCTATTTCTCACAAGTTATCTCTATCATCATTATCATGTAGGATCAATTCGCTACCCATTACATGACTGGACACGACCTTTGTACTTTGCTATCCTGATACCACACACAATTTTGGCAGCATTATTGATTCCAGGTATAATCTGTTTACTATGGTTTGCTGGCAAAGCAAATTTTAACAAACACAGGAAGTTGGCAAAAAAAGTATGGCCGATATGGGTATTCGTCTCGATAACCGGAATTATAATTTATCTGATGTTATTTTCTTATGCCAAGGCAGATTGACCTAATGAATAATCACATTTCCAATCATAATTCGAATCATTATTGTCCCTAGCTATTAAGACATGATTCCTAAAGTCTCGATAAAATTTCTAAGCGATTTAATCATGATTTCAATCACCCATTTTAACAAATTGGAAAATTTCTCCATTTTTATCGCAATTTTTGTATATTGCAACGGGTGCTCTCCACGCGTGCCAACTTGGTTAGGAACCAAAATCGAACCATCAATAAAACCCAAAGATTTTCTTTTACACGATCACTATGGCAAACCATTTCAATTAAGTAAACAATCTGGGAAGGTTGTGATTTTGTTTTTTGGATTTTCCCGTTGTCCGGATATCTGCCCTGCAACCTTAAATATTTTAAATACATCTTATCAAGAACTGGGACCAGCAGTTGATCAAGCACGTTTTATTTTTATTACCCTCGATCAACATTTTGATACGACCGAGGTTTTACAGCATTATTTTATGACCTACAATGATCATATAACTGGTCTCACCGGCAGTGAAAATGATTTACACACCATTTATCGCGAATTCGGTATTTTTTCAGAAACGGAAAATAGCATTGATAATATTCCATCAATCAACCATACTTCTTCAGTACTATTGATTGATAAACAGGGAAATTGGCGTCTATCTCATTCTCCAGGCATGACCGCAAAAGAACTGACTCACGATATTCTTCAATTAATTCATGAAAAAATTAAATAAGTAAGGATTTACATTCAAACTGTTGCGATTGTATGGTATAACCATAACAATTATCAAATTCTAAAACTTCGGAGCTCAACAAGGAAAATAATGCCATGGAAAAAGGAGGTAATGCCAGCGATAAATTCGGAGAGTATAAACCTCTCGATCATTCGGATAAAACTGAAGATGAAGTTAGTCGTGAGTATTTCGATGATGAGGATGATTCTGATTCAGCTCCTACCATGAATGAAAAATCTGTGGAGTCCCACTCCGATAACACCCCGGCAAAGAATGCTGAATTTGAGGATGATTTTGCTCCGACCATTATAGAACGCCCCGCTGAAATTCAAACCCCATCAGCAGATCCTGTTAAAGCTTCAAATCAAAGTAATCTGCAAGAGTCATTACCCCCTTTGAAAAAAGAATCGAGTTTTCCCCCTGGGGATGTAAAAAAATCTGATCATAATTTGGATGAAGATTACCTGCCAACCATCGTTGAGCGTCCGTCGGATATATCTTCGTCTGAAGTTGATAAAACTGGCGTAATGTATCAGGGGGTCTCAAAGCCGCTTTCTCCAGTAGCTGATGGAGATGACGATTTCACTCCAACCATATCTGAAAAACCCACAGGTCAACCGAAAACCAACATACACAGCTCAAACACCAAGGTAAAATCATCCAGTGGTGTAGGCGCCGAGGGAAGTGGTCTAACCAGCTTTTTAAAATCCTCTGGAATTCGAGGATCAAAAGGATCTGGTTCAAGTTCTGGAGATGATTCACTCGCATTGGATAAGTACGAAATTGGGGAAAAGATAGCCGAAGGAGGCATGGGCGCAATTCTCAGTGCTAGTGACCTCAATATCAAGCGCAAAGTCGCTATGAAAGTCTTACTTAAAGGACGTCAAAAATCCACCGAAAATATCTTTCGTTTCATTGAGGAGGGACAGGTAACTGGTCAACTCGAACATCCGAGCATTGTTCCGGTTTACGAATTGGGATTTAACGACTCAGGTGAAGTCTATTACACCATGAAGCTCGTCCGCGGGACAACACTCAAGGATATCCTAAAAAAAATCGGGAAAAACGATCCCGAAACGCTTGCACTATTCCCGCTGGTTCGATTATTGACTATTTTTCAGAAGGTCTGCGATGCCATGGCATTTGCTCATTCTAAAGGCATCGTACATCGGGATTTAAAACCGGAAAACATCATGATCGGGGATTACGGTGAAGTCTTGGTAATGGATTGGGGTTTGGCTAAGAATATCGGTACAAATGATGGTATGGCGGTCAATTCCATTCGCTTTCAAACCGATTCGCCTAACCCAAAATCGGTAAAAAGTAAAACCATCTCCCCTGATCAAACTTCTTCGGATACAACTGTGAATACCAAGCTCTCACAGAGTCAGACTAATACCACAAGTACCGAGACAAAAACGGATAGTTTTAAATCGAAAAGCAGCACCATATCCGCAACTCGGGGCATTGACTCTTTATTTACCGATGTCAGTAGTGATTCCATGAATACTTTGGATGGTCAAATCATGGGAACACCAAATTTCATGGCTCCTGAACAAGCAACTGGACAAATTGAAAAAATTGATGGTCGGACCGATATCTATGCGTTGGGAGGTATTCTTTATAATATATTAACATTGCGCGTCCCCATTGCCGGCAAATCGTTAACTGAAATGATGGTCAATATAGTTAAAGGAAATATCCCCCCCCCAATATGCTTTAACCTGGGTGCAAAGAAGCTCAAAGATAAGCATATGGAAGACAAGATTCAACGACGCGAGTTTCCTCATTGTCCCAGTGGCAAGATACCAACATCATTATCTGCAGTGACGATGAAGGCATTGGCACTGAAACAGGAGTTGCGCTACCAGACAGTACAAGAATTACAAGCTGATATTGAAGCATATCAAGGTGGTTTTGCTACATCGGCTGAAGAAGCGAGTTTCATGAAGCTGATTGCGTTAATGATCATGCGCAACAAGGGGGTTTCAGTCGCAACTATCGCAAGTCTTATCATTGTGGTCTCACTGACAATTCATTTTGTTTATCGACTGCATTTAAAAAATGAAGCTTTATACGCGGAAAAACTTACCGTTATTGCCCAAAGCAAGCAATTAGAGACCCAACGCGATGAACTACTGGAACGGAAAGCAATTCTAGAAAAACAAAAAATTACCCTCGAAGAACAAAAAGGAACCTTGGAAAAGCAGAAAGACATATTGGAAAAGCAAAAAAGTGCGTTAATCGAAGAAAAACAAAAAACAGAATCAGAACGCTTGGCCAAAGAAAAAGAAATGCTCCAAAAACAAATGGAAATGCAAGCCAAAAATGAAGCATTGGAAGCCAAGGAAGCTGAAAGAATGGCCAAGGAAGCTGCTTTGGCATCCGAATTAAATGCTTTGCGGGCAGCAGAAGAATCTAGAATAGCTGAAGAACGGGAACGTTTGGCTAAGGAGGAAGAAGCAAAAAAGCGCGAAGAAGTCAGTATAACATCAGCACCGGAATTTGTTAAAAAAGCGAAAACACTTGCCACAGAACTCAAGTGGGATAAAGCAATGGAAGCCATCGAAACAGCGATAAGTCTCGATAAATTTCATAGTGAAGCATGGTTTGTTAAAGCTTGGCTTCATATTGGCAATTTAGAGTTTTCTCAAGCTGTTAAAGCCCTTGAAAATTCAGGCGAAATCGATAACGCCAACATCTTGACCTTGGCAAAATCCTATGAAGAGAAATTGAGTAACCGCGGCGATGAACTCAACATTTATCAACTTCGCGAACTAACCAAAATCGTAAAAGCAAAACAAGATTTTGTTTTAGGTGATCGGTTATATCAGTTAACCATAACCGAAGAAAATGAGATATTGGATCGCCTCTATAAAATCAAAATAGAATTACGCAAAGCCAATCTGGAAATCTCGGATATCCATTATTCATTTACTTTTGGGGAAGATTCCATCAGCTTGGATTTATCGAAAAATACTGGATTACGCAATATTTGGCCTTTGTCTGGACTACCAATCACCAATCTTAATCTCGCCGCTACTCAAGTAGAAGATATTCGCCCACTTAAGGGTATGCCATTAAAAGTACTCCAAATTCCAGCAAAACAACCCGCTGATATTTCAATGCTTATTATGGATATGCCTCTGGAAGAAATACACTTGCATGGCAAACCGTCAATAGATTTCACTCAAATTTCAACTGTTTCCTCGGCTCAGATTCACTTGCACTTATATGGGTTTGATGACCCGGAAGATTATAAATTAGAATTTTTTAATAAAGTTTTAATATCTCAAACGCATCTACACTTGCATGGTCCTGCTTTTGATAACCTAAATTTATTTTTACAAATACCGATTACTCGTCTTAGTTTTCATAATACAGCCATTAATGATATCACAGCACTCGAAGGTAAAAAAATCGAGTATTTAGATATAACAGGGATGCAGATTCGAAACATTAAAACAATCGCCTTTATGCCTTTGGTTCATCTCAATTTGGCGGATACACTAGTCACCGATATAACCCAATTAAATGGAATGTCTTTAATGTATTTAAATATCGCCAACACAAAAGTAAAAAATCTTGACTTACTCAGAGGTATGCCACTTAAGTTCTTAGACATCAGTAATTCTCTAGTAACAGATTATAGTGTATTGGAGGATTTGAAAACCTTGAAAGATCTACATATAAACGGGCTTCCAATCGTCGATTTTCGCTTCTTAAGGCAATTATCTCTCAGGTCATTACACATGGCAAACACTTTTGCCAGTGATATTCAAATGCTCAAGGATATGGACTTGAAGGAACTTGATATCAGCGGTACTCGGGTTACTTCACTGGACGTATTGTATCGAAAGCAATTATCATATCTTTCTATTAATAATACCCCAATTGCAAATTTAAATGCCTTAAAAGGTATGCCCCTAAGGTATATCGATATTAGTAATACCCCTGTAAATGATATATCTCCGTTGGCAGGTATGAATCTTACTTATGTTAATATGGCGAAAACCGAAGTTGCCGATATTACAGCATTGAAAGGCACATCGTTAAAAGAATTGTCATTACATGACTGTAGAAAATTAAAAGACATATATCCCTTGAATGATTGTAAAAATCTCTATAAACTGATTCTTCCCGATCATATTACCGAAATATTATTCTTAGAAAAATTTCTAAATCTCGATTATATTGGGACAACGGGAGATTTGAAAGACTTACAGCAAAGCTCGACTCAATTCTGGGCCCAATTCAATCATTCTAATTGACATCGAGTGATGTGCATGGCACTCACTTGCTCTATTTATACCTGACTACATTAGTGACGCCATTTTTGTGCGGAATAGAGATTAACATATGCACTTATTCCCCCTGTAAATGCCCCCCTATCATCCGAGATTCTATTTTCTTTACCAATTCCTGAAATAGTGGTCCTTAGATTTCTCGTAAGGCTCATATAAATTTCTTCCACCGATTCTTGCGGATAAACACCAGATGATACTTGAATTACCGAAGCGTATGACTTATGCTTCCCTCTGTATCCAAATTCTCTTCTCCTTTTCAGTGATACTTTTACCTGGTTTTCAAGGTAGAAAACTCTATTCGATTCCGCGGAATTGTTTAACTGCTAAAATCCTCCCGCAAAACTATGGGTTTAAGATTTTAATTCTAACTTAACACCCCCTCTCATACATTTAATGACTTAAACGATTATGTCAGGTTCAACTGATTTTATCCATATCAAATAAGTATCAATTTAATAATATTATGATCGATCTTATCATTATCGGTGGTGGTCCAACGGGATTAGCTTGTGCCATTGAAGCAAAAAAAGCTGGATTGAATTATCTGATTCTTGAAAAGGGTGGCATCACGGATGCCATACGGCGTTTTCCAATAAATATGACCTTTTTTTCCACGCCCGAACTATTGGAAATTGATGAAATTCCATTTACGATCACCAACCAAAGACCAAGTCGCATTGAAGCCCTGCAATACTATCGTCATGTTGTTCGATACCACAAGCTAACAATAAAACTCCATACTACAGTAACTCAAGTTATGAAGTATGACAGCACACATGGTTTCGTTATACGTACAGACAAATATGACATTTTTGAAAGTAAATTTTTGATTATCGCGACCGGATATTTTGATTTTACTAATCGACTGAATGTGGAGGGGGAGGATTTATCCCATGTATTTCATTACTACAATGAGCCATATGCCTACGTAGGTTGCAATGTTGTTGTTATCGGGGGACGGAATTCAGCCGTTGAGACAGCCTTGGATTTATTTCGTCATGGTGCTAAGGTTACCATTGTACATCGTGGATCCGAACTCGGATCGGTGAAATATTGGATTAAACCTGATATTGATAATCGGATTAAAAACAAAGAAATAAATGTTTATTTTAATACCAGAGTAAAATCTATTGCCCACAAATCAATTGAATTAATACATCAGAATGATCAAATCTGTTTAGAAAATAGCTTTCTCATTCCTGTAGATTTTGTATTTGCCTTGATAGGGTATCGTCCCGATGAGGCATTATTGCGTGGTCCGGGTATACAACTAAATTCGGATAATTTAATTCCAAGTTATGATCCACTCACCTTTGAATCAAACATTCCCAATCTGTATCTGGCTGGTTCGGTTGCATGTGGTTGTGAAACCTGGAATATATTTATTGAGAACGGCCGGACTCATGCTCAACCCATAATCAATGATATTTCCAGAAAATTAACTGTTGTTTGATTGTGGAAAAAGTTAGTATCACCAGATTACCTGTCATGTGTGCCGTCAAGTAAATAATGCAAATACTTCTCAGTATCAATTGTAACTTCTGCAGGATATAGTTTCCCCATATCTAGTTTATCCAACGTCGCGGACAAATATTGCAGATCATCTTCAAATTCCAAAAGTCGATTTACGTTTAGTTGTTCAACATTTGCACGTAGAAAAAGCGTTAGATCATCTAGTTGTTCAACCATTATTTGCAGTGTTTCTCGATTGATGTCATTAGAATAATCATTATTTGATTCCTGACAATGGATACGTATTTGATCCATAAACGCCAAAAGACGCTGGCGAGTAATTTCTTCGCTCCATTGTTGACGTGATCTGATAATAACCGGAAACGTACATGCCAATGAAATTTCAACCGTAATAACTAGTGCAATCAATCCCAATGAAAGCCAAGTGAGATAATTATTTCTGCGTTTAGTTCGTACCTGATGGTTTACCGCTTGATTACTCAACACTTTACTCCAATCTGTTTATTTTAATGTGATTTAAGTTGATTAGCGTAACCGATTGATCACTGATAAAATCGAACTGTAAACTGCTCATTACATATCTATAAAAAAACCATCTGTTATAATGTTAATTATATGCCATCAAAATCATTTATACAGAATCAATTGGGCGGATTTGGAATTCTTTGCCTGGGAATATTGCTATTATACTTAATTGTAATTTTTCCGTTCATTTCTGGAAATATTTATGCTGAATTTGATTTGCGAGAACAGTACATACCATGGCGGTTGTATTATAAATTGAGCCTGTCACGTGGTGAATTAGGTCTTTGGAACCCTTTTTTATATCGGGGTTACGATCACTTGGGAGAAGGTCAATCAGGAATACTCCATCCAGCCCATATGTTGCTTTACTTTTTTTTTCCGGCAACATCGGCAATGAGCTTGGAAATTGCTTTAGTTTTTCCATTTGCTTTTACTGGTATGTTCCTGTTGCTTAAGCAAAGTGCCAAATTAGAAACTATATCCGCTATCATTATGGGATCTGGATTGTTTGCTATAAGTCCCTTTATGATTGCTCACATTCCCCATGTAAACATGATATGGGTATATAGCCATCTCCCATGGATGTTATTTTTTCTCGAAAGGATATATAACACCCGGTATTCAGAAAAGTATGCCATAATGTTTGGATCGGGCATGGCTTCCATGTTATTGCTGGGTCATCCCCAAATGGTCTGGATTATTGCTATTGCTTTAGTTCTATCATTTATAAGCCTTATATTTACCCGAACCATAAAGCTGTCACCCCGCCCTACCCTAGTTTTAAGTTTGGGACTATTAGGTGGTTTATTGATAGGGATGCTACAAATTCTACCAACAATTGACTATTTCACGCAATCATCACGAAGCATTTTAAAGCCCCTAGAACGTGAAAATTTTTCATTACATCCACTAAACCTGTTAATACATTTTTCGCCTGATTTATTTATTGATAAATGCGTTGGGGACTGGTTTTATAATAATGACATGAGTTTCGAGTTCTTAAACTCGCATCAGGAATATCCCAGTTATATTGGAATAACGGTTATGACCATCATAATGTCGGGCATATTTCTCATTGATAACAGCTTATTGAGAAATCATGCTGTGATACGACGACAATGGTTAGCAGGTGGAATATGGTTCTTTATATTTATATTGTTGTCATTCGGAAAATATGGTGGGTTATATCAATTTCTTCAGCATATCCCCTATATTTCTCAATTTCGTTCACCCGCACGATATTTTTCTCTGGTTTTATTTGGCACTGCATTTTTAAGTGCACTAATGCTGGATCGAATTTCATGCCAACAAATCCTTATTAAAATAACCCGACCAGTAACAATATTGATTCTGCTACCATCCCTGATTTCCGTATTCCTATGTATAATTGGAAGTCTATCACCATATATAAATTTTCGTGATACTAGGCTATATCTAGGGACATTGAAGATGCTGGCAAATGGACCAATTTTAGGAATCTCAATTCTGATTTTAATTTATTTATTATATACCGGAAAAAAATATATCTCATCATACCTATGCCTGTTATGCTTGATCGATATAGCCATATATTCCTTTCCCATTCTATCTGCAATGGAATTGCGATCCCTACGGCAAGTAGATTCTGCATATGAAAAGATGAGCAGCGAAGATCATCTTTTCCGTCATGTTGCTTCGATTAATCAACCCCTTTGGCAAGGCGCATATTTGGTAAATGGATATTTGGGAATATCGCCAAAGGATAATTGGCAATACTTTACGAATAAAAAACATTTACAATTGACATCCGTACGATACGCCCATTCATCTACCATAATGTTTAAGGTAACTGGAGCTTTCCCACGGGTACGCTTGGTTCCAAATTTAATAAAAAGTACCAATCCACTCCATGACCTAGAAATTATCGACCTTAAACAAACTGCATTATGCTACCCGGAATTTGGGACAGAAATGAAGGGACCACCATTAGAATCAGATGAGTTAGTTAGCTTGGAATACGATGGCGGCGATAAGTTAAGCATCAATGTCAATGTTCGATACACACGATTACTGATAATATCAGATCGTTATACAGCATCTTGGGAAGCTCAGATCGACGGTAGAAAAATTAATATTATTCCGTTATTCGATAAGTCTATCAGAGGCATCGTAGTATCGAGCGATGATAAAATCGTGACCTTAAAATATCGTTCCCCAGCATTAATTCGGGGTATATGTTCAGCTATATTAGGAATATCGATATTGCTGATATTGTTTTTCAATTCAAAAAGACGTAATTCTGAGTCAAAAAATCTATTTTAAAACAGGTGATATCACTTCATTGTCTATGCAAACTGGTAATTTGCGTTCTTAAATTTACTACTGTGGCGGTAATATCCGCTGACTGAGTAATAGCTGAAATCATAGCGACCCGTCGTGCACCATGATTCAGGACTAAATTCAAGTTATTCAAATTTATTCCTCCCATGACAGTGA